>NZ_JBCIYV010000003.1:0-793569 GCF_050455525.1 Rhizobium sp. 0TCS1.26 | reverse complement strand
CAAAACCATCAGGACCAAACCGTAACCCGGCCCTCAATCAGCATCAGCCAATCTTATATGATTTCTTTCCAAGAAAATCCCGAAACCTTCAGGTTTTCTCCAGAACGAAAGACTTCGTCGCTTGCAGCGCCGCCGCCCTCGTCAGTGATCGGGGTTATAGATCCACACTTCCCACACGTCAACAACCACCGTCGCAAAAACTTCAGAAAATTCGTAAGTGGCTGATTTCTAATAACTATTAGAGCTTTCGAACTGACGCTCGCTGGTTGATGCGCACGGCATTGGCCGGCAGACGCCTGTCTTTGTCATGTCGGCACCTGTTTGCGTGTCGACAAGACGGCCGGGCTCTGGTTGCTGCCGCCGTCGGGCGCCATACTCCGCGAGCCAGATGCCGAATGGCGGCCGCAAGAGGCCGCTGCGACGACATCCGCTTGACGGCCACGATCGCCGCCCGCCACAAAGGGCCGCAACACGCACCCGCCAACCTGCAAGGACTTCCCATGCCATCGCCAATCGCCTTCGTCAGCCGTATGAACCGCACCGAGGAGGATGACTGGCTCGACGTGCTGCGCAAAGCGATGCCCGACGAGCGTATCATGCCATTCCGCGATCTGACGGAGGATGAAAGGCAGATGGCCGAGATCGCCATCGTCGCCAATCCCGATCCGGCGGAGATCTCCGCCCTGCCCGGCCTTTCCTGGATCCACAGCCTGTGGGCCGGCGTCGAGCGGCTGGTGCTGGAGCTCGGAGCCACGGCGCCGCCGATCGTCCGGCTCGTCGATCCGGAACTGGCTCGCGTCATGGCTGAAGCGGTGCTTGCCTGGACATACTACCTGCAGCGCGACATGCCGGCCTATCACCGCAGCCAGGCGGCCCGCCGCTGGGATCCCCGTCCCTACCGGCATCCATCGACCGTGCGGATCGGATTGCTGGGCCTCGGTGCGCTTGGAACGGCGGCAGCGTTACGCCTGCAGCAAGCGGGGTTTCCGGTTCAGGGCTGGAGCCGGACCCGCAAGGATCTCCCGGGTCTGACGCTCCACCATGGCGAAGACGGTTTGGCCGCCCTTCTCTCCGCGAGCGACATTCTCGTCTGCCTCGTGCCCCTAACGGCGCAGACACGCGGCCTGCTCGACAGGCAGAGGCTCTCGCTGCTGCCGGAGGGCGCCTCTCTCATCAACTTCGCGCGGGGCGCGGTCATCGTCGCCGACGATGTTCTCGATGCACTGGACAACCGGCATCTGGACCATGCCGTCCTCGACGTCTTCGAACGGGAGCCGCTGGAGGCAACGGCACGCTTCTGGAGCCATCCGCATGTGACGGTACTGCCGCATATTTCGGCGCCGACCAGCCCGACGACCGCAAGCGGCATCGTCGCCGGCAACATCCGCGTCTGGCGACGCAACGGCACGCTGCCGACCACCATCGACATGCAGCGGGGGTATTGAGCGCCCGATCAAGTTGCGGCCGGACGTGTAGAGCCCCACAAATCTCGACATTGCCAAGCCTTCGACATCTGATGCATCATCGCAGGATCCAGGCCGAAAGGATCGGCGATCGGGGCGGTGCTGCAGATGTCTCTTCTTGCCAAGCTTTTCACCGTCCTCGGCGCCAAGGGCAAACGGATCGGCCGTCTCCTTGCCACGGCGGTGCTTGCCGCCTTGCCGCTCCTCATGCCCGAGCCAGAACTCCGCGCGCAAACCGACGCGGCGCCGATCACCATCATGGTCGGCCCCGGGCAGGATGCCGCCGGGATCGACGCGGCGGTCAAGGCGGCGGGCGGATCCGGCCGGCCCGTCGTCCTGCAGTGGCAGGAAACTGGTGGGACGAACAAAGCTGCCGCAGCGGAGGATCGGCCGCAGCCGGTGGTCGCCGTCGACGGGATGTGGATGCTGCGCGATCTGCTGAGCGCGCTGAACCGCGGCACCGCCCGGTCGATCGCCGGGATCGCCGGGCTGCCGGCCGCCTTCAGCTCCAGTTGGAGCATGCTGTCGGCGGAAAGCGACGGCCCAATCGGCGCACTCTTTGCAGCGTTCGGTGCAGCGGCGGGCGGGCTCACCGTCGCCTGGACGGTGCGCGCCCTTCTCGCGACCGCATTGCGGCGCTCCGTGCTGCATCACCGTTTCTGGATCGCCATGGTCCGGCTGACTTGCGACGCAGTTGCCGTCGTCGCCTATGTCGCGGTGGCCCATGCGCTGCTGCGGCAGCTTCTTGCGCCCGAGACCCTGTCCCGTCAGGTGGCTTCGTCGCTGCTCTGGGTGCTTGCCGGCACGTTGACCTATGCGGCGATCGGCCGGCTGCTGTTCACCCGCAACGGCGAGACTCTGCCGCCGCTTCTCGATATCGACCATGCGCGGTGGCATTTTCGCATGCTCGTCGCCTACGGGACGCTGAACGCCTTCATCGCCAGTTCCGTACAACTGGCGGACGTGCGCATGGTCGATCCCGTTGCTGCCGACAGCTGGCTCTTCCTCACGGCCTCCATTCTGACGGTGCTGAAGCTCTGGTGGTTCATCGCCGGCCGCCATGACATCGCGCGGGTGTTCGCCGGCCGGGAGACCGGCTCGGCGCGCCGGCTCATCGGTTCGGCGCTCGCGACCTTCTACATCGTCTCGGCCGTTGCCATCTGGATCGCCGGCCTGCTGGTCGCCGGCACGTCGCAGAACGGCGTCTGGGCGCGGGCGGCGGGGGCCATGCAGTTCATCGTCGTCGTCGTCCCGATCCTCGACCTCGGCATCGTCTCGCTGCTCGGAGCCATTGCACGCCGCCGCGAACGCAAGAGCGGCCGAGACCTTGCGACGCTCCTGCTCTGGAGCCTGCGCATGCCGATTGCCGGAGCCATCTGGATCGCCGGCCTGCACGTTGTGGTCCTCCTCTGGCAGCCGCTGATGATGGGCGCCTCCGCGCTCGTCACCGGCTGGCTCGTCTGGCTCGAACATCTGAGCCTGGCGCTGATCGTCAGCTGGAGCATCTGCAGCTTCCTGTTCGGCTATTTCGAAACCGTCGCGCCGGCAGCAATCGTTCTGCTTCCCGGCCAGCAGGAGGATCTTCCGCCGCCCGGCACCAGCCGGATCGCGACCATACTGCCAGTGGTCCGCAACCTGATCCTCGGCGCCGTCCTCGCGATCGCCGGTCTGGTCGTCATCTCTTCGGCCGGCGTCGACGTGACACCTCTGCTCGCAGGCTTCGGCGTGCTGGGGCTGGCGCTCTCCTTCGGCTCTCAAACGCTGGTGAAGGATGTCGTATCGGGCATCTTCTTCCTCGCCGAAGACGCCTTCCGGATCGGCGAATACATCGATACGGGCAAACTGATGGGAACCGTCGAACAGATCTCGCTGCGCTCCGTCCGGCTGCGGCATCACAACGGGCCGATCCACACCATCCCTTTCGGGACGATCACCTCCGTCACCAACTTCAGTCGCGACTGGGGGACGATCAAGTTCGAGCTGCGCTTCGAACCGGATGCGGATCTCGAACTTATCCGCAAGACGGCAAAGAAGGTGGGGCTTGGCCTTCTGGAGCATCCCGACTTCGGCAATGATTTTCTCGTTCCGCTGAAGATGCAGGGAATTCAGGCGGTAACGGAGAGCTCGATGGTGGTCAGGTTCAAGTTCACCTCGCGGCCCGGCAACCCAAGCCTCATCAAGCGCGAGGGAATGAAGCGGCTGCTGACGGCGCTCAAGGAGGCCGGCCTGCCGCTGGCCTCGACTGCCGTCGTCGTCCGCTCCGGCACCGGTCACGTGACCGAAAATGCCGCGACGGCCGCTGCCTCCACCGTCATCCCGATGCCCGCCAACCAGGTGTGAGCGGCTAAGGCTGTCGACGGCAGCAGGCGGGTTTTGCGGGCGCCGAGGGCTTCGACTGCGCCTCTACTGCGCAAGGCGCACGAGACGGAACATTGCCGCGCCTGCCGAGTTGCTTTCGTTCGATGCGCGGGTCCGGACCTGCCGCCGGACGATGAGCCATGCCTTCCTGCACTCATATCGGCTGCAACACTCTCCGACCCGCCTTTGCCCCGATGCGATACGAGGAGAAGCATGATGGCCGATCAGGAAACCGTTCACTACGATGGACCGGCGGGCGGATGGGGGTCGTTGCGCGGGATAACCTCGATTTTCGGCAAGGAATGGCCAACGCCCGGGGCACTTGAGACACTGGCCCGGCAGAACAAGCCGGGCGGCTTCATGTGCGTCTCCTGCGCCTGGACGAAGCCCGCCGATCATAGCGGCTTCGAATTCTGCGAGAACGGGGCGAAAGCGACGCTGTGGGAGCTGACCACACGCCGATGTCGGCCGGAGTTTTTCGCCAAGCACACGATCAGCGAACTGCGCGACTGGTCGGATCACGACCTCGAACAGGCCGGACGCCTGACGCATCCGATGCGGCTCGACCGCACGCAGGACCGCTACGTTCCCTGCTCCTGGGAGGAAGCGTTCGAGGCAATCGGCGCCGAGTTGAAGACGCTGAGGGAGCGGGATCCGAATTCGGCGGTCTTCTACGCATCGGGCCGTGCGAGCCTGGAGACATCCTATCTCTATGCCCTCTTTGCCCGCCTCTACGGCACCAACAACCTGCCCGACAGCTCGAACATGTGCCACGAGACGACGTCCGTGGCGCTCAAGAAGGTCATCGGAGCACCCGTCGGCACATCGGTCTTCGAGGATTTCTCCACCTGCGATGCAATCTTCTTCTTCGGCCAGAACACCGGGTCCAACAGCCCGCGCTTTCTTCATCCCTTGCAGGAAGCCGTCAAGCGCGGCTGCAAGATCGTCACCTTCAACCCGGTCAAGGAGAAGGGCCTGGTGGCGATGGTCAATCCGCAGAGCCCGACCGAGATGCTGACCGGTCATGAGACGCCGATCTCCTGCCAGTATCTGCAGGTGAAGGCAGGTGGCGACATCGCCGCCCTCATGGGCCTGTGCAAGCACGTGCTTTCCAGGCACGAGGAAGCGCAGCAGCAGGGCCGCAGCGTGCTGGACCGGCCGTTCATCGAGAGCCACACGTTGGGCTTCGACCAGTTTGAGCAGAAGGTGAAGGCGACGAGCTGGGAAGAGATCGAGCGCAATTCGGGCCTCACCCGCGAGGCATTGCAGGCGGCCGGACAGGTCTATGTCGAGGCGGAAAAGGTTATCGGCATCTACGGCATGGGCCTTACCCAGCAGGTGCACGGCTTTGACAACGTCGCGATGTTCGTCAACCTCCTGCTGATGAAGGGCAATATCGGTCGCGACGGAACCGGGATCTCGCCGGTGCGCGGTCACTCGAACGTCCAGGGCCAGCGAACCGTCGGTATTGCCGAAAAGCCGGAACTGGTGCCGCTCGACAAGCTGGCCGAGCTCTACGATTTCGACCCGCCGCGCGACAAGGGCGTCAACACCGTCGAAGCCTGCGAGAAGATCTTGAGCGGCGATATCAAGGCCTTCATCGGGCTCGGCGGCAACTTCGTCCGGGCCATCCCCGAGACGGAAGCGATGGAAGCGGCCTGGCAGACGATGCGGCTGACCGTGCAGATCGCCACCAAGCTGAACCGCAGCCACCTCATCAACGGCGAGACGGCGTTTCTCCTGCCGTGCCTTGGCCGCTCGGAGGAGGACATGCAAACAAGCGGTCCGCAGATCGTCAGCATGGAGGACAGCCTCAGCTGCATTCACGGATCGATCGGCAGACGCAAACCGGCGAGCGACGAACTGCTGTCGGAAATGGCAATCGTTGCCGGCATTGCCAAGGCGACGCTGCCCGCCAATCCGAAGGTGAGATGGGACGAGTGGGTCGGTGACTATTCCATAGTCCGCGACCTCATCGAAGAAACCTATCCCGAAGAGTTTCGCGCCTTCAACGAGCGGGTCTTCACGCCCGGTGGCTTCTACAAGGGGAACTCGGCGCGCGAGCGGATCTGGAAAACCGAGAGCGGACGGGCCGAATTCACCGTGCCGAAGGAGCTTTCGGCTGCGGGCTTCGAGGACCGGGCCGGTCGCTACCGGCTGATCACGCTGCGCAGCAATGATCAGTTCAACACGACTATCTACGGCTACAGCGATCGGTTGCGGGGCATCGAGGGTACCCGCTCCGTGCTGCTCATCAATCCCCAGGAGATGCAGCGCGCCGGCCTGCGCGAGGGACAGGTTGTCGGGCTCGAATCCGATGCGGATGATGGGCGCAAACGCTATGTCGGCGGCCTGAGCGTGACGCCTTTCGACCTGCCGGACGGCTGTCTCGGGGGATACTATCCGGAACTCAATGCGCTGATCGCGCTGTCGCATCACGACGTGCAGTCCAAGACCCCGGCGTCGAAGGCGGTGCCGGTGCGGATCGTCACCTAACGACGCGAGCCAAACGTGGCGGTGTCAGCCGCGCCACCGACCGACGCTGTGACCAATGCGGCGGCCGATCTGCATCATCGATCGCAGCCGGCGGAATAGCGCCGGTCGAGCCTTGATCTCCTGCTTGGTTCGGCTGGCGATGCGACGCGAGGCAACGATCAGGCGTCCCTTGGCCGTCATCGGCCGTGACAGAGAGAAGAGCTGTCGCGGCTGACCGCCGAAGCCGGGCTTGTAAGGTGCCTCGCCAACGGAAAAATCCATCGTCGAGATGCCGTTCTGGCGGGACCAGCGGATGAACCGGGCGATGGTCGCCATGCCCGGCGAGCACGCCGACCACTGACCGCCGGCCATCGTGATCACCGTCAGGTGAAAGACCGAGCCGTGGACGAGCCCGTAGGCGGTGGCGATCCACTCGCCGTCGACCGAAAGGCCGAACACGTGAGCGGGGCCCCGCCCGCCGAGGCTTGTGCCTGCCGCATTCCGATAGAAATCGCGCACCGCCGGCAGCGCCAGCAGATCGTACCGCCCAAGTTCCCGAAAGCGCTCGGCGCGCTGTTCGAACATGACGTGCATCAGTTCATCCAGTTCATCCGGAGTCGATGCGTGTCGAAAGCCGACCTCCCCCTGCTCACTCATGCGGCGGTCGGAGGTCTTCAGGATACGTCGGGTCTGGCTGTTGGCAAGTCGTGCGACGATCGTCTCGGGATCGCCGTCGATCGGCGTATCGTAGCTCGTCATCGGGCTGGCGCTTACCTGCGGCAGCAGAGCGAGCGGGTTGGGGATGCCGCCGATGCTCGCCGGGATCTGGTCGATGATGACAAAGTCGGCCTTCGGCAGGACGTCGCAGATCGCCTGCCAAAGCGCCTGCCCGTCTTCCGGCGCGATCGACAGACCGGCAGCAAGAACCGGCGCGCTGAGATCAGAAACACCGAGCGAGAGGAACTCGATGGCCTGCCAGCTGCGCCGTCGAATGCGGCAAAGCGGCAGCAGCATGAGTGGTTCGCCGGTGCTGCGGTCGCAGATCTCGATCACCAGAACTTCGGCACAGGCCGGCTGAGCGAGGTGATCGGCGATCGCCTTCATCCAGTCGTAGTGCTGGAACGCCGTCGCCCGGCCGCTCGCTTGCATGAGCCGCCACACGGTCTCCACGGATGCCAAGCTGGTGTGGCATCGCGCAACGAACGACCGTCTCGTCGGAATCTGCCGATCGCGACGGACGGTGGCCGTCTGATCCTGAAGCATGGCTCCACCTGATTATCTGGGCACGGGCATTTTCAGCCGGTAAACATCCATAGCGTGTACCGCAGGATCATTACGATACCCTTATCGTGTGGAGGTGCGGTGGTTTCGAAAGGCCTTCCAGCGCGGAGAAAAGGCGGACCCGTCGATAAACTCTAGGTTACCGGCGCTGTTCAACGAATGCAGCCGGCGGCCGGGCCAGACCGGCCCCGGTTCCAGCAGGGTCTCCACCGTCTGCTCGAAGCCACCGTCATCGAGCCGGGTCACCTGCGCCAACGCAAGTGCCGCACCGTAACCTCGACGGCAGTCCTGCACGGGGCGGTAAAGGCTTCCGCCGCGTTCCACCATTCTGCCGGCTGGCCGGGCCGAGGCGATGTCGATCATCACCGGGTTCTGCCGGTGCGGTGTCCACGGGCCGCGGAAATCTGGCGCCGACCACAGGTGCAGCGCATCGGAAAACGCGCCTCCTCCATCGCGAACGGTAGCAAACATCCACCGGGTCGCGCCGCGGCGTATGATCGTCGCGTCGCTGGCGACCACCCCGGACACCAGCACCGCCTCTCGCACCCAGCCACCCGGAAAAGCTGTCGAGCGCAGGAGCTCGATCGTGCCGTTCCCGGAGGTTTCCGGGATCATCCAGATCTCGCCCTCCTCCTCGAAGACGAACGGATAGGAAAGATGGCAGTCCATCTCCAGGACCGGCACCGGGGTACCGATGGGACCCGACGCGCCGAACGGGACGGCGGAGATAATCCCCTTGCCCAGGCTATGCTCGAAATCCTCGACGAACAGCGTCACCTGCCCCTGGTGCAGCAGCGGCACCGGGTCTGCGTAGAAGCGACGGCCGTCGTCGGGAAGATCGTGCCACCCGGTTTGCGGGTGCGCCTTGAGATCGAACAGGTCGCGGCCATCCGTCTGCCGCCAGCCGACGCGCCAGTGCGGGGAGTTGTAGCAGAGGCGGTAGATCTGCTGGACGATCCGCCGCGCCAGCTTCTTTGCCGCGATCGCCGCGAGATTGCGGGGCTTTCCGCCCGCAGCGGTCACCTGATCGACTTTCCCAGGCGGAGTCGGTAGCGACGCTTGGCAGGAGCCTTGCAGTGCGGCGACGATCATCGTGGTGCTGCGCGCCAGCATGTCCTCGAAGCTTGCGAGCGCGACGCCGCCATATTCGGTTCCCAGCCGACCGCTGGCAATGATCCTGCCATTGTCGCTGAGTTCAGCGGTTGGCGTGCGACCATCGAGGATGGCGTCGATCAGGCCGGCCTGGCCGATGATCCCGTCATAGGACAATGACCACACGGGCCGGCCATCCGCTGGCGCACCGCCGCAGAGATCGAGCACTACATCGACGGGGGCGTCCGTCAGGGACACCAAGCTCGTCAGCAGGTCGACCGGTACGCGAGACGCGTCACGATCGCGTGGTCGGCCGAAAATCGTCGCCTCCAGCAGGAACAGGCTTTCGAGCCCGGCCGGGAGTTCCGCCTGCTGCGGCAGCGCCGATGCCGGCACCAGTTCGACAGACACCGCCATATCGGGCAGAGCCTGCAGCCGCTTCACCAGCGAGACATGCCATCGTCGCACCGTCTCGCTCTCGCAGCGTATCCGCACATGCATTATCGCGTCCCCCAATCGATATGCCCGCCGCTCCCTGCGCTCAGGGTGCGGTTACTCCATCGCACGCGCCTCGACGTACCGCTGCTGTCTGCCGATCAGCCGCCGCTTGACGGTCATCCAGCAGAGGCCGAAGAAAACCGCTTCCGAGACAACCGCGCCGGCAAGCGAAAGAGCCGGCGTCGTCAGGGCCAGCAGTGTTGCGATGCAGACCAGCCCGATGACGGCTGCGACGAGGTTGATGATCGCCAGCGTCCAGAACGCGCTCATCGTCTCGAGGACGATCCGCGGCATCGAGTAGGCGATGAGCAGGATGGAAATCAGCCAGGCGGAGATGCCGATGGTCTGGATCGACGCATCCAGGAAGGTCTCGGACTTGATATAGGGGGCCAGGAAAAACACGAGGCCGCCATAGACGAGACATCCGAGCGACAGCAGACCGGACCACACCAGCGCGTGGTTCCAGACCTTCCGGTACTCCCCACGGCCGATCGAGGCTGAAATCTCCGGCTGCATCATGTTGTCGAAGGCCGTGGCAACGATGCGCAGCGGCGCGAACAACGTGATCACCGCGGCAATCGGCGCATAGGCTGCAGGGCCGGCCATGCCGGTGACAAGCAGCCCGATCGCCTGCCCCTGCAGAAGCGAGGTGCTGACATAAAATACTGTCCATCGCAGCTGTGGCCAGAGCCGCATATACCGCTGCCGGACCGTCCGCCGCAGGCTGACGCGCAGCCTCGTGCGGGGCAGCACCAGCAGCAGCAGGATCCCGACGCCATTGGCGAGCGTCAGCCCCTCGAAGATGCCGCGCAGCACGTTTTCGGCGCGAAGGACGATAAGCGCCGTCATCGCGCAGCCGAGGATGGTGAAGGACAGATCGCTGCAGCTGACGATCCACTGGCGCTTGCGCGCAAACGAGGCGGTTCGCAAATGGCTGCGCAGCGCCCAGAGCGCGACGAATGCGCCGCCGAAGATGGCGCCGTCCGCACCCCATATTTTTAGGAGGGCCCCGGCCACGAGCGCAAACAGCAGCGACAGCAGAAGCGCGCCCGAACCGAACGCCACATCGTAGGCGTCGGCCTGCCGGCGCGTCGTGCTGCGGGCGATCCAGATGCTGGCCGGCACGGCCGTCAACGATCGGATATAGGCGACGCCGACGCCGCCCATCACCATGCTGATCGCGAAGATCCCGTAGTCGCGCGCCGAAAGGACATGCAGCAGGTAGATGTTGAGGGCGAAGTGGAAGCCACTCTGAAGCGCCTCGCCACTGACCATCAGCGCCAGCCGGCGGATGAGGAGCAGGATCTGCCCGTTCATGGCGCTCTCCCCTGTACTTCGTCGGAAAGCGATGCGGCAGGGCGCCGTCTGCGCCGAGCAAGGTTCGCCGCGACGGCCGCCGTGATCCGTTCGGCAACCGCATGCTTGCTGAACAGCATCTCATAACGCCGCCGACCGGCGACAGCCATCTCGCCGAGCGGCCTCGGATCGGCGATAATCGTCTCCAGCCTCCGGCGCAGGGCGTCGACATTGCCCGGCGGCACCGTCCATCCCGTCTTGCCGTCGTCTACGACTTCCGTCAGCCCGCCGATGGCGGAGGCTACCGGCGGACGCCCCCAGGCCATGGCCTCGATTGCGACACGACCGAGCGATTCCGGCCGGCGGGAGGGAATGACAACGATATCGGCCCAGCGATAATGGTCGGATGGATCGGCGTCGAACGGCTGCAGGTCCACCCGCTCGCCAAGGCCAAGAGTGTCGATCCGCCGTTGCAGCTCACGCTCCGGCTCGTCGCTTTCGAAGGCGCTGCCGACGATCCGGAGCTGCAGCCGAGACCGCATGGCCGAGTCCATGCCGGCAACCGCGTCGAGCAGCACCTCCTGCCCCTTGATCCGGTTGATGCGACCAAGCATCAAGACCCGAAGCGGTCGGCTTCCATCATAGGTGACAGGTTCAGGCGCTGCCGGTCCCTCGACGCCATTGTAGATCACATGCGTCGGGACCGATTTCGGATCGCCAAAGGTGCGGCTGGTGGCATTCGAGTTGAAGATCAGCTCGGAATGGCTCCAGCCGAACAGCCCGCCCAGCACCTTCAGCGCCAGCCCTTCGGGGATTTCGTGGATGTGGAAGATCGCCTTGCCGGGATAGAACCGGGCCGCCAGCGCGTAGTCGACGATGACCGAGGTGTTGACGTAAACAAGATCGAAACCGGCGAGGCGCCGCGCCGCCCGCAGAATGGCAAGCGGCAGCCGCGCAGCATCGACCGTCACCAGTCGCAGAAACGCCTTGCGACGCAGGACCCAAAGGGGTTCGAAGACGATGCGCGTCGCATGCGGGGTCAACAGGTCGACGATGGGACCGCTGCGCGGCAGCACGACCTCGATCTCCGCATCCGGATAGCCGGACCGCAGGGCTTCGACACTTTCGGCAAAGCTGCGGTCGGAGCCATAAAGTTCATAGCCCTGATGGATGCATGCAATGCGCATATTGGTCTCACTTTGAAACAGCGGCTGGCGTCTTCATCTGACCCGTCGCAAAATCCGTGCCTGGTACGATCCTTGCAACTTTCTCAACCAGCAGCCGCTAATGTCCCATTGATGAACGTGTACGTGAGAAAGTTGAATCAGCCATGAACCAGTTCAAACCGTCACTGCTCATTCTTGGCACACGCGGCGTCCCGGCTTCGCATGGCGGTTTCGAGACCTTTGCCGAGAAGCTGGCGCTCTATCTTGTCGAGCGCGGCTGGCATGTCGGCGTCTACTGCCAGGACGAGGTGGAAACGGTGACGCAGGAGGTCCGCAGCGAGACCTGGCGCGGCATCGAATGCATCCATGTGCAGGTGGCGTCCTCGGGGCCGCGGGCGACGCTGGAATTCGACTGGAAGTGCGTGAGGGATGCAGCCCGGCGCACCGGTGTCTGCCTCGTGCTCGGGTATAACGGGGCGATCTTCCTGCCTTATCTTCGCGCCAAGGGCCGGCCGATCATCACCAATATGGACGGCATCGAATGGAAGCGTGCCAAGTGGAGCCTTCCGGTGAAGACCTGGTTCTGGATCAACGAGTGGATCGGCGCCTGGAGCTCCCATCGTCTTGTCGCCGATCACCCGGCCATCGCCGATCACCTTGCCACCCGCCGCAGCCGCAAGGCGGCGGTGATGATCCCCTATGGCGGCGTGGCAGTGACAGAGGCACCCGAAGATCCGGCGCGCCATCTGGGCCTGGTGCGCGGCAACTATCTGATCTCGATTGCCCGCATCGAGCCGGACAACAATATCCTGACACTCGTCGAGGCCTTTTCGCGTCGCCGACGCAACGCGCGCCTGGTGGTGCTCGGCACCTTCGTCGAAGGCAATGCCTACCATCAGGCGATCCTCGATGCCGCGAGCGACGAAGTGCTGTTCCCCGGTGCCATCTACGATGCCGGAGCGGTTCAGGCGTTGCGTTTCCATGCCCGCGCCTATGTCCACGGCCACACCGTCGGCGGCACCAATCCCTCGCTGGTCGAGGCGCTTGCGGCCGGCAACATGGTGATTGCCCACGACAACCGCTACAACCGCTGGACCGCCGGCGATGCGGCTCTCTATTTTACTGATGCCGACGCCTGCGAACGCTGTTTCGATGTTGCGTTGCAGGACGATGCTCTCGTCGCGACCTGCCAGGCAGCCGCACGAGATCGCGCCCAATCCACCTTTCAGTGGGACGACATCCTTGCCACCTACGAGCAGGAATTCTTGGCTCTGGCGGCACGCCGCAGCGTTTCCGCCGCGACGGTCGACAAGACGCAGCCGGTGGCCGAGTGACCGTCAACGCCTCGCGCCGAACCTTCGTGTCCGGCGCGGCGGCCACGCTCGCTGCGAGCATCGTCCCGGCTGACTCCTTCGCAGCAGGCGGCGCCAAGGGTTTCCCGATCCGTCGCGGCATCAACCTCTGGCCGTGGTTTTCGCTGACCCGCGAGTTCGCCGCGCCCCGGCGGGACTACGACTGGCCGCCGTTCCAGACGCAAAGGTCTGTGCCGACGCCACGTGACCTGCAGCGACTGCGCGCTGCGGGCTTCGATTTCGCCCGGCTGCCGATCGACCCCGGCCCGTTCCTGGCGATGCGCGGCCGGCAACGGCGCGACCTCCTCGACATGCTATCCAGGGCCGTCGATACGGTGCTCTCGGCAGATCTGCGCCTGGTCGTCAATCTTCAGTCGAACGAGGCCACGCACTACTGGAACTCCGGCAACCTCACGGCGAGTGTTGATGCACCTGAGTTTTTAGCCTACCGGGAACTGGTTGCCGATGTCGCCGAGATCCTGTCGCGGCATTCCGCAGACCGAGTAGCGCTGGAGCCGGTCAACGAGCCGTCGCAGGCCTGCGGTTCGGCGGAGTGGGACAAGGTGCAGCGGCAGTTGCTGACCACCGCGCGCAGTCATGGACCGAACCTGATGCTTGTCGCGACGGGAAGCTGCGGCAGCATGGTCTCGGGTCTCACGGCGCTTGACCCAGCGCCGCTCGAACTGCTGGCGCCGCTGATCTACACCTTCCATTTCTACGAGCCCTATCTGTTCTCGCACCAGGGCGCACCGTGGATGACGGAACCGGTCTACCGCGCGCTGAACCAGGTGCCCTGGCCGGCAGCGGCGGGTTCGCTGGAGGTAACGCTGGCTGCCGTCGGGGCCCAGATGGAGGCCGATGGCGAGCGGACGGCGGCTCAGAAGCGCGCAGCCTTTGCGGAGACGGAAAAGGTGCTGAAGGTCTATTTCGATGCGCAACCGGACCGCGGCTTCGTCGACGGATACCTGTCGCAGGTGGCGGCCTGGGGAACCAGCCACGGCATCACGCCGGAGCGCATCCTGATGGGCGAGTTCGGCGCCTTGCGCTCCGACGACCGTTACGTTGCAGCACCAACGCCGGATCGTGCACGCTATGTCGAGGACGTTCGCCGGAGCGCCGAAGCACTAGGATTTCCATGGGCGTTCTGGAACATGTTCGACGGCATGGGCGTCGTGTCAGATGACGTAGACCGACGATTTGACCTGCCGATCGTGAGGGCGCTGGGGCTCACCGACGCACGCTGAGCGGCGGCACCGGCCTCACCGTCGAGGCGTGGTACATGCACAGGATGATGACGCAGAACTTGGTCATCAGCGTCGTCTTCGAGGCAATGCTTTCGGCGGTGTTGATGATCAGCAGCCAGACGATCATCGGCAGCCAGACCCCACGCAGGCACTGGCGGCTGATCTCATACATGAACAGTCCGAAGCCGACCGTCAGCAGCAGCGTCACGAAGGCGCCCTGGTAGAGCGTCATGCGGATGATCGGGTTCTCGATCCCCCATTCCAGCCCGTAGATGCGCCGCAGACTTTCCAACAGGTCGAGCGGTGGGCCGATGATGATCTCGCTCACCGAGAAATGGTCGAACAGCTCGAACATCAGGATGCGGGCGTTGGCACTCCCGCCGTCAGAGACGAAGCGGCTGGCAAAGGCATCGAAAAAGCCCTGCGAGATGAGGAAGACCAGGACCACAGGCGCAAGGCTGACGAACAGGAACACCATAGCCGCTGCCGGCAGGCTGACCCGCCCACGGCGCAGTGCACGGCCCGACTGCCCCAGCGCATACACGCCACCGAAGAGCAGCGTGAGCACGAAGGCAGTCCGGCCGCCGAAGGCCACCAGTGCGGCGAGTTGCAGTCCGATCATGGCCAGCCGCCTCGCCTGCGTCAGGTCCTTGGCGCCGCTGATCAGCGACAGGACATAGCAGGCGGTGACGGCCGCATTGATAAGCGGATGGCCCTGCAGGGCGGACGATCGCAGGTCCGTTTCAAACGCCTGTCCGTCAAAGCGGAACGGAAACAGCAGGTGCTTGGTGGCGAATTCGAAGAGGCCGAGCAGCGCATTGACGGTCATGATCGCGTGGATCACCTGCCGCAGCCGCCTCATCAGCCGGTCGTCCGCGTCCGACAGCAGCAGGACGAGGAAAGTCGCGCCCATGAACGTATCGACCAACCCTGCCATGTTCGGCCGCTGGCGCAGGATGACGAAGACGAGGATCACCGTTGTCAGCGCCAGCAGCAGCGCCGTCGACGGCCGCTGGTCGGCAACGTGAGCGACATATCGCAGCGGATTGCCGAAGGTGCAGGCGCGCCAGCCAAAGATGATGAGGGTGATGTAGGTTGCCGGGTGGATCTTGGTGGCCGCGCTGCCGGAGAGGCCGTCGTAATTGTAGCCCAGCACCCAGAGCACACCGCCCGACACCGACAGCAGAACGACGACGGCGAGCGCCAGGCCCTGCCGGGTGATCGCATCGAGCCCCGACCGACGGATGCGTTCGCTACCGTAGCCCTGAACTGCCTGGACC
Source organism: Rhizobium sp. 0TCS1.26 (assembly GCF_050455525.1). NCBI lineage: Bacteria > Pseudomonadati > Pseudomonadota > Alphaproteobacteria > Hyphomicrobiales > Rhizobiaceae > Rhizobium > Rhizobium sp. 0TCS1.26. Next base: position 778,064 of record NZ_JBCIYV010000003.1, on the reverse strand, counting down.
GTCCGCTCTACCATGGCCGCATCACGACCTGATCGAGCCGTCGACCAGCAGGATACCGGTCAGCCTGTGGCCCATCAGGTCGGCTGCCTGCGCCAGGGCTTCGGCGTCTTTCAGGCTCGTCACATTCTTTTCCGCGACGAGCACTACGGCATCGACACTGGCGACGAGCGGCGCCGTCTTCAGGTTTTCAGACAGGATGCCGCCATCGATCACCACCAGATCGAACATCCGGTGTGCCTGGCTCAGCATCTTGTGGGCATTGGCGCGGCTGTCGCTCTCCTTCAGCATCTTGCGGGCACCACCGCGGCGCATGTAGGCGATGTTCTGGCCGAAGTGGAAATGGATGGCATCTGTCATCGCGCAGTCGCCGGCAAGTACGTCGAGCAGGCCGCGGTCGGCGCGGCCGTCCTGGTCCATGTTGGCGTCGATGACGAGCACACGCTCTCCACGGCTGGTGGCGTGGATGCCGAGCAGTCCGACGAGCCGCAGCCGCTCGGCCGTATCCCTTGCGCCGGAGGTTAGCAAAAGGCTCGGCGGGGTGCCGGCCGCCGAGGACGGTAAACTGCCACCGTCGAACAAGCGACGCAGCGCAAGCCCGATCGAACCTTCGAGTCTGGGGCTGATCGTTTCCTCTTCATCCCCAGCACCGCTACTGGCGCGTCGCCGCAGACTGTAGAAGCGACGGCGCCGCCTCCGGCCTTCGCCGGGGATGATGCCGATGACCGGCGCACCAAGTGCCGACTGGAGCTGCGACGGCGACAGCACGGTCGGCGAGACAAATTCCGCCATCAGAGCGAGGCCGGCGCCAAGGCCGAGACCGCCGAACATGGCGCCCGCCAGCAGCAACGGCACCGGCGGCCAGCTCTTCTTCTGGGCCGGCAGCGCCTCGGTAATGATGCGGGCATTGGTGTTGTTGATTGTCACCTGCTCGCGGGTTTCCTGTGCCCGGGTGAGGAAGGATTCGTAGATCGAACGGACGGAATCGAGATCCCGTTGCAGTTCGCTCAGGCGCACGGAGGCCTGCGACTTCGACGTCAGCTCGCCCTCGAGATCGCCAACCTTGCTCGACAGATCCTTCTCGTTGGCAAGTGCGCGCTGATAATCTGCAGACACCGACGCCGAGATGCGATCGAGCTCCCGGGAGATCAGTCGCTGGATGTTAGCGAGCTGCGACTGGACTGCGATCATCGACGGATGGGACGCACCGAGCTGCGTTCGCAGGCTCGTCGCCCGCTCCTCGAGCGCCGCCTCCTGGCTGCGCAGCTGGGTGATGACGGAGGATTGGATGGCCTCCGACGTGGCGCCGGAGGAGAGCCCCGTATCGCGCTGCGAGCGGATCTGGTCCACCTGCGCCCGAAGCAGTGCGCTACGGGCACGGGCCGCCGTCAGCTGATTGTTGAGGTCGGTCATCTCCTGCTCGCTCACCAGCCGGCCGGAAGACATGACCAGATTGTTCTGCTGCCTGTACGTCTCGACGGCATTGGCGGACTTCTGCACCTGGTTGCGCAGTTCTTCCAGCCTTGAGACGAGCGCGTCCGATGCCTGTCCCGCCGCCTGCGACCTTGCCGACGCCTGGTCCTGCAGATAGGCGCCGGCGACCGCGTTGGCGAGCCGTGCTGCCTTGCGTGCGTCGGTGGAGGTGACTGTGACGTCGATGACGAGCACCTTGTCGGCCCGCTTGACGGAGAGACGCCGGCGCAGGGCATCGATGGTCTTCACCATGGCCGCCTGCCCGTCCGTTGCCGTATCCCCGGAACCGAGGAGACGGCCAAGCAGGCCCTGGCGATTGAACTCGGGATCCTGCGTCAACTGTGTCGCCTCTACAGCGCGCATCAGCACGCCCGTCGACTGGACGACGCTCACCTGGCTTTCAACCTGCGTGATCCCGCCGTCGGCAGCGACCGAGCTCTGGTAGAGATCGTTGCGGACAACCTGCAGATCGCGCGGATCGATGAGGATTTCGGCGGTCGAGGAAAATTGGGGGGCCGTCAGCATTCCGTACAGGAGAGCGACAAGGGTCAGCATCGCCGCGGTGCCAAGGATCAGCCAGCGGCGATGGAGAAGGATGCTCTTCAGATCGTTCAGCTCGACCATCGAACTCCGGTCCGGCTCTTCCCGGACCAGAGGCGGCCTTACCGCGATGTGAAAGCTGTTTGACATGAGAGACCCTACCACGCGTCGCGTTTGCGGCATCGACACCCAGTATCGACGAGAGTTCTGAATATTTCATTGTGCCGCCCGGCAATCGTGTCGAAGCGGGACACCCTGCCGCTATTGCACTCTCGTCCGGATCCGCAGCGCCATCTCGCGAACGCGTTCCAGATAGACCGCACGTGCTGCTTGCGGGGTCAGGTTGTGGTCGGCATCTGGAATGAACTCGATCGCGACATTGCTGAAGCGGTTCAGCTGGATGCCGTCGTCGCCGAAATGGTACCGCAGGTGGTCCAGCCCGACATCGCCGCAGCTGTAGAGGAGCGAGACCTGGACGCGCCGTTCGCCCAGCGTTTCGAATGCTTCATAGACGGAGGCGCGCTCGGCCGAACGCGTCAGCGACAGGCCGAACCTCGACGACATCTGGTATTCGAGCTTGCCGAAGACCGCCGCGGCGACGTTCCGGGCCGAGTTGCGGATGTCGATCTCACCGCGCAGGATGCGGCCGATCGCTGCGCCGCTTAACATCTTGCGCCAATAGGTATCGATGCTTTGCGGCATCGACCGAAGGTCGTCCTGCAGCGGCTTCGTCTCGTCCCAGTGGAAGGCGTAAGGGTTGACTGCGACCACGCCCTCGATCCGCTTTTCCGCAAGTGCGCTACGGAACGCCAGATAGGCTCCGCTGCAGCGTCCGACGGCAACGGCCGGAAGCAGCGATCGGGCTTCGAGAAAATCGAGGGCTTCCGTGACATCCGCCTGCTGCTCGCGGGAATAGAGGACCTGCAAAGGAGCGCCCGTTGCCGCCGGACTGTCGGCGACATTGGCGCAATCGAAGCGCAGCGAGGCGATGCCGGCGGCCGCCAGGCGCCGCGCCGTCAGCGCCGTCAGCCGCCCCCATCCGGAATGGCGATCGTAGGCAGAGCCGAGAAGGATGACGGTCGCGCCGCGGCGTTCTCCAACCGGCTCGCAGAGCACGCCGCACAGCCGTTCCGCATGGCCGAAGCGCACGGGACGCTCAGAGAAGTCCGGTGCCCGGAGAACCGGCTCGGCAGGCGGATTAAACGCCGAGGCGACGGCCGCCAGAGGCGCCATCGCCGGTGCCTTGTGCCGGTCGACCCACTCCACCAGCGTCGCGATCACCTCCTGTGGAATGCGCGAGGTGGTCGGGCTTGCGATCAGCGCCTCGTAGCCGTCGAAGGTCCGTCGCTCGATATGTCGCGCTTCGGCTTGCAGATGCTCCAATAGCGCATCGCCACCGGTCTGTTCGGGCCGCTCTAGCAGAAGATAGTCGATTGGACGCGCCGGCGCCGAGTCCACGAGCTTCAGCTTTCCGACGGCAGAGGCAATGCCGGCCGGCATGACGAGCCCGGCGATGGCAACGCTCCCGGCAGGAGCGCGATCGACATCCCTCAGTTTCAGGCTGTCGTCGACCACCGTCGACCAGAGTGCCAGTTCCCGCAGATAGGCGCGGCCGTAAACGACGGGCGCCAGCAGGGCGACGCCGTCGAGGTTGTCCATCCTGTGCGACACTTGAAGCGACAAGGCGGCGCCGAGGCTCTGGCCGATCAGGAGCACGCGCTGGTGCCCGAACGATCCCAGCAGACGCGCCGCATCCAGCAGTGCCTCATGCCAGGTACCGATCGCGGTCTCCTCTTCGGCAGGGTCCAGAGCGTCGCCCGTGCCGGGATAGTCAAAGCGCAGGCTTGCCACACCGTGAAGCGCAAAGCGATCGGCGAGGATGCGGAAGAACTTTCGCGTCGACAGCTCCTCCAGCCCCCATGGCGCCGCAAACAGCACGGCGGTCGCCGATGGCGCGATGATACCGGCGGGCGGGGTGTAGAGGCCGACGGTACCGCCGAAGACGACGGGCTTTGCCGCCGACGGCTGGAAATCTGCCGCCGTGGCTGCATCCAGGCGTCCGGATGGGCCGAGAGGCCGGGCCGAAACCATCCCATCCTGTTGGTGCGGGTTGCGCCGAGAAGCAAACGTCATGTCGTTCCAGAACCTATCCCTGTTCGCCGAATTCTCACCCGAGGAAGAGCCGAGTCCTGCCGGTGGCGATACTGCAGGCCTCAGGCTAGCCGACAATCGTTAGGCGCACCTTTCGCAGACTCTTAAAATGCAGGGGACACGTGGTTTTGGGACAGGCTTGACTGCAGCATCGATGGTGAACCGAGCCCGGAAGATGATCCTCGATCGGCCATCGAACAGGCGATGACGCTCGAATAAAGCCGCAGAATAGATGCCGGCGCTTGACAGCAGCGGGCGAATTTGATGGCTACCTGCCAACGTTCAAATCGCCGCGATGGAAGTATCTCCGTCGCCGCCCGCAATGAGTGCGACATGCAGGACCAACTGGCCGAACATTCGACTTTCTACACCAGATGGCTTCACGAGGAGGCGTTGCCTCTCTGGCGACACTTCGGCTTCTCCGGTCTTGTGGGTGGCTTCTGCGAAACCATGGATCTCGACGGACAGCCTACGTCTTCTCCTCGACGGGCGCGCGTCCATCCTCGCCAGGTCTACTGCTTCGCCGAGGCCGGCTGCCGGGGCTGGAGTGGTGACTGGCAGACCGCGTCTCGGGAAGGCTTGAATCATTTCGATCGAACCTACCTTCTGCCAGACGGCTTCTACGGCGCGCTTGCGACGGCGAGTGGTGAACTGATCGATCCGAGCTTCGACCTCTACAACCAGGCTTTCGCCATTCTGGCATTTGCCTACACGGCGAAAGCCAATCCCGACACCACGGCGCTGATGGCGGATCGCGCGTCGCGGATGCTACAGGCGCTCAAGGTTAGTTATTCGCACCGGGAACTTGGCTTCGAGGAGGCAAATCCGCAGCGCCTGCCCCTCTGCTCAAATCCGCACATGCATCTTTTCGAGGCAAGCCTCGCCTGCGAAGTGCAGCCCGGCTTCGATAGCGCTGCATGGGCGGCGCTGTCCGACGAGATCGCATCTCTTTGCCTCGATCGGTTCATCGATGGCACGAATGGTGGGCTGCGGGAATTCTTCGACGCCGACTGGATGCCTTTCGGCGGGCCGAAGGGCCGGATCATGGAGCCCGGTCACCAGTTCGAATGGGCCTGGCTTCTTACTCGGTGGGCAGAGCGGCGCGGCCGGCCGGATGCATTTGCGAAGGCTCGCCGCCTCTTCGAGATCGGCGAGACCTACGGGATCTGTAACGAACGCAAGGTTGCCGTGATGGCTCTGAACGACGACTTCAGCGTCGCCGACCCGATCGCGAGGCTTTGGCCCCAGACCGAATGGATCAAAAGCGCCGTGCGACTGGCGCTGATATCCGAGGGCGAGCAGCGGGAGCGCTACCTCGCCTCGGCGGTGCGCGCTTGCCGGGCTTTCGACCAATTCCTCGCGGTTCCGATGAGCGGGCTATGGCGCGACAAGATGCGGGAAGATGGATCATTCATCGAGGAAGCCGCGCCCGCCAGTTCATTCTACCATATTCTCTGTGCGATCTACGAATTGGACGATTGCGTTCGGGCGCTCTCTTGACCTCGGCCGGCCTCTGTCGCTTTAAGGGGCGGCTCACTAACGCTAGCGACGTCGCCAGCCTCGACCCTGCGGAATCAATAAGGATAGCGTCATGAAATTCGGCACCAGCGGACTTCGCGGCCTCGTCACCGACCTGCAGGGACACGCGTCGGCACTCTACGCAACCGCTTTCGGCCGCTATCTTCTCGATGCGGGCCTGGCGAAGCCGGGTGACCGAGTGTTCGTTGCCGGTGACTACCGACCCTCGACGCCCGACATCGCGGCGACCTGCATGGGAGCCCTTGCACGAACGGGCCTGGTGGCAGTTGATTGCGGGGCCATCCCGACGCCGGCGCTTGCCTGTTACGCAATGGCTCGCGGCGCCGCCAGCCTGATGGTGACGGGATCGCACATCCCGGCCGACCGCAACGGCATAAAGTTCTATCGGCCGGACGGCGAGATCGACAAGACCGACGAACAGCGGATCAACCAGATCGCTGCGGAACTGAGCGATGCGATCAGGGACCTCACACCGGGAGGCGGTTCGGACGAATCATCCGCGGCCATGGAGAGCTTCCTCGCCCGTTACCGTACGATGCTGGGCAAGGATGGTCTCTCTGGCCTGAGGATCGGCGTCTATCAGCACAGCAGCGTGGCGCGCGACGGCCTGGTCGACATCCTCGCAGGCTTCGGAGCGGACGTTATTGCGCTCGGGCGCTCCGAAACGTTCATCCCGGTGGATACCGAGGCCGTCTCGGCCGATACCATCCAGTTGCTCGCCGGCTGGAGCGCCGAGCACCGGCTGGACGCCATCGTCTCGGCAGACGGCGACGGTGACCGGCCGCTCGTCGCAGACGAGAACGGCGCGCCGCTGCGGGGCGACCTGCTCGGCCTGATCGCGGCGAAGTTTCTCGGCGCCTCGGTGGTCGTGACCCCGGTGACATCCAATTCCGGCATCGAAGCTTCCGGCGCCTTTGAGGTCATCCGCACGAAGGTTGGATCGCCGTTCGTCATCGATGGAATGAACATGGCGACTGCCGCCGGGAAGTCGGCGATCATGGGTTTCGAGGCCAATGGCGGCGTTTTGACCGCCTCGTCGTTTCAATCGGGCGCGACGAACCTCGGCGCGCTGCCGACCCGCGACAGCTTCCTGCCGATCCTCGCCTGTCTGGCGCTGGCAAAATCCGAGGCGCGACCGCTCTCCGCCATCGCCTCCGCGTTCAACCTGCCTTTCGCTTCTGCAGACCGGCTGGAGAATTTCCCCGTCGACACGAGCGCAGCGTTCATGACGTTCCTGCGCGGCGGCGCGGACAATCTGGGCAGCTTCCTCCGTCCGTTGGGAGAGGTCCTGTCGACCAGCGACATCGACGGGTTGCGCGTCACGCTGTCGGGCGGACGGACCATTCATTTCCGCCCCTCGGGCAATGCTCCGGAGATGCGCTGTTATGTGGAAGCGGCCGACGAGACCTCATCCGCCGCCCTTCTTAGTCAGGGCTTGACGATGATCCAGCAGTGGGCCGCAAACCGGCATTGATGACACCTTTTCTTTCTTGGAGACGCTCGTGAGCCAGAAAATCATCCCCGTCATCATGGCCGGTGGCAAGGGAACGCGCCTGTGGCCTCTGTCACGTTCCAGCGCGCCCAAGCAGTTCATCAAGGTGGTGGACGACAAGACGCTGTTCCAGGAAACGCTCGAACGCGTTGCCGACCCGGCCCTCTACGAGGCGGCGGTGGTCATCACCAACCAGGACTTCCGCTTCCTCGTCGCCGAACAGGCCCGGGAAGTCGGTGCAGCACTCTCAGGCATCCTCCTGGAGCCGGTAGCGCGCAATACCGCGGCCGCCATCGCAGCGGCTGCGTTCTTCCTCAGCGACCGCTTCGGCGAGGACGCGGTTCTGCAACTTCTTGCCTCCGACCACGAAATCGACGCCGGCGAGGAATACCGGCGCTCGATCCGGATCGCCCGCGAAACGGCCCTGACCGGCAAGATCGTCACTTTCGGCATCACGCCGACGGAGCCGGCCACCGGCTACGGATACATCGAGGGCGGCGAAACGCTCACCTCGGGCGCCCGGGCGGTAAAGCGCTTCATTGAAAAGCCGCCGCTTGCGAAGGCTGAGGAAATGCTCCGCGACGGCGGCTTCTACTGGAATTCCGGCATCTTCATGTGCCGCTGCGACCTGCTGCTGAGCGAAATGCTGGAATTCGCATCGGAAGTTCATGCCGCGGCCAAGGGTGCTGTGGAACATGCCACCCTCGATCTCGATTTCGCGCGCCTCGATCTCGACTGCTTCGGCAAGAGCCCCGACATCTCCATCGACTACGCGATCATGGAGAAGACGGAGAAGGCAGCGGTCGTGCCGTCCACCTTCCCGTGGTCCGATCTCGGCAGCTGGGACGCGGTCTGGAAAGTCGGCGAGCAGGACGATGCCGGCAATGTCGTCATCGGCAATGCCACAGTCATCAACTCCTCCAATTCCCTGGTCCTGTCGAGGTCCGTGCACCTGGCGGTCCAAGGCTTGAGCGACGTCGCTGTCATCGCCAGCGAGGACGCGGTCTATGTCGGCCGGCTGGAAGACAGCCAGGAGGTTGGCAAGCTGGTCAAGCGTCTCGCCGCCGATCCATCGACGGCAGATTTGACGGAAACTCATCCTACCTCCTACCGCCCATGGGGTGGGTACACCTCGCTCCTCTCTGGCGACCGGTTCCAGGTGAAGCGTCTCTTCGTGCTGCCGGGCAAGAAGCTCTCGCTGCAGCGCCACTATCACCGCTCGGAACACTGGGTCTGCGTCAGGGGCGTGGCGGAAGTAACGATCGGCGATACGGTGACTTTCCTGCGCGAGAACGAGTCGCTCTACATCCCGCAGGGCGAGATCCACCGGCTGTTCAATCCCGGCAAGATCCTGCTCGAGATGGTGGAGGTCCAGACGGGCTCCTACCTGGCGGAAGACGATATCGTTCGCGTGGCCGACGAGTTCGGCCGATAAGTCTCGGCGGGGAGGACGCGAGCCCGACCTCGTAGGTCGGGCTGTGCATGTGCAAAGGCCCGCGCCCGCTGATTGTCAGCCGCGCCCAAGGACCTTGTTCAGCAGGTAGGATCCATAGGCGCTCTTCCCATATGCCTTACCCAGGTTTTCCAGTTGCTGGGCGTCGATAAAGCCCTCTCTATAGGCGATCTCTTCAGGGCAGGAAATCTTGAAGCCCTGCCGGCGCTCAAGCGTCGCCACGAATTCCGATGCATCCAGGAGGCTGTCCGGCGTGCCGGTATCCAGCCAGGCGTAGCCGCGCCCCATCTGTTCGACCGAAAGCTTGCCGCGTTCCAGATAGATCCTGTTGACGTCGGTGATTTCCAGCTCGCCACGCGCCGACGGTGTGAGGCCGGCGGCGATCTCGATGACGTCGCTGTCGTAGAAATAAAGCCCGGTGACAGCCCAGTTCGATTTGGGGTTGGCGGGCTTTTCCTCGATCGAGACCGCCTTCATCGTTTCGTCGAAGTCGACGACGCCATATCGCGACGGATCACTGACATGATAGGCGAACACGGTTGCACCACTCTCGCGGCGCATGGCGCTCCGGAAGAGGTCGTTGATGCCGTGACCATAGAAGATGTTGTCGCCGAGGATGAGGCAGGAGGGGCTGGAGCCGACGAAGTCAGCGCCGATGACATAGGCTTGGGCCAGCCCATCCGGCGACGGCTGCTCGGCGTAGGAGAGGGAAATTCCCCACTTCGATCCGTCTCCCAGCAGCGCTTGGAAGTTGGGCAGGTCGGCGGGCGTCGAGATGATCAGGATGTCGCGGATGCCTGCCAGCATCAGCGTCGACAAGGGATAGTAGATCATCGGCTTGTCGTAGATCGGCATCAGTTGCTTCGACGTCACCAGCGTCATCGGATGCAGGCGCGTGCCGCTGCCCCCGGCCAGGATGATCCCCTTCATGCGCTCCCCCTCAACTCGCTGACGAATTGCCTTGATCCCGCAGCAGCCGTTCGACCACCTCCGCGGTCGATTGCCGCCAGTCCGGCAGGCGGATGCCGTGCGCGCTCTGCAGCCGGCTGCAGTCGAGCCTGGAATTCGCGGGCCGGCGGGCCGGCGTCGGATAGGCGCTCGACGGGATCCGGTCGACTTTTGCCGACGGACCGCCGGACGCTGCCGAGACCCTGAATATCTCCTCGGCGAAATCGGCCCAGCTTGCCTCGCCGGCGCCCGCCATATGGAAGACGCCCCGCAGGGACGCATCGTTGCTTTCCAGAAGATTGGCGGCGACGGCCAGCACACAGTCGGCGATATCCAGCGCAGACGTGGGATTGCCGACCTGATCGGCGACCACGTTGAGCCTGTCTCGCGTGGCTGCGACCCCGATCATGGTCTTGACGAAATTGCGCCCGAACGGGCTGTAGACCCAGGCGGTGCGCAGGATCACGACGTTGTCCGAGCTTGCCAGGATACGACGTTCGCCTTCCAACTTGGTGCGCCCGTAGACGCCAAGCGGCGCGACCGGGTCGGACTCGAGGTAAGGCGCCTGCTTGCTGCCATCGAACACGTAGTCTGTCGACAGGTGAATGAGCGGAATGCCACGCGCCGATGCTATGCTGGCAAGAGCAGCCGGACCATCGGCATTGACGGCCATGGCCTGCGCCTCCTCGGTTTCCGCCTGATCGACCGCCGTGTAGGCGGCGGCCGACACGATGAGATCGGGCTCGACGCGTGAAATGACCGCCTCAAGCCTATCCGGCTGCGCGAGATCCAGCATCGGACGACCGGACGCGATGATTTCGATGTATGCGTCGACTTTGCCACGTTCGACCAGCGACTGAACCACCTGTCCCTTGCTGCCGGTGACCAGATAGCGTCTGCGGCTCATGGCGTCGCTCCAGCCAGCGTCAGGCCGAGACGTTCGCCCGCGTAGCCTTTTCGCAGGGGCGCCCACCACCATTCGTTATCGAGGTACCAGCGCACGGTTTTCTCGATGCCCGCATCGAAGTCGTGGCTCGCCTTCCAGCCAAGCTCGGTCTCCAGCTTGGTGGCGTCGATTGCATAGCGCGCATCGTGTCCCGGACGGTCGGTGACGTAGCGGATCAGGCTCTCGTGCGGACGGTTCACCGGACGCAGGTGGTCCATCAGCCCGCAGATGCTCCGTACCACGTCGATGTTGCGCCGTTCGTTGCGCCCGCCGACATTGTAGGTCTCGCCGATGCGGCCCCGCTCGGCAATGATATCGAGCGCACGGGCATGATCCTCGACGTAGAGCCAGTCGCGGATGTTGTCGCCGCTCCCGTAGACGGGCAGCGGGTTGCCATGCAGGGCGTTGACGATCACCAGAGGAATGAGCTTTTCAGGAAAATGATACGGACCGTAGTTGTTCGAGCAGTTCGAAACGACCACTGGCATGCCATAGGTGCGCGCCCATGCCTTGGCGAGATGGTCGGAAGCAGCCTTTGATGCCGAATAGGGTGAGCTTGGATCGTAGGGTGTCGTCTCGCTGAACAGGCCGTGGTCGTCCAGCGAGCCATAGACCTCGTCGGTCGAGACATGCAGGAAGCGGAAAGCGTCCCTCGCCGCGCCGCTGAGCGTCTGCCAGTAGGCACGCGCGCATTCCAGCATGGTAAAAGTGCCGATGACGTTCGTCTCGACGAACTCCCTCGCGCCCGTGATTGACCGATCGACATGGCTTTCCGCTGCCAGATGCATCACACGGTCGGGCCGGAAGTTTTCGAACGCCTCGCTCACTGACCGCCCGTCGCAGATGTCCGCCTGAAGGAAGCGGTAGCCGCTATTGCCATCGATAGCCTTCAGCGACGATAGCGTTCCGGCATAGGTTAGCTTGTCGATGTTGAGAACTTCATAGCGCTTGTCGAGCACCAGATGGCGGACGACGGCAGATCCGATGAAGCCGGCGCCGCCGGTCACAAGTACGCGCATGGCCCCTCCTCATTCTCCGTAGGTGAACAAGACCGGCAGATCGGCAAGCTGCGGCTGATGCTTGTCCTTCTCCGACAGGATTGCTGACCGGGCCTCCACCGGCCAGTCGATGCCGATCGCCGGGTCGTCCCATGACAGCCCGCGATCATGTTCGAAGCTGTAATAGTCCGTCACCTTGTAGCTGACGATCGTGTCGGGCATCAGGGTGCAGAACCCGTGCGCGAAGCCGGGCGGCAGCCATAGCTGGTGCCCATTGGCACCCGTCAGTTCCGTCGCGACATGCTGCCCGTAAGTCGGCGATCCGTGACGAATGTCGACAGCGACATCCAGAAGCGCGCCCGCAACGCAGGAAACCAGTTTGCCCTGCGCCTTCGGCGGCATTTGAAAATGCAGTCCCCGGACGGTTCCGACTTCGGCTGAGAGAGATTGATTGTCTTGCACGAAGTGGAAGGGGCCGGCCTCGAGCTGAAACAGGTTCTCGCGAAACGTTTCCATGAAATAGCCACGGCCGTCGCCGAGCTTCTTCGGCCTGACCAGCAAGATCTCTGCTATCTTCAACCTGTCGATCTGCATGGTCATCCCGGGGTCAGCAAAGTGGAGGCGCACTGGAACAGGTGCGGTTCGTCGTGCTGGACTTTAACACGCGGAACGTAGATTGGCCGGGGTTTCCCATAGTGCAACGCGGCTATCTGTCGACATGGTAAACTAGCGAGATCTCCCGCCCTCCGGGCGATGACGCTCGGCGCGCTGCCCAGCAGCATCAAACTGATGCAGATTATAGATCGCCATCGGAGGCGAGGAATCTTGCGCAATCCTGATTGATGATCGCATAAATTATGATCATCTGCATATTAATTGACCCTGACGCTCTTGCAGTCACTTGGCATCTGTGGAACACTCCAGATCGCGAGAAGCAGATGGATTTATCTTCTGCTATTTGAACCCGGCCCTTGTGGTCGGGTTCTTTTTTCCCCGAACGGGCGCATTCAATGTTGCCGGGACACGATCTCCAGTAATCCTCACTAAACTTGCCGCTGATCTGTCTATACGCAAAGCACCGCGAGGGATGTCTGGTCTTCCAAGCCTGACAATTCCTCGCCCGCGACCCAGGCGCGGTTCGCGCACACGGTGTGCCAAGCTCCCTTTATCTTTTCCTTACATCCCGGTGCTGCCTTCAGCATCGAAACCTGACCTGCTTCAGGCCTACTTCTCCGCCATCACAACTGGAGAAATGATGATGCCCGACTTCATCTTCCTGGCGATTGGCTGCGGCACGCTTGTCGTGCTGGCCGCCTATGCCCGCGCCCTCGACCGGCTCTGAGGCGATCGGCATGTTCGAACCGCTTCTCGGCCTCGCCGTTGCCGTCGCACTCGGCGGCTATCTCGTCTTCACCCTCATCCGCCCAGAACGCTTCTGAGCCCCGGGAGAATTTCCAATGACCATCATCGGGTGGCTGCAGATCAGCCTCCTTTTCGTCGCGGTGCTCCTCGTCGTGAAGCCTCTCGGGCTTTACATGGCGCGGGTGTTCGGTGGCGAACGCACCTTCCTGTCGCCGCTGCTCGCTCCCGTCGAGCGCGGCCTTTACCGCGCATCGGGCATCGATCCCGCCAGGGAGCAGAGCTGGCTTGGCTACACGATGGCAATGCTGGCCTTTTCGCTGGTCGGCGTCGCCTCGCTCTATGCCATCCTGCGCCTCCAGGCATTTCTGCCGCTCAACCCGCAAGGGTTCGCGGCAGTCCCCGCGGATCTTGCCTTCAACACCGCCGTCTCGTTCGTCACCAACACCAACTGGCAGAATTATGCCGGCGAGGCGACGATGAGCCACTTCAGCCAGATGGCCGGCCTGACGGTGCATAACTTCCTGTCTGCGGCCACCGGCATGGCGCTCGCTGTCGCCTTCACCCGCGCGCTTGCCCGCTCGAAAGTCTCGACGCTCGGCAATTTCTGGGTCGACATGACGCGTGCGACGCTGTTCGTGCTGCTGCCGCTGGCGGTGGTGGTGACGATCGCCTTCGTCGCCATGGGCCTGCCGCAGACGCTTGACGCTTCGGTTACAGCAACGACGCTCGAAGGCGCCCAACAGGTCATCTCGCTTGGCCCCGTTGCCTCGCAGGAAGCCATCAAGCAGCTCGGCACCAATGGCGGCGGCTTCTTCAACGTCAACGCCGCCCACCCGTTCGAAAACCCGACGGCCTGGTCAAACTATCTCAACATGTTTGCCATGCTGTCGGTCTCGGCAGCGATGGTCTACACCTTCGGCCAGATGGTCGGCAACCGCCGCCAGGGCTGGGCTCTGCTTGCGGCAATGAGCCTGCTGCTGGTGGGTGGGGTCGCGGTAACCTACTGGGCCGAAGCCGGCGGCAACACGATCCTGACAGCCATTGGCGTCGATCCTGCCATGGGCAATATGGAAGGCAAGGAAGTCCGCTTCGGCCAGGCGATGACCGCACTCTATGCGGCTGTCACCACCGGCCTTTCGGATGGCGGTGTCAACGGCATGCACGGCTCGTTCACCGGCATCGGCGGACTTGCACCGATGTTCCTGATCCAGCTCGGCGAGGTTCTGCCGGGTGGCGTTGGCTCCGGCCTCTACGGAATGCTGGTCTTCAGTCTTCTGGCAGTGTTCGTCGCCGGTCTGATGGTCGGCCGCACGCCGGAATTCCTCGGCAAGAAGATCGAGGGCCGCGAGATGAAGTTCGCCATGCTGGCGGTGCTCATCCTGCCGCTGGTGATCCTCGGCTTCACCGCCGTCTCCGCCCTGCTGCCCGTCGCGGTGGCAAGCGTCGGAACCGCCGGGCCGCACGGACTGTCGGAAATCCTCTACGCCTACACCTCGGCTGCCGGCAACAACGGCTCGGCCTTCGGCGGGCTCACCGGCAACACCCTCTGGTACAACACGACGCTCGGCATCGCGATGCTGCTCGGCCGCTTCGGCTACGTCGTTCCGGTGATGGCGATTGCCGGCTCGCTGGCCGCCAAGATCAAGGTACCGAACTCTTCGGGGACCTTCCCCACCGACGGACCGCTCTTCGTCGGGCTGCTGATCGGCATCATCCTCATTCTCGGTGGCCTGCAGTTCTTCCCGGCGCTCGCCCTTGGCCCGATCGTCGAGCACCTTGCCATGCTCGCCGGCCAGACCTTCTGAAGGAATACGCAATCATGTCCAAGGACCATCAGGCCCAAAGCCTGCTCGACCCCTCGATCCTGCTGCCGGCGGCACGTGATGCCGTGCTGAAGCTCGACCCGCGCCAGTTGCTGCGCAACCCGGTCATCTTCGTCACCGAGGCGGTGGCGGCGGTGGTTTCCATCCTTTTCCTGCGCGACCTTGCCGTCAATCCGGCAGAAGCAGCGTTCTCCGGCCAGATCGCTGCCTGGCTGTGGTTCACGGTGCTGTTCGCCACCTTCGCCGAAGCCGTCGCCGAAGGGCGCGGCCGAGCGCAGGCCGACAGCCTCAAGAAGACGAAGTCCGAACTCGTCGCGCGACGGCAAATTGCCGGCGGCAGGATTGAGACCGTTCCCGCCAGCAGCCTCAAGATCGGCGACATCGTGCTGGTCGCCGCCGGCGAACTCATTCCCGGCGACGGCGAAGTCGTGGAGGGTGTCGCCTCCGTGAACGAGAGCGCCATCACCGGCGAATCTGCTCCTGTCATCCGCGAATCCGGCGGCGACCGCTCTGCGGTGACCGGCGGGACGCAAGTACTGTCCGATGAAATCCGGGTGAAGATCACCGTGGCGCCGGGGTCGAGCTTCGTCGACCGGATGATCGCTCTGATCGAAGGCGCCCAGCGACAGAAGACACCCAACGAGATCGCTCTGTCGATCCTGCTGTCGGGTCTGACGCTGATCTTCCTGTTCGTCTGCGTGGCAATCTGGGGACTGGCCGGCTACTCCGGCACGATCCTGTCGGTCACGGTTCTGGCCGCGCTGCTGGTGACGCTGATCCCGACGACGATCGGCGGCCTGCTGTCGGCGATCGGCATTGCCGGCATGGACCGGCTGGTGCGCTTCAACGTCATTGCCACCTCCGGCCGTGCCGTCGAGGCCGCCGGCGACGTCGACACGCTGCTGCTCGACAAGACCGGCACGATCACCTTCGGCAACCGCATGGCAAGCGACTTCATCCCAGCTCCAGGTGCCTCGGCAGCGGAACTCGCCGAAGCGGCTCTGCTGGCAAGCCTTGCCGACGAGACGCCCGAGGGCCGGTCGGTGGTCGCCCTTGCCACGGGTGAGTTTTCGCTCCCCATGCCGGATGCGCGCTATGACGCAGTCATCGCATTCACCGCCGAGACCCGCCTGTCGGGCATCGACAAGGACGGTCGTCGCCTGCGCAAGGGTGCCGTCGATGCGGTGCTGAGATTTGCGGGCATGACCGAGCAGGATGCGCCGCAGGAGTTTCGCCGCGCCGTCGACATGGTTGCCCGCAGCGGCGGCACGCCGCTGGCCGTTGCCGATGGCGACCGCCTGCTCGGCGTCATCCACCTCAAGGATGTGGTGAAGCCCGGCATCAAGGAGCGTTTTGCCGAACTGCGCGCCATGGGGATCCGCACCGTCATGGTCACCGGCGATAATCCGGTGACGGCGGCGGCGATCGCCTCGGAAGCCGGCGTCGATGATTTCCTCGCCCAGGCGACACCGGAGGACAAGCTCGCCTATATCCGCCGCGAGCAGCAGGGTGGGCGGTTGATCGCCATGTGCGGCGACGGCACGAACGACGCTCCTGCGCTCGCCCAGGCCGATGTCGGCGTTGCGATGCAGACCGGCACGCAAGCGGCCCGCGAAGCCGCCAACATGGTGGACCTCGATTCCAGCCCGACAAAGCTGATCGAGATCGTCGAGATCGGCAAGCAGTTGCTGATGACGCGCGGATCGCTGACGACCTTCTCGATCGCCAACGACGTCGCCAAATACTTCGCTATCATCCCGGCGCTGTTCGTCGCGACCTACCCGGCACTGGCCGCCCTCAACGTCATGCAGCTTGCCTCGCCTCAATCGGCAATCCTGTCGGCGGTCATCTTCAACGCGCTGATCATCGTCGCCCTCATTCCGCTGGCGCTACGCGGCGTCTCCTACCGTCCGTCCGGCGCCGCAGCCCTGCTTCGCCGCAACCTCCTCGTCTATGGCCTCGGAGGTCTCCTTCTGCCGTTCGCCGGCATCAAGGTGATCGATCTGGCCGTCAGCGCCCTCCATTTGGTGTGATCATGCTCAACCAACTCAGACCTGCCCTCGTCCTCACCGCCGCCATGACAATCGTCACAGGCCTCGCCTACCCGTTTGCCATGACCGGCATCGCCGGAACGCTGATGCCTGCCCAGGCAAGCGGCAGCCTGGTCGAGAAGGACGGGACGGTCATCGGCTCCAGCCTCATCGGCCAGAGCTTCGCCTCCGACCGCTACTTCTGGCCGCGCCCGTCGGCCACCGGTCCCGACCCCTACAGCGCCAATGCCTCTTCCGGCTCCAACCTCGGCACGACTTCAGCCAAGCTGCGCGACCGCGTCGCAGCCGACGTCGCCAAGTTGAAGACCGCCGGGTCCCCCGCTGCCGTCCCGGGCGACGCCGTCACAACATCGGGCTCGGGCCTCGACCCGCATATCTCCCCCGACTACGCCCGGATGCAGGTTGCGCGGGTGGCCGGCGCCCGCAGCCTGGCACCCGCGGCGGTCGAGGAGCTTCTGGCTCGTCAAACGCAGGGGCGTGATCTCGGCTTCGTCGGCGAACCACGTGTTAACGTGCTGCAGCTCAATATGGCGCTCGACAGTCTTTAGACTTGAGCGGGCCGCGGCGGTAAGACTGAGCCTGAACGCAGCCAGATGTGAGGACGGGAATGGCGCAGGACGATCGCGCGGATCATCGCAGGCCTGACCCCGATGCGCTGCTTGCCCTGGCGGATCAGGGCCGCCGGGGAAAGCTTACGGTGTTTCTCGGCGCCGCCCCCGGCGTCGGCAAGACCTATGCGATGCTGTCGCGCGCCAGGCGGCTGAAGGCCGACGGCATCGATGTCGTCGTCGGCCTTGTCGAAACGCACGGCCGCAGCGAGACCGCCGGGCTGCTCGACGGCCTGGAGGTTCTGCCGCGCATGCGCGTCGCCCATCGCGGCCGGATGATGGACGAGTTCGACCTTGATGCGGCGCTCTCGCGCAAGCCGCATATCCTGATCGTCGACGAACTTGCCCACTCGAACCCGGACGGCAACCGGCATCCGAAACGGCACCAGGATATCGAGGAACTGATCGACGCCGGGATCAACGTCTGGACGGCGCTCAATATCCAGCACCTCGAAAGCCTGGCGGACCTCGTCGCGCAAATCACTGGCGTCACGGTGCGCGAGCGGGTTCCGGATATCGTGCTGAAGCGCGCCGACGAGGTTCTGCTGGTCGACCTTCCACCGACCGAACTGATCGAACGGCTGAAGGAGGGCAAGGTCTACCTGCCCGAGAGCGCGAGCCGGGCAGCCGATCGGTTTTTCCGGCTCGGCAACCTGACGGCCCTGCGCGAACTGGCGTTGCGCCGCACGGCGGACCGCGTCGACGACCAGATGGTCGACTACCTGCGGCAGAACGCCATCGAAGGACCGTGGGCGACCGGCGAGCGGCTGATCGTCTGCGTCGGGCCCGATGAGGTTTCGGAAAAGGTGGTGCGCGTCGCAAGCCGCCTCGCATCCGGCCTCAACGCCCCCTGGATCGTCGTCTGTGTCGAGCGGGCCGACCGCGAGGCGGAAAGCCGAGGCAGCCTCCAGCGCATCGACGAGATCTTCCGTCTGGCCGAACAGCTGGGTGCCGAGACACGGCGGATCATCGGCACCGACTTCGTCGAGGAAATCCTCCGGCTGGCGCGCCGGGAGCATGCCACACAGATCGTCATCGGCGCCAAGCGTCGGCGCAAGTGGGCGCGTCTCCTGTCGCCGTCGCTTCCGGAAGAGATCACCCGTCGCGCCGGCGGACTGGGCATTCACCTGGTGACACCGGACCGGCGGGAAAAGCCGATCCGAAAGTCCCCGCACCCGCGCCTCGCAATCTCTGACCTCTGGAGACCGGCTGCCATCGCCATCGCCCTGGTGGCGACGACCACGTTCGTCGGCACGACGATCGACAGGTTCGTCCATCTGCCCAACATCTCGCTGCTGTTTTTGCTGGCAGTTCTCGGGTCGGCGATGCTGTCCGGCTACATCTCGGCGCTTGTCGCCGTCGTCCTCTCGGCGATGTGCTACAACTTCTTCTTCATCGCACCATTCCACACCTTCACCATCGCCGCCCCGCACGAGGTGTTTGCGCTGTTCGTGTTCTTCGCGGTCGCGGTGATTGCCGGCGGCTTTGCGTCGCGCATCCGCGAACAGGCAGATGCTGCCCGCCTTCGGGCGACGGCGCTGCAGTCGCTGCACGATTTTTCCCGCAAGTTGTCGGGCACGGACAAGCCGGAGCAAGCGATCTGGGCCGCCGTTTCGCAACTGCAGGCAAGCCTGAGGCGCAATGTCGTGATGCTCCTGCCGGAACGTGACGACCTGCGGATAGCTGCTGCCTGGCCGCCCGATACGGAACTCGACATTGCCGACGTGACGGCCGCACGCTGGGCGTTCGACAAGCAGGAACCGGCCGGGCGCGGCACGGGCACGCTTCCCAACAGCCGCTTCGAATTCCGTCCGCTCGCCGGCCCGCATGGCTCGCTTGCGGTCTGCGGCATAGAGCAGACGGAGGCTCGGCTCGACATCACGGCGGAACGCGCCCTGTCGGCCATCCTCGACCAGACGACCATCGCCATCGACCGCGCGCTGCTTGCCGAGAAGAACCTCGCACAGGCGGCACGGATCGAAGGCGAGCGCTACCGCGAGGCGCTGCTGTCGTCGATCTCGCACGATCTCAAGACGCCGCTCGCGACAATCACCGGCGCTGTCACCAGTCTGCGGGAACTCGGCGAACGAATGACCGCGGAAAGCCGCGACGACCTGCTCCAGTCGATCGAGGAGGAAGGCGGCAGGCTCAGCCGCTTCGTCGCCAACCTGCTAGACATGACGCGCATCGAAGCCGGCACGCTGAAGCCGAAGCGCGACTGGCTGGATGTTGCCGACGTCGTGCAGTCGGCGGTCGAGCGGGCGAGGAAGTATTCTCCGGGGCACGTCATCCAGACAGGACTGGCGAGCGGCCTGCCGCTGATCGAGGGCGACAGCGTGCTGCTGGGCCAGGTGCTGTTCAATCTCCTCGATAACGCCGTCAAATACGGCGGCAGCGAGCCCGTGAATATCTATGCTCGGCTGGAAAACGGCGCCGTCGTCATCTCCGTCACCGACCTCGGCCGCGGCATTCCGGCGGATGATCTCGACCGGGTCTTCGAAAAGTTCTATCGAAGAGGCCGATCCGACGGACGCGCGCCGGGGACCGGCCTCGGGCTGTCGATCGCGCGCGGCTTCGTCGAGGCCATGGGAGGCCGCATTCATGCCGAGAGCCCCGCTGTCCGCAAGAAAGGAACCCGCATCGTGATGCGTTTCCCCGTCGAGACGACGAAAGTCGGCGGAGAGGTCGCCTGATGCTGGGTCGCATACTGGTCGTCGACGACGAACCGCAGATCCAGCGTTTCCTGAAGCCGGCGCTGGCGGCTGCCGGCTATGAGGTGGTGGAGGCGGCAACCGGTGCCGAGGCCATCAAGGCAGTCGCGACATCAGCACCGGATCTCGTCATTCTCGATCTCGGCCTGCCCGACATGGACGGCAAGGATGTCATCGCCAGCCTGCGCGGCTGGTCCGACATCCCGATCGTCATCCTCTCGGCGCGCGACCGCGAAAGCGAGAAGATCGCAGCCCTCGATCTTGGTGCCGACGACTACGTGGAGAAACCGTTCGGCATCGGCGAATTGACCGCCCGGGTCCGCACTGCCCTGCGCCACCGCGGCAAGACCGAGGCACTGCCGGCAATGATCACCAGCGACGGGCTGGTGATCGACACGCTGCGTCGCCTGGTCTCACGCGGCGAGGAGCGTATCCGCCTGACGCCGAAGGAATACGATCTGCTGACCCTGCTGGCACGTCATGCCGGGAGGGTCGTGACCCACAAGACGCTGCTCACCTCCGTCTGGGGACCTGCGCACGGCGACGACCTGCATTACCTTCGGGTATTCATCGGCCAGTTGCGGCAGAAGATCGAACGCGACCCGACGAACCCGGCAATCGTGCGCACCGAGCCCGGCGTCGGCTACCGGCTGAACGCCGATCAGGAATAGCATCAAACCTATCGACAAGCATCTTCTAAAGTTCCATTATGCGACCTCGATCGAGAGATGAAGACAGGCCGGAACCCAGGGGAGCACCCGACCGTTTTGTTCTAACCTCGTCATCGGGACGACCCGTCGTGTCGAGCGCAGGAACCAGAGCTGAACGGATGAACACGAGCTTTCGAGAAACAATTTCGCTGGAGGAGCGTCTGGCGCTCTTCGACTATGCCTTCGACAACGCCCCGATCGGCATCGCGATCGTCGATACGCAGGGCCGGATCCTGCGCGGCAACGCGAGCTTCAGCCGCATGGTCGGGCTGTCGGAGAACGAGGTCTATCTGAAGCCTTTCCGTGACTTCACGCATCCGGATGACGTCGACGCCGATCTGACGCTCTTTTCCGAGGTGATGGACGGTCTTCGAGACGGCTACACGATGGAGAAGCGCTACATCCGGCCGGATGGTGAGATCGTTCACGCGCGACTCAACGTCGTCGCGATGCGCGACAAGGCCGGCAAGGTCACCCGCTTCCTGTCGCAGATCGAAGATGTCAGCGAACAGAAACGAGTCGAACTGGAACTTGTCGAGCGGGCGGCGCAGTTGGAGCTGGCAATCACCGCGCTTCGCGGCGGCTTCTGGCACATGGATCTCGCAACGCACGTGTTCGAAACGTCGCACCGGCTGTCGCAGTTCATCACCGGTGTCGACGCCAAAAGCCTCGATCTCGATCAATATCTTGAAAGGGTGCTGCCCGAGGACATACTGGCCACCGATCTTACGCCGCTTATCTCCGGTGAGGTCGATCACTCGGTCGTCGAATATCGGCTGATCACCGAGAGCGGCGAGCGGTGGATGCGCTGCGACCGCCGTCTGCTGCGTGACAGCGCCGGAAAGCCGCTGCGCGTCGTCGGAGTGGCGATCGACATGACCGAGGAACGCCGTCGCCTCGAAAGCATGCAGCAGAACGCCGAGACCGATGCCTTGACCGGGCTTCTCAACCGCCGCGGCCTGCGCAGTTCCTACCAGCAGATGCAGTCGATCGATGGATTCGGCCTTCTGGTCGTCGACCTTGATGGCTTCAAGCAGATCAACGACCGGCATGGTCATCCGGCAGGCGATGCCGTGCTTGTCGAGGTCGCCCGCCGATTGTCCAGCCTCGTCCGCAACGGCGACGCCGTCTGCCGCACCGGCGGCGACGAATTCATCCTGATCATCCCGGGATCGGCAACGGTGATCGAAGAAATCGCCGCCCGTGTTGTCGAGGGCGTTCGCCCGCCGATCGCCATCGGCACCGCCGAGGTCAGCGTCAACGTGTCAGTCGGCGGAACTTGGAGCCCGGACAAGACGGGTGATGTCGAGGGACTGATCGGGCTTGCCGACAAGCAGCTCTACGCCGCCAAGGCAGCGGGCAAGGACACCTGGCGCATCACCGGTGCCGAATGAATGAGCTTTAACAAGGCTGGCCCTGCTGCAAGCGGGCGCGGCAAAATCAGCCGGCGCGATCGGCATTCGCCGCCGATGTCACGTAAACGCGCGAGTGGGAGTTGGCTCCCGGATCCTGCACCAGATACAGCGCGACCGCGACGCCGGCCATGATCACCATCAGGGTTGTGAGAAGAAACCCGTAGCCGTCGCTTTTGCGATCCTGATCGGCATACATCTCCCGAGCCTCCTTTAAGAACGGATAGGACGCAGGGAGCCTGCGTCCTATCCGACAGCGTCAGTTGATGACCTGAACAACCTTGCGCGACGAAGGTTCGACGATGACGCGCTGATCGTTGACGACTGCGTAGCCATAGCTCGGGTTTTCCGGAACCGGCGTCACCACGACGGCGGTCGGCAGCGGCTGGCCGACGGAGACGCGTTCCTGAACGATCACGCGTTCGGTCGGCATCGGCGCTTCGCGAACATAGGTAACGACCTGCTGCGGCGGCGGGTCGATGGCAGTCCCGGCGACGGCGCCGATTACGCCACCCACGGCAGCACCAACCGGTCCGCCGACGATAGCGCCGGTTACCGCGCCGCCCGCGGCGCCATTGACGGTCGACTGCTGAGCCTGGGCAGCACCGGCGACAAGCGCACAAGCGCCTGCAAGAATGATGAGATGCTTTTTCACGGTACAAATCCTTTCTTGGTTCGACGCTGTCACGTCGTGCGTGATGAACGGCAAAAGCCAAAAAGCGTTCCCGCAAAACCGCGCATTTTGCTCCCGACTCGACCTTTGTTCGCATGATCGATCGTGGACGCAACCCATTTCGCGCGAGGGTCCCGAAGTGTGGTTCGAACCGGCGCGAAGGCTAGCAAAGTCCCGCCGCAACTGCCGGAACAACAGCATTCGGTGCTGGTTACGAGCCAGAACAGCAGAAGGAGCCCGATCATGTCATTGAAGGCCATCGCCTTTAACGCGACGCTCAAAAGCACTGGAAACACGCCGTCCTCGACCGACCGCATGCTGTCACTGATTGCTGCGGAAATGGCAAAGGAGGGCGTGCTGACGGAGACGATCCGATTGGCAGACCACGACATCAAGCCCGGGGTCAGTTCCGACGAAGGTCCGGGCGATGCATGGCCGCAGTTGCGGCAGAAGCTGCTCGACGCCGACATCCTGATCTTCGGGACGCCGATCTGGCTCGGCCAGCCTTCCAGTATCGCCAAGCGGGCGCTGGAGCGGATGGATGCCTTCCTGTCGGAACTCGACGATCAGGACCGGATGGTCAGCTATGGACGGGTCGCAGCCGTCGCCGTCGTCGGGAACGAAGACGGTGCCCATCACGTCTCGGCGCAGCTTTACCAGGCGTTGAACGACGTCGGCTTCACGCTGGCGCCGAATGCCATTGCCTACTGGGTCGGGCAGGCGATGGAGAGCACCAACTTCGTCGATCTCCCAGAGGTGCCGGATGCTGTCAGCAGTACGGTGAAGATGCTGGCGCGAAATACCGTGCACCTGGCAAGGCTGCTCAGGGACAATCCGCTCCCCAGCCTCAAGTGATCGCTCAACGGCGATCGTCGCGCTGGCGCCAGAGCAGCCGCTCGACCATCATCAGCCCGGTGGAGACGAGCAGCGCAAGCGCCGCAACGAGGATCCCGCCCTGCAGGATGAAGGCGTAGTTATAGGTCTGCAGGCCGGCAATGATGACTTCGCCGAGCGTCTTGGCGGCGACCGTCGATCCAATGGTGGCGGTCGCCACACCGATCACCGCCGACAGCCGCACGCCGGCAGCAATCAACGGCGCGGCAAGCGGCAGCTCCACCTGCACCAGCCGTTGCCAGCCTGTCATTCCCGAGCCACGGGCGGCTTCAATCACGGCACGCGGCGGATGGCTGAGCGCCGTCAGCGCGTTTTCGAACACCGGCAGCAAACCGTAAAGAATGAGGGCGATCAGCGTCGGTTTCTCGCCGAAGCCGAACACCGGAACGGCGATCGCCAACACTGCCACCGGCGGAAAGGTCTGTCCGATCGACACGATGCTGCGCGACAGCGGCAAGAACTCGGCGCCGAACGGGCGGGTCACCAGCAGCGCCATCGATACCGCGACAAGCGTGGCGACAAGCGTCGCGACAAGAACCGTCCCGAGATGTGCCACCGTCAGCCACAGGAGACTGTCCTGATTGTAGA
Source organism: Rhizobium sp. 0TCS1.26 (assembly GCF_050455525.1). NCBI lineage: Bacteria > Pseudomonadati > Pseudomonadota > Alphaproteobacteria > Hyphomicrobiales > Rhizobiaceae > Rhizobium > Rhizobium sp. 0TCS1.26. The sequence goes on along the minus strand of NZ_JBCIYV010000003.1, from coordinate 753,695 downwards.
TCGCCGGGGCGTTGGGAGGAGCAAGCGGCGCCAGCACCGGCTCAAAGCTGTTCGGCGACAGCAGGAAGGCGATCAGCAGGACCGCGACGACGCCGCGCAGCAGCCTTGGAACCCACTGCCTCATCGCTCCGCCGCCGCATGCTGCAGGAGGCTTTTCAACGTGACGCGGCCAAGCGGTGCGCCCTCCTCCGAGACCACCGGCAACGCATCGCGTCGCGACCAGATGAGCTCGGCAAGCGCATCCTGCTGGGTGCTTCCGGCGCCGATTGCCGCGCCTTCGGCTTCACCGGCCTCCACCACATCCGCGACCTTGCTGATTGCCAGCAGGCGGAACGGCCGCTGGCCGTCTCCGACCATCGTGCCGACGAAATCACTCGCCGGATGGCGGACCAGATCGACAGGCTTGGCGTACTGGATCAGCCGACCCTGATCCATGACGGCGATCATGTCGGCAAGGCGAAACGCCTCGTCCATGTCGTGCGTCACCAGCACGATCGTCGTTTTCAGATGCTTCTGGATGGCAACGAGATCGTCCTGCGCCTTGGCTCGGATCACCGGATCGAGCGCCCCGAAGGGCTCGTCCATCAAGAGCACGTTCGGCTCGGCCGCAAGCGCCCGAGCGACCCCGACCCGCTGCTGCTGGCCCCCGGAAAGTTCGTGCGGGTAGCGCCCGGCGAACACACCCGGCTCGAGCTGGAAGAGCGTCAGCAGTTCCTCGACCTTGTCCTTGATCCGGGAGGTGCCCCAGCCGAGCAGCCGCGGCACGGTCGCGATGTTCTCCGCCACCGTGCGGTGCGGAAACAGGCCGTGTCCCTGGATCGCATAGCCTATCCGACGGCGCAGCACGTATCCCGGGATAGAGCGATTGTCTTCGCCGTCGAGCCTGATCGAGCCGGCGCTCGGCTCCACCAGCCGGTTGATCATCCGCAGCAGCGTCGTCTTGCCGGAACCGGATGTCCCGACCACGGCGGCGATGCTCCGCGGCGCGATGGTCATCGAGACGTCGTCGACGGCCGGCAGCGCCCCGTAAAGCTTCGAAACCGCATCAATCTCGATCATGCTCGGACGCCCTGTTCTGGAATGCGCGAGACCGTGTCAACGATGGCATTCATGATGGTCGCTGCAGCGAAGGCAAGTGCGACGGTTGGCAGTGCGCCGAGCAGAACGAGGTCAACCGCCATCTGACCCAGCCCCTGGAAGACGAATACGCCGAAACCGCCACCGCCGATCAGTGCGGCGATGGTGGCCATGCCGGTATTCTGCACGAGAACGATCCGGACGGCGGTGAGGATCACCGGCAGCGCCAGCGGGATCTCCACCTGCAGGAGCAGTTCCGACCGGCTTAATCCGATGCCTCGCGCTGCGTCACGCGTTTCGGCGGGAATGCCGGCGAGACCCGCCACCGTGTTGGCGACGACCGGCAGCAGCGAATAGAGGAACAGCGCGAAGAAGGCCGGCGCCGCGCCGATGCCGGCGACTCCGATCGCCGACGCGCCGGGAATGTTGGCGGCGATCCAGGCGAAGGGTGCGATCAGCAAGCCGAAGAGCGCCATGGAGGGGATTGTCTGGATGACGTTGAGGAGATCCAGTATGCCCTTTCGCAGCGGCGGCACGCGGTGACAGAGAAGACCGACAGGAAAGCCGACGACAGCTGCCGCAACCAGAGAGCCGATCGCCAGGGACACGTGGCGCATTGCTTCGCCCCAGAAGCTGTCGGCGCGCGAGGCGTATTCCTTCATCACCGACAATCCGTCGAGGTCGCCGCTCAGTTTCAGACCTGCGAACGCGGCAACCGCCAGCCCGAGAAGAACAATCCGCAGCAGCGGAGACGGACGCAGTCTCGCAAGCGCGTCGATCGTCATCAGCGAGAAGGCAAACAGCAGGAGCCAGAATCCGGATGCGGGTGAGACGCGCGCATAGGGATTTCCAGCAGCCGCGAGAAAATCCGCCGCCTGACCGATGGCCATGAAGAGCGTCAGCAGTGCCGCGAGCCCCGCAGCCAGTTTGAGCCATGCCGCGGCGCGAAGAAAAGCGATCAGCGCGGCAGCGGCAAGCAGCACCGACACGAGAACCAGCGCCTGCGCAGGCAGCGCTTCGGAAAGCGCCCGCGCCTGCCCCTGGACGATCCGGTTCGGCTTCAGCGTCGCGAACGGCGCCCAAGCCATGCCGTAGATCACCAGCAGGGTGAGAAACGCACCAAGCTTGTCCGGTCTCAGCCTCAACCCGCCCTTCCCCCTGCGGTTTCAGGGTCCAGGCCGGCGCCTACGATAGGAAGCCGGCCAGGACCCTAACAGCACACGTTACTTCAGCAGACCGTTTTTGGTCAGGAAATCCTGGGCCACGGCCTTTGCCGGTTCGCCGCCCAGCTGGACCCGGCCGTTCAGATCCTGCAGCGTCTTCAGGTCGAGCTTCTCGAACACCGGCTTCAGCAGCGCTTCGATTTCCGGATGCTCCTTCAGCACCGCTTCACGGATCACGGGCGCCGGCTGATAGACCGGCTGGACGCCCTTGTCGTCTTCCATGACGAGCAGGCCGGACGGCGCGATGCCCCCATCGGTACCGTAGACCATGGCGGCGTTGGCGCCGTTCGTCTGGTTGGCCGCAGCCGCGATGGTCGCAGCCGTATCGCCGCCCGAGAGCGTGATCAACTGGTCGGGCTTGAGTGCAAAAGCATAGGTGGTCTGGAAGGCCGGCAGCGCTGCTGCCGAATTGACGAATTCGGACGAGGCAGCAAGCACCACTTTTCCGCCGCCCGCGACATACTTGCCGAAGTCCGACAGGGTCTTCAGGCTGTTCTTGTCAGCGATGTCCTGACGCACGGCGATTGCCCAGGTGTTGTTGGCGGTGGAGGGCGACAGCCAGACAAGCTTGTTCGCCTCGTAGTCCATCTTCTTGACGCTCTCATACGCCTGAGCGGCATTCTTCCAGGCGGGATCTTCCGGCTTGTTGAAGAAGAACGCGCCGTTGCCGGTGTATTCCGGGTAGATATCGATTTCGCCGGCAATGATCGCCTTGCGGACGACGGGCGTCGCGCCGAGTTGGATCTTGTCGGTGGTCTGGATTTTGTTGGCGTTGAGCACGGCGACGATGATGTTGCCGAGCACGCTGCCTTCCGTGTCGATCTTCGACGACACGACCACCTGGGCCTGTGCCTGGGCGGCGGCGAATGGAGCGACCACGCAGGCCACAGCAAGGATCTTTTTAAACGATAGCACTGTTTCTCTCCATCTGTCCTGAGCGGGTTTGATCGATTCCGGAAGCATAGGTGACGGTGATGTAGGGCGCTTCCGGCGCAAGACGAGTTCCCGTCAAAGGATTCTCTGCGTGCGCATTGGGATAGGCAATAGGTTGCTCGCAAACCCCTGCCGGAACCACCATCTATGAAGTAGCGCACGGGTCTCGCTCTTCTGCTCCGCCCGGCGCGCACAAAGCCTTTGATTCTCGCGCCGCGATAGGATTTCATCCGCCAAACCGGTCCGCAGTCTCCTTGTCACCATGGTGAGGACAGGAACGGTGAAGATCGCCGTCACGCCGTGGTCGAACTTGCAGCGCGTCTCCTTGTTGGGCCAAAGTCCGGGCCGGCTGAGGAATGGGTAAGGTTTTCTGGATAGTCTGATGGAGCGGGAGATGTGTTGAATGCGACATGACAGACAGTAGCTTTCAGATGAAGTTTTGGGGTGTCCGCGGCAGCGTGCCGGTATCGGGCCCGGAATTCGCGCGTTTCGGCGGCAACACTCCCTGCATCGAGGTTCGTTGCGGCAACAATCGCCTGCTCTTCGACGCTGGTTCCGGCATCCGGGAGGCGGGCCTCGACATGCTGGCGGACCAGACGACCGACGTCGATCTGTTCTTCACCCATTCGCACTATGATCACATCATCGGCCTGCCGTTCTTCAAGCCCATCTACAACCCGGCAATCACCGTCAACATCTGGTCGGGGCACCTCGCCGGGCAGATGACGACGCAGAAGCTGGTCAAGCAGTTCATCAGCCCGCCGTTCTTTCCGGTGCGGCTGGATATCTGCAAGGCATCCCTGGCGTTCCATGATTTTCGCGCCGGCGACATCCTGACGCCGCGGCCGGGCATCCACATCAAGACGTTTACCCTCAATCACCCCGGCGGCTGCATCGGCTACCGCATCGAATGGGGCGGCAAGTCGCTGGCGCTGGTCTTCGACATCGAACACCAGCCGGGCGTGCTCGACCCGACGGCGCTGGAGCTGATGGCCGATGCCGACGTCGCGGTCTACGATTCGGCCTTCACCGAATCCGAGATGGACCGCTATCGCGGCTTCGGTCACTCGACCTGGGAACAGGGCGTCAAGCTCGCACTGGAGGCGCGGACGAAGCGGCTGGTGCTCTTCCACCACTCGCCATCCCGCACCGATGGCGAACTGGCGCTGCTGGAGCGGCTGGCTCAGGAAGCCTTCCCCAACAGTCTCGCAGCCAGCGACGGGATGCTGCTCGACATCACCTGATCGGTGGATCACTGCGCATACGTCGTCCTTCCTGGGCGGGCGCCAATCCCGGCCTGCCCGAAATCCGCGACAATGTCGATTTACAGGCTTTCGGGAAACTGCCATTCGTGGCGGAAGATCATCGATCTTCAGAACCGGAGCACATGAGCGCATTCGCCAAATGGATACCGCTTACGGAGCGCCGGTTGCGCCGGGCACGGCTGGTTTCGGGACTGATCATCTATTCGTTCCTTCTGATGCATATGAGCAACCACGTCTTCGGGCTCATGTCCGTCGAGGCGGCCGACGACGCGCGTCCGATCTTCCTGTTCATCTGGCGAAACCCGCTCGGAACCACCGTCCTCTACGGCGCCTTCCTCATCCATATCGGCCTGACGCTTCGCTCGATCTACGTGCGGCGCAGCTTCGTGATGCCCAAGGGCGAGGCGCTGCAGATCATTCTCGGCCTGGCGATCCCGGTGATGATTATCGATCACATCCTTGCGACGCGGGTCGCCTCGCAGCTGTTCCGGCTAAGCGACAGCTACGAGACCGTCGTTCACCTGCTGTGGACGAAGTCGCCGATCAGCGGGTTGCGCCAGGCGATCGCCCTGGTGATCGTCTGGATCCACGGATGCATCGGCATTCACTTCTGGCTGCGGCACCGACACTGGTACCCCTCGGTCTGGCCGTGGTTCCTGACGCTTGCCATTTTGCTGCCGGTTCTGTCGCTGCTGGGCTTTGCGCAGATGGGCCGGTCGATGACGAACCCGACGTTCATGCTGAGCGGCTTTCCGGGCGGCTACTATGATCCGACGGTTCTGCCGGCGAATGCCGATAGCCAGCTGCAGATGATCCGTATCGCCGTCTATTGCAGCTTCGCCGGCGCGCTGCTGCTGGTCTTCGTCCTGCGCGGCATCCGCTGGTTCGGTGAGCGCGCCCATCTGGTGACCATCCACTATCCGACCGGCGAGGCGATCAGCGTGCCGCGCGGCTACACCGTACTTGAGGCAAGCCGCCTGGCCGGCAAGCCCCATTACGCGGTCTGCGGCGGCAAGGGCCGCTGCTCCACATGCCGCGTGCAGATCATCGCCGGCGAAGAGTCACTGCCGCCCGCCGAACCGCTCGAACAGAAGACCCTCGACCGGATCGGCGCCGGCAGCGGCATCCGGCTCGCCTGCCAGCTGCGGCCGAGCGCCAGCCTGACGCTTGCTCCCCTGCTGGTCGCCATGCCGGAACGGGCCGTAGTCGCCGAGGGATATGAATCCGTGCCCGGCCGCGAGCGCGAGATCGCCGTGCTGTTCTGCGACATCCGCAATTTCACCAGTCTGTCGGAAGCCCGCCTGCCCTTCGATATCGTTTTTCTGCTGAACCGCTATTTCGCCGTGGTCGGCCATGCCGTCGAGGCGTCCGGCGGGCGCATCGACAAGTTCATCGGCGATGGCGCCATGGCGCTGTTTGGCATCAGCGGTTCTGCGGCTGACGCCTGCCGGCAGGCGCTGGACGCAGCCGTCGCAATCGCCTCCGGCATAGACGAGCTGAACCGCCAACTGGCCGACGAACTGACGACGCCGTTGCGGATCGCCATGGGCATCCATGTCGGCCCGGCGGTCGTCGGAACCATCGGCTACGGCGCAACCCAGAGCCTGACGGCGATCGGCGATACCGTCAACGTCGCAAGCCGGCTGGAATCGGCGGCAAAGGAATTCGACTTGCCGCTGGTGATCTCGGAGCCGGTCGCTGAACTGTCGCAGATCGACGTCTCGTCGCTTGCGCGACGTGACATCGTCATCCGTGGGCGGTCGGTGCCGCTCAAAGTCTTCGCGTTCCACTCGGCCGGCGAACTGGCTCTGTTGCAGACATCAGCGAATAAAGTCCGGCAGCCCGACCGCGTCTGATGCGCAGCCCCCCGCGCCGTGCTAGCATCGGCACATGCGCACGATGGATGACGACGACTTCTACCAGTCCTTGCCGGTGCTTCTTCGCTTCGAGGAGCTTGCGGATGCGGCAAGCTATGCGCCTCTGCCGTCCGGATGGGTTCTAGCGCTCGCCGATATCGTCGGGTCGACCCAGGCCATCGCTCTCGGTCGGTACAAGTCCGTCAACATGGCGGGTGCCGGCGTCATCTCCGCCGTCCTCAACGCGCTCGGCACCCAGGATTATCCGTTCGTCTTCGGCGGCGACGGGGCGATGATCGCATTCCCCGGGTCGAGAACGGACGACGTGGGTGGCGCATTGAGCGCTGTTCGCGAATGGGCAGCCAGCGAGCTCGACCTGACGATGCGCGTCGCGCTGGTGCCGATCGAAGCCGTTCGAACCAATGGTTTCGACGTGGCGATCGCCCGCTTCGGCCCCAGTCAGCACATCTCCTACGCGATGTTCGACGGCGGCGGCACGAGCTGGGCGGAAGGCGAAATGAAGGCCGGCCGCTACCACGTTCCGGAAGGCCAGGCATCGGCGCCGGACCTCACCGGGCTGTCCTGCCGCTGGAGCCCGATCCCGGCGCGTAACGGCGAGATTGTGTCGATCATCGTCAAGCCCGCCTCGCCGCAGGCGGCACCGGCGTTTCAGGCACTCGCAGCCGCGCTGATTTCCGTGATGTCGGAACAGAGCCGCGACGGCCATCCGGTGCCCGAAGACGGGCCGCAGGTCGGTCTGATGGGCGGCGGGATGGCGCTCGAAACGTCAGCGGCGGCACCGACGGCCGGCGCGCGCCTGTCGAAGCGGCTCGTATACCTGCTGCAGATCGGCATCGTCTACATTTCGCATCGCTTCAACCTGTCGATCGGGCGCTTCGATGCCCGCCGCTATACGCGGGAGATCGCCGAGAACTCCGATTTCCGCAAGTTCGACGACGGTCTGAAGATGACCGTCGATGTCGACGAGCCCCACCGGCAGCGGCTGGAGGCGCTGCTGGAGCAGGCCGAACGCGACGGCATCTGCCACTACGGTCTGCATCGCCAGAACAGCGCGCTGATGACGTGCCTGGTTCTCAACCCCATGAGCCACGATCACATGCACTTCATCGATGGTGCCAGCGGCGGCTATGCCTATGCGGCAAGCAGCATCGCCGAGAAGCACTCCGGTGGCGCGAACAGGTTCAGCATGCCGGCCTGAGGCGCTCATGACACGATTGTCACAAGATCGGCGCGGCAGCCTTGTCTTTGCCACACAGAGTTCCGATCTAGATGTCCTGGCTGCCCGCCGCGGATCGTCCATCGATCGAAGCAGCGACGGTTTTCATGTCTCCGGCGCCAGGCGCCGATCGCAACGCAGGCTCCGCCGATGACCCGTACCGCTGGAAATGTCTCGACCATCTTCATGGACAATGTCGCGGACTGGCTGATCCGCAACGCGCTGGCCGGCCAGCCGCTGGAAGAGATCATCCGCGGCTTCTGCGATCGTATCGCTGCCGCCGGCATGCCGATCGTGCGCGTGCACCTGACGTTTTCGATGCTCCATCCGCTCTACGACGCCCTCGGTTTCACCTGGCGTGCCAAGAGCGGGCTGACGGTGGAAGGATACCGGCACGACGCCGGCAGCCCGGAGATCTTCCTGCGCAGCCCCTACTACCAGCTTCTGAGCAACGATCTCGACTACCTGCGTCGCCGGGTGCCGAAGGAAGGCCCTTACGAGTTTCCGGTGTTCGAGGATCTGCAGGAAGACAAGGTCACCGACTACATCGCCTTCATCCAGCCGTTCGGCGAACAATCCGTCCAGGGCATGATGGGCTCGTGGTCGACCGACGCCAAGGACGGCTTCAGCGACGACATGATCGCCGCCCTCCAGCGCATCCAGAACCATCTGGCGGTGGCGGCGAAGATGGCGGTGCTGGACAAGCTCGCCAACAACATGCTGACCACCTATCTCGGCGGCGATGCCGGCAAGCGGGTGATGAACGGCCAGATCCGCCGCGGCGACGGCGAGACCATCCGCGCCGCTCTGGTGATGGGCGACATGCGCAGCTCGACGATCCTTGCGGAGAAGGAAGGCCGGCAGGTCTATATCGATACGCTGAACGACTTCTTCGACGCCATCGCCGCACCGTTCAATCGCAACGGCGGGCAGATCCTGAGTTTCCTCGGCGACGGCTTCCTGGCCGTCTTCCCCTGCGATCGGCACAGCGAACCGTCCCGCCAAGCCTGCCAGGCGGTGATGGCCGCGGTGACCGTGGCGCGCAGCCGGGTCGCTGATCTCAACCGCCATCGCCACGAAAAGGGGCTGGCGAACATCGAATACGGGCTCGGCCTGCATGTCGGCAACGTCATGTTCGGCAATGTCGGCCTGCGCGACCGCCTGACCTTCTCTGCCTTCGGCTCCTCGGTGAACGAAGTGGTGCGCCTGCAGGAACTGACGAAGAAATACACAACCGACGTCATCGCCAGCAAGGCATTTTCCGGTTACGCGCGTGGCGACTGGTCGATGCTTGGCGTCGAAAAACTACGTGGCGTGCGCCAGAAGGTGACGATCCTCACGCCGGATACGGTGCAGAAGTCGCTCACCTCGGACGTGCGTGTAGAAGAGGCCGTCGCCGACCTGCGCCGCAATGCGCTGTCGGAAGCCGAACGGCTGATACTCCTGCACCGCGACAGCGCGCAGGGCGGCCAGAAGCGCCAGTCAGCCACCTGGTTGAACCGGCTGCTGCCCTGACCGGCGCCAGCCGCCGGGGCATTCCGCCGAGGTGGTGAGAGGCGGCCAGCTCCTTTGCCCCCGGTTGTTTTCCCGGCGGTCCGTGTGCAGCGCTTTTTTCGATTGCTTTCCCGCCCGGACGCGGCTCAAATCGGCAGGCTTGCGTCACGGGACGGAGCGGACTGAAGCACCAGGCCAACGAGGATATGTCTGACCCGGATGGAAAAAAGCCTCACGCGTTACATCTGGTCCAATACCTATAGTCAGCAAATCTGGATCCTGCTCGTCGTCGCAGCGTCGATGATTCCCTACTTCCTCGCCTTCGATCTTCCCAAGCAGATCGTCAACGGTCCGATCCAGGGCCAAGGCTTCGAGGATGTCGCCGCCACCAAGCCGTTCATGGACATTGCCTTCGACCTGCCGCTGGTCGGGCATCTTCAGCTGTTCGACGGGGTTGAGCTTGACCGTGTGGAGACGCTGATGGCACTGAGCGGCGTCTTCCTGGCGCTGGTCGTGCTCAATGGCCTGTTCAAGTTCTATATCAACACGTTCAAGGGCCAGCTCGGCGAACGCATGCTGCGGCGCATCCGCTTCGAGCTCGTCGACCGGATCCTGCGTTTCCCTCCCATCTACTTCAAGCGCGTCAAATCGGCGGAGATCTCGTCGATGATCAAGGACGAGGTGGAGCCACTCGGCGGCTTCACCGGCGACGCCTTCGTCCAGCCGGCGCTGCTCGGCGGCCAGGCGCTGACGGCGCTGTGCTTCATCATCGTGCAGAACTTCTGGCTCGGCATGATCGCCGCGGGCATCGTCTGCGTGCAGGCAATCATCATCCCGCGCATGCGCAAGCGGCTGCTGGAACTTGGCCGGCAACGCCAGCTGACGGCACGGCAGCTTTCGGGCCGCGTCGGCGAGATCGTCGACGGCATCCACACCATCCACGGGCACGATACATCAAACCTCGAACGGGCCGATATAGCCGCCCGCCTGGCGCTGATCTTCACCATCCGCTACGACCTCTACCAGTGGAAATTCCTGGTCAAGTTCATCAACAATTTCCTCGCCCAGCTGACACCGTTCCTGTTCTACGCGATCGGCGGCTACCTGGCGCTCCAGGGACGGCTCGACATCGGCCAGCTGGTGGCGGTGATCAGCGCCTACAAGGACCTGCCGGGGCCGCTCAAGGAACTCATCGACTGGGATCAGGCGCGCCAGGACGTGCAGGTGAAATATGCGCAGGTGGTCGAGCAGTTCGATGTCGACGGCCTGGTCGCACCGCAGGTGCAGGACGTGGTTGCGACAGCCATTCTGCCACTCTCGCATCCGCTGGTCGTCTCCAACCTGACGCTTGCCGACGACAGCGGCGCACGGCTCCTCAATCACGTCTCGCTGGAGATCGAACCGGACGAGACGGTCGCTTTGGTCGGACCGAATGGCGGGGGCGCCGAGGCACTGGCCGAAGCGCTCGGACGGATCGTCTGGCCGATGTCGGGAAGAATCACCATCGATGGCAAGGACATGCTGGAGCTGCCCGAATCGGTCACCGGGCGGCGCATCTCCTTCGTCTCGTCGGACGTCTACTTCTTCCACGGCACGCTTCGCGACAACCTGCTGTACGGGTTGAAACATGCGCCGCTGACCGAGGTGGAATACGGCGGCGCAAAGGCCCGCGGCTACAAGCGCGGGCTGATGGAATCGCAGCGTTCCGGCAATCCGGTGCTCGATCTCAACAGCGACTGGATCGACTACTCGGCAGCCGGCGCAAGCGGACCCGACGATCTGCTCAAGGTCATCCGGCCGGTGCTGAACGCCGTGCTGATCCTTCAGGACATCTTCGACCTGGCGCTGCGTTCGCAGGTGGACGTCGCATCGCATCAGGCGCTGACGGATCGCATCGTCGAAGTGCGCTCGGCGCTGCGGCGGCGCCTCGAGGACGAGGACCTGCAGGATGTGGTCGTGCCCTTCCAGCCGAGCGAGTACAACAGGCACGCCACGGTCGGCGAAAACCTGCTGTTCGGTACGCTGAAGCCGCTGGTGACGCGCCGGATGCTGGCGACCCATCCGCATTTCCGGGCGGTGATGGCCGAAAGCGGGCTCTCCGACGAACTCTATCAGGTCGGGCTTGCGATCGCAGAGAATGCCGTCGAGCTGTTCCGCGACCTGCCGCCCGACCACCCCTTCTTCAACCAGCTGACCTTCATGACGCCGGACGACCTGCCGACCTACGAGGCACTGCTGCAAAAGCTGCAGGGCACGACAGTCGACGAGGCATCGTCGGAGGATCGCAGCAGCATCATCCGGTTGAGCTTCTCCTACATCGAACCGCGGCATCGCTTCGGCCTGATGACCGAGGAGCTGATGGCGAAGATCGTCGCGGCACGGCAGCAGTTCTACAACGACATCCCGCAGGATCTCGCCGACAACATCGAACGCCACGACCCGCAGAAGTTCTCCGATTCCGCCTCGCTGATGGACAATGTGCTGTTCGGCCGGCTGGCCTATCAGGAGGCCGACACCTCGGACCGCATCCGCCAGATCATCCGCGACATCTTTGTCGAGCTGGATCTCGAGGACAATGTCCTGTCGATCGGCCTCGATTTCGACGTCGGCGCTCAGGGACGCAGGTTGACCAACGTCCAGCGGCAGAAGCTCAATCTGGCACGGGCTCTCTTGAAGCGCTCCGACTACTTCATCTTCAACCGGCCGCTGTCGGCACTCGACCAGCGCGTCCAGAACGGCATCGTCTCCCACATCCTCAACGACCTGCACGAGGACGGAAAGCGTCCGTCGATCATCTGGGTGCTGCCGAATACGGACTGCGCAGAACTTTTCGACCGTATTGTTGTTCTTGAAGGTGGCAATCTTGTCGAAACCGGCAGTTTCGAGGAGCTGAAGCATCAAAATGGGATGTTCAAGCAGCTACTATCGTAATATCGTTTCTTGGGGCAGGGAAAGGTAGAGTGCGATGCTATTGAAGGATGAGGTCGACATGCTGCGGCGCGTGCCGCTGTTTTCGCAGATCGCGCCGGCCAAGTTGAAGCTGCTTGCATTTGCTTCGGAACGTCTGAGCTGCCGCGAAGGCCAGAACCTCTTCCGCCAGGGCGATGCCGGCGATGCGGCCTATGTCATCCTGTCAGGCCATGCCGATGTGCTCGTACAGGCGCCGAGCGGCGAGTTGAAAGTCGCCGAACTTGAGCAGAACTCGATTGTCGGCGAGATCGCCATCCTTTGCGACGTGTCGCGTACGGCGACCGTGCGTGCGACGACCCGGCTTGAGGTGCTGAAAATCAGCAAGGAGAACTTTCTCGAGCTGATGAGCGACTTCCCCGACATGGCGGTCGAGATCATGCGGGTACTGGCCGACCGTCTCAACCAGACCACCGCCGAACTGACGGTTGCCCGAAGCCGCGAACCCAGCCTGGCGACCTGAACGTATCGACCCGCCGACGCCGCCGTTGATCCGCTGGATCCGCCGGAGGCTTGTCCACGAGCTTTGAAGCGCGTTGCCCGTCGATCGGTTCTCCCCCAGGATTTCCAAGCCTTGTAGATCTGCGTGTTGATCACGTTCCTTTTATGTTCTAATCCTCGTCCGATGATGCGGATGCAGGAACAGCAATGAGCGCGGCCTATCTCGACAAACTCAACGACCGGCAGCGGCTGGCCGTCGAGCATGGCATTTCCGAAGGCGGCGGCGCCAGCGCAAGACCGCTGCTCATCATCGCCGGCGCCGGCTCCGGCAAGACCAATACGCTGGCGCACCGGGTGGCCCACCTGATCGTCAACGGCGCCGATCCGCGCCGCATCCTGCTGATGACCTTCTCGCGCCGGGCCGCTTCCGAAATGAGCGGGCGCGTACAGCGCATCTGCCGGCAGGTGCTCGGCGCCAATGCGTCAGTCATGACGGACGCGCTCGCCTGGGCCGGCACGTTTCACGGCATCGGCGCGCGGCTGCTGCGCATGTATGCCGAGCAAATCGGGCTCGACGTGGATTTCACCATCCACGACCGCGAAGACAGCGCCGACCTGATGAACCTCGTCCGTCACGAACTCGGTCTGTCGAAGACCGACAGCCGCTTTCCGACCAAGGGTACGTGCCTGGCGATCTATTCGCGCGTCGTCAATTCCGAGAGCAGCATCCACGAGGTGCTGAAGACCTCCTATCCCTGGGTTGCCGGCTGGGAGGCGCAGCTGAAGGAGCTGTTCGCCGCCTATGTGGAGGCCAAGCAGATCCAGAACGTCCTCGATTACGACGACCTCCTCCTCTACTGGGCGCAGATGGTGTCGGATCCCGATCTCGCCGAAGATATCGGTGCCCGCTTCGACCACGTGATGGTCGACGAATATCAGGACACCAACCGGCTGCAGGCGTCCATCCTGCTGGCGCTGAAGCCAGATGGTCGCGGCCTGACGGTGGTCGGCGACGACGCGCAGTCGATCTACTCCTTCCGTGCCGCAACCGTCCGCAACATCCTCGATTTTCCAAAGTCGTTCCCGGCAGACCATGCGGACATCGTGACGCTCGACCGGAACTACCGCTCGACCCAACCGATCCTCGCCGCCGCCAACGGCGTGATCGATCTGGCACGCGAGCGCTTCACGAAGAACCTCTGGACGGAGCGCGAATCCGAACAGCGGCCGCTGCTGGTCACGGTGAAGGACGAGACCGAGCAAGGCGCCTACATCGTCGAGCAGGTGCTCGCCAACCGCGAGATCGGCATGACGCTGAAGAACCAGGCGGTGCTGTTCCGCTCTTCCAATCACAGCGGCGCACTGGAAGTGGAACTGACGCGCCGCAACATTCCCTTCGTCAAGTTCGGCGGCCTCAAATTCCTCGACAGCGCGCATGTGAAGGATCTGCTGGCAACGCTGCGGTTCGCCCAGAACCCGCGCGACCGGGTGGCCGGCTTCCGGCTCCTGCAGATGCTGCCCGGCATCGGGCCGCAGACCGCCGGCAAGATCCTCGACACGATCACCGCCGATGCCGAGCCGCTGATGTCGCTTGCCGAAATCCCGCCGCCGCCGAAGACCGGCGAGGCCTGGACCTCCTTCGTCGAACTGGTCACGACGCTGCGCAAGGCCGATGCCGGCTGGCCCGGCGAGATGGAGGCGGCGCGCCTCTGGTACGAGCCGCATCTCGATCGCATCCACGAGGATGCCGATACGCGCAAGGCCGATCTGCTGCAGCTGGAACAGATCGCCGCCGGCTACCATAACCGCGAGCGTTTCCTCACCGAGCTGACGCTCGATCCGCCAGATGCGACGAGCGACCAGGCGGGCGTGCCGCTTCTCGACGAGGACTACCTCATCCTGTCGACGATCCATTCCGCCAAGGGCCAAGAGTGGCGCGCGGTGTTCATGCTCAACTGCGTCGATGGCTGCATCCCCTCCGACCTCGGCACCGGCACGACGGCGGAGCTCGAAGAGGAACGCCGGCTGCTCTATGTAGGAATGACGCGCGCCCGCGACAGCCTGACACTGATCACCCCGCAGCGCTTCTTCACCCACGGCCAGAACAGTCAGGGTGACCGCCACGTCTATGCTTCGCGGACCCGTTTCATCCCGGCCACCTTGCTACAGTTCTTCGAAACGACGAGCTGGCCGAAAGTCAGCGCCGCCGCGTCCGAGCGTAACGCCCGACAGATCCGTATCGATGTCGGCGCCCGCATGCGGTCGATGTGGAAGTAGCACCATGGGGTCTGCAGCCGCTCCCATGACGAATGACGCGCAGACGCCGACCACAGACGTAGGCGGCGGCCGGCAGAGAAAGATCATCCATGTCGATATGGATGCCTTCTATGCATCCGTCGAGCAGCGCGATGATCCGAGCCTTCGCGGCCGGCCTGTCGCCGTCGGCGGCGGAGAGGCACGCGGCGTCGTCGCGGCAGCCAGCTACGAGGCACGCACGTTCGGCGTCCACTCTGCAATGGCCTCCGTCACCGCCAAGCGCCGCTGCCCCGACCTCATCTTCGTGCGGCCGCGCTTTTCCGTCTACAAGGAGATATCCGAACAGATCAGGGCGATCTTTGCAGAATACACGCCGCTGATCGAGCCGCTGTCGCTGGACGAGGCCTATCTCGACGTGACGGCGAACCTGAAAGGCATGGAGTTCGCCACCGAGATCGCCGAGGAAATCCGCGCCAAGATCAAGGCCGAGACCGGCCTCACCGCCTCGGCTGGCGTCTCCTACAACAAGTTCCTCGCCAAGATGGCCAGCGACCAGCGCAAGCCGGATGGGCTGTTCGTCATCACGCCGCGAAACGGCCCGGCTTTCGTCGAGGCCCTGCCGGTCAAGAAATTCCACGGTGTCGGTCCGGCGACCGCCGAAAAGATGAAGCGTCACGGGATCGAGACCGGCCTCGACCTGAAGTCGAAGCCGCTTGCCTTTCTGAGCCAACATTTCGGCAAGGCCGGACCCTATTTCTACGGCATCGCGCGGGCGATCGACGAACGGCAGGTCAGGCCCGACCGGGTGCGCAAATCGGTCGGTGCGGAAGACACGTTCGCCGAAGACATCCATGGTCTGGAGGAGGCTGTCGAGCGCATCGCACCGCTGATCGCCAAGATATGGGGCATTGCCGAGCAGAAGGCATTTCGCGGCCGGACGATCACCGTGAAGATCAAGTATGCCGACTTCCGCCAGGTAACCCGCAGCCGCTCGAGTGAACTGGCCTTCGCCGGTCCCGATGAAATCGCAGAGATCTGCCGGCGGATCCTCGAACAGGAATTTCCGGTGGAGAAAGGTGTCCGGCTGCTCGGCGTGACACTCTCCCACCTCACCGCGATCGAGCCCGGTGAGCCGCAGCAGTTCCGCCTCTTGCTATAGCCGGGACCTGACGCGGAATTGAGGAGACGGCGATCCGCTAGCTGCCGATCTCGATCACCACACGGCCGCGGATCCGTCCCTCGACGATCTCTTCGGCGACCCGCGGCAAGGCCGACATCGGCTCCACAACCATCAACTCTCGCAGGTGATCGTGATCCAGGTGCCGGCTCAGCATGTCCCAGGCTTTCAGACGTTTGGCGATCGGCGTCATCACAGAGTTGATGCCAAGCAGCGCCACGCCGCGCAGGATATGCGGCAGCACGGTTCCCGGCAGATCGGCTCCGCCTGCCAGTCCGCAGGCGGCAACGGCGCCACCGTAGACGGTCTGCGACAGAATGTTGGCTAGCGTTGTCGATCCGACCGAGTCGACCGCGCCGATCCACCGCTCCTTCTGCAGCGGCGGCCCTTTTTCGCTCAATGACGCACGATCGATGAAGCCTGCCGCACCGAGCTTGCGGAGATAGTTGTGCGTCTCAGGTCGGCCCGTCGACGCCGTAACATTGTATCCCTTGGCGGCCAGCAGGCTGATCGCGATCGAACCGACGCCTCCGGCGGCCCCCGTCACCAGGACCTCGCCACCCTCCGTGCCAGCCATGCCCCAGTCCTCGAGTGCATCGACGCAGAGGGCGGCGGTATAGCCGGCCGTGCCGATTGCCATGGCCTCCTCCAGGGAAAATGCCTCCGGCAGGGAGATCAGCCATTCCGGCTTGAGGCGCTGGAAGCGGCTGAAGCCGCCGGCCTCGGTTTCCGACAGACCCCATCCGTTGACCAGCACCTTGGTCCCCGGCTTCCAGGCATCGCTGCGGGATTCGACGACCGTGCCCGCAAGATCGATCCCCGCGATCATCGGCAGCGTCCGGGCAATCTTGCCCTTGCCGGTGATCGCAAGGCCATCCTTGTAGTTGACGGTCGAGTAGGCGACCTCGACCAGCACGTCGTTGTCCGGAAGATCGGAGAGCGTCAGGTCGCGAAATCGCCCCTGCGGTCGCCCCTCGACCATATCGATCACCATGGCCTGGAATGTCTGTGGCACCGTCTGATCTCCTCCATCATCTCGCGGTCGTGGCGCGCCGATGTGCGGCAGCCGCCAGCTGCATGATCGTCAATCCCGATGCATCCGTCCATGGCCGACCAACGAGATATAGACGGGCGCCTTTCCGGTGATGACGGACACGAAAAAGGCGGCCGGGTTAGCCGGCCGCCTTCGTTGGTTTTCAGTTACAGCAGATGGCCTTAAGCCAGCTCGAACCGGTCGGCGTTCATCACCTTGGTCCAGGCGGCAACGAAGTCGTCGACGAACTTCTTCTCGTTGTCCGACTGGGCGTAGACTTCCGCCAGGCCGCGCAGCTGCGAGTTCGAACCGAACACCAGGTCAACGCGGGTTGCCGACCACTTTACCGCACCGGTCTTGCGGTCGCGGGCCTCGAAGAGGTTCTCGGCCGGGGTGACAGGCGCCCATGCGGTGCCCATGTCGAGCAGGTTCACGAAGAAGTCGTTGGTGAGCTGGCCCGGGCGGCTGGTGAACACGCCGTGCTGCGTGCCGCCGTAGTTGCCGCCGAGAACGCGCAGGCCACCGACGAGGACGGTCATTTCCGGCGCGGTCAGGGTCAGCAGCTGCGCCTTGTCGATTAGCAGTTCCTCCGGCGAAATGGTGAACTCCGCCCTCTGGTAGTTGCGGAAACCATCGACGACCGGCTCCAGAACGTCGAAGGAATCGACATCCGTCTGCTCCTGGGTGGCATCCGTGCGGCCCGCCGTGAAGGGAACCTCGACCACGTGACCGGCGGCGCGAGCGGCACTTTCGACCGCAGCAGAACCGCCCAGCACGATCAGATCGGCAAGCGACACCTTCTTGCCACCGGCCTGCGCCGCGTTGAACGCAGACTGGATCTCTTCAAGCTTGGCCAAAACCCGGGCGAGCTGCTCCGGCTGGTTGGCCTGCCAGTCCTTCTGCGGCGCCAGGCGGATCCGTGCGCCGTTGGCACCGCCGCGTTTGTCGGAACCGCGGAAGGTCGAGGCCGAAGCCCAAGCCGTCTGCACGAGTTCGGCAGAGGTCAGACCGCTTGCCAGGATCTGCGCCTTGAGGTTGGCGATATCCTGCGCATCGATGAGCGAATGATCGACGGCCGGGATCGGGTCCTGCCAGATCAGATCTTCGGCCGGCACTTCCGCGCCGAGGTAGAGAACCTTCGGGCCCATGTCGCGGTGGGTCAGCTTGAACCAGGCGCGGGCGAAAGCGTCAGCAAACGCAGCCGGATCCTGATGGAAGCGGCGGGAGATGGCTTCGTAGGCGGGATCCATGCGCATCGCCATGTCGGCAGTGGACATCATGATCGGCACCTTCTTCGAAGGATCCTGGGCATCGGGTGCCATGTCCTTCTCGGCAAGGTTCCGCGCGTGCCACTGGAAAGCGCCGGCCGGGCTCTTGACGAGTTCCCACTCGTAGCCGAACAGCACGTCGAAATAGCCCATGTCCCAGGCGATCGGGTTCGACGTCCAGGCGCCTTCGAGGCCGCTGGTGATGGTGTCGGATCCCTTGCCGCTCTTGTAGGTGCTCATCCAGCCGAGGCCGAGTTCGGCAATGCCCGCACCTTCCGGCTCCGGACCGACATGGGCGGCGTCGCCCGCGCCATGCGTCTTGCCGAAGGTGTGACCGCCGGCAACCAGAGCGACGGTCTCCTCGTCGTTCATCGCCATGCGGGCAAAGGTGTCGCGGATGTCGCGCGCCGATGCCAGCGGGTCGGGATGGCCGTCGGGGCCTTCCGGGTTGACGTAGATCAGGCCCATCTGCACGGCAGCGAGCGGATTTTCGAGCTCACGATCACCGCTGTAGCGGCTGTGTTCCTTGTCGCTGGTCGCCAGCCATTCGCGCTCGGCACCCCAATAGATGTCCTCTTCCGGTTCCCAGACGTCGGCGCGGCCGCCGCCGAAACCGAAGGTCTTGAAGCCCATCGATTCGAGAGCGCAATTGCCGGCGAGGATCATCAGGTCGGCCCAGGACAGCGAGTTGCCGTACTTCTGCTTGATCGGCCACAGCAGGCGACGTGCCTTGTCGAGGTTGGCGTTATCCGGCCAGCTGTTGAGCGGAGCGAAACGCTGCGTACCCGAGGTCGCGCCACCGCGACCGTCCGCCGTGCGGTAGGTACCGGCGCTGTGCCACGCCATCCGGATGAAGAACGGCCCGTAGTGACCGTAGTCGGCCGGCCACCAATCCTGGCTGTCGGTCATCAGCGCCACGAGGTCCTGCTTGACGGCCGCAAGATCGAGACCCTCGAAGGCCTTGCCGTAGTTGAAGGCGGTGCCCATCGGGTTCGACAGCGCCGTGTTCTGGTGCAGGATGCGAAGGTTGAGCTGGTTGGGCCACCAGTCGCGGTTCGACCGCATCGAAACGCTCGTTGCCCCGTGAACGACCGGACATTTGCCGGCAGCACTCGTCTTGGTTACATCCATCTCAATCTCCAATGGTTGTCTTGATTGTCCGACCATCCATCACGCGGGTGACGGTCGTGTGAAACATTTCATCGCACCGGAGGCCCCCGCCCCGCAGTCGATCATCTTCATCAACCCAGCTATAGCAAAGCCCCATGATTAGTGTAAGCAGGATAAACTGATCGCCTTGATAGGCTGAGGTTATGAGAAACCTGACACTCCGGCAGCTCCGTTATTTCGAGGCGCTTGCCCGGCACCGGCACTTCGGCCGGGCAGCAGAGGCCTGCGCGATATCGCAGCCCGCGCTTTCCGTGCAGGTAAAAGAGCTCGAGGAAAGTCTTGGCGTGGACCTCCTGGAACGCGGCGCCCGACAAATCCGCCTCAGCCGCTTCGGCGAGGAGTTCGTCGGCCGGGTACGGGATATCCTCCGCTCGGTGGACGAACTGGAAGACCTGGCGCGCGCCTCGCGGCACCGTCTGCTGGGGCGCCTGCGCATCGGCGTCATTCCGACGATAGCGCCCTACCTGCTGCCAAGGATGATCGCCGACCTGATGGCCGAGCATCCGGGGCTCGACATCCACGTTCGCGAGACCGTGACGACCAGACTGATCGAGGAGCTCTCCGAGGGCAGGCTCGATACGGCAATCGTCGCGCTGCCGGTCTCCGAGCCGTCACTGATGGAAGTTCCGCTCTTCGAGGAACCCTTTCTGCTGGTCCGGCCGGTTGCCGATGCGGACAAGCCGGTGCCGAGCCGGGCAAAGCTGCGCGAGATGCGGCTGCTGCTGCTCGAGGAGGGTCACTGTTTTCGCGAGCAGGCTTTGTCCTTCTGCACTGCCGAGGCGGGCGTGTCCAAGCCGAGAGAATTGCTCGACGGCAGTTCGCTGTCGACCCTCGTCCAGATGGTCGGGGCGGGCATCGGCATCACGCTCATTCCGGAAATCGCCGTCTCCGTCGAAACACGGTCTGCCGCGGTGGCGACCGCGCGGTTCGACGATCCCCAGCCGTCACGGCGGATCGGCATGATCTGGCGGCGCACCAGCCCCATCGCCCGCCAGCTCGGCGAGATCGCAGATCTCGTGCGGACATCCGCCGCAACCCTGCAGGCGTCGGCGACACCTCATCCGTAGCGGGTGCGGCCAGGCCCTCACGCAGTTTCGCCAGAAGGGCTTTCGGGAACGCGTTTCGGTTGTAAACCTGCCACACCTCAATAAGCATTGTTAACTGTGGAACGGGTTTTTCCCGCCTTGGCACACTGTGTCAATTTTTTGTCAACGCGTTCTCCCTGACAATTCGCCCGCGAGCTTTCGAGTGTCGCAGGGGAAGGGTTTGGGCAATGCAGTCCAGGTTAAATGCCGACCGAACCAGACGCAGCGGCGCCTCGCTTCCGTGGCGCGGGTCGCTGTTCGGCAAGGTGACAGCCTTCCTGCTGGCAGCCGTTGCGCTCGCCTATGTGTCCGGCGCGGCAACGGGCTGGCTGATGATGGAGCGCAGCCAGCGCGAGGAGTGGCGCCGTCAGGCTGAGATGAATGCCCAGGTGGCAAGCTCGGCACTTCGGAGCATCTACACCTTCGTCACCGTCGACTTGGCCGGCAGCGGGCAGATCATGCGGATCATCTCGGATCGTATGATCGGCGACGACCAGTCGGTACTGGATACCGGCTTCATCCCCGCCGATGTCCTGGCGCTTGCCAGCATCCAGACGAAGAACGATGTCTGGCTGTTCCGTTATGAGGCAACCGACCAGACCTTCTACAGCATTGCCGAAAGCAGTGGCGCCGAACAGGATCTTCCGCTTCTCGATCCGGGGGCCGTGCGAAGCAACTCCCTCGGACGGATCTTCACCGGCTTCGCGACCATTGGCGACGAGGAGAGCTTCATTGCCTTCCTGCCGATCGAGACCACCGATGGCAAGCTTCTAGGCGCGGTCGCAGCGAGTATCGGCACCGCCGACCAGTTACTGGCGACGCGCAGCGCTTTCTATCGCAACTCGCTGATGCTGCTGGCGATCATCATGCTGGCCACCGGCGCGACGATCGTGCTCGTCATGCGCCACATCTTCCGGCCGGTGCCGGCGCTCATCGACGCGCTGAAGCGGATCGCCCGGGACGATACCGGCACCGTCACGCCGTTCAGGCGGCGCAAGGACGAGATCGGCCAGCTGGCCAGCGCCATCGAGACGCTGCGCGAGGCCGTCGTCGAGCGCGAACACCTGCGCAAGGTGCGTGAGACGGCCGCGCAGATGGAACATCTCGCCCATCACGACCCGTTGACCGGACTGCCGAACCGCAGCTACCTGCAAAAGGCACTGCTGTCCGCACTGGCGGAGATTGCCGCCGACGGCACGGCGCTCAACGTCATCCTGTTCGATCTCGACCGGTTCAAGCCGGTCAACGACACCTATGGCCATGCCGTCGGCGACCAGGTCCTGATCATGACCAGCGAACGCGTCCGTTCGCTGATCGGTGACGACGACGTGCTGGCACGTCTAGGCGGCGACGAGTTCGCCCTCATCCAGAGGCTTCCGGCCAACACCCGGGCTGGACAACGGCTGGCGCGACGGATCCTCGAAGCCGTGTCGCAACCTTACCGGATCGGAGACCTGACGCTGGAAATCGGCACCAGCATCGGCATCGCCTCGGCGCCGGTGCATGGCAACAACCCGGCCATTCTCCTCAACAATGCCGACCTTGCGCTCTATGCCTCCAAGGCCGCCGGTCGCGGCACCTACAGCGTCTTCCAGAAGGGCATGACGATGCCCAGTTCGGCGCGCGCGACGCTGGAGGCAGAACTGGTTCAGGCTCTGGCGCAGGAACAATTCGAAGTTCACTACCAGCCGATCATGGATCTGAGAAGCGGCGTCACCAGCGGCTACGAGGCGCTGGTTCGCTGGCGACACCCTGAGAAGGGGCTCGTTCCGCCAGGCCTGTTCATCTCCGTTGCCGAGGAGTGCGGCCTGATCGCCGAACTCGATCGATGGGTGATGAAGCGCGCCTGTATGACGGCAGCCAGGTGGGACAACGGCCAAACGGTCGCCGTCAACGTCTCGGCCATGGAGATGCGGCAGGAAGACCTGCCGCAGCGCATCCGCGCGGCGCTGGATGCCAGCGGCCTGCCCGCCCATCGCCTGGAGATCGAGCTGACCGAATCGCTGCTGCTCGACCATGCCCAGGCCTTGCCGACGATGAACGCGATCCGTGCGATGGGCGTCGGTATCGCCGTCGACGATTTCGGCACCGGCTATGCGACGCTCGCCTACCTGGCCGACCTCCCCTTCACGCGCATCAAGCTCGACCGGCGTTTCGTTTCGGCCATTGAGACCAGCAGCGACTGCCGCAGCATCGTCACGAGCACGATCAGTCTTGCACATCAGCTCGGGATGAAGACGACAGCCGAAGGCGTCGAAACAAGGGGCCAGGTCGAACTCCTCAAGGTCTTCGGCTGCCACTCTGCGCAGGGATATTATTTCGGACGACCGGAAATCATGCCGATCAGCACCAATCCAGTACTTTCCCAGGCGGCGGCTGCCGCTATCCGATAGCGAAGGATCGAATGCCATGCTTTGCCAGACACTTCGACTGCTTTATCGCTTGTCCCCAACCCTCCGGCACCGCGACCTCAGCAGGGCGTGGGGGTTCTGTCTCTCCCTCATCTTCCCGATGATGTTCAGCGCCGGCATCGCCAGCCCCTCCGCTGCCGACCAGCATCCGGACACCCTGAAAAAGATCCGCGAGAAGGGCGTCATCGTCATCGGCCACAGGCTGACCGAGGTTCCCTTTTCCTACGTCATCGACGGCAAGCCGGCCGGCTACTCCATCGAACTGTGCCATCGCATCGTCGATGGACTGAAGGCGAGCCTCAAAGTGCCGGAGATCGCCATCGAGTATGTTCCGGTGACCGCGGCCACCCGCTTCGTGCTGATCAAGGCCGGGAAGATCGACATGGAATGCGCCGCGACAACCAATAATGCCGAGCGCCGCAAACTTGCCGAGTTCACCTACCCGCACTTCATCACGGCGACACGTTTCGTCGCCAAGGCGAACGCGCATCTCGACAAGGTCGCCGATCTTGCCGGCCGAAGCGTCGCGGCAACCACCGGCACCATCAACCTCGAGCAGCTGAACGCCGTCAACCGGAGCCGCGGCCTCAACGTCTCGGTGCTTCTCAACAAGGGGCACAAGGAGGCCTTCGACATGGTCGAGAACGGCCGCGCCTCGGCATTCGTGATGGACGACATCCTGCTCGCGGGGCTGGTAGCGGCCGCCAGCGACCCGAGCGCCTTCACCATTTCCAGCGAGACGCTCAGTCCGCCCGAACCCTATGGGATCATGCTGCCGTCCGGCGACCTGGCCTTCAAGACCGAGGTCAACGCCATCCTGAAGCGCATCTACACAAACGGCGAAATCACCGCCATCTACGATCGCTGGTTCCAGTCGCCGGTGCCGCCGGATGGTTTCAACATGAAGCTGCCGATGTCCGACGAGCTGAAGTCCTTCATCCGGGAGCCGCGCGAATATGATCATTGAGCGTCTCTTAGCAAAACCATCCAGCAGCGGCGGCATCCGCCCGGCGATGCGCCTGATGCTTCTACTGCTCCTCGGAGCGATTGCCGGCGCTGACAGTGCCGGCGCACAGGCACCGACCTCGACGATCGACCGGATCCGGGAAACCGGCGTGATGCGCGTCGGCTACGGCACCACTGCGCCGTTCTCCTTCAAAGAGCCCGACGGCAGCATCGCCGGCTACTCGATCGATCTCTGCAACGAGCTCGCCCGCGAAATCGCCGGCCCGATCGGAGTCGGCACGGTGCGCGTCGAATACGTGCCGCGAACGCCGGCCAACCGCATCCAGCTTCTCAACGATGGCGACATCGACATCGAATGCAACGCCAGCACCAGTTCGCCGGATCGCCGCAAGGTGGCCTCGTTCGCGCCGCCGCACTTTATCGCCCAGACCCACTTCGTGACGCTGAAGAAATCCGGCATCCACACGATCGACGATCTGCGCGGCAAGACGGTGAGTGTCGTGCTGGGCACCGTCAATGTCGGGCAGATCCTGCAGTTTTCGCGCGACAAGAAGCTGGGGCTCGCAGCCGTACCGGTGGCGGATGTCCAGGCTGCCTTCGATCTCGTCGAGGACGGCAGCGTATCGGCCTTCGCCATGGATGACGTGCTTCTGAGGAGCATGGCGATCCGTACCGGCAACCCGGATGACTACGTCATCTCGGACGAACCCCTGGGGGATCCGGCGCCTTACGGTTTCATGACGCGCATCAACGACCCGGCCTTTGCCACGCTGGTCGCCGACAGCCTCGTTCGCATCTACAGGGGAGCGAAGATGATGGAGATCTATGACAAGTGGTTCATGCGGCCCATTCGTGGCGGGCGCTACAGCCTCGACCTTCCGATGTCGGACGACCTGAAGGCGGCAATGGGCATTTCCGCACGCTAGAAGTAGCGGCGACGGCTGCACCCTTCGCTTGGAAGGATGCAGCCGTGGTGCTCAGCCTTCCGGCGTCAGGGTAACCGAGGTACCGGTTGCCGCGACGTTGAGGCCCAGCTGGCCGGTGACGCTGACTGTCTGCAGGTGGATCGAGCCCGAGGTTCCGCCGACCAGGATGTTGGTGCCGACACCGGCGCCGACGGTCGCTTCAACGGAGGCGCCCTGGTAGAGGCCACCGAGCGAGCCCTGGTGATAGCCTGCAGTCGGTGCAAACACAGCCCAGATCAGCCGGCTGCGGGTGGTGAAGCCAAGATCGACGCCCATCTTGCGCACGACGCCCGAGTAACGATCTAGCGGCTCACCGCCCATCGTCGAGGTGAAGACGCATTCGGCTTCCTTGGCCGAGCCAAGCACGTAGCCGACGCCACCGCCGACCGAGCAATCCAGATAGCCGATCCGGACGCCGCCGCGCTGATCCGATTCAGCATATCTGGGTGCGCGGTCGCGCGAAACGAGATCTGCGGAAATAGCAGCGCCAGCGCTGGTCATGACAGGCAGTGCACAAACTGCTGCTGCGAGAATCCTGTTCATCGAAAAACTCCTTTGATGCTGTCGCTGCCTGAAGGCGGCGGTTGTCCAAGCCCGCAGCGACGTGTTCATTAACGCGCATGGCAAAAAAATGATCCATGACTTTCGACTCCGGGGCAAAAGCTGCCTGTTTTCCCTGTCACGCAGAGGCCGGAAGATCAGTTCCGGATCCGCAGATCGGGCTCGGCGCTGCCCTCCATGATCGCCATTCCATTCGGCAGGTCGTTGCCGTCCAGCTTGTGGCGGATGTCCTCCTCGGAAAGCCCGAAGCCGTCCCAGCGGGCGCGCAGACGGCGGCGCAGATCCTCCACGTCCACCTCGACCAGCACTGTCATGTCGAAGATCGGCTTCAACCGGTCCCACGGCGCCTGACGCATCAGCAGGTAATTGCCCTCGCAGACGATGATGCCCGTCTCCCGGCGGATCAGCCGCCCACCGGCTCGGGCAATCTCGATCGCCCGATCGAACACCGGCACCGCCACGACATCGTCGCGATTGTCCTTCAGCCGTTCGAGCATGTGGCGCAGGCCGTGAGCGTCGAAGGTATCGATCGCGCCCTTGTGCGACAGCCGACCCATCTCGGTCAGAACCGCGTCGTCGAAGTGGAACCCGTCCATCGGAAACACGGCGGCAAGCCCGGGCCGCTCGCAGTTGATTTCCTCGACAACCGCGTCGGCAAGCGTCGACTTGCCGGATCCGGGCGGGCCGGCGATCCCCATCATCAGTCGATCGCCGTGATAGCGGTTCAAGAGACTACTCGCGAGCGTCCGCGCATTCCGATCAAGTTCTGCCACGATGCCATCCAATTCGATTGTCCGCGCCCGGATCATCTGGGGTTCGGAACGTTTCCCTGCAAGGCAGAGCCGCCGTCACAGATCAAGCGCCAAGCCGATCTGCAGGCGCCCGAGCCGGCAACGCCACGCCCTCACCGCGCGGATCATGGGCGCCGCTCAGGCTCCCGTCGTCCTCTATGCGGATAACGCCGGCCTGGCCGAAGAGCGGCGACAGAGCCGGCAGCTCGACAACCGAGTGCCCTCGTCTTTCCAGTTCCTGCTGGGTCCCGCAGCCCATCGAGGCTTCGAGCTTCAAACTGTCGCGCGCGTCGGAAAACGTCTTGCCGAGCAGGAAACGCGGCTCGGCCAGCGCCTGCTCCGGCGTCATCTGCCCGTCGATCAGCGCTGTCAGGACCACCGCAAGCGTCTGCGGCTGGCCGTCGGCGCCCTGCGTTCCGTAGAGGAGATGCGGCCGATCCTGCTTCAGCGCTATGCCGGGATTGAGCGTGTAGAACGGACGCTTGCCCGGAGCCGCCACATTGGGATGTCCCGAACGAGTGGAGAAGGCGGCGCCGCGGTTCTGCCAGAGGATCCCCGTATCGCCGATCACCGTACCGCTTCCCCAGTCGAAGTAGGTGCTTTGCAGCACGCTGGCTGAGCGACCGTCGCGGTCGGTCACGGCGAAGAACACCGTATCGCCGTGCCGATGGGCGTGCGGCCATGGCATTGCGGCGTGCATGTCGATCCGGCCGGCGCGCTCCGCCAGGTGGTCGGGCTCGAGCCGTTCGGAATAGTCGATGTCGCTGCCGTCCGGATCGGCGATGGTATCCCGATCGAGAAACGCCTGCTTCACCGCCTCGACCAGCAGATGGATCCGATCCGTGCGGCCGCCGGGCATGTTCTTGAGGTCGAAATTCTGGAGGATGCCAAGGATCGACAGGGTCGACAGTCCTTGCGTGGGCGGTGGCGGTGCCAGCAGCGTAAGGCCGCGATACACGATCGACAGCGGCATTTCCTCGCGTGTGGCGGTCGCGGCGAGATCGGCAAGTCTGAGTGGCGAGCCTGCATCGGCAAGACCCTCCGCAATACGGCGAGCGAGGGGACCGTCGTAGAATGAGCGCAGCCCGTCCGCCTGCATCTGGCGCAACACCGAGGCAAGCTCCGGCTGGCAGAAAGGGCCTGACTTCCGCCGATGATCGAAGACATCGGAAAAACCGCGCCAGGCATCAATCTCCGACGCACGAAACTCCAGCCAGAAGGTCTGCGACCGCGTCGGACGATAGCCGTTCTCGGCAAGATCGATCGCCGTGCGCAGAAGGTCACGGATATCAAATGACTGCGACCAGTGTCTCGCCGCGTAGCGCAGCGCATGGTCCCAGCTGTCGACGGCGCATGCGGTGGTGAGGGTCGAGCCGGCGCCCCGCAGCGGGATCGGCGATGAGAGATCGGGCAGCCGGGTCGCTGCCTGACCGATACCAAGCAGCGAGGCACGTCGTCCCTCGCGGTCCGCTACCAGCCAAACGGCATCGCCGCCAAGCCCGCAGAAATGCGGCATGACGACGGTCAGGGTCGCGGCGGTCGCCACTGCCGCTTCGATCGCATTGCCACCCTTCTTCAGGACGTCGACGCCGGCCTGCGTCGCCAGCGGATGTGGACTGGTGACCATTCCGGCTGCTGCGTCGAGCGGACGAGGAGAGATGTGCATGCGAAAAGGCTTTCGTTGATTTCGGCGACGGTCATCGGCCGTCCGGCGGTCCATGCGGTTGTGCGCGACATCCGGCGGGCTGCCAAGCACGGATCGAAGCTCGCGCGTCAGGCGACGCAAAACTTGTGCTTCCGCAATCGGCGGCGAGCGGGTTACAGAAGAAGCGGCCCCTCGTTCTGTCCAGCGGATCCCTGCATGTCGATCACCCCGCTCTTCGATGTCATTCTCAGCCATGCCCGCCTGTGGCCCGAGACGATCTTGCGTGATATCGGCATATACGATGGACGCATCGCCGGTCTGGCGCCTCCCGGCTCGCTCACCGCCCGCGACAGCCACGATCTCGGCGGACGGGTCGTCGTGCCGGGTCTCGTCGACACCCATGTGCATCTGGACAAGGCATGCCTCATATGCCGCTGTCTCGATGCTGGTGGCGGCCTGAAGGGGGCTATCGCCGCCGTATCGCAGTTGAAGCGAGAATTCACCGTCGAGGACGTGTATCAGCGCGGCGCCCGCGTGCTGGAAATGGCGATAGCCAAGGGGACGATGCACATGCGCACGCATGTGGAGGTGGATCAGCGGGCCGGCCTGCGCAGCTTCGAGGCAATCCGGCAGTTGAAGCGCGATTATGCCTTCGCGCTCGACCTGTCGATCTGCGTCTTTCCGCAGGAAGGCCTCACCAACGATCCGGGCACGGAGGCGCTTCTGGAACAGGCGCTGGCGGACGGCGCAGATCTGCTGGGCGGATGCCCTTATACGGATAGCGATCCGTCGGCGCAGATGGAGCGGCTGTTTGCGATGGCCAAGGCCCACGATGTCGATCTCGACTTCCATCTCGATTTCGATCTCAGTCCGGATGGCTCACATCTGGAAGAGATCTGCCGCCGCACGATCCGACAGGGCTATGGCGGCCGGGTCGCCGTCGGCCATGCGACCAAGCTTGCGGCGATGGACACAGCGGGCTTCGAGAGAAATGCTGCACTGCTACGCGATGCGGGCGTGGCGGTGACCGCCCTGCCCTCCACCGACCTCTACCTCAACGGCCGAGATCAGGGGTTCCGTGCGGTTCGTGGCGTGGCACCGGTGCACCTGCTGGCCGAGCGCGGCATCACCGCCTCGATCGCAACGAACAACGTCCTCAATCCGTTCACGCCCTTCGGTGATGCTTCGCTGCTCAGGATGGCCAATCTCTACGCCAACATCATGCATCTCGGCCCAACGGATTTCTGGATGTGCATGGATCTGGTGACGAGGCTTCCGGCACGGCTGATGAGACTTTCGAATTACGGCCTGGACATCGGCGCCTCGGCCGATCTCGTGGTGCTCGATGCCACGGATCCGATCGAGGCGTTCGGCGGGCTCGCCGAGCCGCTGGCCGGCTTCAAGCGCGGGATCAAGACCTTCGAACGTACGGCGGCGCGCCTCATCCGGCCGTGAGCGCTCGCTGCGACTATGCCCGCGTCCGCAGGCCGTCCATCAGCAGCCCGATGAGGCGGTGGGCGCGCGGCTTCCAGTCGGGAAGGTCCGACATCGAATATATACCGGACAGGGCGTGCAAGAGGTCGGTGGTGTCCATGTCGCTGCGAATGAGGCCTTCAGCGGAGGCCTTGGCGCGCAGCCCCTCCATCGCTTCGCGGATCCGCGACGTCCCTTCGGTAAACAGGTCGGAATTGGCGCTCATCAGCGCCTTCAGGCTTTCGGCCATGCCGCGCTTGGCGGCGATGTAGAGGACGAAGCGGGCCATCCACTCCTCAAGCGCCACGTCCGCCGGGCGCGTGGCGGCAAGATGTTCGGCCGCCGCCGCCAAGCTCTCCAACTCACGCCGATAGACGGCCTCCACCAGATGCTCGCGCGTCGGAAAGTGCCGGTAGAGCGTGCCGATACCGACACCCGACTGCCGCGCGATATCCTCCAGCGAGGCGTTCGTGCCTTGCGCGGGGAACACCTTCGCCGCAGTTGCCATCAGCTTCTCACGGTTGCGCAGTGCATCGGCGCGCGGCGCCTTGACTTGACCGCCATGCGTGACAGGCTTGCGCTCCGAGCCGGGTTGGTCTGACGACAATAAATGTTCCGGTCACGGTTGAGGGACTTGACGCACGCGTCGCAGTCCCTAGGTTAATCGGAGGCGCCTCCGTTTGTTGAGGCGCTCTGTCCGCTTTTAATGCATGCGGCAGCGGCATTCCATGAAAACCTTCCAAGGCCACGGCTCTGGCGAAGGATACCCCGAATTCAGAATGACGAACCACTCAACGGCTAACCGCGATCAAGGCAGGAACCGTCATGACACGAACCATTCCTCTGACCCTCAACATCAACGGCAGCCCCCATGAGCTGCAGGTCGAGCCGCGCGTCACGCTGCTGGATGCGTTGCGCGAACATCTGAACCTCACAGGCACCAAGAAGGGCTGCGACCAGGGTCAGTGCGGCGCCTGCACCTGCCACGTGGATGGCGAGCGCGTCCTCTCCTGCCTGACGCTGGCAGCCCAGGTCGAGGGGCACCAGATCACCACGATCGAGGGATTGTCCACCGGCGACGGCGCGCTGCACCCGGTCCAGGAAGCCTTCCTGCAGCATGATGCCTTCCAGTGCGGCTACTGCACGTCGGGCCAGATCATGTCCGCCGTCGCCTGCATCCGCGAAGGTCATGCCAGCTCCGACGACGACATCCGCGAATACATGTCCGGCAATCTCTGTCGGTGCGGAGCCTATAACAGCATCGTGTCCGCGGTGCGCGAAGCAGCGGAGGCAGCCCGATGAGAGATTTTTCATACCAGCGCGCTTCTTCGATAGACGAAGCCCGTCAGGCAAGCCTCCAGGCAGGCGCCATGCTGCTCGCGGGCGGCACGACGCTGCTCGACCTTGCAAAATGCGGCGTCACCGAACCGGATGCCGTCATCGACATCAGCCATCTCGACGGTCTCGACCTGATCACGTTTGACGGAAATGGCGCGACCATCGGCGCGCTGGCCAAGATGAGCGCCGTCGCGGATCACGCCGATATCCGGTCGCGGTTCCCGGCCGTTGCGCAGTCGCTGTCGCTCGCCGCATCCGCCCAGCTTCGCAATATGGCGACGATCGGCGGCAATATCCTGCAGCGGACGCGCTGTACCTATTTCCGCGATCCGGTTGCCTTCCCCGCCTGCAACAAGCGCAGTCCCGGCTCCGGCTGCTCGGCGCTCGGCGGCATCACCCGCAACCACGCCGTCCTCGGCACGAGCGACGCCTGCATCGCCAGCTATCCGGGTGATCTGGCGGTGGCTCTCGTGGCTCTCGATGCCACCATCCACATCGGCGACCGTCGCGTAGCGGCCGAAGACTTCTTCCTGCTGCCCGGCGATACGCCGGATCGCGAGACGGTGCTCGGGCGCGGCGAGATCATCACCGCCGTCGGCATCCCGTCTTCCGCCGCTGCGCACAATTCGGTCTACCTGAAGGTGCGTGACCGTCAGTCCTACGAGTTCGCCGCCGCCAGTGCGGCGGTCGGCCTGGAGCTGGACGCAGACGGCGTGACGATCCGCGACCTGCGCGTCGCTCTCGGCGGCGTCGCGACCGTTCCCTGGCGGGCCCGCGCCGTCGAAAGAGCCTTGACCGGCCAGCGTCTGGACGCTGAAGCGGTCAATGCCGCCAGTCTTCTCGCCATGGAGGGGGCCGTCAGCCACGGCGACAACCGCTACAAGATCGATCTGGCACCGCGTGTCGTCGCACGCGCCATCCTCAGCCTGGGAGGCATCGCATGACCATCATGGAACCCCGCAAGCATGGCGACGCATCGGATGGCATGGTCGGCGGGCGCATGTCGCGCTTTGAAGGCAGCCTGAAGATCACCGGCGCCGCCACCTATGCGCTCGAATATCCGTTCGACAATCTTGCCCACGCGGTGCTGCTGCAGAGCACGATTGCCGCGGGCCGGGTCGTGTCGGTCGAGACGACAGCAGCGCGTGCCGCACCCGGCGTGCTGATGGTGCTGACTCCGGAGGATGATCTCGGCCTGAAGATGGCCGGCGACTGGTTCGGCACGCCGCCGGAAGACAAGCCCTACCAGCCGCTGCCGCGCGAGGTGCAGTTCAACGGCCAGTCCATCGTTGCCGTCGTCGCCGAAACGCGCGAGCAGGCTGTCGAGGCCGCAAAGCTGATCACCATTACCTACGATGAGACTGCGTCGGTCAAAAGCATCGACGACCCGAATGCCGGCGAAGGCAAGCTGATGGACAATCTGACCGTCGGCTGGGGCGATGCGGAGGCGGCGCTTGCCGCAGCCCCCGTCAGCATCGAGGCGGAATATGCGACGCCGCGCGAATATCACGTGGCGATGGAACCGCACGGCCTGACGGCGGAGTGGAACGGCTCCGAGTTGACCATCTGGGAACCGAGC
This sequence comes from Rhizobium sp. 0TCS1.26, assembly GCF_050455525.1. Classification (NCBI taxonomy): domain Bacteria; kingdom Pseudomonadati; phylum Pseudomonadota; class Alphaproteobacteria; order Hyphomicrobiales; family Rhizobiaceae; genus Rhizobium; species Rhizobium sp. 0TCS1.26. Next base: position 721,484 of record NZ_JBCIYV010000003.1, on the reverse strand, counting down.
CAGTGGTCGCACGGCATGGCGCGCATGTATGCCGAATGGTGCGGGCTGCCGAACGAAAACGTCCGGATCATTTCGCCCTTCATCGGCGGCGGCTTCGGATCCAAGGGGCAGCCGCTGGCCTATGGCGCGGTGGCCGTTGCGGCAGCAAAGCGGCTTGGCCGTCCGGTCCGGCTTGCTGTTACCCGGCCGCAGAACTTCACCAGCTATGGCGGGCGCGCCGCGACCCGGCAGAAGATCGCGCTCGGTGCCACGCGCGACGGCATCCTGCAGGCGATCGTCCACCGCGGCGCCAGCGAAACCTCGATCTATGCGGACTATCCCGAGCAGACCGGCGCTGCGACGCCGATCCTCTACAAGGTCGAGAATTTCTCCTCGCAACACCGCATCGTGCCGGTCAACAGCGTCACGCCCGGCGCGCTTCGCGGCCCCGGCAAGAACCCCAGCGCCTACGGCATCGAATGCGCCATGGAAGAGCTGGCCTACAAGCTCGACATGGACCCGCTGGAACTGCGCCTGAAGAACTATGCCGACCATGACTACCAGTCCGGAAAACCCTGGTCGACGCGCCGTCTGCGGGAAGCCCTCACCGAAGGCGCTGAAGCCTTCGGCTGGTCGCGGCGCAGTCACGCACCGCGCTCCATGCGCAAGGGCAAGCAGCTGATCGGCTGGGGCATCGGTTGCGGCACCTTCCCGGTCATCCGCGCGCCGAGCGATGCCATCATCCGCATCCTTGGCAACGGTCGGGTGGAGGTCGTAAGTGGCTCCATCGACATGGGCCAGGGCACCTATACCATCCTTGCCCAGACGGCTTCCGAAGTGCTCGGCGTGCCGACCGACCAGATCGACGTCAAGCTCGGCGATTCCCGCCTGCCGGGTTCGGCAATCGCCGGTGGCTCGATGCTGGCCGGCTCGATCACCGGCGCCGTCCACAAGGCGGCGACGGCGGCACGTGACGAACTGATCGGACTTGCACTCAGCGACGCCAACTCGCCGTTCCGCGATACCGGCTCGAACACGCTCAGCCTCACCGGCGGCCGCATCGAGGCGGCGCGCGGCGAAGGACCGTCGCTCAGCCTTGGTGATCTCATGGCGGCACTCGGCCGTGACGAGATCGAAGTCCGCCGAAACACGCTGCCCGCCGGCGCGCAGAGTGCCCAGGAACAGCAGCAGGCCTGGACAACGATGGCCAAGGTGCAAGGGCCGACGATGGGCGACTATTCGATGCACAGCTGGTGCGCGCATTTCGCCGAAGTCGTGGTCGACGAGGACTTTGGGACGGTGCGTGTGTCGCGCATGGTCTCTGCCTTCGACTGCGGACGGCTCTACAATCCAAAGCTGGTCGAGAGCCAGTGGAAGGGCGGCATCATCATGGGCATCGGCCAGGCGCTCCTGGAAGAAGGCCTTATCGACCCGCGCAACGGCCGGACCGTCAACAACAATGTCGGCGATTACCTGGTGCCAACCAATGCCGACATCCCCGACCTGCAGGTGATCTCGGTCGGCGTGCCGGATTACGAGGCGTCCGTTCTCGGCGGAAAGGGCGTCGGCGAGGTGGGGATTGTCGGGGTCGCCCCGGCGATCGCCAACGCCGTGTTCCACGCCACCGGCAAGCGCATCCGCGACCTGCCTATCACGCTCGAAAAGCTGCTGTAAGACAACAAAAAGGGGCGGTGCCCGACCGGCACCGCCCCTTTCTTCATTAAAGCTGAGACTGAGCGCTCAGGCGCCGGCGCCGGCCTGCTTGCGGGCAAGCCGCGCGCGGATCGATTCGACGTCGGCGCGCGGCGTCGCGGCAAACAAGGTGCGCGTATATTCGTGCTTGGGGTCGGCGAAGACCTCTTCCCGCGTCCCGTATTCGACGGCTTCCCCGTAGTACATCACCATCACCTCGTCGGCGATGTAGCGCACGACCGACAGGTCGTGGCTGATGAATACGTAGGTGAGGTTGAATTCCTCCTGCAGGTCGGCCAGCAGGTTCAGCACCTGGGCCTGGATCGACAGGTCGAGCGCCGAAACCGGCTCGTCGAGCACCAGCAGCTTCGGGTTCATCATCAGCGCACGGGCAATCGCGATACGCTGGCGCTGGCCACCGGAGAACATGTGCGGGTAGCGGTTGTAGTGTTCCGGCGCCAAGCCGACCTTCTTCAGCATGTCGCGCGCACGGTCGCGGCGTTCCGCACTCGAAAGGTCGGTGTTGATTGCCAGCGGTTCGCCCAGAACGTCGCCGACCTTCTGGCGCGGGTTGAGCGAGCCATAGGGGTTCTGGAAGACGATCTGCACCTTGCGGCGCATTTCCGCCGTCAGATGACCGGGGCGCGTATCGACGGTCTTGCCTTCGATCAACAGTTCACCCGCCGTCGGCGGATCGATGAAGGTCAGGATGCGGGCGAGCGTCGACTTGCCGCAGCCGCTTTCACCGACAATGGCGAGCGTCTTGCCGGCGTCGAGCTTGAAGGATACGCCCTTGACCGCATGCACGACCCTCTCCGGTTTGAACAGGCCCTGCGGTACATGATAATCCTGCTTGATGTTGCGGATTTCCAGCATCGGCGTGGCAGTGGTCTGGCTCGTGGTGGCGTTCATCGTGCATCTCCGGCCAGTTCTTCGGCGGCCATGAAATCGGAGACCGTGCTCAGGCGGTCACCCTTGGCATTGTCCGGCAGGGCCGAAAGCAGCGCGCGCGTGTAGGGGTTCTTCGGCGCTTCGAAGAGGGTCAGCACGTCGGCTTCCTCCATCTTGCGGCCCTTGTACTGGACGATGACCCGGTCGGCGGTTTCGGCGACGACGCCCATGTCGTGGGTGATCATGATCAGGCCCATGCCATGCTCCGCCTGCAGCGCCATCAGCAGGTCGAGGATCTGCTTCTGGATCGTCACGTCGAGCGCGGTGGTTGGTTCGTCGGCAATCAAGAGCTTCGGATTGCAGGCGATCGCCATGGCGATCATCACGCGCTGACACTGACCGCCGGACATCTGGTGCGGGAAGTGGTTGAGCCGCTCGGCCGGGTTCGGCAGGCCGACCAGGTTGAACAGTTCGACGGCGCGGGCGCGTCGCTCCCTCTTGCCCAGCCCCATGTGGATGCGCAGGACTTCCTCGATCTGGAAGCCCACCGTGAAGCAGGGATTGAGGCTGGCGATCGGCTCCTGGAAGATCATCGCCATATCCTTGCCGATCAGCTTGCGCCGTTCGGAATCCGCCAGGTTGCGGATGTCGCGTCCCTGGAAGAGGATCTTGTCGGCGGTGATCTTGGCTGTCCACGGCAAGAGGCCCATGACGGCGAGCATCGACACGGACTTGCCGGAGCCGCTTTCGCCGACGATCGCCAGCACGTCGCCTTCGTTGACCGTCAGCGATACGCCGTCGACTGCCTTGAACCAGCCGGTTGCCGTCTCGAATTCGACGGTGAGGTTTTCAATCTCGAGAAGTGCCATGATCAGGACCTCTTCATCTTCGGGTCGAGCGCGTCACGCAGCCCGTCGCCCATCAGGTTGATCGCCAGCACGGTGATGAGGATGGCAAGCCCCGGGAAGGTCACGACCCACCAGGCGCGCAGGATGAACTCGCGTGCTTCGGCAAGCATCGTGCCCCATTCCGGCGCGGGAGGCTGCGCACCCATGCCGAGAAAGCCGAGTGCTGCCGCATCGAGGATGGCGTTGGAGAAGGACAGCGTCGCCTGGACGATCAGCGGCGCGGTGCAGTTCGGTAGGATGGTGCGGAACATCAGTCGGATCGGACCGGCGCCGGCAAGCCGCGCGGCGGTGACGTAGTCGCGGGATTTCTCGGCCATCACGGCTGCGCGCGTCAGGCGGACGAAATGCGGCTGCAGCGTCAGCGCAATGGCGATCATGCCGTTGGTCAGGCTCGGCCCGAGGATGGCGACCAGAACCAGTGCCAGCAGCAGCGACGGGAAGGCCAGGACGATATCCATCAGGCGCATGATGACGGTGTCGACCCAGCCGCGGAAATAGCCCGCAATAAGGCCGACGAGGATGCCGCCGGTGAGCGACAGCGTCGTCACGAAGAGACCGATGAACAGCGAATACTGGGCGCCGTAGATGAGCCGCGAAAGGATATCGCGGCCGACCGGATCGGTTCCGAGCAGATAGGAGATGCGACCACCTTCCAGCCATGACGGCGGCAGAAGCACGGCATCGCGATACTGCTGGAACGGCGAGTGCGGAGCGATCAGCGGCGCAAAGACAGCGACGATGACCAGCGCGACGAAGACAAAGAGGCCGATGACGGCGCCGCGGTTTTCAGAAAAGTAGTACCAGAATTCGGCGAGCATCTGGCGGCGCATCGCACCGCTGCTGACCGGCTGGTTCTGAGTTGTGTCTGCCATGGGATTTTCTCCTTCTTAGTGGCGGATACGCGGGTTGATGAGACCGTAGAGCAGGTCGACGATCAGGTTCACGATCATGATGATGCCGGCGATCATCAACAGGCCGCCCTGGATGACCGGGTAGTCGCGGCGGAAGACACTGTCGACCATCCACTTGCCGATACCCGGCCAGGAGAAGATGGTTTCCGTCAGGATGGCACCGGCGAGCATGACGCCGATCTGCAGCCCGATGGTGGTGATGACAGGGATCAGCGCATTGCGCAGCGCGTGCAGGCTGACGACGCGCAGCGGCGACAGGCCCTTGGCGCGGGCGGTGCGGATGTAGTCCTCCGACAGGACTTCGAGCATGGCCGAACGCGTCTGGCGGGCGATGACAGCAAGCGGAATGGTCGCCAGCACGATCGACGGCAGGATCAGGTGGCTGACGGCCGAGGTAAACGCGCCTTTCTGTCCCGACAACAGCGAGTCGATCAGCATGAAACCGGTGACCGGCGGGAAGAAGAACATCAGCGACATGCGGCCCGAGACCGGCGTCCACTGCAGGATGCCGGAAAACAGGATGATCAGCAGCAGGCCCCACCAGAAGATCGGCATCGAATAGCCGACGAGCGCGATGCCCATCATCGACTGGTCGATGGCCGAGCCGCGCTTGATGGCGGCAATCACGCCGGCCGGGATGCCGATGACGATGGCAATGAGGATGGCGCAGAAGGACAGCTCGACCGTCGCCGGGAACAGCGCCAGGAACTGCTTGAGGATCGGCGTCTTCGAAACGATCGACGTTCCGAAATCGCCGGTCAGCACGCCGCCGAGATAATCAAAATACTGGAGGAACATCGGCCGGTCGAGGCCGAGCTGGGCGCTGATCTGCGCGTGGCGCTCGGGCGACATGACGCGTTCGCCGGACAGCAGCGCCACCGGATCACCGGGCAGCAGCCGGATGAAGGCGAAGGCGATGATCGAAACCCCGATGAAAGTCGGGATCAGTACGGCGAGACGCCGCAAGAGAAAGCCAAACATGGATGGACCCATTTATTGTTATTTGTCGGGCTATGGCCAGCGACGGTCTCGTCCGTCAACCAGGCCATTCCGGGATCGACGGCGGTTCGGCGTCGATCGTGAGGAAAAGCCGCGGGGTCATGTGCCCCCGCGGCCTGCAATGCATCGGGCTGCCGATTACTCGGTGATGTCGACGTTTTCGAAGGTGAAATCGCCAAGCGGGCTCTGAACGAAGCCGGTGACTTCCTTGCGCATCGGAACGATGGACAGGGAGTGGTCGAGGGTCGCCCAGGGAGCTTCCTTCTTGAAGATGACCTGTGCCTCTTCGTAGAGTTTGGTGCGTTCAGCCTGGTCGGACGTGACCTTGGCCTTCTTCACGAGCGCATCGAATTCCTTGTTGCACCACTGAGCGCGGTTGTTGCCGCCCACGGCTTCGCAGCCGAGCAGGGTGTCGAGGAAGTTGTCCGGGTCGCCGTTGTCGCCGGTCCAGCCGAGCATGGCGGCACCGTCGCGGTCCTTGGCCTTCGAACGCTCGAGATATTCGGCCCATTCGTAGGAGACGATCTCGACCTTGACGCCGATCTTGGCGAAATCATCCTGGATGATTTCGGCAGCGCGACGGGCGTTCAGCATGTACGGACGCGATACCGGCATCGCCCAGACCTTCATCGACAGGTCCTTGACGCCGGCGTCGGCCAGCATCTTCTTTGCGGCGTCGAGGTCGTAGGTGTCGTCTTCGATCTTGTCGTTGTACGACCACATCGTCGGCGGGATCGGGTTCTTGGCAGGCGTTGCCATGCCCTGGAACACGGCGTCAACGATGGCGCTCTTGTTGATCGCCTTGTTGAGAGCCTTGCGGACTTCCGGCTTGTCGAACGGAGCCTGCGTGGTGTTGTAGGCGAGGTAGGCGACGTTGAGGCCTTCCTGCTCCATCACCTGCAGCGACGTGTCGGACTTCATCGAAGTGACGTCGGCAGCGTTCGGATACGGCATCAGGTGGCATTCGCCGGCCTTCAGCTTCTGGTAACGCACGGCAGCGTCGGTGGTGATGGCGAAGACCAGATCGTCGATCTTCGGAGCGCCGCCCCAGTAGTCGGCGTTCTTCTTGTAGCGAATGACGGCATCCTGCTGGTAGCCGACGAAGGAGAACGGACCGGTGCCGAGCGGCATCTGGTTCAGCTGAGCCATCTTTCCGTCAGCCTGCAGCTTGTCTGCATATTCCTTCGACATGATCGAAGCGAACGGCATGGCAAGGTTGGCGAGGAACGGTGCTTCCGAGCGGTTCAGGACGAACTTCACCGTCATGTCGTCGACCTTTTCGATCGACTTGATCAGCTCGGGGAAACCCATGCCGGCAGAATATTCCCAGGAGGTGCCCGGTACATACTGGTTCCAGGGATTTTCCTTGTTGATCTGGCGATCGATCGAGAACACCACGTCGTCAGCGTTGAGGCTGCGCGTCGGGGTGAAGAATTCGGTGGTGTGGAACTTGACGTTCTGACGCAGCTTGAAGGTGTATTCCGTGCCGTCGTCCGATACGGTCCAGCTTTCGGCGAGACCAGCGACCGGCTTCGTGGTGCCCGGTTCGAATTCGAGCAGGCGGCTGTAGACCGGGTGGGCCGAAGCGTCGAAGGTGGTGCCGGCGGTGTAGAGGCCGGGGTCAAAACCTTCCGGCGAACCTTCCGAGCAGTAGACGAACGTCTTGGCGCTGGCGGCGGTCGAAAGGAAGGAAGCGGCGAGCAGTGCCGCAGCAAAGCCAAATTTGTATTTCATTGAAATCTCCCATCGGCTGGCTGCGAACCGTTCCGCACCGGCCGTTGCACGATTGAGAACCCCACGGCTTCTGCAGTCTCCGCTGCATGCCCCGCGGCACCTTTTGGTCGATCCCGTTCCCGCTCTGCCGCTCGGCAAGAGCATGTGGAGAAGGCCCGGACCGGCCGGCACGAGGTACGTCATATCCAAGCGCAAGGGCTTGTAAAGCCTCAGGCGTCTTTCTGATGTGAACGATGACACTTATTTCCATATTTCGGTTCGAAATGCAAAACTCCAGCTATCACGGGGAAATAAAATTGCGTGACTGGCCGACTGCAACGATTTCAGTTCTTCCACCACGCCACAGATGAGGATGAGATTCCACCCACCTCCTTCCACCGGGAGCTTCCGGAGGGCGCACTGAGAGCTGTGCAAGCCGCGCCGCACTACCCGGCGGACCGACGGGCCCTATAACAAGAGCGATCTGTAGAGCTCGGTCGGAGACAATATGCTGGAACCCGAAACCATCACCTTCCCTGCCAGCGACTGGGTGCCGAACCACCCGCGACTGCCAGTATTGATCTACCGGCAGGCTCTTTCAGGTCCGTCGGCGCAGTTTGCCGATCTCCTCGAGGAGAGATTTCTAGCCTGCGGCTGGCAAGGTACCTGGCGCAACGGCATCTTTCCCTACCAGCATTACCACACCGGCGCCCATGAAGTGCTGGGCGTCGCCCAGGGTCACGCGCGCGTGCTGATCGGCGGGCCAAATGGTTCGGTGCTCGAGGTGAAAGCGGGCGACTGCCTGGTGCTTCCGGCAGGTACCGGTCACATGAAGCTGGAAGCGACCGGCGACTTCCTGGTCGTCGGCAGCTACCCTCCAGGACAGGATGCCGATATCCAGACAGAGGCGCCGGACACGGCGCAGCAGCACCGCATCGACACTCTGCCGCTACCGAAGGCGGATCCACTCTTCGGTGCCGATGGGCCGCTGGTGCGGCTCTGGACGGACGGCTCCTCCCCCGCCTGAACGGCGCCCTGGGGGCCGCGCCCCTGCTCTCTACACGTCCGCGAAACGACTTGCCTTCTCAGCCCCGGCGTGTACGACTGACACGTCGGCGTTGAGGAGCGTCGACAGACGTTTATGGGTTGGGAGGACCTGCAATGCTGATTTCCGGCATCATTCTGGCATTCTGTTTCGCGTTCGGCGGCATCGCCTATTTCCGCTGGCGCGACGGCGTCTGATCGATATGCACGCCATCTTCGGCCAGCGCTAGCCGCACCCAACCTACGCCCGCCTCCCGCAGCAGCCATCAGACAAGCCCGCCCCGCGGCGGGCTCTCGTTCGATATGTCGTACGCGAGGTGGATCAGTTCTGCTTGGCGTCGAACAGGTGGCGGAACTGACGCGGCTGGCAGCGCAGGTACTGATCGGCAGCGGTTACCGTCTCGCCGAAATGGGCGGCGGCGTGCCACGGCCAGCGCGGATCGTAGAGGATAGCCCGGGCGATGGCGATCAGGTCGGCATCCTGGTTGTTGAGGATGGCCTCTGCCTGTTCGAATTCTGTGATCAGCCCCACGGCGATGACGGGGATTTCGACCGCCTGCTTCACGGCACGCGCCAGCGGCACCTGATAGCTCGGTCCGACGGGGATATCCTGATGCGCCGCAAGACCGCCGCTCGAGACGTGGATGGCGCTGCAGCCGCGCGCTTCGAGGGCGCGGGAGAACTCGACCGTCTGCTCGATGTCCCAGCCACCCGCCGCCCAGTCGGTGCCGGAAAGCCGCATGGTCACCGCCCGCTCCGACGGGAAGGCCTCGCGCACCGCGTCGAAGACCTCGAGCGGGAAGCGCATCCGGTTCTCCAGCGATCCGCCGTATTCGTCGGTGCGCTGGTTGGCGAGCGGCGAGAGGAACTGGTGCAACAGATAGCCGTGCGCCCCGTGGATCTGGACTGCGTCGATGCCGAGCTCCGCCGCACGACGTGCAGCGTCCACAAAACCGTCGCGGATGCGGGCGAGGCCCTGCTTGTCGAGAGCCTCCGGCGCGTCATAGATGTCGCGGAACGGGATGCTGCTCGGAGCGACGGTTTTCCAGCCGTCTGCGTGATCGGGGGCCAGCTGATGACCGCCGTTCCACGGCTTCTCGGTCGACGCCTTTCGCCCGGCATGGCCGAGCTGGATGGCGATCGGCATGTCCGACCAGGCCCGGACGCCATCCAGCACCCGGCCCATCGCCTTCTGCGTGGCATCGGAATAGAGGCCGACGTCGCCGTAGGAGATCCGGCCCTCCGGCGTCACCGCCGTCGCTTCAATGGTGAGGATCGCCGCGCCGGACAGCGCCAGATTTCCAAGATGGATCAGATGCCAGTCGGTCATCTCGCCCTCAACGGCCGAATACTGGCACATCGGCGCGATGACGATCCGGTTGCGCAAATGCAGGTTTCCCAGCTCGAACGGTGTGAAAAGTCGCGTGCCGGTCATTGAGCGTCTCCGATTATGGTCTGTAATTGAGCCGTGCGATCGCCTGGCGACGCATGCGGTATCAGCAAGCACTAGCCGGCGGCCTGCATAGGGACTTGTACATTCGCAGGGCAAACGTCCAGATCCGTCTGGAAATCGTGTTGCAATTTTTTGAAGGTTCGCCGATCCGGCGGGCGGATCCTGAACGGCGCAATGCGCGCAACGTTGGTCGGCCGAATGTGTTTGGGAAGCTCGCGCGTACGCAATACAAAACGCGCGTGTTATCTCTGCGCTCGAATCTCTAAAGGTAAGGTAAACGGAACATATAATGGACAGCGTAACGATCGAAAATCGCAGCGATTTCGCCCAGTGGGCGATCGAACGGGCCAGTGCCATCGTCGCCGATCAGGGCGGCAACCTTGCCTTGGCGGCACGCGACGAAAGCGACGAGAAGGTCGCCGATACCGCAAACGCCCTCGGTCAGGCGATAGTCGATGTGCTTCTCGAAGTGTTCGACGGACTGGTGCCGCAGGACTGAAGGCCCGACCAGAAACAAAAAAGCCTGCCGCGGGAGGAGGTGCGGCAGGCTTCTTGAACTGCGACCAGCGGCTGGGAGGAGGAGTGCCGCCGATCCTGCGAATGACCCTGGGAGGAGGAGTGAGCCATTCGCGCCATGAACTTCGCGGGAGGAGGTGCGAAATCCATTGACTGTAAGATGCCACGCCGCGTGCCCATTGAGTAGGCAGTTAAAGCGCATGCCTGCCATGCGCCATGCACGTAACACAATGCCAATTTGGCGATCGAAGCGGAGGCGACCTCTACCAAAGGCTTCAGATGCCATGGCCCCCGTCATGCATGCACATCAGGTCTGAGCCGTGCCGTTCCTTCAGCAGCGAAAGGATTGCCGTTCGGCGGGGCTCACAGCATAGCTATGATCAGCAAGCGTCCGCAGCAAGGCTCAGCGATAGCCGTTCAGCATGTCGCGGATCTCGGCCAGTCCCCGGCTCGCATCCTTGTTACCGGTCTCAGCGGCGAACTCGAACACCTTCCAGGCGTCGTTGTACATGCTGAGGCTCATGTAGCTGTAGCCGCGAAGCACCGCGAGATCCGCCGGCTCGTCGAGCAGCTTGGCGCGCTGGTCGAGGTAGACGAGTGTCTCGCGGTAACGCTTGGCATTGAAGGCGCTGACAGCACGGTCTGCCAGGATCACAGTCTGAAGTTCGGCGGAGCGCTCCGGGTTCTGCGGCGACTGCGTCGCGGCAATGGCCGCCTGGTTGGTAAGGCCGAGGCGCAGATAGGCAAGGCTGAGGCCGTAGGCCGCATCTTCCCGCACGCGCTGCACGGAGCTGCGCGATCCCAGTTCGAACGCCTGCGATGCCTCCAGCGGACGGTTGAGATCCATCAGGCACCAGCCATGTGCAACCGACTGCTCCGGAGAGCTGGACGGCGACTGGCCGAGCGCGCATCCGGCCGTCCGGTTACGCGTCGTCGTGGCGGGCGCAGCCTGGCGAGGTGCTGCCATGGAGCGGCGGGGAGCCGCCGTCTGAGCGGCCGGCTGGCGAACCGTTTCGGCAACCGGCCGCGCCACAGGCTGGGCGACCGGTCGAGGCGGCGGCGCGACCTGTGCGGTCTGCTGCGGCACATAGGCAAGCTGTCCCGGATTGACCGGAGGCTGATTGCCGACAGCAAGGCCGAGATTGGCGATGCGCTCGGACTTGCCGGACCAACTGCGACGCAGGTCGTCCACCGCGGCGCGGTTGTTGAGCTGCTGCTGCGTCAGCGCAAGCCCATAGGCGGAGGGTTCGTCATCGGCCTTCCAGGACAGCGCCGTCTGGAACCAGCGAATGGCGGCCTCCGGCTGGTCGTAGGCGCGGGCATACCATCCGAACTGCTGCGCGGTCGGTACGTAGCGCTTCTTCGTCACTTCAGCGGCGACGCGCTGCAGAACAGGTGCCTGGATCGTTGGCGGCGGGTCACCGGCGAGCAGGTTGGCGGTTGCCGCCAGATAGGTCGAATTGGAATCTTCGGATTCGTCCTTCCAGCGGAACATCACCTCTTCCGCTTCGGACGACGCGTTGCGGGCGATCAGCGTCAGGGCCAGTCCCTGGGAGGCAGACGCGGTGTTTGTTTTCTCTCGCGAGGCGCGGAACCACTTCTCGGCCTCCGCCATATTGTCGTGGCGCAGCTGATACCAGCCGAGCAGCATGCTGTCGCTGCCGGTCGTATCGGCCTGGGCCAGTCGCTGCAGACGTTCGATGTAGATCGGGTCGAGGACGATTTCAGGCCGCCGGTTCGCTTCGGCCACAAAGGCACGGGCCAGATCGTCACGTATCGGATCGAACTCCTTCACACCGTCCGCGCTGGTCTGCTCGAGCGCCAGAAGCGGTTGGACCTCGGCATAGGAGAGCAGCGACGCCGCCCTCTGGATCGTCGCCTGCCGCTCCTGCGGGTTCTCGCAGGTCTTCAGAATGAAGCTGTAAGCGTCCTGGCCACGCGCGGTGCGGTTGGTGCGGATGAAGGCCTCCGCCACACGCCACAGCACGTCGACCTCGGCGCAGCTGAGGAGACTTGGCGTTCCGGCGCCGACATTGACCACCGTGTCGTACTGCTTGAGGTTCGACGCATTGATCAGGCGGACGCGCGCCTCGGCGACATCCAGCCGCTCGAGCAGATCCGCCGGCGGCTGCCATGCCTGCTCGGCGCTCTGCCGTTCGGCAACCGCGCGCCGCACCTCGGCATACCGCCCCTCGGCGTAAAGCCGCCACATGTTTTCAAGCTGCGCATCGCGAAGCGGCGGCACGGCCAGGGGATCGGCCGGCGGCTGCCAGTTCGGATAGAGCGCCCGCAGACGCGCGATTTCTGCCTGCAGCCGCGCGGTGTCGCCACGCGTCGCGAAGTAACGCAGCGCACTCTCATCGACCTGCGGCGAGGCACCGGCAGGCGCCGTGCCACTTGCGGCATCGCCCGTAGAGGGTGCTGCCGGCGAAGCCTGAACCAGCTCCTCGGCATCGAGGACTTCTGGCGGGACGGACGATGCCGGCTTCTGCAGTTCACGGATTTGCTCGACCAGGCGCTGCGTGTTGGAATCCGGTTCAGCGGCCGCCACGCGGATATATTTCATCGGAGAGGGTGCCAGCCGCTCGTTCGGGCCGGCAGCAAGAGCCGTGCCGGATGCCAGCAGCATGGACAGGAGGATGAGAGGTGGCTTCACAGACACTGTGGATAGTTCTCCCTGACAAACGCCAGTCCAAGCAGCTGAAGCGTCGATGGGTAATAGAGCACGGGGTTGAACTGCTGGACGGCGGTTCCGAGCTTCGTTCCGTCGGTTATACAAGCGGCGATATGGTTAATGATCTGATAACCGGGATCATCGAGACGCTCTTTCACGCGGCCGCCCGGGATATCGACGATCCCCACGCCACCCGTGTCGTCGGCAGACCAGCCGCGACTGAAGCGGTCGAGCAAGGCCTTCTCGGTCACGCCGCCGCGCATCAGGTAGAGCGGAATGCGCAGCGCGTTGTAGCCATATTCCGCCGGAAAGCCGGCAGCCAGCTTCGGCGCAGTGGCAAGGCTCACCCATTCGGACGGAAGGCGTGACGGACCCAGCTGCACGTCATGCATGAGGCGCAGACCCTCGTCCGACAGTTCCGACCATTTCTCCGAGGGCGCCAGAAGAGCGAGCACCGGGAAGGCCTCGAAAACCCAGTAGGACGGGTTGATCACCGGCCCGTCGTCGCGGTGCTTCTGGTCAAAGCCTTCGGCTGCCGGCAGCAGGATTGTCCGGCCTCTCCAGGTCACGACGAGGTTGCGCAGCACGGATTTGGCGATGCTCGATGCCTCTGTCACGTAGACCGGCTTATTCCAGTGCGACCCCGCCAGCGCCAGCGCATAGGCAATGAGGATGTCACCATCCGAGGCATTGTTGACATCCGTCACGTGCGGGCTGGCGTCCGGTTCCCATCGCCAGGCCGCAAGCCCGTCGTCGCGGACCAGCAGTTCAGTCCGGGTAAACGACCAGATCTGCTCGAAACCTTCCGGATCGTTGGCCAGATAGGCGAGCAGCAGGCCGTAGCCCTGCCCTTCGGTGTGGCTGACATTGCCGTTGCCATTGTCGACGATGCGTCCCGAACCATCCAGGAACTTCGCCTTGTAGGCGGCCCACATCTCGGTCGGCAGCGCACCTGCCTGTGCATGGCCAGGGCCCGTCGAGCAGGCCAGAGCCAGAAGGAAAGCCGCCACGGCTGCGAAATGCTTCCTCACTTGCGCCTCCCGAACTTCGACAGAAGCGACGACGTGAACACGCCCAGCAGCATCAGCAGCACAATGAGCGCGACCGAGTAGATCAGGATGTTCGTCGACAGCCAGTTTGCCATCACCATTCGGTAGTTGTCGAGGGACGCCGGCGCCGTCTCGATATAGGAGACGCGGCTGACGGGAAGTGCCGCCATCGTCTGCGCCTTCTCGTTATAGGCGACCAGCCGCCCCGTAACCTTCTGCCAGTTCTCCGGCATGGTCACCGCTTCGACGCCGGAACGCAGGGTTCCGGTGTCCGGCGCCGTCACCACGGTCCAGGTTCCGTTGCCGGCATCGCCGCGCGACTGGGCCAGGATCAACGTCTGGTTGGCGGTCGGCTGGAACGGCTGCTCGGCGCTGGGCAGGACGCTCAGCCTGTCGAAGGACATGTCGAAGTTCCGCTCGAACCAGTCGCGCGCGCCGCTGATCCGGCCACTCAACGCTCCGCCGCCGAGCTTGGCGCTCCAGTCGTCGATGCTGGCCGAAGAGGTGGCCGCCTGCGCCGACTGCGCCTGTCCGGGACGCCATGCGGCAGCGTTGTTGAGCGGCAGGTTCACCTGCTGCAGGGCCTTTTGCGGGATCTGCGAGATTGGCCCGATGAACACCGCGTCGCGGTTGCCGAAGCTGCTGGACGGTGCTGCCGCATCGATCTTGATGACGCGCCCGGCCATGACCGAGACGCGCCCGAAGAAGGTCGAGGCGATGCTCAGCATGTCGGGATCCAGACGATCGAGTGCTACCAGGACCGGCTGGCTCGTCGCGGTGTTGTAAGGGTAGCCTGTGCCGGCCAGCGCCTCGAGGTTGGGCGACCGACCGATGCGGGCAAAGTTCGGCATCGAGAATTCGGAGGTGTCGAAGAGCGCGAAACGCGGCGTCGTGGATGCGGAGGATCCCGGCACACATGCCTGGTCTTCCGGTGCATTGATGACCACTTCGAGCCCGATCGAATTGACGCCGGCGCGCATGTGGCGCAACGGGATCTTGACTGCCTGGTGGCGCAGGACACCGCCGCTGCGGGCATAGAGCGGCGTGCTCGAGGCTATGTTCTCGTTGACGTAGACGTCGATGTGGCTGCCGGGCTGGACGCTTTCGGTGAACGCGGCGTCAACCAGCAGTTCCGCCTCGCCATAGGCATTGGCATAGAAATCGGCAGGAACGGCAACGCCAAAGTTCAGGCGCATGCGACGGCCGGAAAACTCGGTGGTCTGCAGGCCGAACTGCGACAGGGGCAGCTTCTGGCCGCCGAACAGCAGCGGCGCATCCGGGGCCGACCACCGCTGCGTGGTGATCACGTCGCGCCGGACACCGCTCGGCCGGTCGGCGCTGGCGATGACTGTGTCGATCGCTCCCTCGATGTTCGCCCAGGAAGGCCCGCTGATGACCATCACGCTTTCCGACGATCCGGATGGCGAGGCGATCGCGGTCACCGCTGCGGATTGCGCTGCGGCCGGCATGGCCGGTAGCAGGGGCTGCAGTTCGGCGAATGTGCCGACATACAGCGTCATCTCTCCAGGCTGGCTGGGCTCCGGCGTGCCGGTGCGATAGTCGAACGACAGACGCGGCAGGCCGGACAACAGCGACAGCCCCTGGCTCAGCCGGATGAGTGGATTGGTAGACACAGACTGGCCGAGTGCCGGCGCGACGATCCGCAACCTGGTACGTCCGGAAGCATCGACACCGAGCGCCTTCACCGCTTCGGATACGGAGGAGGTCTGGGCGACGGCGCCATCGAACGACAGGAACGTCTGGTCGGGCTTCACCGTCGTCCAGAGGTCGTAGGTGGAGCGAACGTCGCAATCCGTGCGGTGCCGCTGATTGACGCGGAATTCGATGAGATTGCTGCCGCTCTGCAGCAGGCCCTGTGGGACCCTGAACTGCGTGGAGCGGACGTTCTCGGACGAATCCACAGGCATCTCGCCCACCGGCCGGTCGTTGACCAGCACCTGCAGGCGCGAAGCCTCAGGTGCTGCGACGATCGAATTCTGGAAGCCCACATGGAAGGTTGCAGCAGCGGCCGCCTGTTCCGGCGTCAGGTAGACGGAGAAGCGGCTGCGATCCAGTTCGCCGGTCAGCGTCAGCGTGTCCGATGGGATGAGATAGCGACGATCGGCCGGCGATACGTCCGCCGTCTGGCGTGTCGGCGGCGCTGTGGCGGGCCTTGCCTCCTGCGAGACCGGCTGTGGCTGGACCTGGTTCTGCGCCCGCTGCGGCACTGCCGGTTGATCCGGCGTCGGAGCGCCTGCCTGCGGCCGGGACACGGTCGGCGTTATCGACGTCGGCCGTGGCGGCGGCACCAGGGTCGGCGGCGACGGGCGCTGCGGGGTGTTCAACTGCGGGATGACGAGCGGCGGGGCTGCCGGCGCCTGCGGCGGCCGTTCACCGGACATGTCGAAGGTCGGCACCTGGGCGAGCGCTGCGGTCTGCGACAGATGCACGAGCGTCAGCAGCGCAAGGGAGGTTGTAACAAGCCTCATGTCAGTTGCCCCCCGCCTTGCTGTGTTTGCGCCACCGCCACAAGCCGACTGCCCGCGTGAAATACACAAGACCGCGCGCCGTCTGATAGAGGGACAGCCACAGGAACCATGCAGTGCCGCGCAGCAGCCCCGGATTGCGCCGCCGCGACCGCTGAAAATCCTCCCACTGGCTCGAATTTGCAAAGATCAGGTCGGCGATCCAGCGATGGTCGGACGGCCCGTCCGGACGATACTGGCAGCCGACGGTGGTGACGTCGCCGGCAGATTTGCGACTGCGGATGAAGATCGGCAGCAGCGCCGTCTGTTCTCCGTGATGGGTCTTGAAGCGCAGCACGCCCTCGCCGCCGACCTCGATCAGTTCCATGTCCCGGTTGAACACGTCGATCCGGGCACCGCCGACCGAGACGTCCTCGATGGAGGCCGGATACCAGTTGCCGTTGAGGCCGAATTCGCAGCGACGACGCACCCTCACCCGGCGCGACGAGGAATGCTCCTTGCGTTCGGAGACGACGCCCAGCGCGCAGCCGGCCATGACCAGGTTGAGCAGGTTCCAGCAGCCGACGACGATCGTCACATCGGCTTTGTAGGGCTCCGTGTAGATCCGGTAAATGGCGACGATCTGGGCCACCACCAGGATTGCGAAGATGACGAAGAACGGCCGGGCGATTTCCGACAGGCGGCTCGAAGAGACGGATTCGTCCTTCGCCGTTACCTTGAACGTCGGCCGCCGCGGGTTGAGGATGACCGAGACCACGGCCGGTAGCAGATGGACGGTCTGGACGTATTCGTAGAGTTCCGAGATCCACGGCCAGCGGAACGAGCCGTAGAGGTAGTTTTGCATGGTCATGTTCACGGCGATGTAGGCCAGCGTATAGCCGAGGAATTCGCCGCCGGATGCCGTGAAGATCTCAAGGTCGAAGAACAGGTAGAAGAACGGCGCGATGAGGAAGATCGCCCGCGGGAAAGGGAACAGCCAGAACAGCGTCGAGGACATGTAGCAAAGGCGCTGCGGCAGGCTGAGGCCGCTCTTGAAGAGCGGCATGCGGAAGCGCAGGATCTGCATCATTCCCTGCGCCCAGCGACTGCGCTGGCCGATGAAGCTGGCAAACGTGGTCGGCTGCAGGCCGGCGATCAACGGCTTGTCGACATATACGCTGTTCCAGCCGGTGCTGTGCAGCGCCAATGCCGTCTCGCAGTCCTCGGTGATGCTGATGCCGCTGAAGCCGCCGGTCGATTCCAGGGCACGGCGACTGAGAACAGCGGCCGAGCCGCAGAAGAACGCCGCGTTCCACTTGTCCAGGCCCCGCTGGATGATGCCGTAGAACATCTCGTTCTCGCTCGGCATCATGTCGAAGGTTTCAAGGTTGCGTTCCAGCGGATCGGGATTGATGAAGAAGTGCGGCGTCTGCACCAGGAAAAGCTGAGGATCCTCTTCGAAATAGCCCACCGTTTCCAGCAGGAAGTCGCGGGCCGGCGCATGGTCGGCGTCGAAGACAGCGACCAGTTCGCCCTTCGACTGGCTGAGACCGTTATTCAGGTTGCCGGCCTTGGCGTGCTCGTTGCGCCCGCGCGTCAGGTAGGTGACGTTCATCTCGCTGCACAACTGCTGGAGGACCCGGTGGCGTTCCTCGGCCGCCTCCGCCTCGATCAGCGACGGCGAGTTGCGCTTCTGCAGCGTGCCGCCGTCGTCGAGCAGCCAGACCTGCAGCTTGTCGGCCGGATAATCCATAGCCTTTGCCGCCGCCAGCGTATTGGCAAGCAGCGTCACGTCCTCGTTGTAAGTCGGAACGAACACATCGACCAGCGGGAAGCGCTTCTGGCTGGCGGCGCGGGACGGCCGCGAGGGCAGCGGCGTGGCGACGATGAAGAGGCTGAGCGCAAGCATCAGGACGCTGTACAGCTCCGCCAGGTACAGCAGGAAGCCCGGAATGAAGCTTTCGATCTGCGAAATCGGCGGCAGTGTTTCCGTAGTCCGCCAGTAGACGTAGCGCAGAACGATTGCCGTGCCGAACGCCAGCGCGATCAGCCGCCAGATCCCGTCTCCCTTGAGGATCTTGATGACCCACATGAGCGTCACCACGCCAATACTGACGATCAACTGGGTTTGCAGATTGACCGGCAGCGTTAACAGAAAGACGGACGCAACGATGACCAGGGTCCATACGGCGAGGGTCGGCACTTTACCCATTCTCATTCCTTTGGCAGAATCATTTCGCCGTTCGAGCAGTGACGTCCGTCGTCAACAGGAAGAAGCGTTGCCCCCGCCCGTACAGCCGGGCAGCGGGATCGCAATTGTGGTGGATGAGCCGGAGGCCGCTGCGCGCGGCACCTGCTGCGCCCCGGTGCCGCTCGGCAGCGTCGAGGTGTCCGGCATCGGCACCATGACGGCCGGAACGGCCTGCGGCCGATAATCGACCGGCTGAGGCGCCGTCACCGCTGGACGCGCGACTGCGCGCGCCGGCGGGCGAACGACGACGGAGTTGGTCGTGACGTCCCGCGGCTCGCCGATGCGTCCGCTGTCGAGCCAGCCTCTTGGGCCGGGATAGATGTTCTCGCGGCCCGAAATGGTGTCCTCGTCGGCGCCGCGCGGTACTCCGTGCGGGTTCCAGATCGCCCCGACGAGCGTGCCCGTCAGGGTGTAGCCATACATGACGTTTAGCAGCTGCCGCTCGGACGCGTCCGTATCACACAGGCGCATGCGCACCTGGATCATCCCGAAATTGCGGCCGATGGCGAGCGGAGTGCTGCGCGAGCGGATCTGCTGCCAGGCGAAGACGCAGGTATCGCCGGCGGTCGAGCGCCCGGTCGCATAGCTGAACGGACCATAGCCGTTCTGCAGCAGCCGGTTGGTTCGTCCCAGGCGAACGCCCGGGATGGCGCGCGCCACTTCGCGGGAAATGGAGCTGTCGGAGATTGGCGAGTATGAAGCGCTGGACGTCGTCGCCATGGACCCCGGTTCGCCGAGGAACTGCACCCTGAAAAAGTTCTGGCCCGCCACCCGCGCCGTCGTCGCCAGCAGCACGGTCTGTTCGACGCCATTCGAGTACGGCTTCTGGATCACGCCTCGCACCGCCGGTCCACCAGGTGGCGGAACGACCAGAGCCTTCTCCGAGGTGACAAGCTCCGGCGCAGCCGGCTGCTGCACGCCGCCGGTGGTGCTGCAGCCGCAGGAGAGTGCCAACACGAACAACGCGCATGCCTTCCTAAACCTGTCCGTCGATATGATTGACACGGATCTGGACGCCTTTCTCATCGATATCTCGAACAGCCTGAAGAGCTTTCAGTGGAAATGGTGAATTAGAATATCATTAACTTCAAGCATGGTTAATGCTCCGTTAACAGGCGGTTACGGAGGGGACAAGAAGCTGCCAGTTGTGCGGGAAACGATCGATTGCGTCTGTGCCTGACGACTTTCCCATGCGAGGGGCAGAAGCAAGGCCGGATCGACCGGACTGTCATGGTCTTAATGCCGGCGAATCAGGCTGGGTCAATACGCTAACGCCTTCCTCAGTGCCGGGCATCCAGAGCAGACCCTCAAGATCCGTAGCCGCAACGGACGCCCGGGTCGTCAACGCCGGCGATCTGACGTAACACTTGTCTGGCGGCAGCGCCCGGCCGCTGCGGGACTGGCGCTAAGGAGGGTCACATGTCCTACGGATTTCTCGATGTCGCCGTCACCCCGAGCGTTCGCGCTGCACAGGCAGAGATGGGAGCCGACCACATCTGGACCGACTTCAAAGGCCACCGCGAGCACGATCGGTTCGGCCGCAACGAAGCAGCGTTCATCGCCGATCGCGACACCTTCTACATGGCTTCGGTCTCGGAAACCGGCTGGCCGTACGTCCAGCACCGCGGCGGACCGCGCGGTTTCCTCAAGGTCATCGACGACCAGACGCTGGCCTTTGCCGACTATCGGGGCAACCGTCAGTATATCAGCACCGGCAATCTGGCCGCCAACGACCGGGCCTGCCTCTTCCTCATCGACTATCCGCGACAGGCACGCCTGAAGATCTACGCGCATGTCGCGAAGGTGTCGCTCGATGCCGATCCGGCCCTCACGCAAGCCGTCACCGATCCCGGCTACGGGGCACGGCTGGAGCGGATCTTCCGGCTCCGGCTGAAGACGTTCGACTGGAACTGCCAGCAGCATATCACGCCGCGTTTCGCGGAAGACGAACTGGCGCAGGCGATCCGTCCCTTGCGCGACCGTCTTTCTCAACTGGAGTCGGAGAACGCGACACTGCGCGCCCGGCTGGATGCTCTCGGAGAGAAATGATGGAAGCGCCCGGCAGCGCTTCAGTCGGTCGAAAGCACGACGTCTTCCAGCGGCAGGCGGATATCGCAGACGACGCCATCTTCCGGGTATGAGATGCTGGCGTCGCCACCGGCGGAGAACTTCATGCTGCGGGTGATAACCGTGTGACCGAAGCCCATCCGCTGCGGCGTGGCGACCCTCGGGCCGCCGCTTTCCTTCCACCGCAGGTGGATCGTCGCGTCATCCTGCGAGGAGGCGATGTCGATGCGGACGTTGCCGCCGGCATTGGAGAGCGCACCGTACTTGGCGGCATTGGTCGCCAGTTCGTGGATCACCAGGCCGAGCGCGATTGCCGCCCGCGGCGAGACCGCATAGTCCGGGCCGTGCAGGACTAGGCGCTCGAACGAGCCGAGGATATGCGGCGCGAGTTCGGCGCGGATGATGCTGGCAAGCGGCACCGGCTTCCAAGACCGTTCGGCGAGAAGATTATGCGTGGCGGCAAGCGCCTGGATGCGACTGGCGAACGCCGCCTGGAAGCCCTGAACGGTATCTTCCGTCGAGGCGGTGCGCTTGGCGATCGACAGCACCAGCGCCAGCGTGTTCTTCACCCGGTGATCGAGCTCGCCCATCAGCAGCAGTTGCTGTTTCTCGGCAGCCTTGCGCTGCGACAGGTCAACCATCGCCACCACACAGCCGACGATGTTGGCGCCAAGCTTCAGGGGTGCGGCGCTGATCAGCAGGTCGCGGATGCGCGGTGCGTTCGGTGCATGGGCTTCGAGACCCTGCACCGGCGTGCCGGCCATTGCCAGCGACAGGAAGTCGTTGCCCTGCATCAGGCCGGTGGTGCCGGCGATCGTGATGTTGAATGCATCATCGAAGGGCAGTCCGATCGGATCGCGCGAGGCGATCCCGCCGACCGCCGCGTTGGCATGGGTGACGATGCCGTCGAGATTGCAGACGATAACCGCCTCGTTGGCGGAGGCGATGATGGCATGCGCCGCCCGCTCGGATTCCTGCGCCGCAATGGCGCGGATGCGGTGGGTGATGTCGGTGAAGGTCGCTGCAACGCCGTGGTTGACGCCGAGCGCCAGCGGCGCCGCCGACACCAGGATGTGCCGCTCCTCGTCGCCGATCGACGTGCTGATCTCGCAGGTTCCTCGCGCCGAACGCGCCTGTTCGACCAGCGCCTGCACGGCATCCCGGTCGGCGGGCGACAGAAGATCGACAAGCTCGATGCCGGCAAAGCCTTCTTCCTGCTGTCCAAGCAGTTCGGCCAGCGCCTTGTTGGCATAGATCAGCCTGCCGGCGCCATCGAAGGCTGCCGCACCAGTATCCATCGCCTCCATGAAGTCGCGGTAGGATTCCGTCCGCCCTTCGAGCGTGAACACCTCGTCCTCGTTCTGCGGATTGCGCATGACGAGTGCGTCGACCTCACCTTCGCGGATGGCGCGCAGCGTCTCCTCGGCCTCTTCCAGCCGGCGACGAAGCTCCGATTCGACCCATTCCCGATTGTTCTGATCGCGGCCGCTGATGGTCATGCGTCAGCCACCGACCTTCAGATGCACCAGAACCTTCTCGATGTCGGAAAGGTCGCCGATGATCTTGCGGATCGGCGTCGGCAGTTCGCGAACCAGCGTCGGGATGGCGACGATGTTGTGTTCGCGGGCCAGTTGCGGCTGCTGCCGCAGGTCGATAACTTCCACCACGTATTTGCCCGGAAGATGTTCCTCGCAAATGCGCTGCAGGTTCTCGATTGCAGCGGTCGACTTCGGTGTCTGGCCAGCTACGTACAGTACGAGTTTCCGTGGGGAGCCCTCAGTGGCTTCATCGCTCATCATTCATCCTCAACCGCTCAGACCACGGCTTTTCATCATTTCCTGGCGATCTGAACTGAACTGTTCAGCGTCCTGCTCTTCGAAGGCAAGCTTGCGCCGCATCTCCGCTTCATCTGCTTCCAGCTGCGCCTGGAGCGCGGCAATCTGCGCCTGCGTCTGCCGGCGACGGTTGTCCAGTTGCTCGCGGATCTGCACAATTTCGCCGTCGCGCCTGGCCTGCTCGCGACGATCCCGCGCTTCCTGGGCCCGACGTGCCGAACCGGTCAGCGCGCGTCCCTCGCCTACATAGGGCAGCAGCAGCTGAATTCCGTTTTCCGTCATCACGAATTCGCGCACCTGATTGGAATGGGCGGTGCCGCGCGCCTTCAACAGATAGAGCTCGCGGTTGAATTCGCCACTCGCCTCGCGGTTCAGCAACAGGATCCAGGCATCCATCAGCGACGACAGGCCAACTTCGGTCTCGGTTGCACCGTCGGCCGAGTGCATCAGATGCGTAAAGACGGCGGTGATGCCTTGCGATTTCAAGGCGTCGACCATGCGCAGCAGCATTGCCTGCACTTCCCCGAGCTCGCCGGAGCCCATGAAGGCGGAGATCGGATCCAGCACGACGATCGACGGCTTGACGCGCATGATCTCGCGCAACATCACCGCCAGGTGCATTTCCAAACTGTAGAAGGTCGGACGGGCGGCCACGTAGTGCAGCGCGCCTGAATCGAGGTGCTGCTGCAGATCGATGTTGATGGAGCGCATGTTGCGCACCGATTGCGCCGCTGATTCCTCAAACGAGAAGTAGACGGCGCGTTCGCCGGCGCAACATGCGGCATCGACGAAACAGGCACCAATCGTGCTCTTGCCGGATCCCGCCACACCGCTGATCAGGATGCTGCTGCCGCGATGGAAGCCGCGCCCTTCGAGCATTGCGTCGAGATCGTCGATCCCGCTCGCAATCCGTTCGTCGAAGACCTTGTGGTTGAGGCCGAGCGCGCTCACCGGCAGGACGCTGAAGCCGTCCTTGTCGATCAGGAACGGGTATTCGTTCGTACCGTGCGCCGTGCCGCGATACTTGACGATCCGCAACCGGCGCGTGGAAATCTGGTTGTGCACCCGGTGATCGAGCAGCACGACGCAATCCGACACGTATTCCTCGAGACCCTGGCGGGTCAGTGTGCCGTCGCCGCGTTCGCCGGTGATGACCGTGGTCAGCTCGCGTTCCTTCAACCAGTCGAACAGACGGCGAATTTCCGCGCGCAGAACGGCGGGGTTCTGAAAGGCGGAGAACAGGCTTTCGATCGTATCCAGGACGACGCGCTTGGCGCCGACCTGGGCGATCGCCAGTTCCAGGCGCAGGAACAGACCTTCCAGATCGTAATCGCCGATCTCGGCGACTTCCGCCGGGTCGACGGCGATGTGGTCGATCAACAGCTTGTTGTCGGCGATCAGATCGTCAACCGAAAAGCCCAGCGAGGCGACGTTGCTGGCGATATCGACCGGACGCTCCTCGAACGTCACGAAGACGCCCGGCTCGTCGTAGTCGCGGATGCCGTTGATGAGGAACGTCGTGGCAAACAGCGTCTTGCCGCAGCCCGCAGAGCCACAGATGAGGCTGGGGCGCCCGGTCGGCAGGCCGCCGAGCGTCAGTTCATCAAATCCGTCAATGCCGGTCGGCGACTTGTTGATACCGGTTTCCACAGAGTGCCCCATTCAAAATATCGACGTCGTAGTGCCGTCGGTGCGGCTGCACAAGCTTCGACCGTTTATCACGTCACGCACGTGGCGCAAGCCTTCGAGGTCACAGGTAGATCCATCGCCAGACTGGCGAAGAAAAAGCCCGTAAACCGCGAGTTTCTAGAGCGAGGCACCGTCTGATCCAGTCGCAACGAATACAATACGCGACTCGCAGTCAGGTTCCGGTCGCTGGCGTAAACCTGGCTGGGAGAGTCTCTTCGATCAACGCCGAAACGATTCGGATGCTTCAGGATTTCAAACTCTTCCGCGGCTTGAAGCCGAGAAGGAGAGACTTGAGTTCCGGCTCTCGCACGCGCCTGGCCGCCTCGGCGATCGGCACCCACTCCAGCAGTCGCTCCCCCTTCTCCTTGTAGGTCCCCTCCGTTCCCGTCACGTGGATCTGGAAGACGTCGACGATGTAGGGAACGACGTCCAACTGATCGAGCGGCTTGAGGTAGGTGTAGCGACCGACGGGACGCTTGCGCACCGTACCGCGAATGCCGGCCTCCTCCCACGCTTCAATCGACGCCACCTCGTGAGGCTTCCTGTCCTTCATCGGCGACCCCTTGGGGATCACCCAGCGCCCGCTGCGCCGCGAGGTGATCGTCAGCACCTCGAAACCGCCCTCCGCGTCGGCCGCGCGAAAGCAGAGAGCTGCGTATTGCTGGCGGAACGGAGCGGTGAACAACTTGTGCGGAACGTGCGCCAATTGCGTCAGCAATCGCTGTGTCTCGTCCGCCGGAGGCTTGGGTGTCTTGCTTGCCATGCTGGATATGCCGTGTGGGTTTGTCTTTTTTGATATTGTCTCGATTGCCCGCGAGCATTTATGACACATTTATGACAGTCAGGCGCAAGATGAAGGCCAGCCCCGCATGATGAATGTTTTTCGCAAGTTGATGCCGCGGGAGGACAAGTTCTTCGAAATGTTCTGCGAGCACTCACGCACCGTGGTTGCCGCGGCACAGGCTCTGGAGCAGGTTTTGAACGGCACGGATGTCGAGCGGAACTGCGAGCGCATCGTCGAACTGGAGCACAAGGCCGACGACATCACCCGCGACGTGCTGCTTGCGGTGCGCCGCAGTTTCATCACGCCCTTTGATCGCGGCGATATCAAGGACCTCATCCAGTCGATGGATGACGCGATCGACATGATGCACAAGACGGTGAAGACCATCCGCCTGTTCGAGCAGCAGAGCTTCGACCCGCTGATGCAGCAGATGGGATCGGAAATCGTCGCGGCGGCCAAGCTTGTCGCTGAAGCCATCCCGCTGCTCGACAAGGTCGGCACCAACGCGCAGCGCCTCGCCTCGATTGCCGAACAGGTGACCGTGGTCGAGGGCCGCTCCGACGACCTTCACGACCAGGGCCTTAAGGACCTGTTCCGCCGGCATGGTGGAAAGGGCGGCCAGGGCGATGCGATGGCCTACATGATCGGCAGCGAGATCTATGGCGAGCTCGAGAAAGTGGTCGACCGCTTCGAGGACGTCGCCAACGAGATCAGCGGCATCGTCATCGAGAACGTCTGATGGATGCGACCCTCGCCCTGCCGCTACTGCTTGCCCTGATCGGCATCGCGCTGTTCTTCGACTTTCTCAACGGCCTGCACGATGCGGCAAATTCGATTGCCACAATCGTCTCGACGCGGGTGCTGCGTCCGCAGTTCGCCGTCGCCTGGGCGGCCTTCTTCAACTTCATCGCCTTCCTGTTTTTCGGCCTGCATGTGGCCGAAACGCTTGGCACCGGCATCATCGATTCGGCGATCGTCTCGCCGCAGGTGATCTTTGCGGCGCTGATGGGGGCGATCATCTGGAACATCGTCACCTGGATCTACGGCATCCCCTCAAGCTCCTCACACGCTCTGGTCGGCGGGTTGCTGGGTGCAGGCCTTGCCAAGGCCGGCTTCAGCTCGGTCGTCTGGTCGGGCGTTGGCAAGACCGTCGCCGCCATCTTCCTGTCGCCGGCGATCGGCTTCTTCCTGGCGCTGGTGCTGGTGCTCATCGTCTCCTGGATGTTCGTTCGACAGACGCCGTTTGCCGTCGATCGCACGTTCCGCGTCATGCAGTTCATCTCGGCGTCGCTCTATTCGCTCGGTCATGGCGGCAATGATGCGCAGAAGACGATGGGCATCATCGCCGTGCTGCTGTTCAGCCAGGGGCATCTCGGATCGACCTTCTACGTGCCGTTCTGGGTGGTCATCTCCTGCCAGGCGGCAATGGCGCTCGGCACGCTGATGGGCGGCTGGCGGATCGTCCACACGATGGGCTCGAAGATCACCCGCCTCAACCCGATGCAGGGTTTCTGCGCCGAAACCGGCGGCGCCCTGACGCTGTTCGGCGCGACATGGCTCGGTATACCCGTGTCGACGACGCACACGATCACCGGGGCCATCGTCGGCGTCGGCGCCGCCCGGCGTGTTTCTGCCGTCCGCTGGGGGCTGGCTGGCAACATCGTCATCGCCTGGATCGTCACCATGCCGGCGGCCGGCATCATCTCGGCATTGTTCTTCCTGCTGGTGGGGCTGATCTCCTAGCGTCAGCCGCATCTCCAGAAGGAACCCCGCCCGGCTCGCCGGCATTGAACCGGCGGAAATCCGAGCGGTAATGCATGTCCACCAGTTACCCGAACACGCCGGACGGCCGATACTTCGTCGTTCGCGGCCGCCTCTGGCGGCGCAGCAATCCGGCCCTCGACGAGGAGACGCGGTCTCGGCTGGTTCGGGACCTGATGTCGGCAAGGCGGGCCGTGCGCGATGCCAAAGGCGACAGCATGGCGACGACTGAGGCCCGGCGGCGGGTCGATGCGGCCAAGGTCGCGCTTGGCGAACGCGGCTCCGTGTGGTGGGACGACGGCGCGCCGGACTTCAACCGCCACATGGCGAAGAACACGCCCTATGCAGACTGGTTCGACAGCCTCTGATCGGAAGGACCATGGCAGGTGTCAATGCAGCCGACATAGTCCGGCTGCAAATCTCCTAGCCTTGCATTACCGCATCCAGCGCCGCCTTCAGCTCTTCGACGCCGTGCGGCTTCGGCAGCAGGGCGGTTCGCGACGGATCGTCTAGATCCGGTCCGCGATCGGCGCCCGTCGCAAAGACGATGCCGATCTTCGGCCAGCGCTGCCGCACCTGGATGCAGAAGTCCTCGCCGGACATGCCCGGCAGGCCGAGATCGCTGACGACGATGTCGACAGCCTGCGTCTCCAAATGACCAAGAGCCTCCTCCGCCGATCCGGCCTCCAGCACGTCGCAGTCGAGGTCGGCGAGCATGTCGGCCGTTGCCATGCGGATGAGGCCGTTGTCCTCGACGAGCAGGACGCTCAGCCGCCGTTCTTCGGCAGCCCTCGGCTCGGAAAGCCGCGCGGCCTTGGCCGGCGGCGGTGCGGCCGCCTTCGCCTCGGCGATCCGCATCTGCTTCTCGTTGTTGAGAACGTGCCGGATCTTGCGAGCCAGCGCCTCGCGCGTATAGGGCTTCGACAGCAGCTGCACGCCCGGATCGAGCCTGCCGCCGTGAACAATGGAGTTCTCGGTATAGCCCGAGGTGAACAGCACGGCGATGTTCGGCAGCCGCTCCTTGGCTTTGCGCGCCAGGTCGGCACTCTTCAGCGGCCCGGGCATCACCACGTCGGTAAACAGCATGTCGATCGGAATGCCACTCTCGACGATCGTCAGCGCGGCGCTCGCCTCCGGTGCCTTGAGAACGCGGTAGCCGAGTTCCTGCAGCATCTCCACGACAGTGGACCGCACACCCTCGTCGTCCTCGGCAACCAGGATGGTCTCGTGGCCACCCTCGACAGGCGTGTCGCCCGGCGTGACATCCAGATCCTCCTGCTGCGTCGAACGCGGCAGGTACATCCTGACCGTCGTTCCTTGCGCAACCTCGCTGTAGATCT
Organism: Rhizobium sp. 0TCS1.26; assembly: GCF_050455525.1. Lineage (NCBI taxonomy): Bacteria > Pseudomonadati > Pseudomonadota > Alphaproteobacteria > Hyphomicrobiales > Rhizobiaceae > Rhizobium > Rhizobium sp. 0TCS1.26. The sequence goes on along the minus strand of NZ_JBCIYV010000003.1, from coordinate 693,463 downwards.
TCACGTGCCCGCCGGTCTGCTTGACGAACCCGTAGACCATCGACAGGCCGAGGCCGGTGCCCTTGCCCTCCGGCTTGGTGGTGAAGAACGGCTCGAAGACCTTCTCGATCAGGTCGGCCGGCATGCCCGACCCGGTATCCGTGACCGAGAGCACCACATACTGGCCCGCCACCACGTCTTCGTTGTTTTTCGCATAGGCGCTGTCGAGTACGGCATTGCCGGCTTCGATGGTGAGCTTGCCGAAGCCATCCATGGCGTCGCGGGCATTGATCGCCAGGTTGAGGATGGCGTTCTCGATCTGCATCGGGTCGACAAGCGTGTTCCAGAGGCCGGCCAAGACGACCGTTTCGACTTCCACGCCGTCGCCGATCGTCCGGCGCAACATTTCGTCCATGCCGCGGATGAGACGGCCGACATTGACGACCCGCGGATCGAGCGCCTGCCGTCGACCGAAGGCCAGAAGCTGCGATGCGAGCTTGGAACCCCGCGCCACGCCGGCGAGCGCATTGGTGATCCGCCGCTCGGCGCGCTCGTTGCCGGAGACATCCTTGGCAAGCAGCTGCAGATTGCCGGCGACCACCTGCAGGAGGTTGTTGAAGTCGTGGGCGACACCGCCGGTGAGATTGCCGATTGCCTCCATCTTCTGCGCCTGCTGAAGGGCGATCTCGGTCTGTCGCAAGGCTTCAGCCGCCTCGCGCTCCTCGGTCACATCCCGGCCGACGGCATGGATGTAAGCATCGTCGGGCACCGCCGTCCACGAGATCGTGCGATAGCTTCCGTCCTTTGCCTGGTAGCGGTTCTCGAACGAGAACGTTGTCACGCCTTCGCTGAGCTTGCCAACTTCGGCTAGCGTGCTGTCCAGGTCGTCCAGGTGGATGAGGTGCATGAAGGAGCGCCCGAGGAGCTCACCCTGGTCCCATCCGAACACCGTACTCCATGCGGGATTGACGGCGACTATCGTGGCGTTGAAGTCGGCGACCAGCATGATGTCCGTCGACAGGCGCCACATCCGGTCGCGGTCGGCGGTGCGCTCCGCCACGCGCTGCTCGAGAGTCTGGTTCAATTCCTCAAGCTTGGCGCGCGTTTCGCGCAGTTCCTCGACATCCGTGTTGGTGCCGATCCAGCGAACGATACGGCCAGCCTCGTCCCTGACCGGGACGCCGCGCGCGATGTGCCAACGATGGACCCCATGCCTGTCGAGCAGCCGGTATTCCATCTGATAGGAGCTGCCGTTCGACCGGGCGTCCGCCCAGGTTTCCAGCGTCGCGAGGCGGTCGTCGGGATGGACGATTTCCAGCCAGTCGTCTCCGCCGAGGGAACCTTGCGGCCTGCCGGAAAATTCATAGGTCCGATCGTTGAACCATTCGATCGAGCCGTCCGGGCGCGCTGTCCAGATGTGATTGGGGATGGCCTGCGCCAGCGCCCGGAACCGCGCTTCGCTGTCGCGCAACTCCCGCTGTGCCAGGCGCCGCTCGGTGACGTCCTGAACCACACCGACAAAGCGAACGACGTTGCCGTCCGCGTCATATTCGAACTCACCGCTGCGGGCGATGACGCGCTTTTGTCCGTTGTCGGCGCGCCGGATCCGGTATTCCACCTTGAGAGGCGCCGTCGCCGACTTCCGCGTATCGGGATTGGATGCGACGTTCTGGTCTTCTTCGACGACCAGCGCCTGGATCGTGTCGATCGGGATGGCCTTGGACGGCGTAAGGCCGAAGATCTTGCAGAACTCGGCGGTCGGTCGAAGCACGTTGTCCACGAGATCGAGAGAGAAACCACCTACGCCGCCAGCCTCCTGGGCCCGACGCAACCTGGCTTCGGTCTCCTCCAGTGCCTGCGTCGCCAGATGTTCCACGGTCCTGTCGCGCAGCACCTTCACCAGCCCGACCGGACGACCATCCTCGTCCAGAAGGGGGCTGATCGAGCCGCTCGCCCAGAACCGGTCGCCGGATTTGTGAACATGCCAGCGCTCGTGGTGCGCCGTGCCGACCTCCAGGGCTTCATTGATCGCGTCATGGGGCCGCCCGCCGGCGCGGTCTTCTGCCGTGAACAGCAGATCCCAGTCGCCACCCACGACCTCTTCCTTCGTCCAGCCGAAAATCCGCCGCGCGCCTTCGTTCCAGCGCAGAATTCGGCCGTGGAGATCTAGGGCGAGGATTGCGTAGTCGGTAGCGCCGTCAAGGATCTGACGGCTCTGCGCCTCACTTGCCTTGAGAGCCTCCGTGACGCTCACACGATCCGTCACATCGGCGCCCTGGACAAAGATACCGATCACCAGTCCATCGCCGTCGGAGACCGGGTGGTAGACGAGGTCGACATATTTGCGCTCGACGCCGGCATCCGCGGATGCCCGGAAGTCGACCGGCATCGCCCGTCCCTCATATGGCTTTCCGGTCCGGTAGACCTCGTCGAGGATCTCGAAATAGCCCTGCCCGCGAAGATCGGGAAGCGCGTCGCGCACCGCCTGGCCGACCAGATCGCGGTGTCCGACCAGTTGCCGGTAGGAGGCGTTGGTCAGCTCGAACACATGCTCGGGTCCGCGCATCATCGCGATGAAGCCCGGCGCCTGCTCGAACATGCTGCGCAGGCGTTCCTGCTCCCCCTGGCGCCAGCGTTCTGCCCTGACCTTCGCGCTCGTCTCGATGACGATCGCCAGCACGCCGCAGGGTCGGCCGTCTTCGTCCATCACCGGCGAGTAGTCGAGGTTCATGAAAACCTGTTCGGGCTGTCCGCTGCGGTGCAGCGTCAGCTCCTGATCCTCGTAGGCAAGCGTTCCGCCGGCGAGCACGACCTTCATGACGTTGTCGTTGAAATCGGCGACTTCCGGCCACCCCTCGCGGACCTTGGAGCCGAGAAGGCGTGGATGCCGGCCTCCGGCGAAGATCGAATAGGCGTCGTTGTAGATCATCACGCCGTCCTCGCCCCAGAGCGTGACGATCGGCACCGCAGAATTGAGAATGGTCGTCGTCGTCACCTTCGCCGCCTGCGGCCATTGCGAGGGTGGGCCGAGCGAGGTGGACGTCCAGTCGAAGCTCCGGATCAGCCGGGCAAGCTCGCCGTCATGCGCGAGGAAATCGAAGTCGGTGGATGTCATGGGATTCCGGGGCCATTGCGTGTGCCCTATGTAGGGGAAACCCGTCTTCAGGGGAAGCTTGATGCCCAAATAAGCGCGGCCGCGGGCGGCGGCATCGCGAACGTGCGAGGCGGACCGGTCAGCGGGATCAATGCAGTCCGTCAGCCGATCCCGGTCCGAACAGAGCGAGGGCGATCTTGCCCAGCTCCGTCGGCTTTTCGCAGAGCGCAAAGCCGGTGAATCTGACCGGGATCACCGAGGGATCATAGCCCGTGGCGAACACGAACGGGATGCCGCGCGTTTCGAGTTCTTCGGCAACCGGAAAAACGAACTCGTCGCCGAGATGCACGTCGAGGATCGCTGCGTCGACCCGCGAGGTATCGATGAGCGAAAGCGCCGTCAGCACATCTCCGGCCGGCCCGACCACCAGGGCTCCCGCCGCCTGCAGGTTGCGCCTGGTTTCGTCGGCGAGAAAGTACTCATCCTCGACAATGAGGATGTGCCGGCCGGCAAAGAGGTGGATATAGCTTTCCATCAATGTGCACCTCTCCGGACAGTGCCATGACTGTCAGCTCTGCATCTCCATCAGAAGACGGGTCAGTTCCAGCTCGTCGCACGGCTTGGTGAGGCACGGCGCATCGCGAAAACTGTCCGGCATCGATCGACAGTCATACCCGGTCAGGAAGACGAACGGCACGTGGCGTTTCACCAACATGTCGGCGAATGGATAGACCATATCGCCGCCAAGCTTCACGTCGAGGATCACCGCGTCCACCGAAAAGGACGGATCCTGCGAGATCTCCATGGCCCGATCGAGATTGGAGACCGGGCCCAGAACCGTTGCCCCAACTCCTTCTAGCGCGGTGACCAGACTGGAAGCGGTGAGATATTCATCTTCGACGAGAAGATAGGAGCGACCTGCGAGAACTGCTTTATGCGACATTTCCATACCTCAGAGTTCCGCTAACTGGCCACCGGACGATTAGTTGCCGGGGGTTGAACGGACCGAGGTGAAGGTGGGGATCGGCTGGCGAATGTCGTCGCGAAGTCCGTTTCAGGCTTTGGACAGCCTCAACTCGCCCAGAGCGCCGACATCGACGGCCATGTCGCGGTAATCCCGCATGCGGAAATGCGCCACGTCGGCGGGTATGGAATGGGTCGCCGTCACCACCACGACACCGGCCTCCATGCGTTCCGCGGCATCGATGCCCGCATGCGCATCCTCGAAGACCACGCAATCCTTCGGATCGAAGCCGAGCAAGCGGGCAGCCTTCAGATAGCCTTCCGGATCCGGCTTGCCGTTGACGACATCATCCGAGCAGATCAGCACCTTCGGTACTGGAAGACCGGTGGCGGCAAGCCGCTTCAGGGCGAGCGACCGCACCGCCGAGGTGACGATCGCCCAGCGCTCCGGCGGCAGACCGCTGAGAAATGCCGCCGCACCGGGGATCTCGACGATCCCGTCGACGTCGTCGAGTTCCTTTTGCAGCACGATCTCCGCCTGCTCCTCGGCATCGAGGCCCGGTATCGCTTCGCGCCGGATGACCTCGATGGCGCGCACGCCGTGCAGGTTGCGCATGAAGGCTTCCGGTTCGATGCCGTGTTCCACCGCCCATTCCCGCCAGACGCGTTCGACTACCGCGATCGAATTGAGGAGCGTGCCGTCCATGTCGAACAGGAAGGCATCATAGGAGCGGGCTAGAACTGCGTCGTCTGCGGCGGTCATCAGGTTCGTCATAGGCATGTCCCGGAGAGTGATCGGGCCTTTCGGCGCTTAGGCGGAATCGCGCAGCATGATGGCGGCATTCAGCAGGATCCGCTCGTCGGCTGGAAATTCGTGTTTCGTCATCGCGGTTTCACCGAGCTTGGACAAGAGCAATTCGGTCGCCAGCCGGCCGATCTCGCTGTAGTTCTGCGCGACCGTGGTGATGGGCGGGCAGGAATAGCGCGACAGCGGATGATCGTCATGGCCGGCGATGCGCAGATCGCAGTCCGCCCCCCGCCCGACCTTGAGACGCGATTGGTAGGCGGCGGCGATGGCGCCGAACGCAACGCGATCATTGGCGCAGAGGATCGTGCGGCTCGGAAAACCTCCCCGCTCCTTCAGCGTCCGCAGCGTCTCCTCGTAACCGAACTTTTCGAAATCCCAGTCGCGCGTCTGCGACAGCGGGATGATCTGCGGCTCGAGATCAAGTTGCGTCATCGCCTCCACATAGGCGATCTGTCGGCTGGTCGCATTGTTGTTGACGCCCGGCATGCCGACATAACAGGGCGGCTCGCCCGACCGGCACAGGTAGTCGACGATCAGCTGGAAGCTTTGCCGGTTGTCGGTGCCAACGAACGGCGACGTCTCGTCGAGCGGCGAATCCACGTAGATCAGCGGGATTGCCCCACCCAGCTGCGCCAGCGTCTGATGGTGCGACTTGACGCCCAGGGGCGCAATGATCGCACCTGCGACGTTCATCGACTTGAGTGTTTCGATCGCCCGCTGCTCGAGCACCGGGTTGCCGTCGGAAGACAGCACGAAGGCCAGCAGGCCCGCCTCGTTCGCCAGCAGTTCCACTCGGCGCGTCAGGGCCATGTAGAACGGGTCGGTGGAGTTCGGGATGATAATGCCGATGATGTTGCTGCGGCGGCGATTGAGGTTGACGGCGAACATGTTCGGCCGGAAACCGGATTGCTCGACTGCCGCCTCGATCCGCTGCCGCGTCTTGCTGCGCACCGACGAGGGATCGTTGAAGTATTTCGAAACGGTGGGGCGCGACAGGCCGACGAATTCGGAGAAATCCTCCATCGTTTTGATCGTCGCTTTCTCTACCATCAAGACTCCCTGCGTACGGCTGACATTCAATCGATTAGAAAAACGGGCCGATCCGGCTCGCCCGGAGCCGGATCATAGGCGTATTCAGAAGTTCGGCACAACTGGCCCCACGCGAGCCTACAGCTTGCAGGCGCTGAAGTAGATTTCCAGCACAGCATCGACCGAGGCGATGGCGAGATCATGCGCGAACGGCTTCGTCACGCCCTGGCGGACGCGCGGATAGCTCGCCTGGAGATACTGGCTGATCAGCGTTTCGGGGATCTCGACGCCTTCGAGCGTTGCGAACAGGGAGCGTACCGCGGCGTCGATTTGAGGATGCGGCCAGTAGTAGCGGATGCGGTCGCTATAGCTGAAATGGCGCTGAAGGCGCTGCTCCTCGGCCGGGCCGTGATAATACTTCTCCCAGTTCTTCGGCTCCTGAGACAGCACGCGCTCGGTCACCTCGATGAGGCTTTCGCTCCGCTTTCCGGGATAGAGGAACGCGGCGATGCGATCGAGCCCGTAGAGTGCTTCGCGCAGCGCAAACGTCAGGCCGGGACCGACCTTCAGGATGGCGAACCCGTCGCTTACCAGCGTAGTAAGCGCGTCCTCGGTCTGGTAGTCCGTCGAGTGGGCTTCGAAGACGAAGCCCGGGATTTCGGTCAGTGCCGCGCTGAGAGCACGCGCCGCCGGCGGATCGTAGGCGATGACGTTCTGGTTGCCGAATTCGACGCCCGGCTGCACCACCACGCCGATCGCCCGGGAGAAGGCATCCGTGGCGCCGGCGCGCTCGAAGGCCTGCCGGTGAATCGAAACGGTTTCGAGTGCTGCTGCCGGCTTGGTCACCTCCAGCACGTCGAGCTCTTCCATGGCTCCGCCGGGGATCGGAACCTCGGTGCCGATGATGTAGACCGGCTTTGGCCCACTCATGCCGGCGATCGCCTGCTCGGCAGCCGCGGCAAGTGTTGCCGCACGCTCAGCGGTCAGTGCGTCCGGCAATGCCACCGGCTCGCCCAGGCAGCCCATGCTGGTGTCGAGATGCAGCTTGATGAAGCCAGCTTTCGCATAGGCTTCGATCATCGCGACAGCCTTGGCCATCGCTTCTTCCGCGGCCAGATTTTTCCACGGGTTCGGCCCCAGGTGGTCGCCGCCGAGGATCAGCCTGTCGACCGGGAAGCCAGTCTTTGCAGCGATCTGCTCCACGAAGGTGCGGAAGTCGGACGGCGTCATTCCCGTATAGCCGCCATCCTGGTTGACCTGATTGCAGGTCGCTTCGATGAGCAGGTGCTGACCTTCGCGAAGAGCACGAAGCATCGCCGCCTCGATGACCAGAGGATGCGCTGAGCAGACGGACGGGATGCCGCGCGGACCCGGCCGGGTTTTCCAGTCGGCAATGTCGAGAAGCGGGTTCTGGCTGGTCATGCCTGTTTCCTTGCTGCGGTTGCGATGAAATCATCGAGTTCGGCACGTGTCGATGCGCCCTCCATGGGGCCGGCCTTGGTGACCGCCCGGGCGCCGGACGCATTGGCAAGCTCCAGCGCCGCCGCCGGGCCCATGCCCGCCAGCCAGAGCGTCACGAAGGTCGCACCGAAGCTGTCGCCGGCGCCGGTCGGATCGACTTCCGTCACCTCGAACCCGGGATGGGAGATCGTCCGGCTCCCGTCGAAATACGTCGCGCCGGCTTCGCCGCGCTTCAGGACGATCGCCTTGATGCCACCCTCCAGGAGCTCTTCGACCGCACCCGTCTCGGTTTTCGCGGGGGCAAACAGGAACAACTCCTCGCCGCTCGGCAGGAATATGTCCGTCTTTGCGAGGACCGCAGACAGCGCCTCGCGCATCCCCGGGCTGCCGAGAATTTCCGGGCGAAGGTTGGGGTCGAAGGAGACCGTTCCGCCCTTCGCCTTGACCGTATCGATCGCCGTCAGAATGGTCTGGATGACACTCGGCGCATAGAGCGCGGTGCCCATCACATGCACATGCGTACAGTCGTCGAGCAGCTTGCGCGTCTGGTCGTTGAGAGAAATCTGGCCGCAGGCGCTGTGGCGGATGTTGAAGACGAAGGCCCGGCTGCCATCCTCGCGGTAGCGCACGAAGGCGCTGCCGGTGGTTCCCATCGGGTCGACTTCGATGCCAGAGACATCGACGCCGTCGGCTCTCAACCGATCCAGGTTGACGTGGCCGAAGTCGTCATCGCCGACCCGCGAGATGATGGCGCAGGCCTGGCCCAGCTTGCCGACCTGGTCGATGAAGATCGCCGGAGCGCCCGACGGGAAGGGCCCGATCAGCGGCACGGGCGCGCGAAAGCCGTTGCCGCGTTCAGTGGCGATGATCTCGACGAGGATTTCGCCGATGGTAAGGATCTTGCTCATGAAAATACCGTCGCGAGAGAATTACTGTTTGGCGCGCTTGGAGCGGACGTCGAGCCAGACGGCGATGAGAATGACCAGCCCCTTGACGATCAGCTGATAGAAATACGGGACCGACAGCATGTTCATGCCATTGTTCATGACGCCGATGATCAGCGCCCCGATGAGCGTACCGACCATGGTGCCGACGCCGCCTGCAAGGCTGGTGCCGCCGAGCACGGCTGCCGCGATGGCGTCCAGTTCGTAGCTTGCACCTGCATTGGTCTGCGCCGACAGGAGCCGAGACGACAGAAGGATGCCGCTGATCGCCGCCATGATGCCCGAGATCATGAAGATGGTGATCTTCATCCGGTCGACCTTGATGCCGGAATAGAGCGCTGCCTCGCGGTTGCCGCCGATGAGATAGGCACGTCGCCCGAACGTCGTCTTGCTGAGCAGGATGTGGTTGAACAGGAAGAGCGCCACAACGATCCAGATGATGATCGGCAGGCCGAACACGCTGTTGGCGCCGATCGCCATCCAGCTTTCATCGAGGATCATCGCCGGCGCGCCGTTGGTCGGCAGGCTGACGAGGCCGCGATAGATGCCCATGGTCGCGACCGTGACGATGAACGAGGGGAGCAGAAGTTTCGCCGTCAGCGTGCCGTTGACCAGGCCCAGCATGGCGCCGGCGATCAGCGTCAGGAGAACGGCCGGCACAAAGCCGAGACCGAAGGCGAAGCACTGCGCTCCGACCATGCCGGCGACGGCGATGATCGAGCCGATCGACAGATCGATCTCGCCGAGCAGGATCACCCAGGTCATGCCGAACGCGGCGATGGCGATGACCGCCACCTGCTGCAGGATGTTCATGAAGTTGGCGATCGACATGAAGCGCGGGTTCACGACGGAAAAGATCACGCACAGAACGATAAGCGCGAGGAAGATGCCGCCATACTGCTTCATGATCTTCCTGAAGGCGGCTGCGGATTGGCTGGTCTGGGTCATGAAGAGTGTCCCGTCGCGAATGACATGATGGTTTCGGGATTGAGGTCGTGGTCGGTGGCGATGGCGATCTGGCGGCCTTCGCTCATCACAACAACGCGGTCGCTCATGCCCAGCACCTCCGGCAATTCGGAGGATACGAGCAGGATCGCGGTTCCCTCGGCCGCCAGCTGGCGGATGATCTTGTAGATTTCGAACTTGGCGCCGACGTCGACGCCACGGGTCGGCTCATCGAGGATGAGGACCTTCGGCCGTGTCAGCAGCCACTTGGCAAGCACGATCTTCTGCTGGTTGCCGCCGGAGAGCGAGCCCGCCGGCGTATCGAGCGATGCCGTCTTGATCGACAGACGCGCAACTTCCGCATCGGCCTCCATACGCTCGCGGCGGCGGCGCAGAAACCCGAGCCGTCCGGCAAAGCTGGAGAGTGCCGCCATGCTGATATTGCTCTCGACGCTCTGGCTGAGCACGAGGCCTTCTTCCTTGCGGTTTTCGGTGACGAAGCCCAGGCCGTGGGCGATCGCATCGACGGGCGAGGCCAGATGAACACGCTCGCCGTTGAGACGAACCGTGCCGGCTGTCCGCTTCATGCCGAAGATGGCGTTCATCACCTCCGACCGGCCGGAGCCGATCAGACCGAAGAAACCGAGGATCTCGCCCGGCCGTACATCGAACGCGATATCGGCGAACTCGCCATCGCGCGTCAGATTGTCGACCGACAGGATCGGGGGGACAGACGGCTCGGGAGCCGCGGCGACGCGTTCGGGATAGATCTCGTCCATCGTGCGGCCGACCATCAGCGCAATGAGGTCCTCGATCGTTGTCTCTTCGCGGCGCTTGGTGGCGATATAGGTGCCGTCACGGATGACGGTGATGTCGTCGCTGAGCCGCATGATCTCTTCCATGCGGTGGGAGATGTAGATGACCGCGACGCCCTTCGCCTTCAGCCGCTCGATGATGCGGAAGAGGATTTCCGCCTCGCTGTCGCTCAGGGAGGATGTCGGTTCGTCGAGAACCACCACGCTTGCCTCGATGCTCAGGCCCTTGGCGATCTCGACCAGCTGGCGTTGCGCGATCGACAGGTCGCCAACCTTGTCGGTGACGTCAATCGGCAGCCCGAGATCCTGGACGATGCGCCGCGCCTGGGCGACAAGCGCCCGGTCGTTGATGAAGCCGGCGCGCGACGGCTCCCGGGTTGCCAGGATGTTTTCGGCGACCGTCAGGTTGTTGCAGAGGCTGAGTTCCTGGAAGACGATCGTCACGCCGAGCGCGGCAGCCTCCTGGGGATTTCCACAGTGGTACGGCCGGCCGTTCAGATGAATGCTGCCGGAGGACGGCTGGTAGACGCCGCTGAGGATCTTCATCAGCGTCGATTTTCCAGCGCCGTTCTCGCCCAGCAGGGTGTGGACGCGACCGCGCCTGACGTCGAGGCGCATGCTCTTCAGCGCGGTGACGGGACCGAAGGTCTTGGTGATGTCGCTGATCCGGAGGACCGTGTCGTCATCGGCTGTGCCCATCACAACCTCTCCTCATCTCGGTATCAAATGGCGGCTCCCGACGGTTCACTGACGCCGAGGTGCAGCGGGAACGGCCGGTTGCCAGAAGCCGCCGAGCGCAGGCCCGGCGGCTCCGGATGCGGCATTACTTCTTGGTGTAGACGCCGGGAACGATCGGCTGTTCGGCCGGAACTTCTTCTCCGGCGATCACCTTGATCGCCGAGTCGACGGCCTGCTTGCCCATCTGGTCCGGGAACTGCTGGATGACGCCGACCATGACCGGGTTGCTGTCGACGGCCTTGCGGGCTTCTTCCATACCGTCGAAGCCGATGACCTTGACCTGGCTCTCCAGATTGGCTGCCTTGACGGCAACAGCGGCGGCAAGTGCCGCGTCGTCGCCGAAGCCGAAGATGCCGGCGATCTCGGGATCTGCCTGCAGCATGTTCTGAGCGGCGGCCAGCGCCTCGGCGCGGGTGATGCCGGTCTGGATGGCGACGATCTTCATCTCGGGATGCTCGGCGATGGCCTTCTTGAAGCCCTCGACGCGGTTCACCACCGACTGGACGGTCGGGTAGTCGATCACTGCGACCTTGCCCTTGTTGCCGAGTTCCTTGGCCATCAGCTCGCCGGCCTTGACGCCGCCGGTGAAGTTGTCGGTGCCGATGTGCGACGTGACCTTGGCGTCCTTGGCCGGCACGTCGACGGTAATCACCTTGATGCCGGCACGCTCGGCCTTGGTGATGGCTGCGAGGACGCCCTGGCTATCGACCGGCGAGATGACGATGACATCGACGCCCTTGACGATGAAGTCCTCGACGTCGGCCAGCTGCTTGCTGAGGTCCTGGTTGGCGATCGCCACTTCCAGCTTGACGTTCTTTGCCGTCGCCTCCTGCTTCATGGCGTTGGCAAGCTCGATGTAGAACGGATGCTGCTGCGTCAGAAGCGACGCGCCGATGCCGTCCGCATGCGCGGATACGCTAGCGGCCGACAGCAGGCCGAATGCGAGGATGGCCTTGAGAATGGGGGTGCGGTTCATAGTTCCTCCCGAACTTTTCGCGGGTCTGCAGTCAGATGGCGCAGTCGGGACGCAGACCCTCCTCAGGTCCCGATCACACGGTCCGAAAAATCATAAATATTTACGCGCGTCAAATTTAAAATATTAGCGCGCTACTCTTGAACTTTGCGATCACTCGATCCGCAAACCAGTCCCGGCGTCGAACAGATGCTGTCGCGTCGGATGTGCCTTCAGATAAAGGACGTCGCCCTTTGCGACTTTGGGCCGGTCAGTGAACAGCGCCGTCAGCGTTAGTCCGTCCGTCTCAGCGAGGATGAAGGTGGCGTGGCCGGTGCTCTCGACGCCGGTAACGCGCATGGCAAACGCGCCGTCGGTATCGGCGGCAGCCAGTTCCAGATGCTCCGGCCGGATCCCCCAGATGACTTCGCCCGAGGCGTTTACGGGTGCCGGAACCGAAAGAATGGCACCGAGCCGGATCATGCCGTCGCTGGCGTGGCCCTTCAGCAGGTTCATCGCCGGAGAGCCGATGAAGCCGGCGACGAAGACGTTGCCGGGACGGTCGTAGAGATCGAGCGGAGCGCCTGCCTGCTCGAGGCGACCCGCCCGCAAAACGACGATGCGGTCCGCCATCGTCATCGCTTCCACCTGGTCGTGGGTAACGAAGATGGAGGTCGAGCCGAGACGGTCGTGTAGCGCGCGGATCTCGGCGCGCATCTGCACCCGCAGCGCGGCATCGAGGTTCGACAGCGGCTCGTCGAAGAGGAAGACTGCCGGGCGCCGGACGATGGCCCGGCCCATCGCCACACGCTGGCGCTGGCCGCCGGACAGCTGGCGCGGCATCCGTTCCAGGTAGTCGCCAAGACCCAGAATGGCGGCCGCTTCCTCGACGCGCGCGGTGATCTCCTCCTTTGGCGCCTTCCGCAGTCGCATCGAGAAGCCCATGTTCTCGCGGACCGTCATATGCGGATAGAGCGCATAGTTCTGGAACACCATGGCGAGGTCGCGATCCTTGGGCTCGACCTCGTTGACGACGCGCCCGGCGATCGAGATCGTTCCGCCGGTGACCTCCTCAAGGCCGGCGATCATCCGCAGAAGCGTGGACTTGCCGCAGCCCGACGGCCCGACCAGCGCCACGAACTCGCCGTCCGCGACATCGAAGCTTACGCCATGCATCACCTGATGCGTCGCGTAGGCCTTGACGAGATTTCGCAATTCTACCTGGGCCATGTTCTCTCCGTTACCGAACCGCGCGTGCCATCCTCAAGCGAGGACGACGACCTTGCTGAGGTGGCGGGGTGCTGCGGTATCGACGTTCTTCTGGTTGGCGACGCGTTCTCCGAGGATCTGCAGCGCCGGCAGCAGTTCGAGCGCCCGCGCGGCGCCGGTCCGGACAAGCGGAATGCTGAGATCGCCCGGTCCGCCGAGACCGATGACGCGGGCGCCCTTGGCCTGCACTTCGCTGGCCACCTTCGCCTCCTCGTCGGTCGTGTCGGCCGAATAGAGAAGAACGACGAGCGAGGTCTCGTCGATCAGGCTGATCGGCCCATGGCGGTATTCGAGTGGGTGGAAGGCCTGGCTGTAGGTGATCGACATTTCCTGAAGCTTCAGCGAGCCTTCAGTCGCCATGCCATAGAGTGCACCGCCGCCGAGATAGACGAAGTGCGAACGCCCGGCGATGAGCGGAACGGCGGCTTCCGCCGCACCCAACGCGGCCTGCGCCTCGGCCACGGTGCCGACCTCGACCCCCGCCATACGTAGGCCGGCCAGCAGCATCAGCGAGGCCGAAACGGTCATGACGATGCCTTCCTCGGCATGCGTCGGGATGTAGACCGGCACGTCGGCCACCTCCAGCAGCGCCGTGTCCGGCGCGCAGGAGATGCCGATGGTGCGGATGCCGGCAGCCCGCGACGCCTCAAGCGCCTGCACGGTTTCGGTCGTCGTGCCGGAGCGCGAAAGTCCGATCACCGTGACATCCGCGCGATCGGCCAGATAGTCGTCCATGCGGCGCGCCCATTCGGCGCCCGGCACGGCGATCGCGTTGCGGCCGTTGTGGTTGAAGGCGGTGGCGATCGACTGGGCAAGGAAGAAGGAGGTTCCGCAGCCGGTGACGACGACGGTCTTGCCAGGGACCTCGGGCAGGCTTTGCAGCAGCGCCTTTTCCCAGAACGGGAACTGTTCCTTGATGACTTTTTCGGTCAGATTCATTGCAGTCATACCCTTTATTTGCTCGCGCCGGCCATCAGGCCCTGCACGAGGAAGCGATTGAGGAAGATCACCAGGAGCACCGGCGGCACGATGGCGACGATGCCGGCGGCGTTCATCAGGCCGTAGTCGACATAGTTGCGGGTGACGAATTCGGGGATCAGGACGGTGAGCGGCTTGGTGGACAGCGTCGGCGAAAACACCAGCGGCACCATGAACTGGCCCCAGGCCGACAGGAAGGTAAGGATCGCGGTGGCGACCAGTCCGGGGCCGGCAAGCGGCAGGACGATGCGCACGAGCGTGTGGAGTTTCGAGGCACCATCGAGCCAGGCTGCCTCCTCCAGCGACAGGGGCATCGCCTGATAGACGCTGCGCATCAGCCAGAGCGCCAGCGGCAGGAAGGCCGAGACATAGATCAGCGTCACGCCGACATAGGTATCGACGAGCCCGGCACCGATCATGATCCGGTAGAGCGGGATCATCACGGTATAGGCCGGAACGCCGAGCGTCGCGACGATGATGACGAACAACGCGTCGCGGCCGGGAAAGCGCAGCCGGACGAAGGCCCAGGCACCGAAGGCGGCAACGATAACCGTGACCAGTGTCGCCGCCAGCGAGGTGACGATGCTGTTGGCAAGCGCCCGCGAGAACTGCGGCCAGACGGACTGCACCTGGTTGCCCTGGCTGATCGAGGCCGCACCGAACAGCTTGCCGTAGTGTTCGAGGGTCGCGGCTTCCGGCCAGAACCTGAGGCCGGTTCCGACGAGCGCGTTGGGCGGCGTCAGCGAGGTGACGAGCGACCAGTAGATGGGGCCGACGGACCACAGGATGAGGATCGCGACGGCGAGAAGATATCCGAGACGCCGCATCAGTCGTACCTGGTTTCTTTGTAGACGCGCAGCACGTAGAGCGCCGACACCGAGAGCGAGGCGATCATCGCCAGGATCGACAGCGCCATGCCGAGCGAAAACTTCATGTTCTGGAAGGCCGACAGATAGACCTGGATCATCACGCTGCGGGTTCCGAGCGAACTGCCGTTAAGGATCCATGCCTCGTCGAAGAGATTGAAGGCGAACACCGTCGACTGGCTGAGCGCGATGGCCAGCCCGCCGGCAATCAGCGGCAGGGTGATCATCGTGAACTGGCGCCAGCGCGAGGCGCCATCCAGTCGTGCAGCCTCGTAGAGGTTCGTCGGGATCGACTGCAGCGCGGCGAGCAGGATGATTGCCGTCAGCGGCATCATCCGCCAGGCGTGCACGACCGACACGAGAAAAAGGCCCGTGAAGCGGTCATTGAACCAGACCTGGTTGGTCGACGTCAGGCCAACCGCCTGGAGCAGGCTGTTCAGCAGTCCGTAGCTCGGGTTGTAGATCCACAGCCAGATGATCGCGTTGACCACCGGCGGCAGGCACCACGGCAGGATGACGATGGCGAGCAACCAGCGCCGGCCGATCGACGCATGATGCAGCAGCAGCGCGGCGGCCAGCCCGCCGACGGTCTCGATGGTCACGGCAATGAGCACATAGGCGAAGGTGTTGACCCAGCTCGTCAGCACGTTGCTGTCCGACATCAGGGCAATGTAGTTCCTGAAGCCGACAAACGGCGTACCGGGCCGCATCGGCTCGATGCGGAAGAAGCTGTCGAACACCGTGATGACGAGGGGCAGGATCACCAGCCCCCCCATCACCGCGATGACCGGAGCGGTGAGGCCGAGACCGAGCCGCGCCTCCCGTCCCAGGAGGCGCTTCGCTGGGAAGCTGAACGCCATTACTGCCGTGCCTCTTCGGCTGCGGCGGCAATCGCCTGAACCGCATCGGCGACCGACATCTGGCCCTTGGCGGCGGCATTGAGGTTGGTCGCAACGGCGCTCGAGAACTCCGGATACCAGCCGGGCGTACCGCCGGCAAACAGCGGCTCGACCAGGGCAGCCTGAGCGATCAGCACGTCGCCCTGCTTCAGCTTGCCGTCCTTGTTGAGCTTTTCGAGCACGGAGATGCGCGTCGGCAGGTTGCCGAGCTTTTCGTAGTTGTCGATCATGGTTTCCGGATCGAGCATCCAGTTGATGAAGGCGTGCGCCGTCTCCTTGTCCTTGGCCGAGACCGGGACGCCGAGCGCACCGGGCAGGCCGATCGTGCGCGACTTGCCGGAGACGTTCGGCAGCAGGGCTGCGGCGGCATCGGCCGATACCTGCGACTTCGACGCATCGGTATAGACCGCAAGGTTACCGGCCCAGCCGGCAACGTCGAATGTAGTCTTGCCCGATTTGAACAGTTCCTGGATCTCGACATCCTTCAGCGACGTCGCCGCAGGGTCGATGAGACCGGCCTTCAGCGCTTCCACCTCGAATTCCATGGCTTTGTAGCCGGCGCTCGACGCCTCGGTGAACAGCGGCTTGAACTCCGCATCGAAGAGATCGCCGCCGAACGCCTTGGTGAGGAGGTACCAGGCAGTGGCCGAGCCTTCGGTCGCCGAAAGCGGCAGGCCGATCGGATATTCAGCGATGCCCTTGGCCTTGACCGCCTTGGCGGCGGCGAGCAGCTCATCCGGCGTCTTCGGAACCGTGGCGCCGGCCTTTTCGAGATGCGCCTTGTTGTAGATCATTACCCGGTAGTCGTTGTTATAGGGGATGCCGACCAGCTTCCCGTCGAAGGTGAAGATCGAGGTAGTCGGCAGATCCTTCTTCAGGTCCTCGGACAGCAAGCCCGACAGATCGTCATACCAGCCGGCGCTGCCGAACTGGCCAACCCACGACCAGTCGACTTCGGTCGCCGATGCCGGCGCCGTGCCGGCGACCATCGAGGTGATGATCTTGGTGCGGATCTCGTCCCAGCCGAGCGTCTGGATATCCAGCGTGCCCTTGGTCTTGGCGGTATATTTGTCGGTCATGTCCTTGGGCAGCGTGACCCAGGGCGGCAAGAGGACGGAGAGCGCTTCGGCGGCGTGAGCGCTCATCGTGCCAAAGCTCGTGGCAAGCCCGAGCAGTGCGGTGGAAGCAAGGAATGTGCGGCGTTTCATCAGCTGTTCTCCTGTTATTATGGTTGAAGGCATGCAGAAACAGTCGGTGCGAAGCGGTCCTCCATCGGCCAGCCCGCCAAGGTGCCGGCGCGCCAGATGGCGCCTCCGACTGGTGGCAGCTTCGGCGTGGAGGACGCGCCGAGCAGTGTTTCGAGATGGTGGGTGATCGTCCGCGAGCCGAACACGCTGCCGGCATGCGACCAGGCGAGCGTCGGATCTGCCAGCCGCAACCGGGCCGCCTCGACATGGGCGGCGAGAAATTCCGCGGCACCGATGAGAAGCTGGACTGCGGATGCATCGCCGCTGTCGGCCATCGCATCCACATGCCGTGAAAGGCCGCCGACGCCGGCACGGGAATTCTGCTGCGCATAGGCCCAGTCGATCAGTGTCTCAGCCGTACAGCCGCAGGCGGAGAGGATGCCCTGGGCAAAATCATGAGCGCGGCTGCGGCCGTCGAGTGCCTGGGACGCCAGCGACAGCGCCTGACGGCCGATCCAGAAGGCCGACCCTTCGTCGCCGAACGCATCGCCCCAGCCGCCGACCCTCAGGCTTCTCGCCCCTGCCTTCGCCCAGGCCATGCTGCCGGTTCCGGCCAGCAACAGCACGCCGCTTTCTCCGGTGAAGGCGCCATCATAGGCGACCTCGACATCGTTGAGGACGAGATGCGGGCAAGGCAACAGCGTGCCCGCCACGCGCTGCTGCTGTTGGCTGAGAGACACGATCTCGCCATGCATCGGCAGGCCGAGAACGGCCGCTTCCGGCGTTTCGCCGCCGCAAACCTCGGCAATTGCTCCCGCCAGCAGGGACTGCCAGTCGGACACGTGGTGCGGATCGAGGCTCGGCCCCTCAAATCGGCGACGCACGGTGCCACTCGGATCAGCGATGGCTGCGATCGTCTTGCTGCCGCCGGCATCGAGCCCGAGGACGAAGCTCATGGCCGCACCGCATCCTGGAGCGCAGCAATCGCGATTTCCGTCCCAAAGGCTTCGATCCGCTCGATCCATTCGGCGCCAAGGCCATTGTCGGAAATGATCGTCTGCAGGCGCGACAGAGGCGCGACCTTGTAGGTGAGCCGAGCGCCGAACTTGCTGGAATCCGCCAACAGGATGCGTTGCTCGGCGCGGCTCAGCATTACCGTGTTCAGCCGCGACTCGTTCTCGTCGACCGAATAGATGTTACCATCCTCGGCGATCGCGCCGCCGCCGAGGAAGAGCTGCTTGAACCACAGGCGGTCGAGCATTTCCTCCGCAAGCGGGCCGACGAGGGAGGAATTCTCCTTGCGCAAATGCCCGCCGAGAAGCGTCACCTTGACGCCCTCGACATCGATCAGCAGCTGAGCAGCCGGCAGGCAGTTGGTGAAGATGTTGAGCGGCAGCGGATCAAGCCGGATGCGCCGTGCCAGCTGAAGCACGGTCGTGCCGGAATCGAGGAATACCGAGGTTCCCGGCTGGAGCATGTCATAGGCGAGATCACCGATGGCGCGCTTTGCCGCCAGCCCCTGCGCCTCGCGCTGCTCGAACGCCACCTCGCCCTCGAAATGATCCGAAAGCCGCGCGCCGCCGTGGGTCCGGACGATGACACCCTGCTCCTCGAGCTGGGTCAGATCCCGGCGAAGCGTCGGCACGGAGGCACCGACTGCTTCGGCGATCGCCGCGATCTGCGACGAGCCGTTGGAGAACAGGAACTGACGGATGGCTTGAGCGCGGTCGCTTTTCATCGGTGGCCGTTCGTCTTGCTTGAACTGGCCAAACTATCGATGGGCGGCGGATCAATGTCAATCACTTTTGTGATCGTTATTGATCGTTTTCAGCTTCTGAAACGGTGAGTGCGGCGCGCCAACCTAGGCGGCGCGCCGCAAGGGTTAGAACCCTTCCAGCACGATCTTGCCCTTGGCCCTGCCGCTCTCGATCGTGGCGTGCGCCTTCCTGAGGTTTTCGGCGCTGATGGGCTTGAGCACCTCGGTCACGGTGGTGCGGATCCGCCCGTCGTCGATCAGCTTTGCCACCTCGTTCAGAAGCGCTCCCTGCTCGCCCATGTCCGGCGTTTCGAAGAGGCTGCGGGTGAACATCAGCTCCCAGTGGATGGAGACCGCCTTGCGCTTGAACCCCACCACATCGAGAACGTCCGGATCGTCGATCAGCCCGAACCGCCCCTGCGGCGCGATCAGATCGATGATCTCCTTCAGATGCCGGTGGGTTTCGGTGGTGGAGAACACGAAGGCCGGAGCGCCGATGCCGAGTGCTTCCACCTGGGCAGCAAGCGGTTGGCTATGATCGATCACGTGATGAGCACCGAGATCTTTGACCCATGCCTGGGTCTCAGGGCGCGATGCCGTGGCGATCACCGTCAGGTCGGTCAGCGCCCGCGCCAGCTGGATGGCGATGGAGCCTACCCCGCCTGCCCCGCCGATGATGAGAATGGCGTTCGCGGCGCCCGGAACCGGCTTGCGCACGTCCAGCCGGTCGAACAGCATTTCCCAAGCCGTTACCGCCGTCAGCGGCAGCCCGGCGGCCTCGGCATTCGACAGTGTCTTTGGCTTGTGGCCGACGATCCGCTCATCGACGATGTGGAACTCGCTGTTGACGCCCGGGCGGCCAAGCGCGCCAGCATAGAATACTTCGTCGCCGGGTTGAAACGCTGTGACGTCCGGTCCGACTTCGGCGACCGTGCCGACGGCATCCCATCCGAGGACTTTCCAGCCATTGTCTTCAGGCCGGGCGCTACGGCGAACCTTGGTGTCGACTGGGTTGACGGCGACAGCCGCTACCTGAACCAGGATGTCGCGGCCGGAAGCGCGCGGCCGCTCGAGTTCGATATCCTCAAGTGCATCATCCCGATCGATTGCACCGGGGATCCTGTATCCGATCGCCTTCATCGTCTTCTCCTTTGACGGCAGTTGTTGTCGCCTCAAAATGTGCTAGCCTCGGAAAACTGCAATACGCACAAGCAACGCTAATACTATCAAAAAGGATAGTGTGATGGCCAAAGTCCGGCACTCGCGCTTCGACTGTAGTCCGGGCTGTTCGGTGGAAGCAGCCGTCGGCCTGATTGACGGAAAATGGAAGTCGGTGATCCTCTACCATCTGCTCGACGGCACGCTGCGCTTCAACGAGATCCACAGGCAGATCGTCAATGTGACGCCGCGCATGCTGACCAATCAGCTGCGCGAACTGGAAAGCGACGGGCTGATCGAGCGCAAGGTTTATGCCCAGGTGCCGCCGAAGGTGGAGTACAGCCTGTCGCCGCTCGGCCGGAGCATGGAGCCCATCCTTCTATCGCTGAAGGCCTGGGGCGATGCCAATATCGGCCTCTACGGCAAGCCGACCGCCGCACCCGCCAATGACGAAAAAGCAGCCTCGGCCGGCGGCCGTCTGAACGACTGCGCCTGATCGGGAGACGGAAGGCCAATCGCGTCAGGATTGCTCGGATGGGTTGGCAAACACCAGTTCCATCCGGTCTGCGAGGAACCGGGTCACCACGCTCTGAACCGTGCGGTCCTCCGCATCGACATCGAGTGCACGGCTGACAAGGACGATGCTGTCGGCAGCGCACTGGAGAAATTCCGCATCCCGCGCGGTGATCCGCTCCGCCGTCAGCCGTGTCTCCTTCCGCCGGTAGTCCGCCAGCCCCTCCTGCAGGAATGCCTTGGTGATCGATCCGCTCTCGGCATAGGCGGCAATGATGCCCGGGAATCGATCGGCTGAAAACCACGACGTCGATCGCGACAGAGGCGCGCCTTCGACGACCGACAGCCGTTCGAGCCGGTGCAGCGGCGCGCCCATGCGGCAGCCGAATAGTCGGGCCTGGGTCGCATCAGCTGCGACGATGTCGGCCTGGATGAGGCGCCCTGACGGCTCGAGCGACTGGCGCATCATGTTTTCGGAGAAGCGCGTCCTCGCTCCGATCGGATAGACGATCCGCTGCGGGACGGCTCTGACAAAGGTGCCTCGCCCGCGCTCCGCCCGCAGCAAACCCTCGACCGAGAGCGCGGCAATGGCACGCCGCACCGTGTGTCGATTGACGCCGAAGCGCGACGCCAATTCCGTCTCCGGCGGCAGTTGATCGGCAAACTCTCCCATAGACACCGCACTCCGGAGTTCGTCCGCCACCCGGCGCCAGCGCGAGATCCCGTCATCCGTTCCGTTCATGCCGTTTCCCTCAGGGCGTCATTCAATCGTCATCATTCACCGGGTATAACCTAAACATATCCGATTGTCTAAACAAATAGACAACTTTGCTGTTGATGACAAAGGTTTGCCGCCGTGGGTTCAGAAACATTCAGTCGAAAACAGGCGCTCGACATTCTTGCCGCCGCGCCGGCCGAGATGCTGGCGGAGCGTTACGCGCTGCTCGCCTCCAATCTGCCTTCCGCCACGCCGGTGCGCGGGCCGGAGATCGGCACCGTCATGATCCGCGGCCGAGCCGGTGGCGGCGGCGCCGCGTTCAATCTGGGCGAAGCGAGTGTCACGCGTGCGACGGTCAAGATCGCCGGCGGCGAGGTAGGACATTCGATCATCCTCGGCCGCGACCAGCGCAAGGCGCAAATCGTCGCGCATCTGGACGCCGTCCGCCAGTTGAACGCCTGGGTCGGACGCATCGACGACGAGATCCTGCGCCCCGCCTTCGAACTCATCAATGCGGAAAAGCTGCGGCGCGCCGAGGAGACCGAGGCGACCCTCGTCGACTTCTTCACCGTCGCGCGGGGAGAAGACTGATGCAGAACGTTTCCTTCGACGGCGGATTCAGCGATCCGGTCTATACGTCCCAGGCGGTCTTTCGGGCCGTCATGGACGCGTTTTCCAGCCCCGGCACAGTGGCGTCGCTCTCCGGTCACGCTACAGGCCCGGCACCGCTCTGTGCCGCCGCCTCGGCGATCCTGCTGACGCTTGCCGACTACGACACCCCTGTCTGGTTCGAAGGCGAGGCAACGCAGGACGCAGCTGCCTGGCTAACCTTCCATACCGGCGCTCCCGCCGCGTCCGATCCGTCCAAAGCCGCACTGGTGGTGCTGTCTGAAGGCGGCCATCCGGCGCAGTGGGAGGATTTTTCCCGCGGCACGGTCAACTACCCGGATCGTTCCGCCACCGTGCTGCTGCCGGTGCGGTCGCTGATTGACGGAACACCGCTGGAATTGTCCGGCCCCGGCATCGAGACGACCCGCCAGATCGCGCCTGACGGGCTTGGCCCAGAGTTCGTCGCCTGGGCTCAAGGCAACCATGCCGCCTACCCGCTCGGGCTGGACCTGGTCCTCGTTTGCAACGGCGACACGCTCGCCTTGCCGCGCACGACGCGCATCAGGGAGATCTGAAACCGATGTATGTAGCGGTAAAGGGCGGCGAAGCCGCCATCGACAAGGCTCACAAACTTCTTGCCGATCGCCGGCGCGGCGATCGTGACGTTCCGGCGCTGACACTGGCGCAGGTGGCAGGACAGCTGTCGCTGGCCGTCGACCGGGTGATGGCCGAAGGCTCGCTCTACGATCCCGAGCTTGCTGCCATGTGCGTGCGCCAGTCGCGCGGCGATCTCATCGAGGCGATCTTCCTGCTTCGCGCCTATCGCACGACGCTGCCGAGATTCGGCTACTCGCGGCCCGTCGAAACGGGTTCCATGCAGATCGAGCGGCGGGTCTCGGCGACCTACAAGGATATTCCGGGCGGTCAGCTTCTTGGCCCCACCTTCGACTATACGCACCGCCTGATCGATCCCGCAATGGCAGGCGACGAGCCGGTCGATCCACCGGCACGGCGAGAGCTTGGCGAGGACAAGGCATTCCCACGGGTCACCGACATCCTGAACGGTGAAGGCCTGATCGAACCGGACGTGCGCTCGGACAAGGAGCCCGCCGACCTGACCCGCGATCCGACCAGCTTCCCAGTCGATCGCGACCAGCGCCTGCAGGCGCTTGCCCGTGGCGACGAAGGCTTTCTGCTGTCGCTCGCCTATTCGACGCAGCGTGGCTATGGCCGAACGCATCCGTTTGTCGGCGAGGCACGCATCGGCCTCGTCGAGGTCGAGATCGACGTGCCGGAACTCGGCTTTGCGGTCGCCGTCGGATCGATCCGCGTCACCGAATGCCAGATGATCTCGCAGTTCCGCAACCAGGGGGATGAGGGTCCGCGGTTCACGCGCGGCTATGGCCTGGTGTTCGGCCAGTCGGAACGCAAGGCGATGGCGATGAGCCTTGTCGACCGGGCGCTCCGCGCCGACGAGTTCGACGAGCAGCGGACGGCACCGGCGCAGGACGAGGAATTCGTCCTCGCCCATTGCGATAACGTCGAGGCGACCGGCTTCGTCGAGCATCTCAAACTTCCCCACTACGTGGATTTCCAGGCCGAGCTTGGCCTCCTGCGCATGCTGCGACAGGAGCACGGCGACGCGCAACGACTGCAGGCCGGGGAGACGGCGGAATGAACCTGCCCAGCTACAACTTTGCTTATCTGGACGAACAGACCAAGCGGATGATCCGCCGGGCGATCCTGAAAGCGATCGCCATCCCCGGCTACCAGGTGCCTTTCGCCTCGCGCGAAATGCCGATGCCTTACGGCTGGGGAACCGGTGGCGTGCAGGTGACGGCAGCGATCCTCGGTCCGACCGATGTGTTGAAGGTCATTGACCAGGGCGCCGACGACACCACCAACGCGGTTTCCATCCGCGCCTTCTTCGCCAAGACGGCCGGCGTCGCGACGACGACGAAGACCACCGAGGCGACCGTCATCCAGACGCGCCACCGGATCCCCGAAACGCCGCTGACCGCCGGGCAGACCCTCGTCTACCAGGTGCCGATCCCCGAGCCGCTGCGCTTCCTGGAACCGCGCGAAACCGAAACCCGCATCATGCACGGGCTGGAGGAATACGGTCTGATCCAGGTGAAGCTCTACGAGGACATCGCCCAGCACGGGCACATCGCGACGACCTATGCCTATCCGGTGAAGGTCGAGGATCGCTACGTCATGGATCCGTCGCCGATCCCGAAATTCGACAACCCGAAGATGGACAACTCGCCGGCGCTACAGCTTTTCGGGGCCGGACGCGAGAAGCGGATCTATGCGCTGCCGCCGTTCACCAAGGTCGTCAGCCTTGATTTCGAGGATCATCCATTCGCCGTGCAGCGCTTCACCGCGCCTTGCGCGCTCTGCAACGCGACCGGCGTCTATCTCGACGAGGTGGTGACCGACGACTGCGGCAGCCGGATGTTCGTCTGCTCTGACACCGATCATTGCGAGACGCGCCAGGCCGAGGGTCACCATGGCTCCGGGCTGCCGCATGCCGCAGGAGAACAGCCATGACCGGTCCCATCCTCTCCGTCCGCGATCTGGAACGGCGCTATGGCAATTTCATCGGCTGCACGGACGTCTCGTTCGATGTCTGGCCCGGTGAAGTCGTCGCCATCGTCGGTGAATCCGGCTCCGGCAAGACAACTCTCCTCAACTGCATATCGGCCCGGCTCGAACGGTCGTCCGGCAGCGTCCGTTACCGCATGCGCGACGGCGGCTTTCCGGATCTCGCCGATCTATCCGAGGCGGAGCGCCGCTTCCTGATGCGCACCGACTGGGGCTTCGTGCATCAGAACCCGGCTGACGGCTTGCGGATGCGCGTCTCCGCCGGCGCCAATGTCGGCGAGCGGCTGATGGCGGTCGGCGAGCGGCACTACGGCGACATCCGCCGCACCGCCGGCGACTGGCTGTCGCGCGTCGAGATCGGCACCGAGCGGATCGACGACCAGCCAGTGACATTCTCCGGCGGCATGCGTCAGCGCCTGCAGATCGCCCGCAACCTCGTCACCCATCCGCGGCTGATCTTCATGGACGAGCCGACGGGTGGTCTCGACGTTTCGGTCCAGGCGCGCGTGCTTGACCTCCTCCGCAATCTCGTCACCGACCTCGGCCTGTCGGTCGTCATCGTTACCCATGACCTGGCCGTCGCACGGCTGCTGTCGCAGCGGATGATCGTCATGAAGAGCGGCCGGATCATCGAACAGGGGCTGACGGACCGTGTGCTGGACGATCCGCAGCATGCCTATACGCAATTGCTCGTCGCCTCGATCCCGGAGAACTGAGATGACCCTGCATCAAACTCAACCGGTGATCGCCGACACTCTGCTTTTGTCGGTTCGCGACGTTGCCAAGTCTTTCACCATGCATCTGCGCGACGGCTTGGTGCTGCCGGTCGTCCGCAATGTCAGCTTCGAGATCCACAGCGGCGAATGCGTCGTCCTCGGCGGACCATCCGGCGTCGGCAAGTCGTCGATCCTGCGCATGGTCTACGGCAACTATGCCATCGACGAGGGCCAGATCATGGTGCGCAACGGAGCCTCCGGTGAGATGCAGGATCTCGGCAGCGGTGACGCGCGGCTGGTGCTGGAACTTCGAAAGAACAGCATCGGCTATGTGAGCCAGTTCCTGCGCGCCGTGCCACGCGTGTCGGCCCTGGAGGTCGTCGCCGAGCCGCTGATCAGCCGCGGCACGCCGCGCGACGAAGCCGTCGACCGGGCCGCCACGATGCTGGCACGGCTCAATCTCCCACGGGCCCTGTTCGGCCTGCCGCCGGCAACCTTTTCCGGTGGTGAGAAACAGCGCGTCAACATCGCCCGCGGCTTCATCACCGATCACCCGATCCTGCTGCTTGACGAGCCGACCGCCTCGCTCGACGCCGAGAACCGCGACGTGGTGGTCGCGATGATCGCCGAAAAGCGCGCCAGGCGGACGGCGATCCTCGGCATCTTCCACGACCAGCCGGTGCGCGATGCGGTCGCAACGCGGATCCTCGATGTCGCCGCCTTTTCTGCCCGGAGGACCGCCGCATGACCAAGCTCTCCATCGAACCGCTGATCGATCCGACGGCGCGGGTCAGCGACTGCACGCTCGGGCGCTACACCGAAATGGCCGAGGGCTGCCGCATCTCGGAGACCGACCTCGGCGACTATTCCTACATCGAGCGGGGCGGACAGGTCTGGTGCGCGACGATCGGCAAGTTCGCTAATATCGCTGCCGGCGTGCGGATCAATGCCACCAACCATCCTATGGACCGCGCCAGCCTTCACCACTTCACCTATCGGGCCGGCGACTATTGGCCGGGCGAGCAGGATGAGAGCGAATTCTTCGCCGCCCGCCGTGCCAAGCGGGTGTCGATTGGTCACGACGTCTGGATCGGCCACGGGGCGACGCTTCTTCCGGGTGTGACGGTCGGGAACGGCGCCGTGATCGGTGCCGGCGCAGTCGTCAACCGCGATGTCGCCGCCTACACCATCGTCGGCGGCGTTCCGGCACGGCTGATCCGCAACCGCTTCGAAGGGACGATCGGTGCGCGGATGGACAGCCTTGCCTGGTGGAACTGGTCGCACGAACAGATCCACGATGCCCTGCAGGACTTCCGCAATCTCTCGGCCGAGGCATTTCTCGACCGTTACCGGCAGTGACGCAAAAACTTCACAGAACTGTCACGGCACGATCATCGAAGCCTACGCAAGCTACCGCAGACAGCGCACAGCAGGAACTCCACAATGACTGCGATCACGGTATCCAACCTCTCCAAGACCTACGGTTCGACCCAGGCGTTGAACGGTGTCAGCCTGACGCTGGAACGCGGTGAGATGGTGGCCCTGATCGGCGCATCAGGCTCCGGCAAGAGCACCCTCATTCGCCATCTCGCCGGGCTTGAAACGGGCGACGGGCGGGGCGGTCAGATCGACATCCTCGGCCGCACCTCGCAGAAGGCCGGGCGGATGAGCGGGCAGGTGAAGCGCGGCGCCGTGTCGGTCATCTTCCAGCAGTTCAACCTGGTTGGCCGCCTGTCGGTGCTCACCAACGTCCTGGTCGGCCATCTCGGCCGCGTGCCGCAGTGGCGCGGAACGCTCGGACTGTTCAACCGCGCCGAAAAGACCAAAGCGCACGCAGCACTTGCGCGCGTCGGCATCCCGCAGGTTGCCGCACAGCGCTCCTCGACGCTTTCGGGCGGCCAGCAGCAGCGCGCGGCGATCGCCCGAACCCTTGTGCAAGGCGCGGAGATCCTGATCGCCGACGAGCCGATCTCGGCGCTCGATCCGTCGTCGGCACGCCGGGTCATGGACGTGCTCGCCGACATCAACAGCCAGGACAACATCACCATCCTGGTCTCGCTTCACCAGGTCGAATACGCCCGTCGCTACTGCAAGCGGACGATCGCCATGCGCGACGGCGTGATCGTCTTCGACGGCCCGTCGACGGCGCTTTCCAACAGTTTCCTCGCCGAGCTCTACGGTTCGGCGTCCGAAGAATTGGTCCTGCCGGATGCTCCGGCGGAGCAACTGCCTCCCGCACCACACACGGGGTTACAGAGCCGCCACCCGGCTCTCATCGACGCCTGACCACATCCATCACCGGAGACCAATCATGAACGCGATCCTCAAGAGCATGGCGGCGGTATCTGTCGCCCTTACGATCACCACATCTGCGCTGGCGCAGGAGACTACCATCAACTTCGGCATCATCTCGACGGAATCCCAGCAGAACCTGAAGACCACCTGGGACCCGCTCCTGAGCGACATGAAGACGAAGACCGGCCTCGACGTCAAAGCCTTCTTCGCCTCCGACTATGCCGGCGTCATCGAAGCCATGCGCTTTAACAAGGTGCAGGTCGCCTGGTACGGCAACAAGTCGGCCATGGAAGCCGTCGATCGCGCCGAAGGCGAAGTGTTCGTCCAGAGCGTGCCGAAGAACGGCGAACCCGGCTACTGGTCGGTGGTCATCGTTCCGAAGGACAGCAAGATCCAGACGATCGACGACGTGCTGAAGTGCGACCAGTCGATCAACTTCGGTCTCGGCGATCCAAACTCGACGTCGGGCTACCTGGTGCCGATGACCTTCGTGTTCGGCGCTCGCGGCATCGACCCGAAGAAGTGCTTCAAGAACGTCACCAACGCCAACCATGAAACCAACGCCATGGCCGTCGCCAACAAGCAGGTCGACGCGGCTGCCAACAACACCGAGAACATGGCGCTGATCAAGCAGAACAAGCCGGACGCTTTCGCCAACATCCGCGAGATCTGGCGTTCGCCGCTGATCCCTTCGGACCCGATCGTCTGGCGCAAGGATCTGCCGGATGCCACCAAGACGAAGATCCGCGACTTCTTCATGACCTACGGGACCGACAAGTCCACCGGTGACGTGGCTGCCGAGAAGAAGGTGCTGGAAGGCCTGAAGTGGGCACCGTTCCGTGCATCGACCGACAAGCAGCTCCTGCCGATCCGCGTCATGGAACTGTCGAAGTCGATCGCCCAGGCGCAGGCCGATGCGACGCTTTCGGCAGACGCGAAGAGCGCCAAGATCAAGACGCTGACCGAGCAGAAGACGAAGTTCGAAGCCGAACTCGCCGCTGCTTCCAAGACCTGACCTCAACGACAAACGCGGGCGGGTTACAGGAACCCGCCCCCTTTCTCGGCACCGGAACCATGACCATGACCGACGCAGCTCTCCCCGCCGGCCCAAGCTCGAGACCGGCTTTGCCAGATGTTAAACAACCGAGCAGCATGCGCAGCATGCTGCTGATGATCGCCGTCGTTGCAGCGCTCGCCTTCAGCTGGGCGCCCGCTGAAATGGACCGCTGGACCTACCTGTTCAGCGACAGCGGCAACATGGCTGCCTACGCCCGCGACTTCATGAAGCCGGACTTCAGCACCTGGCAATACTATCTCGAGGAAATACTGGTCACCGTCCAGATCGCGCTCTGGGGCACGTTCCTCTCGGTCGTCCTCTCCGTGCCGTTCGGCATTCTAAGCGCTCACAACATGGCGCCCTGGTGGATCAACCAGCCGGTGCGCCGGGTGATGGATCTGTTCCGCGCCATTCATGAGGTGGTGTTCGCCGTGCTGTTCGTCGTCGCCGTCGGGCTCGGCCCGTTTGCAGGCGTCATGGCGCTGTTCGTCCACACCACCGGCATCCTCGCAAAGCTGTTTTCCGAGGCGGTCGAGGCCATCGATCCCCGTCCCGTCGAGGCCATCCGCACGACCGGCGCATCGCGCATGCAGCAGGTGATCTTCGGCGTCATCCCGCAGGTTCTGCCGCTGTGGATCTCGTTCTCGCTCTACCGGCTGGAATCTAACATCCGCTCGGCCACCGTTCTCGGGCTGATCGGCGCCGGCGGCATCGGCCAGGTGCTCTTCGAGACGATCCGCGGCTTCTACTACCCGCAGGCTTCCGCCATCATCATCATCATCGTGCTGACAGTCACCGTCATGGACCTGATCTCGCAGCAATTGCGCAAGATCGTCATCTGACGCCTCCGACCTGTTCGCCAACCTCATGAATGTCCCGTACCCATGTCTTCCGAACTGATCTTCACCAACTGCGCCATCATCCTCCACGACGAGATCGTCCATGGTTCGATGGTGGTGCGCGACGGCAAAATCGCTGACATCTCCTCCGGCGCCGTTGCCTCGGGCACGGATCTGGACGGCGACTACGTCATGCCGGGCTGCGTAGAACTGCACACCGATCACCTGGAAACGCATTTCCAGCCGCGCCCGAAGGTGCGGTGGAACATGGATGCCGCACTGCAGGCGCATGACGGACAGATCGCCACCTCGGGCATCACCACCGTCTTCGATGCACTGCGCGTCGGGCTGGATGGCGACACGGAACTGGGTGCGGCAGAAATGTCGGCAATGGCCGAGACCATTTCCAGCGCCTCGAAAGCCGGCAGACTGCGCGCCGAGCACTTCATTCACCTGCGCTGCGAGGTCTCCGTCGCCGATGTCGTCGATCATTTCGACCAGATGAAGGGCAATGACCGGATACGCCTCGCATCGCTGATGGACCACGCGCCGGGCCAGCGACAGTTCGTCAGCCTCGAAGCTTACCGCATCTATTATCAAGGCAAGAAGAAGCTGTCCGACAGCGAATTTGCCGCCTTCAGCGAGCGCCGGATCGCCGAATCCGCGGCCAATTCAGCGAAGAACCGCAGGCTGATCGCCGAGCGCTGCCACGCCTCCGGCATTTCGATCGCCAGCCATGACGATGCGACCGCCGAGCACGTCGCGGAAGGCCTGGAGCTCGGCATCTCGCTTGCCGAATTTCCGACGACCGTTTCGGCGGCCGAGCTTTCGCGCGAGGCCGGACTGCAGGTATTGATGGGTGCACCCAACGTCGTGCGCGGCGGATCGCATTCCGGCAACGTCTCGGCCCTCGACCTGTTGAACCGGGGGGCGCTGGACATCCTGTCTTCCGACTATGTACCTTTTAGCCTCGTCCAGGCAGCATTCCTGCTCGCCGACAAGCAGATCACCGATCTTGCGAGCGCCGTCAGGCTCGTCTCCGCCAATCCGGCGGATGCCGCCCGGCTCAACGACCGCGGCAGGATCGAGATCGGCCGCCGTGCCGACCTCGTCCGGGTTCGCGCCACGCCGGGAATGCCGCCGTTCATCGCCGGCGTCTGGCGGGAGGGCGCGCGCGTTGCCTGATCGTCGCGGGATCTTCGTCGCCATCGTCGGACCGAGCGGCGCCGGCAAGGACACGCTGCTGTCCCTCGCCCGAGAGGCGCTGCAGGATTGCCCCGGCATTCGGTTCGCCCGGCGGGTCATCACCCGCGATGCCGACGGGGCGACCGAGGATCACGACACGCTGGATGTCGCGTCGTTCCAGGAGGCGCGCACGCGTGGCGACTTCTGCCTGAGCTGGGAGGCACATGGCCTCTGCTACGGGCTGCCGGCCTCGATCGCCCTAGAATTGAAGGCTGGCAACGTGGTGGTGGCCAACATGTCGCGCCGTTCCCTCGACCTGGCGGCCGGGATCTTCGGCGGCATCGACGTGGTCGAGATCACCGCACGGCCGGAGCTTCTGATCGACCGCCTGACGGCGCGTGGGCGTGAAACGCCGGAGGAGATCGCCGCACGCGTCGCGCGCTACGCACCGGTCGAACGCCCGGTGTCAGCGATCGGCTTCCTTTCCATCGACAATTCCGACGACGTTTCGGCTGCTGCCGGGCAACTGGCGCGGCATCTGAAATCTCGAACCCGCGCCGCGGACGATCCATCGATCTCCAGTCGCACGGCCTGATCCAGGATCGAGATACTCAGGCATCCGCACGTCGCGACATCGCGCCGCAGCACATTTGCGCAAGGGGACCTTTGCAACCCCGGGCGACGCTTCTGGTTAGGAACACCGACGATAGCAGATCGTAGGATGTCCGCCGATGGAAACAATGTCTCGGGTCGGAGCCTGGCCCATCGGCGAAAGCGAGATGGCGCAGCGCATTCGGGCGCATGATTGGAGTGCGACGCCATTCGGTCCGGTCAACGCCTGGCCGGACCGGCTGAGGCACGCCATCGAACTGACCCTCGACATGCCGTTTCCAGCAGCGGTGGGCTGGGGGCCAGATCTCCTGCAGATCTACAACGACCGCGCCATCGACAGCTACGGACACCGCCATCCGGCCGCACTCGGACGGTCGTTGCTGGAGAACTTCGTCGAATCCGCCACCCGCCTGCGTGCCGCGCGCGACCGCATGTTCGCCACCGGCGAAGCCTTCGACTACGATGACGAGGCGATGCTGCTGCCCTCCGGTGACGGCGGATCCCGGCAGAGGCGCTTCACCGGCGGCTGGACGCCGATCAGGGGCGACAGTGGGGACATCCTCGGCGTCATTGCCAGCGGCATGGACACCACCGATCGGGTCCGGTCCGAAGCCGCGGTGCGGAACTCTGAGCAACTGCTCCGGGCGCTCAACAAGGCGAGCTCCTATCTCTCCTACCGCATGAGCGCCGATTGGGCAGAGATGCACGAATTCGAAGACGGAAGCGCCGCCGCGCCGGACGTCGGATCGGGCCGGGCCTGGCTGATGGACTATATCCTGCCGGCCGATCAGGATCTCGTCAACGCAGCCATCGACGAGGCAATTCGCAACAAGAGTGTCTTCGAGCTCGAGCACCGCATCCGGCGCCCCGACGGCAGCATCGGTTGGGCGCTGTCGCGTGCCGTTCCCATTCTCGGGGCGGACGGCGAGATCGTCGAATGGTTCGGTGCCGGAAGTGACGTGACAGATCGCCGGCAGCAGCAGGAACGGCAGACATTCCTGCTGCGGCTGAGCGACGAGCTGCGATCCGTGTCGGAGCCGCGCCGGATCCAGGAGGAGGCCGCACGGCTGCTCGGCGAGCACCTTCAGTCCAGCACCGTCTGCTACGACGAACTGGACGCAACGACCGGACGCTACATCGTCGGCGGGGAGTGGCATCATCCGGACGAGCCGGGTTCCAGCACCCATTGCCTGCTCGAAGAGTGGACGATCCCAGGTCTCACTGCCGGCCGGACCTGGGCGGTTGCCGACACGAGCATCGATCCAGCGGTGCCCGACGAGCACAGGTCCGGCCGTCGTGGCGATGCAATCGGCGCATTGATCGCCGCACCGTTGGTCAAGGAAGCCAGGCTGGCCGCCGTCCTGCTCGTGACCCAGAAGGCTCGACGCAAGTGGACGGCGGGCGAAATCGGTCTTGTCGAGGAAACAGCCGAGCGAACCTGGGCGGCTGTCGAAAGGGCTCGCTCGGAAGCCGCCCTTCGCGAGAGCGAGGCGACGCTCGCCGGCGTTATCGAACAGGTGCCGATGGGCGTAGCTCTCTTCGATGAGCACGGCCGGATCAAGCTCAAGAACCCGCATTTGCAGCATCTGATCGGCGACTTCATCCCCTCTCAAGACGAGGCCGGCGGGCATCACTGGCAGGGCGTCGATGCGGCTGGCCGCCCCATAGCGCTTCAAGAATATCCCGGAGTGCGCGCCCTGCGCGGCGAGGATGCGAGCCTGCCGACCGACTTCAAGCGTGTGTCAGACGGCGACGAGCGATGGCTCCGCGTCTCGGCCGTACCCGTGAAGAATGGTGCCGCGATCATCGGCGGGATCACGATCGTTCAGGACGTCACCGCAGAACGAAGCGTCCAGGCCGAGATCCTGGCACTCGGCGAGCGGAACCGGGAGATCCTGGAGAGCATCTCGGACGCCTTCTACGCAGTCGATTCCGACCTATGCTTCACCTACGTCAACCGCCGGGCGGAAGAGGTGTGGGGCAAGAAACGCGAGGAGCTGCTCGGATCGAGGTTCCTCGACGTGTTTCCGGCGGCGCTGGGTTCGGAGGCCTATGAGGCGCACCTGCAGGCGATTTCCGCGCGTGAGGTCGTGCGGCTGGAAACCGTTTCGCTCATTCTCCGGCACTGGATCGACGTCAGCATCTATCCGACGGCCGACGGCGGCCTGTCCGTCTATTTCCGCGACATCTCGGAGAAGAAGCAGGGCGACCTGGCGCGGCGCGAGAGTGAGGAACGCTATCGGATGATCCTCGAGAGCGCCCGCGACTACGCCATCTTCGCGACCGATCTCGACGGCTGCATCCAGACTTGGCCGGCTGGAGCCGAAGCCGTGTTCGGCTGGACCGCCGAGGAAGCCATTGGCCAGGACAGCGCGATCACCTTCGTGCCGGAGGATGTGGCGAAGGGTCAGCCCGGACGGGAACTGGCGGAGGCAATGGAAAATGGCGTTGCCCCGAATGTCCGCTGGCACCGCCGAAAGGATGGGGGGCGGGTGTTCATCGAAGGTTCGACCCGTCTCCTGCGCCAGGAGAACGGCGCGCCGTACGGCTTCCTCAAGATCGGCCAGGACACGACGAACCGGCACGAATGGGAAGAGACGCAGAAGGTGCTGGTCGCCGAGTTGCAGCACCGGACCCGCAACCTGATCGCAGTGGTGCGCTCTATCGCCACCCAGACCATGGCGCATACGGGTCCGACGGAAGCCTTCAGGACCGAATTCAGCGATCGCCTCTCAGCACTTTCGCGGGTTCAGGGTCTGCTCTCCCAGGCGCAGGATGAGCGGATCACGATCGGTGGTCTGGTGAAGATGGAGCTCGATGCGCTGGGTGCGGTCGCTAGCGAGCGCCTGGTGATGTCCGGCCCCGCGGTTCCGTTGCGGCACTCGGTCGTCCAGACGCTGGCGCTGGCGCTGCACGAGCTGGCGACCAACGCCCGCAAATACGGTGCGCTCTCGGCGCCGGACGGCTCTCTCCGGATCACCTGGACGACCTCCAGCGTCGAGGGCGAAGGTCGGCGGCTGCTTCTGGAATGGCTGGAGGAAGGGCTGACCCTCGCAGCCCCGTCTGGCGGTTCGGAGCGCAAAGGGTTCGGGCGTGAACTGATCGAGCACGCACTCCCCTACAGCCTTCGGGCGAAGACCAGCTTCGAACTGGGCGATGGCCGATTGCGATGCACCATCGACCTGCCTCTCGCCAAACGGAAAGGATCCGGTGGATGACGGACACGCAGCACTTCAGCGGCAAACGCCTGCTTCTCGTGGAGGACGATTACTTCATTGCGCGGGATACTGCCCGTCTTCTGACCGCCGAAGGTGCCGAGGTCGTTGGGCCGGCGTCCAACGTCGCCCGGGCGCTCGAACTGATCGATGCGCACCAGATCGATGCGGCAGTGCTCGATGTCCACCTTGGGAGCGAGATGGTATTTCCCGTCGCCGCGGCGCTCGCGGCCCGGGGTGTGCCGCACGTGTTCGCAACAGGCTATGACCAGGCCGCCATTCCGGCCCAGCACGCCAATGTCAAGCGCTGCGAAAAGCCCGTCGAGGCCTCGGCGCTGGCGAAGGCACTGTTCGGCTAACTTCCGTCCAGACCTGGAAGATCACCGGCCGTTACGATCCTTCCAGCCATCGTAGGCCGCCTGCGCTTCGTCCGTCGTCGGTGGATAGAGGCCGATGACCGAGGCGCCGGCCTGAACCTGCTCCAGCACGAAATCCTCGAATGTCTCCATGCCCTGGCATTCCTCGGCGATCTCGTCGGCGAGGTGAGCCGGAATGACCATCACGCCGTCGCCGTCACCGACCAGCACGTCACCCGGGAAGACCGGCGCATCGCCGCACGAGATCGGCACGTTGATGTCGAGCGCTTCATGGAGAGTGAGGTTGGTCGGCGCAGAGGGTCGCTGGTGGTATGCGGGCATGTCGAGACGGCCGATACCTTCCGCATCGCGGAAGCCGCCATCCGTAACGACGCCCGCGCAGCCGCGCATGGCAAGCCGGGTGATGAGGATCGACCCCGCAGAGGCCGCCCGCGCGTCCTTGCGGCTGTCCATCACCAGCACCGATCCTTCCGGGCAGGTATCGACGGCAACCCTCTGCGGATGATCCGCCTTGCGGAAGACGGTAATCGGATTGCGGTCCTCGCGCGCCGGAATATAGCGCAGGGTGAAGGCCTGGCCGACCATGTTCCTGCCTTTCCAGGCGATCGGGAAAACGTTCTGGATGAACTGGTTGCGAAGCCCGCGCTTGTAAAGCGCCGTGGCGACCGACGCTGTTGACACCTTCATCAGCTTGGCGCGGGTCTCCGTCGAAAGCACGTACTCGGTCATCGTCGTCTCCGGCTTGTTCGTCAGTTGATGGCGGGTTCGTCGACGCGCGGTCCGAACTCGGTTTTCAGGAAGTCGAAATCGCAGCCCTTGTCGGCCTGCTCGATATGCTTGGAGAACATCACGCCGTAGCCTCGCCCGTAACGCGGCGGTGGCGCCTGCCAGGCGGCGCGGCGTGCTTCCAGCTCCGCCTCCGGCACCAGCATGTTGAGGCTTCGCGCCGGAATATCGAGCTCGACCATGTCGCCTGTCCTGAGGAGCGCCAGCGGCCCGCCGACATAGGCCTCCGGAGCCACATGCAGGACGCAGGCGCCGAACGAGGTGCCGGACATCCGCGCGTCGGAGAGCCGCACCATGTCGCGCAGGCCGAGTTTCAGGAGCGCCTTCGGCATCGGGATCATGCCCCATTCCGGCATGCCAGGCCCGCCCTGCGGACCGGCATTGCGCAAGACCAGCACCGTATCGGGCGTCAGCGGATAGTCGGGGTCATCGATGATCGTCTTCAGTTCAGCATAGCTGTCGGCAACCAGGGCCGGCCCCGTATGCCGGTGAAATTTCGGATCGCAGGCCGCCGGCTTGATGACCGCGCCATCCGGACAGAGGTTGCCCTTCAGCACGGCCAGCGAACCTTCATGATAGACCGGATTGTCGAGCGGCCGGATGACGTCGTCGTTCCACACCTTGACGAGGTCCAGCCCCTCGGTGATCGGCCGCCCGTTGACGGTGATCGCCGAGGAATCGAGCTTGTCGCCGAGCTGCTTCATCAGCGCCCGAAGACCGCCAGCATAGTAGAAGTCCTCCATCAGATAGGTGGTGCCCGAGGGGCGGATATTGGCGATCACCGGCGTCGTGCGGCCGATGCGGTCAAGGTCGTCCAGTTCGAGGGGAATGCCGGCGCGCCGCGCCATGGCGATCAGGTGGATGATGGCATTGGTCGAGCAGCCTGTCGCCATCGCCACCGTCACCGCATTTTCGACGGCCGCCGGCGTGACGATCATGTCCGGCGTCAGGTCTTCCCAGACCATCTCGACGATACGTCGCCCGCACTGCGTCGACATCCGCTGGTGCCCCGCATCGGCGGCCGGAATGGACGAGGCGCCGGGCAGCGTCAGCCCCATCGCCTCGGCAATTGCCGTCATCGTCGAAGCCGTGCCCATCGTCATGCAGTGGCCGTAGGAGCGGGCGATGCCGCCCTCGATGCCCGTCCACTCGTCCTTGCTGATCGTTCCGGCCCGGCGCTCGTCCCAGTACTTGAACCCATCCGTGCCGGAGCCAAGGTACTTGCCCGCGTAGTTGCCGCGCAGCATCGGACCGGCCGGCAGATAGACGAACGGCAGCCCCATGCTGAGCGCCCCCATCACCAGACCAGGCGTTGTCTTGTCACAGCCACCCATCAGCACCGCACCGTCGACCGGGTGCGAGCGGAGCAGCTCTTCCGCCTCCATCGCCAGCATGTTGCGGTAGAGCATCGTCGTCGGCTTGACGAAGTTTTCCGACAGCGACAGTGCCGGCAGTTCCATCGGGAAGCCACCGGCCTGCAGCACGCCGCGTTTTACCCATTCGACGCGATCCTTGAAGTGCATGTGGCACGGCTGCGCGTCCGACCAGGTATTGAGGATGGCGATGATCGGACGGCCTTCCCAGTCGACCGGATCGTAGCCCATCTGCATGGTGCGAGAGCGGTGACCGAAGGAACGCTGGTCGTCTGGAACCATCCAGCGCGCCGAGCGGAGCTGGTCGTAAGTCTTGCGCTGCTTCATGATGATGTCCGATGGGTGGTGGAGCCTCGCCCGAGCCGGGTCCTGATGCGGTCGGACCGCGATCGGCAACGACGGCAGTGCGACGCAGGCTGGTGCGGCGATGGGATCATGATGCCCGTCGATGCGACGCGAGGATCGATCACGGAACCCTCCTCCGAAGCCCATGAGCCGGGAACGCTCCCGTTCACAGATTGATAAACTAAAACATCAGTTGGTCAACGGGCTTATATATCAGTTTCTTGTTCTCCTCCCGCGCGCTATATTCGATGCCACGGAGACCTGATGGATACGCTGCCTTTACCCGCCGCCCCGCCCACCCGGCGGATATCGACCTCCCGCCAGGTCTACGACCTGCTGCGCGATCGCATCATCTCGCTCGACCTCGTCCCGGGCGCGCAGCTTTCGCGCAGCGAGATCGCGCTCTTCTACGGTGTCAGCCAGACGCCGGTGCGCGATGCACTGCAGATGCTGGCGACGGAAGGGCTGGTCCTCGTCTATCCGCAATCACGGACCGAGATCTCGCGGATCGACATCGGCCAGGCACGCGAAACGCAGTTTCTGCGCATGTCGCTTGAGCTGGAGGTCGTCCGGGCGCTTGCGGCAACGCGGCCGAAGGCGACGCTCGACAGGATGCAACAGCTGGTGGCCGAGCAGGAGAGCGCCCGGGATACGGATCTCGGCCAATTCGCCCTGCTCGACCGGCAGTTTCACCGGACGATGTTCGAAGGCGCCGGCATTCCCAATCTCTGGACGCTGATCCAGTCGAGATCAGGCCATATCGACCGGCTGCGCAAGCTGAACCTGATGGATCCCGGCAAGGCAGGAGCTATCCTTGCGGCACATACGCAGATCGTCGACCACCTGCGGCATGGCCGCATTGCGGCGCTGGAAGACGTCGTGCGACGGCACCTGACCGGGACGCTGGCGACGGTGGAAGCCATCCGTGTCGCACACAGCCAGTTTTTCTGAAGCAATACCGGAAAAGAGATGCGGACCGGCGTCAGTCGTTGCGGACGGCACTCAGATTGGCGGTCAGCTGATTGATCGTCGCCAGCGTTTCTTCCGCCGTCTTTCGATCCATGCCGATTGCCTCGGTGACGTGGCGCGTCACCGATTCGGATGCAACTTCGAGCCGGCGGCCTTGCTCGGTCAGGAAAATGTCGACGCGCCGTTCGTCGGCTGCACGCCGCTCCTTCTTCACCAGCCCCATCACCGTCAGCCGCTTGAGGATCGGCGTGACGGTACCGGTGTCGAGACCGAGTCGTTCGCAGATATCACCAACGGACAGAGAACCATCTGCCCAAAGCAGGCGCATGATCAGGAATTGCGGGTAGGTCAACCCGACCGGCTCAAGGGCCGCGCGGTAGACGCGATTGAACGCCTGCCCCGCCTTGTAGACGGAGAAGCACAGCATGCGGTCAAGACCAAGCTCGTCGTATGTCTGATGCGGTGTGTCCATGAGCGGGATATATATTGCGCAAAATATAATTGCAAGGCGTTGACAGGCGGATGATCAACCAATAGATTGCGTGCTATAAGATCACGAACTATAGAAATCGATCATCGTTCACACAAGGAGAGCACCTATGTCTGTTGATGCAAAGTACAAGACAACTGCAACCGCAAACGGCGGCGGCCGTGATGGCAAGACGGCACTCGCCGACGGCACGCTGGAACTGCAGCTGGTCGTGCCGAAGGAACTCGGCGGACCGGGCGGCGACGGTGCCAACCCGGAGAAGCTTTTCGCACTCGGTTACTCGGCCTGCTACCTCGGCGCCCTGCGCGTCGGCGCACAGCAGCTGAAGACGAAGGTGCCGGAAGGCTCGACGGTCACCGCGACCATCGGCATCGGCCCCCGCTCGGAAGGCGGCTTCGGCATCACCGCGGCTCTCGACGTCTACCTGCCGGGCATGGCGGAAGCCGAAGCCCAGCAGCTGGCGGAAACCACGCACGGCATCTGCCCCTATTCGAACGCCATCAAGGCAAGCGTCGACGTCGCAACGACCGTTCGCACCTGATTTCCAGCGGAAACCTGTCCGCTTCCGAGAACCCGGCCATACCCCGTATGGCCGGGTTTTTCTTCTGAGGGACAGCGACCTGCAAAGGGACGCTGTCCTCTCTCCATCAATGCGCGGCGACGAGCTTCGCCACGTGCATCTTGTGCATTTCGAGCGTCGGCAGCGTCTTCTTCGCGAACGTCTTGGTGGCGTCATCGTCGCCGCCCTTGGCGTAGGTCGCAAACAGCGTGACGGCCTCCATATGTGCGACGTTCTGCATCTCGATGTAGAGCGGCTGGAACTCCTGCTCCGAGGCGCCTTTCAGCGTTTCCAGCATGGCGGCGTGCTTGGGCGAGAGCATGCCGTCGGCATCCACCTTGGCGGCACTCTTCAAGTCCTTGCCGGCTTTGGTGTGATCCTTGATCATCTGCTGCGCGAACTCCTTCACGTCTCCATCGCGAGCCTTCTGTTGGGCGAGCTTGCTGGATTCGATCTCGAACATGTTGGAGCTCTGGACCTGCTTGACGAAGGATCCCTTGTCCATGTTCATCGCCGGGGCCGCGGTATCCGCCTTGGCCGGCATTTTGGCGGTGGAGAGCGAAGCTCCGCTGACGAGAAGCGCGGCCGCGACGAGCGAAGTGGAAATGATGTTTTTCATCGTGAGGCTCCTCAGTTGGCCTTGCCGAATGCGGCTTGCAGATCGGCCACGGCCAGATCCATTGCGTCCTTGGCGGCCGGCACGACCTTGGCCATGCCGAAGAACTCGTGCGTCACGCCCGGGAAGATCTTCGAGTTGACGGCAACGCCGGCATCCTTGAGCTTGGCGGCATAGGTTTCGCCATCCGAGCGAAGCGGATCGATCTGGGCGAGGATGACAGTCGCCGGCGCCACACCGGCAAGATCGGAACGACCATTCAAGTTGATGCGCGGATCGGCGGCCTGATCCATCGAGGTCGTGCTGTTCTTCACGAACCACTCCATGTCGGCCTTGCCGAGCGGCTTGGCCTCGGCATTTTCCTGGTAGGACGGCGTGTTCATGTCGTTGCCGGCGATCGGGTAGACCAGCAGCTGATGCACCGGCATCTTGGCCTTCTTTTCCTTCGCCATCAGCGCCACGTTGGCAGCCAGGTTGCCGCCGGCACTCTCGCCGGCCACGGCGATGCGGTCAGCGTCGCCATTCAGTTCGTGGATGTTCTCGACCGTCCACTGATAAGCGGCCCAGGCATCGTCGTGGGCAGCCGGAAACTTGTGTTCCGGTGCGTGGCGATATTCGGCGGACACCACGATGGCGTTGGTGTTCAGCGCCAGCGCCCTCGGCGTCGCATCATAGACATTGATGTCGGCGACCACGAAGCCACCGCCGTGATAGTAAACGACCACCGGGAACGGGCCCTCGCCGCCGGGAATGTAGACGCGCGCCGCGATGCTTCCCTGCTTTGTGGGGATCGCGATGTCGCGCGTCGTCACCTGCGCATCAGGATTGCTGGAAATGCGCTTGTCCCACTGGATGGCACGGGCGGCGTCGGCTGCGCTTGCCTGCGTGCGGGCTTCCGCTACCGTCAGGCTGGCGAAGGGATTGGCATCGAGAGCCTGCAGCTTGTCGAGTACGGCCTGCATTTCCGCGGCCGGCTTCGGCGCTTCCTGTGCCTGCGTGGTACCAGCCAGGCACAGCAACAGGGCCGCTGCCGCAGCGCTGCTCGATGACGTAATGTCATGAGAGTTCTCCGTTGGATAGCAACCGAAGAACCGCGAGAAACAGCTAATGTTCCAGCTTCTTATGGGAGGCTGCACCCGCAACTCGACGCTGAAATCTGCAACGGCAGGAAAGATCGACACCAGCTCATAGTCTTGTCAAAGAACCGCGCCGGTAACGGCAATCAGATCGCCGGCGCGGTGACGTTAGCGTGAGGTCCTACGACACGGACCGGATCAGTTCATCGTATCGCAGGCCTTCATCATCTCGGACTTCTTCATGCTGTTCTTTTCCATGCCTGCCTTATGCATGCAGTCCGTCTTGGTGCCGGCGGTGGTCGTCATTCCGGAGGACTTCATCGGATCCGCCTTCATGGTGTCGGTCTTCATCGTGTCGGTCTTCATGGTGTCCGTCTTCATCGGCGCAGGGCTGGTCTGAGCTTGGGCGACGCCCGCCGTCATGGCGAGACCCAGAAGGATGGCACCGACGGTGCTGGAACGGTGGCTGATCATGTTGCTTCTCCCGGTTGATGTGCTCGCCGCAGGTCGCGCCAAAGGTCACATGCTGGAAGTTCGGCGCGAGCGAAGCAACGGTTACAAGGATCACGACCAAGTGATCGCAAGCCTTCCCTCGCATTTTCCGACATACGGGTGTAACCGTTTCACGGCAGCGCCGTATGAAGCTTACCGACATGACGCAGTTGATCGAGCCTGAGCTGAAATCGCTGATGCTCTTGTCCCTGGATGGAGACGAGGTCGCCTACCGCTGCCTGCTCAACGCCCTGCGACACCTGCTCGTCAACTACTATGGCCGGCGCATGAATGGTTCGGCGGGCGGAGACGTTGACGACCTGGTACAGGAGACCCTGCTGGCGCTGCACCAGCGACGAATAACCTACGACCGGCAAAGGCCGTTTACCGCCTGGTTCTTCACGATCGCCCGCCACAAGCTGGTTGATCACTACCGTCGCCATGGCGGCCGTCACCACGTACCGCTGGATGCAGTCGGCGACATCGTCGACAGCAGCAACGGCAGCGAGGCCGCAGCGGCAAGCCTCGATGTCGAGCGGTTGCTGGCAAGCCTGCCGGCCTGGCAGGGGCAGATGATCCGCCAGGTGCGACTGGAAGGGCGTTCGGTCGCCGAGACCGCAGCAAGCGGCGGGCGAACCGAGGCGATGGTCAAGATCGGCGTGCACCGCGGCATCAAAGCG
The DNA here is from genome assembly GCF_050455525.1 of Rhizobium sp. 0TCS1.26. Classification (NCBI taxonomy): domain Bacteria; kingdom Pseudomonadati; phylum Pseudomonadota; class Alphaproteobacteria; order Hyphomicrobiales; family Rhizobiaceae; genus Rhizobium; species Rhizobium sp. 0TCS1.26. Next base: position 651,493 of record NZ_JBCIYV010000003.1, on the reverse strand, counting down.
TTGGCCGCAAGAATGAGAGGCGACCGTGACGACGGATGATCTGATCGACAGACTGGCAAGCGACCTGCGCCCCGTCGCGCCGAATGCGCTTGGCCGCCTGCTGGTTCTTGCGCTGCCGCCTGCGCTTGCGGTCTCTGCGGCCCTGATCGTCTTCGTCCATGGTCTGCGTCCCGATCTTGCGCAGGCGATATTGCTTCCGGCGTTCTGGGTGAAGTCGGCCTATCCGCTGCTGCTGGCGATCATCGGCATCGGTGCGATGGTGATCGTTGCTCGTCCCGGCGGCGTGCCGAGGGCAGCGGGTGCTAGCGCACTCCTCGTCTATATCGGAGTTCTGACGCTTGCATTGTGGCAGTTGCACCTGGCACCTGCCGCCGACTATCGGCAACTTGTATTCGGTGTTTCGGCCTGGTTCTGCCCGATCGCGGTGCTGGCAAGCGGTGCGCCGATACTCGCCGCACTCACCTGGTTCCTGCGCAAGGCGGCGCCGACCAGGCTGCGGCTGGCGGGCTTCGTCGCCGGCATTACATCCGGAGCTGCCGGCGCCTGGGTGTATTCCTGGGGCTGCATCGAGAACGGCCTCACCTTCGTCGCGCTCTGGTACACGACGGGCATCCTGCTGATGGGCCTGATCGGAATGGCATCCGGTCGCCGGCTGCTCGCCTGGTAGGCATCGCCGAGCCGGTCCAGCTGCGCGGCGACGTCACTTCGGCAACGGCGTCACTTCGGCGACGGCATCGCGCGGCGTGGCCTCGGCCGCTTCCACCACCGCATGGACGGCATGCTTGGCGGGAACCGCAGCATTTCCTTCGGACCGATCGCGATGCAGCGCTGCACGGGCCAGCAGCATGAAGGTCACAGGCGTGGTGATGGTGACGAACAGGCCGATCAGGATCTCATGGACGACGAGACGCGACGACCCCACCGAAAAGTAGATGATCGACGCCACCATGATCCCGCCGGTTCCCCAGCTGGTGCCAAGCGTCGGTGCATGCAGCCGCTCGTAGAAGGTCGGCAGGCGCAGGAAGCCGATCGTGCCGATCAGCGCCAGGGCTGCGCCGAGAAGCAGGAAGAACGCGACGATGATCGCCGCCCACAGCGGCAGGTCGAGGACTGGCTGAGTCATTCGATCACCTCGCCGCGCATCAGAAATTTTGCGAGCGCCAGGGTCGCGACGAAGCCCAGCATGCCGATCACCAGGGCGGCCTCGAAGTAGACGGTGCGTCCGGTGCCGATGCCGAAAGTGACGAGCAGCAGCATGGCGTTGATGTAGAGCGTATCCAGGCTCATGATGCGATCCTGGGCTCGCGGACCGGTGAAGATCCGGACGGCGGCGACCAACATCGCGCAACCAAGCAGAAGCTGGGCGATCGAAACGGCGGTGAACAGGATGATGGCGCTCATGCGAAAATCTCCAACAACAGGGCCTCGTAACGCTGCTTGATCGTGGCCGCCCAGGTCTCCTTGTCGATCAGGTCGAGCACGTGGATCAGCACAGTCTTGTCGCCGCTGTCGTATTCCAGCCATGCCGAACCGGGCGTCGCGGTGAGGATGACGGCCATGATGGCAAGCGCTGTCGGATCCTCGATCTTGAGCGGCACGAGCAGGAAGCCCGAGGTGTTCTCGCGCCGCTTGCCCTGCAGCAGCAGCCAGGCGACGGCGATATTGGAGCGGATGACGTCGACGAACACGACGACGAACAGCTTCGGCAGCAGATACCACTTCCTCAGCCGCGGCTTGTCGGGTCGAAGCGCTGCCTGAGCCCAGCCGGCAAAGATCGCCACCATCGAGCCGAAAAGCAGGTGACCGACAGTGAACCCGTTGAGCAGCAGCCACATCAGGACAAGGCAGAGACTGAGAACTGGGTAGGGCAGCATCACGGCGCCCCCTTTGCAACGTCCGGCGTCGGACGCCAGCCATCGACCCGGACGGCGTTTCGCACCGCGTCGATGTAGATCGACGGCTGGGACAGCGTCCGGATGGTCGTATCCATGTAGCGCATCGCCGGGCCTGCCTGGATGGTCAAAGCCATGGTCAGCGACAGCAGGAACATTACCGGCACCAGCTCGATGACCAGCACCCGCGGAACCGTCCCCTCGAGCGAGCTCCAGAAGGTGCGGATCCCGACGCGCGTCATGGCGATCAGCGCCGCGACGCCAGACAGGATGACCAGCACGATCAGCGTCCAGACGGCAGCATCCGGCGGCGTGCCGATGGCGCCGATCCCCATCATCGCCGACAGCATGGCGAACTTGCCGATGAAACCGGACAGCGGCGGCAAGCCGGCCAGCAGGATGGTGCAGGCGGCAAAGCAGGTTCCAAGGATCGCCATCGTTCCCGGCATCATGACGCCGTCCTCCTCCTCCAGCCGCTCGTCCTCACCGTCGCCATAGGCCTCCATCGTCACCGTCAGAACGTTGGCGCCAGCATCCTGGCCGCGCTCGACGAGTTCGATCAGCATGAACAGGGCGCTAATGGTGAAGGTGGAACTGACCAGATAGAGCAGCGCACCCGACGAGACCGCCCCGTCGCTGATGCCGACGACCATCAGCATCGTCCCGGACGACACGAGCACGGAATAGCCCGCAAGCCGGCCGAGCGCCTGCGACGCCAGCACGCCGATGGTGCCGAAGATGAGCGTGGCGATGCCGCCGAACAGCAGCACCTCGGAGCCGAAGCCGGCCGAAGGGCCGTCGGCAAACAGCAGCATCGTCAGCCGCAGGATGACGTAGATGCCGAGCTTGCTGAGGATGGCAAAGATGCCAGCGACGGGTGCGGCGGCGGCGCTGTAGGCCGTCGGCAGCCAGAAGCAGAGCGGCCACATGCCGGCCTTGATCAGGAACGCCACACCGAGCACCCCCGCCCCAGCCTCCATCAGCATGCGGCGATCCGGCTCGATCTGCGGAATGCGGGCGGCGAGATCCGCCATGTTGAGGGTGCCGGCCGTTCCGTAGATCAGGCTGACGCCGATCAGGAAGAAGAACGCCGCGACGAGGTTGACGGCGATGTAATGCATCCCCGCCTTCACCCGCATCGGACCCGAGCCGTGCAGCAGCAGGCCGTAGGAAGCCGCCAGCATGACCTCGAAGAAAACGAACAGGTTGAACAGGTCGCCGGTCAGGAAAGCTCCGTTCAGCCCCACCAGCAGCAGCTGGAACATGCTGTGATAATGGGCACCGACCGCATGCCAGCGGGCCATCGAGAACACCAGTGCGGCAAGCGCCAGCAGCGCCGTCAGCAGCAGCATGAGCGCCGACAGCCCGTCGACGACGAGCACGATGCCGAAGGGGGCTGCCCAGTTGCCGAGCAGGTAGACGCCGTCGAAATCGTTCGGATTGCTTTCGATGCGGAACAGGACGAAGGCAATGAGCAACATGATGATCGCCGAAGCCAGGCTGATCATTGCCTTGGTGACGCGCTTGCGCTCGTCGAAGAACAGCAGCACGGCAGCGGCGATCAGCGGCACCAGGATCGGCGCGATGATCAGATGGTGGCTCCAGGAGATCATTTCAGGTCGTTCCTCCCGTCCACGTGGTCGTTGCCGGTCAGCCCGCGCGAGGCGAGCATGACGACGAGGAACAGCGCTGTCGTGGCAAAGCCGATGACGATGGCCGTCAGGACCAGCGCCTGCGGCACCGGATCGGACAGGACCGAGGGATCGACACCCTCTTCGAGGATCGGCGGCAGGTTGCTCTTCACGCCGCCGACGCCGAAGATGAACAGGTTGACGGCATAGGAGAGCAGCGAAAGCCCGACGATCACCTGATAGGTGCGCGGCCGCAGGATGAGCCACACGCCGCAGCCGGTCATCGCGCCGATGGCAATAGACAGGACCAGTTCCATCAGCTGTCCTCCACCTTGGCCGCGCCGATCGCCTTCAGGCGATTGTTGCGGATGGACTGGTGGGCGAGCGCCACCATGATCAGCACCGTCGATCCGACGACGAGAGCGAAAACCCCGAGGTCGAAGAGCAGCGCGGTGGCTGCCGGCACCTTGCCGATCAGCGGCAGATCCAGATACCGTGAATGCGAGGTGAGGAACGGATAGCCGAGGAACCAGGCGCCGATGCCGGTCGCCGCTGCGATCAGCAGTCCGCCGCCCATCCAGCGCACCGGCAGGATGCGGATGCGATCCTCCGCCCAGCGCGTTCCACCGGCCAGGTACTGCAGCAGGAAGGCGATCGACAGGGTAAGCCCGGCGGAAAATCCGCCGCCCGGCATGTCGTGGCCGCGCATGAACAGGTAGACGGAAAGCGTCAGGATGACCGGGAACAGCCACTGCATGATGACCGACGGGACGAGCAGGTAGTCGCGCACGGTATCGCCCGGAGAGCGCTCGGGACGCTCCTCGTCGAAGCGGTTCTGGATGCGCTGCTGTTCGGGCATGTCGATGCTGTCGGCCGCCGGACGGAAACGTCGCAGCAGGGCATAGACCGTCAGTGCCACGACGCCGAGCACGGCGATTTCGCCCAGCGTGTCGAAGCCCCGGAAGTCGACGAGAATGACGTTCACGACATTGCGGCCGCCGCCCTGCTCGTAGGCGTTGTCGAGGAAATACGTGGCGATCGCATCGGGCACCGGCATGGTCATGACGGCGAACGCGATGAACGACATGCCGACGCCGCAGGCGATGGCCAGCAGCAGGTCGCGGAACCGCCGGAAGCGGCTGCGCAGGGTGATCACCTCGCCGACATCGACATTGCGCTTCGGCAGCCATCGAAGACCGAGAAGGATGAGAACCGTGGTGACGATCTCGACCAGCAGCTGGGTGATGGCGAGGTCCGGCGCCGACAGCCAGACGAAGGTGATGCACACGATCAGCCCCACGCCGCCGAGCATCACCAGGGCCGCAAGCCGGTGATACTTGGCGAGATAGGCCGCGCCGATAGCTAGCGCCGTTCCGAGCAGCCAGACAATTGCGAAAGCCGGGTCTATGCCGGAAAATGCCAGCGGCCGCACTTCGAAGCCCGAGAGCAGCAGCGGCAGCAGTCCCGCCATGAAGCCGGTTGCGACGACCCAGCGCAGTTGCGGCTGCAGATTTCGCGTGCCGATGCGGCTTTCCGCCATGCGCGCCCAGCGCCACGACACCGTGACCAGAACCCGTTCGAAGATACGCTGGCCGCGCAGCCTGCGGAAGAACGGCGGACCATCCTGACAGCACGACAGGTAGGGCTTCAGGGCGAAATAGAGGACGGTTCCGCCGATCAGAGCGATGAAGCTCATCAGCAGCGGCAGGTTGAACCCGTGCCACACGGCAAGGCTGAATTCCGGCGCCCGGGTCCCCAGCACGCTGGTGACCGCCGTATCGAGAAACGGTCCGATCGACAGGGACGGGACAATGCCGACCACCAGGCAGACGACGACGAGGAACTCGACCGGGAAGCGCATCCAGCGGGGCGGCTCGTGCGGCTTCGGCTTCGGTAAGTCGACCGGCGGCGGTCCGAAGAAGACGGTGTGGATGAAGCGCAGCGAATAGGTGACGCTGAAGGCGCTGGCGAGCGTCGCCACATACGGCAGGATGCTGTCCAGCAGCGAATCGGCATGCGTCTCGACGGCCTCGGCGAAGAACATCTCCTTCGACAGGAAGCCGTTGAGCAGCGGCACGCCGGCCATCGCCGCACTCGCCACCATCGCCAGCGTTGCCGTGAACGGCAGGTAGCGAAACAACCCGCTCAACCGCTGCATGTCGCGCGTGCCGGTCTCGTGATCGATGATGCCGGCGGCCATGAACAGCGACGCCTTGAAGGTAGCGTGGTTGAGCATGTGGAAGATGGCGGCGACCATCGCCAAAGGACTGCCGAGGCTCAGAAGCGTGGTGATAAGGCCGAGATGGCTGATCGTCGAATAGGCGAGCAGGCCCTTCAGGTCCCGCTGGAAGACGGCGAAATAGGCGCCGAGCAGAAGCGTCAGCATGCCCGCAGCGCCGAGCAGGAAGAACCACTCGTAGGTCCCGGCCAAAGCCGGCCAAAGGCGCGCCAGCAGGAAGACGCCGGCCTTCACCAGCGTTGCCGAATGCAGATAGGCTGACACCGGCGTCGGCGCTGCCATGGCGTTCGGGAGCCAGAAGTGGAACGGGAACTGCGCGCTCTTGGTCAAGGCGCCGAGCAGGATGAAGATCAGCGTCGGCAGGTACAGTGCGTGGGCGCGGATGGCGTCGCCGGACGCCAGGATCTTGTCGAGGTCGTAGCTACCGACGATGTTGCCGAGCAGCAGCATGCCTATCAGCAGGCAGAAGCCGCCTATGCCGGTGATGGTGAGTGCCATGCGGGCCCCGTCGCGGGCCGAGGGGATGTGATGCCAGTAGCTGATCAGCAGGAAGGAGAAGATGCTCGTCAATTCCCAGAAGATCGACAGCAGGATCACGTTTCCCGAAATGATGATGCCGAGCATGGCACCCATGAAGGCGAGCAGGAACGAGAAGAAGCGCGGGATCGGATCATCGTCGCCCATGTAGTAGCGGGCGTAGAGCACGACGAGGAAGCCGATCGCCGTTACCAGCATGGAGAAGATCCATGCAAAGCCGTCCATCCGAAGCGTGAAGTTGAGACCCAGCTGCGGGAGCCATTCGGCTTCAAACCGCAGCACATTGCCGCTCGTCACATAGGCGTAGGCGATTGTCGTCAGGCAGAGCGAGGCAAGCGCCACACCGCCGGCGACGAACACGGGCAGGTCGCGCGACGTCGTATTGAGAAGCAGGCCGGAGACGAGGCTGCCGATGAATGGCAGAGCAAGCAACAGGACGAGGAGATAGGGCTCGAACGTTATCCCAACGGATTATTTCCTTTCACGCTGCGAACGAGTGCACCGGCATGACCGCCGCAGATCGCCGCAACTGGCCCCCTAGCAATTTTTCCAAGGACGCCATATATGATCAATATCAACCAATATGGGCAGCTTGGTCCGATGGGTCAACTCGCACACGACAAAATTTTATCGCCGGCACTGTGTCGCGCCGCACGTGGTTTTCTCGACTGGACACAGGCGGAACTGGCCGACCGGTCGGGCGTATCGCGCAGCACGATCCGCGATTACGAGGGCCACCGGCATGATGTGCATCGGGCGACCGAAGCGCAGCTGCGGCTGGCATTCGAGCGCGGCGGGATCTCCTTCGTCCCGATCGAGGGCGATACGATCGGCATCTGCAATCCCTGATCTTGCCGAACACGTGGGGGCCAGGATTTCGCGACGATCGGTTTGTATCGGACCGGACACTCGTATATGCCGTGCCTTCCAACGTAAAGGAGACACGCCGATCCGCCTTTCCGCCTCCAGCAGCCCTTGGAGCTTTGCCGCGACCCTCGCTCACGCGATCGCCTGCGCGCAGAGCCTGTTGCTGCTGTTGCTGCTGTTCTACCCATCGGCGCAGAGCAAGCGCGACCTCGATGTCGCCGATCTGCTTGCCATGTCCTCGACGCCCGCCTCCGCGGATCACGAGGGGTTGGCAAAGCGCGAGAGCACGCGTCCGACGCTTGCTGCCGATCACGGGACCCGCAGCAAGGCGCGGCTGATCGATCCGCCGGACTTCGACCTGTCCCATGGCGCTCGTGTCGCCGGCTCCAGCTGGCACAGTCAACGAACAGGTCGGGATGACGGCTGGCTTTCGGCTTCGGCGCCTGTTGCTGCATTTCAGCCGCGCGCACCGCCGCCGGCAGGTCACACGTCATGACCTGAAGCCTTCGGGCTTTCACGACTTATCCGGCGACCGCTGCCTTGAATCAGGCAGACCGCCCAGCAAATCTGGAACGACGACATTGAAGAACTCACTCTGGAAGGTGATGACGTATCTGATCGTCATCGTCATCGGCGTGCTGATCGCCCTGCCGAACGCACTGCCTGAAAAAACCCTTGCCGGCTGGCCCAACTGGCTGCCGCACGAACGCGCCTCTCTCGGTCTTGACCTGCGCGGCGGCTCGCACCTCGTGCTCGAAGTGGACCGGCCGTCGCTCGAAAACGAATGGCTGCAGACGCTCACCCAGGAATCGCGCACCAGCCTGCGCGAAGCCGGCATCGACTTCCGCTCGGTGCAGCGGCAGGGCGGATCGGTGGCGGTGACCATTACCGATCCCGCCAGGCGCGATGCCGCACGCGATGAACTTGCCAAGCTCGGCAGCGGCGTGCCAACCGGCATCGGTGCAGGAGCAAGCGAGCTCGACGTTTCGTTGCGTGGCAACGACACCGTGCTGCTGCGCCCGTCAGAAGCCGGCGTCACCTACCGCATGAGCAATGCCGTCGAGCAGAGCCTCGAGATCATCCGCCAGCGCGTCGACCAGGTCGGCGTCGCCGAGCCGACGATCCAGCGGATCGGCGGCGACCGGGTTCTCGTCCAGCTACCGGGCGAGCAGGATCCGTCCAACCTTCGCGCACTTCTCGGCTCGACGGCCAAGATGAGCTTCCACCTGCTGGGCCGCGAAGGCGAACCCGGCATCACCATGATCGCCGACGAAGAGGGCCGCAACTACCCGGTCCAGGATCGTGTCCTGCTGTCCGGCGACCGCCTGACGGATGCCCGCGTCTCGTTCGAGCAGAACACAAACCAACCGGTCGTCAGCTTCCGCTTCGATCAGGCCGGCGCCACCCGCTTTGCCCAGATCACCCGCGAGAACGTCGGCAATCCGTTTGCCATCGTGCTGGACGGAAAAGTGCTGAGCGCGCCGGTCATCCGCGAACCGATCACCGGCGGCTCAGGCCAGATCTCCGGAGACTTCTCGGTCGCCAATGCCAACACGCTGGCGGCCCTCCTGCGCGCCGGCGCGCTGCCGGCCAAGCTCACCGTGATCGAGGAACGCACCGTCGGCGCCGATCTTGGCGGCGACGCCATCGAGCGCGGCATCCTGTCGGGCCTCATCGGCTTTGCGCTGGTCGTCGGCTTCATCATCGTCCTCTACGGATCCTGGGGCATCCTCGCCGTCGTCGCTCTGGCGCTCAACGTCATCCTGACGTTTGCCGGCCTGACGATGGTCGGCGCCACACTGACGCTGCCCGGCATCGCCGGTATCGTGCTCGGCATCGGTCTTGCGGTCGACGCCAACGTCCTCATCAACGAGCGCATCCGTGAAGAGACGCGCAAGGGCAGAGGCGCCTATGCGGCGATCGACCAGGGCTTTGCCAAAGCCTATTCGACGATCATCGACAGCAACGTCACGGCGCTGATCGCAACGGTCCTGCTGTTCTGGTTCGGCTCGGGCCCGGTGCGCGGCTTTGCCGTCACCATGGGCCTCGGCATCGCCATCTCGATGTTCACCGCCGTCGCCGTCGTTCGCGTCGCGATGATCGCCATCGTCCGCCGCCGGAAGATGAAGGTCATCAACATCCGACCGCTGGTGGCCATCGGCCTCATCCGCGACGGAACGAAGATCGACTTCATGAAGGCGCGGATGTTCGGTATCGGCATCTCCGCCTTCCTGTCGATCTCCTCGATCATCCTGTTCATCACCCCCGGCCTCAACTACGGCGTCGACTTCAAGGGCGGCATCCAGCTTGAGGTGTCGACCCGCGAACCGGCCGATCTGGCGCGCTTCCGTTCGGGCATCGAAGGCCTCGGTCTCGGTGAAGTGGCGCTGCAGGAATTCGGCGACCGCAACCACATCCTGATGCGCCTCGAACGCCAGCCGGGACCGGAGACAGCGCAGACCGAGGCCGTCGAAAAGCTGAGGTCGGAGATCGTCAAGATCGACCCGACCGCCAAGGTCGAGCGCACCGAGGTCGTCGGCCCGAAGGTCAGCGGCGAGCTGGCAATCGCCGGCATCACCTCGGTGGTGCTCGCCAGCCTTGCAATGCTCATCTACATCTGGGTGCGCTTCGAATGGCCGTTCGCGGTCGGCGCCATCGCGACGCTTGTCCTCGACGTGACGAAAACGGTCGGCTTCTTCGCGCTGACCGGGTTGGACTTCAACCTGACGGCCATCGCCGCCCTGCTGACGCTGGTCGGATATTCGGTGAACGACAAGGTCGTCGTCTACGACCGAATGCGCGAGAACATGCGGCTCTACAAGTCGATGCCGTTCCGCGACCTGATCAACCTGTCGATCAACGAAACGCTGGCGCGAAGCCTCTACACCTCCGCCACGGCGTTCCTGGCCATGGTGCCGATGGCCATCTGGGGCGGAAGCGCGGTGGAAAGCTTTGCCGTACCCATGGTGTTCGGCATCTTCATCGCGGCGTCCTCGTCGGTGTTCATCGCCGCTCCCATCCTGCTGTTCCTCGGCGACTGGCGAGCCAAGCGCCAGAAGCAGCAGCAACTGGCTCCGGCAACGGCCTCGGAATAGGCCCGCGAAACAGGACCATCGGTGTTTCGACGCCGATGGTCCAACATACGGGCGGTTATTCGGGAAGCGAACAGTGCGTTCACGTCGCTCCTCTCGCATTGAACGGCGCCTCGCTCCTATATGGGAGCCAACCACGTTCACCACCGCGAAGGCGCGCATCATGAAGAATATCGGTTTTCTATCCTTCGGCCATTGGTCGCCCTCTCCCCAGTCGGGCACGCAGTCCGCCGGGGATGCCCTGTTGCAATCCATTGATCTGGCGGTTGCCGCCGAGCAGCTCGGTGCCGACGGCGCCTACTTCCGCGTCCATCATTTCGCCCGGCAGCTCGCCTCGCCCTTCCCGCTGCTCGCAGCCGTCGGCGCCCGTACGTCCAAGATCGAGATTGGCACCGCCGTCATCGACATGCGCTACGAGAACCCACTCTACATGGCCGAGGATGCCGGCGCTGCCGACCTGATTTCAGGGGGTCGCCTGCAGCTCGGCCTCAGCCGCGGCTCGCCGGAACAGGTCATCGACGGCTGGCGTCACTTCGGCTACGAGCCGGAAGATGGCCAGAGCGACGCCGACATGGGCCGCCGGCATGCGGAGGTGCTTCTGGATGTGCTGAAGGGCGAAGGATTTGCGAAGCCTAATCCGCGTCCGATGTTTCCGAACCCGCCGGGACTGCTGCGGCTCGAGCCGCATTCGGAAGGACTTCGGGAGCGGATCTGGTGGGGCGCCGGATCAAACGCCACCGCCGTCTGGGCTGCCAAGCACGGCATGAACCTGCAGAGCTCGACGCTGAAGGACGACGAAACCGGCGAACCCTTCCACATCCAGCAGGCGGCGCAGATCCGCGCCTATCGCGAGGCCTGGAAGGAAGCCGGCCATGCCCGCACGCCGCGGGTGTCCGTCAGCCGCAGCATCTTTGCGATCGTCAACGATCTCGACCGTGCCTATTTCGGCCGCGGCGGCAAGGAGCAGGATTCGATCGGTTATATCGACGAGAGCACGCGCGCCATCTTCGGCCGCTCCTATGCGGGCGAGCCGGATAACCTGATCGAGCAGTTGCGCGCTGACGAGGGCATCGCCGAAGCCGATACGCTGCTGCTGACCGTCCCGAACCAGCTGGGCGTCGAATACAACGCCCACGTGATCGAGGCCATTCTGACGCATGTGGCGCCGGCACTCGGCTGGCGCTGAGGTCACGGTCGGGAGCGGCGGCGCACGCCCGCCGCTCCGCACCGTCGTTCGTTTAAGGGCCGGCGCAGACCGGAGCGCGTTCCGTCGGCACCTGTCCGACCTCGACGCCATAGGCCCTAAGTCCCTGATCATCGACGCGGAGGATCCGGTAGCAGGGATTGCCGCCCGTCCACCAGGGATCGGGAATGTCCAGATCGGTGATGAACCTGTGCGAGCAGGCCTGCCCGGAGCTGTAGGCGATGCCCTCGGCGCTGGTGCCTGCCAGCGGCACATGGATGTGTCCAAAGACAACGTGCCGAACCCCGGCCGGGTGGGCGCTGAGGCTGCGCATCATAGCACCCTCGTCATGCATCCCGATGTTCTCGAAGTGACCGATGCCCGGGTCCATGGGCGGATGGTGGATGAACACGGTCACCGGCAGGTCGCCGGCACCGGCCAGCGCGCCGCTTAACCATTCCAGCCGGTCCGGACCATAGATGCCGCCGATCACCGCTGCCTCGTGGCTGTCGAGAAACAGCAGCCGGCCAAACTTCGTATCCATGAACGACTGGATATAGCCGTTGCCATCGCGCGGCTGGTCCGGAAAGGATTCGACGAATTCCGGCCGCTTGTCATGATTGCCGAGCAGCAGGCGCGCCTCGAAGGGAAGCGGCGCCAGGATGTCGCGCAGCAGTTCGTATGCTTCCGGGTCTCCGTAGTTGCAGAGATCGCCGGTCATCACCAGCAGATCGGCATCGGCGTGCTTGTCGATGATGTCGGTCACTGCGGCGCGCAGCTGCTTTTCCGGGTCCACGCCGTTCACGACGACACCCGGAGGCATGAGATGGGTATCGGTCAGCTGGATAATCTTCATCGTCTGTCTCTCTGCTCAAGAAATGGCTGCGGGGATCATCTCCCCGCAGCCCTGTCAATTCGCCTTGCGGCTCAGTTCATCAGCGCGTTGGTCTGCGCGACGATCTGCTTCAGGCCTTCTTCCGGCGTCACTTCGCCACGCATTACCGTGCCGATGATGTCGCGCTGGGTGCGCCAGATGCGGACCGAATCGCCACCCGGATAACCGGCCCACGGCAGCGAGCGGTCTGCCTGCAGCGAGGCAGTCTTGACGTTCGGATGCTCGGCATAATAGGGCGCCAGGAATTCCGGACCGGTCGCCAGCTTGTTGGTCGGAAGATAGCCGGTGATGCGGACGATCAGGTTCTGAGCTTCCGGACCGGTGATCCACTTCAGGTACTTCCAGGCAGCATTCTGCTTGGCCTTGTCCTGGGTCAGGATGACGGCGGAGTTGCCGCCGGTCGGTACGCCGCCCTTTTCCGCGTTATCAAGCGGGAAGGTTGCGGTCTTGAGCTTGAACCGATCACCCACGAGACCCTCGACCGTCTGCACATGTGCCGGTGTCGAGAAGATGAAGCCGGTCAGGCCCGCACCGAACTGCTGGCGCGACTGGTCCCAGTCGAGCAGCGTCTGGTGACCTTCCGTCACGAACTGGCGCACCAGCTTCAGCGCGTTGAGGCCGATTTCGTTGTCGAAGCCGGCAGTCTTGGTTGCCGTATCGACCATCTTGCCGCCCTGCTGGACGATCAGGGCCTGCCACAGCCAGTCGTCAGGCCAGCCGTTGATGTCGTAGCCCATGCCGGCGACCTTCGGGTCGAGCGCATGGATCTTGGCGGCCAGTTCGATCAGCCCGGCAAAGGTCTTCGGCATGTTGTCCGGGTCGCCGCCGGCTTTGCTGACCAGATCGGCATTGATGTAGATGATCGGCGAAGAGGCGTTGACCGGCAGGCCGTACTGCTTGCCGTCGATCTGGCCGAGGGCGGCCATCTTCGGGCTGTAGTTCTTGTCGAGGAACGCCTGGCCGCCATCGGCCTCGATGAACGGGCCGAGGTCGGTGATCTGCTTGCGCGGCTCAAGGGTGTGAACCAGTTCGGCCGTCAGGTTATAGCCGGAGAAGTAGACGTCCGGCAGGTTGCCGGTCACCGCGGCGCGCAGCACCTGCTGCTGGCCCTCATTGTAGCCGGCGGCCGGTGCGAGGAAGTTGATCGTCACATCCGGGTTCTTCTTCATGAACTCGTCAGCGAGCGGCTGATGGAATTTCGTGAAGCCGGGAAGATTGTAGAGCACGTCGAGCGTGATCTTGTCGGCTGCCAGCGTCGGCTGTCCCAGTCCGGCAGCAGCCAGGCCGAGGACGAGGCCGCCGAGCGCGGTACGTCGGTTGATGTTCATGTCAGTCTCCAGAGGTGAGTGGTCGTTGGAAGGAGTGGTGAAGGGTTACTTGACGCCGGTCATGGTGATGCCGGCGATGAAATGGCGGCGCACGAGGAGGAAGCAGATCAGCATGGGTGCGGTGATGATCGTCGCGCCGGCCATCAGCGCGCCGTAGTTCGCCCCGGATTCGACATCCGAGAAGTAGAGCATCCCGAGCGGCGGCGGCGCGAGATTGGTGTCCGACACGACGATCATCGGCCAGTAGAGGTCGTTCCAGTGGGCCACCAGAGAGAAGACGGCGAAGGCGGCAAGCGACGGCAGAGAGCCGCGCAGCACCAGTCCCCAGCAGATCTCCAGCTCCGAAAAGCCGTCCATCCGGGCGGCTTCGATGATTTCGTTCGGATAGCTGCGGAACGACTGGTGGAACAGGAAGATGGCGAAGACCGACAGCAGGAACGGCGCCATCATCGCAAAGTAGGTGTTGAGCAGGTTCGTCTTCGCCAAGCCGACGAAGAGCGGCAGCGCCAGCGCCTGGATCGGCACGCAGAGCGCTGCGATCACCAGCGTCATCATCAGCCTGCGGCCGGGAAACCGAAGCTTGGCGAGCGCATAGGCAGCCGGAACCGCCGTTACCACCTGCACGATCAGGATGCCGAAGCAGACGATAACGCCGTTCAGCATGAACCGCGCCATCGGCACCTGGCCCGCCGCTCGGGCATAATTCTCGGCCGCGTCGAATTTCTGCGGGATCGGCCACAGTGATACGTTAAAGATCTCCGCCGGAGAGCGGATCGACGTCAGCACCATCCAGTAGAACGGCAGCAGCATGGCGAAGGCGCCGAGTGCGAGCACCAGATGCGGGAGATATCTGCGCAGCGACGCCATCAGTAATGCACCTTCCGGTCCATATGCACCGTCTGGCCGATCGACAGGACCAGAACGATAACAAGGAAGATCAGCGTCAGGGCGGCGGCATAGCCGGTGTTGGCGTATTCGAACCCCTCGAGGTAGAGATCGAACAGCAGCGTCTCCGAGCCGAAGCGGCCCTTGGTGAGGACGGCGACCGTCTCGAACACCTTGAAGGCGGAAATCGAGGTGGTGACGACGACGAACATCGTCGTCGGGCCAAGCATCGGCCAGGTGACGGTAAAGAACCTATCGATGGGGTTTCTGGCGCCATCCAGCCGGGCCGCCTCGTGCAGATCCTTCGGGATTGCCGTCAATCCCGCGAGAAACAGCACCATGTTGAAGCCGACGATCTGCCAGACACCGATCAAGGCCATCGTCGGGATCAACAGCACCGGGTTCGACAGGAAGGCGACCGGCTCGAAGCCGAACCACTTGATCGCAGCGTTTACCGGCCCGAGCGACGGATGCAGCAGGAACTGCCAGACGGTGGCCATGGCCACCAGCGTCGCGGTGACGGGCAGGAAATAGGCGACTTCCCAGAAGCCGCGGCTGCGCTTGCGGTTGTAGACCAGCAGCGCGACGCCAAGCGCCAGGAACACGCCGAAGGGTATGACGATCGCCGCATAGATTGCCGTGTTCTTCAGCGATCTCATGAACACAGGATCGTGGTAGGCCTTGATGAAATTCTCAAGTCCGACGAAGCGGCTGGAAAGGGCCCCGAGCTGGTAGTCGGTGACCGAGAAACCGGCGAGCACGACCATCGGAACGATATAGATCGCCACCAGCAGCAGCGCGGCCGGGGCAACGAACATCAGCCCGCGCCACATCATCCGCCGCTCCGCGCGCGCCGCTCGGGGTTTTTGCCCGACCGTCATAGTGGAGGCCGGCGTATAGAAGTCCGCCGCCGTCATGCCGCCACCCGCTCGAGAACCGAGACCCTGCGGCGCTCGCCGTCGGTGCCGAACAGGTGCGCCTGCTCCGGCGCAAAGCCGAGACGCATCGTGCCGTCCGCCTCAACGGCCAGTCGCTCGTCGGATGCCTGACGCATCGTCAGGCGAACGGTCTCATCGGCGAGCAGATGGGTGGTGACGAAGCGGTCGGCGCCGTGGGTCTCGCTGCGCACCACGCGAACCGCAAAACCGTCGGCCGCGTGGCGCAGGTCCTCGGCGCGGATACCCAGCGTCGCGGGACCGGCATCCTTGGCCGCCGCCTGGATCTGCAGGTTCTGGCCGAAAGCCGAGACGCGTCCCTGCCCATTGATCTCGACCGGCAGGAGGTTGATCGACGGCGTGCCGATGAAACGGGCGACGGTGAGCGTTGCGGGCGAACGGTAGAGCTCGTCCGGCGTCCCGAGCTGCTCGATCCGGCCCTCCGACATCAGCGCGATGCGATCGGACATCGTCATCGCCTCGATCTGGTCGTGGGTGACGTAGATGAAGGTCGCGCCCAGGCGGCGATGCAGCGACGCCAGCTCCTCGCGCATATGGGCGCGCAGCTTGGCATCGAGATTGGAGAGCGGCTCGTCCATCAGGAAGGCTGCCGGCGAGCGGACGAGTGCGCGGGCCAGAGCCACGCGCTGGCGCTGGCCGCCGGACAGCTGCGCCGGCTTGCGGTCCAACAGATGTGCAATATGAAGCGTTTCCGCCGCCTGCTCGACGGCAGCATCGATCGCCTTCATGGCTTCTGCCGGAGCCAGCAGCCGCCCGATCAGCGGCAGGCGGGCAGAAAATGTCAGGCGCCGCATCCGCAGCGGCGTGGCGATGTTCTGCCGAACGCTCATGTGCGGGTAGAGCGCGTAGGACTGAAACACCATGGCGAGGTTGCGATCGCTGGGATCCGTCTCGGTCACATCGTCTCCGCCGATCGAGACGGTGCCGCGATCCGGCGCTTCCAGCCCGGCGATGATCCTCAGCAGCGTGGACTTGCCGCAGCCGGACATACCGACCAGCGACAGGAATTCGCCGGGGCGGATGGAGAGGTTGATCTCCTTCAGGACCTCATCGTTCCCGAAGCTCTTGCCGATGCCGAGAAGGTCAAGCGATTGAGGCGTCGTCATTCTGCGCTCCTTTTTCAAAGCGCGTATGCGACCCCTGCATGACAGATGGACGACGGTTCCAACAAAGTTTGATGACCGTCCAGAAGAGATGTGACGGCATTGCCCGCCGGGCGATTACCCGCAGCAGCGCGGCAATTCTACCGAGAAGCGTACGGCATCGGACGTAACAGGTCCGACGGTTGCGAATTCCGTATATGCATTCAAATGCATGTGACAGATGCCGACATCAAGTGGAGGATTCGACAAATGGACAGCGCATCCGCTCCGGACGCCAATGCCTTGGTTATCGTCGCCCAGGACGTCGGAATATTCTCCTGGGATGTCATCAGCGACCGGTTGAGAGGCGACAGCGAGATCGCCGGTTTCTTCGGACTGCCGTCGGAGGACGTCGCACGGGGGCTCGGCATCAGCCAGTATCTCAATCGGGTGTTCTATGAAGATAGGGAACGCGTGGCGGCTGCCATCCACGGAGCGATCGTTGCCGGCGGCCCCTACCAGGAGGAGTACCGGATCACCAGGCCGAACGGCGAGACCGTCACCGTCACCGCCATCGGCCGCTGCTTCTTCGATGAGCAGGGTGACCCGGTTCAGTACTGCGGCGTGATGTTCAAATCGGTCGAGGAGAAGGCTGAGGTCGGCCACGATATCGTCCGAAGCTTCGTCACTGCCGCTCACAAGCATGCAGCGGAACTCGGCAACCCGAAGATCGCAGCACTGCTGGAGCCGGTGCTCGAAGAGCTTGAGAGCTCGGCGCTCTAGGAGGAACGCCGGCAGTGGCTCGAATGCAGAAACGACGCTTGCGCGCCGTTCGTTGCAGCCTTTCAAGGGAGGACACCGCGCGGGTCTGCGGTGGATAGACCCGCGCGGCGCAGTCGAGGATGGTTCACATCATTGCGGCAGACAATGTGTGGCCCCGACCAGGAGACGGCGTAATTACTCCGCTGGAGAGAGAGCGGGCACCGCCTCCGTACCGTGCTGGCGCAGCGGCCGACCACCGGTCAGCATGCGGGCCAGCATGTAGAACACCGGCGTCATGAAGATGCCGAAGAAGGTCACCCCGATCATGCCGGAGAAGACGGCGATGCCCATGGCGGATCGCATCTCGGCGCCGGCACCCGTCGACAGGACGAGCGGGACGACACCCATGATGAAGGCCATGGAGGTCATCAGGATCGGGCGAAGGCGAAGACGGCTTGCCTCGACCGCGGCTTCGAATGGCTTGCGCCCCTCGAATTCCAGCTCCCGGGCGAACTCGACGATCAGGATCGCATTCTTCGCCGATAGCCCCACCAACACCACCAACCCGATCTGGGTGAAGATGTTGTTGTCACCTCCCGTCAGCCAGACACCGGTCATCGCCGCCAGCACGCCCATCGGCACGATCATGATGATCGCCAGCGGCAGGGTGAGACTTTCATACTGTGCCGCGAGCACCAGGTAGACGAGCAGCAGCGCCAGCGGGAAGACCACGAGGCTGGAATTGCCCGCCAGGATCTGCTGGTAGGTCAGATCCGTCCATTCGAACTCGATGCCCGGCGGCAGCGTTTCGCTGAGGATCTTGGTGATCGCCGCTTCCGCCTGGCCGGACGAGAAGCCCGGAGCCGGACCGCCGTTGATGTCGGCCGACAGGAAGCCGTTGTAGCGCGTCGCGCGTTCCGGACCGGTCTGCGCATCGACCTTCAACAGTGCCGAAAGCGGGATCATCTGGCCGGACTGCGAGCGGACCTTCAACTGGCCGATGTCCTCCGCCTTTGCGCGGTACTTGGCATCCGCCTGAACCCGCACGCTGTAGGTGCGGCCAAATGCGTTGAAGTCGTTGACGTAGAGCGAACCGAGATAGATCTGCAGCGTTTCGAAGACGTCGGTCACCGATACGCCGAGCTGTTCCGCCTTGGCGCGATCCAGATCCGCATAGAGCTGCGGCACGTTGATCTGGAAGCTCGAGAAGATGCCGGCAAGTTCCGGCGTCTGGTAGGCCTTGGCGATGACCGCTTTGGTCGCTTCGTCGAGAGCCTGATTGCCGAGGCCGGCACGGTCCTCGATCTGCAGCTTGAAGCCCCCGGTCTGCCCCAGGCCGTTGACCGGCGGCGGCGGGAACATCGCGATGAAGGCGTCCTGGATGCCGCCGAACTTCTGGTTCAGCTGCATGGCGATCGCGCCGCCGGAAAGCTCCGGCGTGGTGCGCTTGTCGAAGTCGTCGAGGATGGCGAAAACGATACCGGCATTGGAACCGATCGTGAAGCCGTTGATCGACAGGCCAGGGAAGGCGATGGCGTGCACCACGCCCGGCTGCGCCAGGGTGATCTCGCTCATCCGCTTGATGACGTCTTCGGTGCGATCGAGCGTCGCGCCGTCCGGCAACTGGGCAAAGCCGATCAGATACTGCTTGTCCTGCGCCGGCACGAAGCCGCCGGGAACGGCATTGAACATGCTGTAGGTTGCCGCGACAAGCGCCAGGTAGATGATCATCACCAGGCTCTTGCGCGACAGGAGCCCGCCGACCGTGCGGCCGTAGCCGTTGGATGCCGCGCCGAAGGCACGGTTGAAGCCACGGAAGAACCAGCCGAAGGTGGCGTCCATGAAGCGCGTCAGCCAGTCCTTCTTGGCATGATGGTCCTTCAGCAGCAGGGCGGCCAGCGCCGGCGACAGCGTCAGCGAGTTGATCGCCGAGATCACCGTCGAGATGGCGATCGTCAACGCGAACTGCCGGTAGAACTGGCCGGACAGGCCGCTGATGAAGGCGAGCGGCACGAACACGGCGACCAGCACCAGTGCGATCGCGATGATCGGGCCGGACACTTCCTTCATCGCCTTGTAGGTGGCGTCGCGTGGGCTGAGACCGTTCTCGATATTGCGCTCGACGTTTTCCACCACGACGATCGCATCGTCGACGACGATGCCGATCGCCAGCACGAGCCCGAACAGCGTCAACGCGTTGATGGAGAACCCGAAGGCATACATCACAGCGAAGGTGCCGATGATCGACACGGGCACGGCGATCAACGGGATGATCGACGCGCGCCAGGTCTGCAGGAAGACGATGACGACGAGAACGACGAGAGCAATGGCTTCGAGCAGCGTGTCGACGACCTTCTCGATCGAAGACCGGACGAACTTCGTCGTGTCGTAGACGATCTCGTACTTCACGCCTTCCGGCATGGCCAGCTGCAGCTGGTCCATCGTCGCCTGCACGTTGTCGGCGATTTCGATGGCGTTCGAGCCGGGTGCCTGCAGGACGGCGACGGCAACCGCCGGGCGGCCGTCGAGCAGCGAACGGAGCGTATAGTCGGCCGCACCGAGTTCGATGCGGGCGACGTCACGCAGCCGGGTGATCTCGCCGTTCTCACCGCTCTTGACGATGATGTTGCCGAACTCTTCCGGCGTCCGCAGGCGGCCCTGTGCGTTGACGTTCAACTGCAACTCGACGCCCGGCTGCGACGGCGACGCACCGATGATGCCGGCTGCGGCCTGTACGTTCTGGCTGCGGATGGCATTCGAGATGTCGCTTGCGGCCAGCGAATGTTCAGCGGCCTTCTGCGGGTCGATCCAGACGCGCATCGAATAGTCGCCGGCGCCGAACACCTGCACCTGTCCGACGCCCTGGATCCGGGTCAGCCGGTCCTTGACGTTGAGCGTTGCATAGTTGCGCAGGTAGGTGATGTCGTATCGGTCGGTATCGGAGACAAGGTTCACGACCATGATGAAGTCGGGCGAGCTCTTGACGGTGGTGAGACCGAGTGCGCGGACTTCCGCCGGCAGGCGTGGCTCCGCCTGGCTGACGCGGTTCTGCACCAGCTGCTGCGCCTTGTCCGGGTCCGTGCCGAGCTTGAACGTCACCGTGACGTTCAGTACGCCGTCGGAGGTTGCCTGGCTCGACATGTAGAGCATGTCCTCGACGCCGTTGATCTGCTCTTCGAGCGGCGTCGCGACCGTTTCGGCAATGACGGATGGGTTGGCGCCCGGATAGCTGGCGCGCACGACGATCGACGGCGGAACGACCTCGGGATACTCCGAGATCGGCAGCGAGCGCAGGCCGATCAGACCTGCGACGACGATGAGGATCGACAGCACGCCGGCAAACACCGGCCTGTCGATAAAGAAGCGGGAAATATTCATGTCAAAGCCCTCTCTCCGGGGTTAACAAGAAACGGAAGACGCCTGTCCCGCGGCCAATGGAACGCCGACGCCCTTTCGAGCGCAGGCGAGATCCATCCTTCGAACCACGCGCCGAGCCTGCGAAAACCGTTCTCGGTTTCCGGCTCGACGCGTGAGGCCGCAGGCGACACAGGCGAACGATATGGTTTGAATGTTCCGACCGGCAGAGCCGGTCAGGGCATCAGTTGTTGGCGACCTTGGCTTCTTCCTCAGGCGCAACCACCGCGCCGGGACGAACTCGTTGCAGGCCGTTGATGACGATCCGATCGCCGGCGTTCAGGCCCTTCTGCACGATCCTCAGGCCCTCGACCGCGGAACCCAGCTCCACCTGCCGGTATGCGATGGTATTGTTTGCATCGACCACTAAGACGAACTTCTTGTCCTGGTCGGTGCCGACGGCCTTTTCGCTGATCATCAGCTGGTCCGACGCGGTTGGCTGGCCGAGGCGAACGCGGACGAACTGGCCCGGAATGAGCTTGCCGCCCGGGTTGTCGAAGACGGCGCGCACACGGATCGTGCCGCTCGACGCGTTCACCTCGTTGTCGATCAGCTGCAGCTTGCCGCGGATCGGCGTGCTGTTGGCGGCGAGCGTGCTGACCTCGACGGGTACCCGGTCGATGGCCGGAACGCCGTTTTCGGACGGCAGGTCAGCGATGATCTGCGCCACCAGTTCTTCGCCGGCATCGAAGCTTGCATAGATCGGATCGATCGAGACGATGGTCGCCAGCGGACTGGAGGCCGAGCCGGCGGCAACGAGATTGCCGACAGTCACTTCGATCTTGCCGACGCGGCCGGCGATCGGGGCCTTGATCTGCGTATAGTCGAGGTTGAGCTGAGCGACCTTCAAAGCCGCCTTTGCAGACTGGACGCCGGCAAGCTCATCCCGCTGCGCGCTTTGCCGCTGGGCAAGCTCGCTCTGCGAGATGGTGTTCCTGGCCAGGAGATTGTTGCCGCGTTCGAGCTCGGTATTGGCGAGTTCGAGCTTGGCTTCCGCCGAGGCGACAAGCCCCTGCGCCTGGGCGACGGCTGCCGCATAGGGTTCCGGATCGATGCTGACCAGCAGGTCGCCGGCCTTCACGAGGCCGCCTTCGCGGAAGTGTACGGACTGAACGGCGCCGGCGACGCGCGGGCGCAGCAGCACCCGGTCGACAGCTTCCAGCCTGCCGGAGAACTCCTGCCAGGTGGTGACCTTGCGCGGCTCGACGGAGGTGACCGTGACCGGTACCGCCGGCGTTGCCTGTGCAGCCGGGGCAGCCTTGGCCGCCTGCGGCATGTCGAGATAGATGGATGCGCCGGCGATCAGGGCAGCGACGCTCAGCCCGGTACCCCACAGGGCCCAGCTTGTGATCTTCGATGTCATTTTGCTCTCCTGCGGACCCATGGGAAGCCCGCTCTCTAGTCGAAACGTCAATGGATCCGACCACGCCGGAAACCGGCGGTCGGCTGCGCGGCGCTGACGCCGCGGTGATCTGAATGTGTCTGCTTTTTAGTCTGTGAACCGGGCCGCGAAGGGCATCAGTGTCACGAAATCGAGAACCTGTATGATGTCATTCCGGTCTCCTTCAGAGATGAAATGCTGAATGTGATGCCGTCTAAAAATCGTCGGCCTAGACCTGCAGTCCGTCGACGAAACTGGTGAATTCCGAACAGAGAGGAGCAAGCCATGTGCCCTTCCCTTCCTTGTAAATGCTCGTCCAGCCGCAATCGGCTGAAAAGATGCGCTGTTGCACAGTGACGCCGAAAGCCCTCAGGCTGTCCGCATAACCGATGACTTCGTCCCGTAGCGGATCGTCTTCCGATGTCACCACGAGAGCCGGTGCGACGCCCGCAAGCCGCGAACAGAGACACGGCGCCGCATAGGGATGCTGAAAACCCAGATGCGAGCCAAGATAGTGGCTCCAGCCGTCCGACCAGCGCTCCCGCATGCCGACGTCGTCCGCCTTGCGAAACGAGGCGCTCGTCATCTGCGGATCGATCATCGGCGAAAACAGCATCTGTCCGTTCAACTCGCCGGGCAGCAGATCACGCGCCTTCAAGGCGACACCTGCAGCAACGTTGCCACCCGCCTCGTCACCGGCCACGAACAGCGGCGACTTGGCGCTGCCGAATTGCTTGCGGCGGGTAGACAGGCAGGTCAAAGCCTCGAACGCAACTTCCATCGCCTTCGGAAACGTGTTGCTCGATACGCCCGCATAGTCGGCCTCAAGAACGATCGCGCCGGTCTCCGCAAGCGCCTTGGCAATCGGCCTTTCCATCTCGCCGCGGTCCTCATCGAGAAACGCACGGCCCCGCAGGTAGAGGACGATCGGCGGCACCTTGCCGGGCTTCGTCCCCTCATACAGCCGCATCGGCACCGGCGGTGTCGCCGACCGGTCGAATGCGATGTTTTGCCACTGCAGCGTCATGAAAGTCCCGGTGCCATCGATTGGATGAGCAAGCGTTGCCGAATTTTCTGAGTATGATATTATTATCCCAGAAAACTTGCACAAGTCGCCCTGCAGGGTAACACTGTTCCGAAAATCGGAATAATGCTGCAGCGCGTCACGGGAGCTGTACATG
Organism: Rhizobium sp. 0TCS1.26; assembly: GCF_050455525.1. NCBI lineage: Bacteria > Pseudomonadati > Pseudomonadota > Alphaproteobacteria > Hyphomicrobiales > Rhizobiaceae > Rhizobium > Rhizobium sp. 0TCS1.26. Next base: position 628,168 of record NZ_JBCIYV010000003.1, on the reverse strand, counting down.
GATCAGTTGTCTGCAATGCGTGTCTTCGTGCGTGTGGTCGAAACCGGCAACTTCACCCGTGCCGCGACCGCTCTCGATATGCCGAAGACCACCGTTACCACCATGGTGCAGAGCCTGGAGGCCCACCTTCGCACGACGCTGCTGAACCGCACAACCCGACGGGTCATGGTGACCACCGATGGCGCCCTCTATTACGAGCGGGCAATCCAGATCCTTTCGGAGCTCGACGAACTCGATGGGTCGATGTCGAAATCGCAAGCACAGCCATCCGGGCGGCTGAGGGTGGAGATGGCCGGCGCCTTTGCCGACCTCATCGTCATTCCGGCGCTTTGCGACTTCTACCAGCGCTATCCGCAGATCCAGCTGGATATCGGGGTCGGCGACCGGCTGGTCGATTACATCGCCGAGAATGTCGATTGTGCTCTGCGCGGCGGCACGCCGACCGATCAGTCGCTGATCGCCCGTAAAGTCGGCGAGATCCAGCTGCACGCCTACGCCTCGCCAATCTATATCAACAATTTCGGTGTTCCCGAGCATCCGCGCGACCTCGAAGACAAGCATTTCGCCGTCGGTTATCTGAACGCGACGGCAGGGCGGGTGATGCAGATGGAATTCTGCCGCGGCGACGAGGTGCTGGATATTGCGCCCCGCTACGCGGTCTCGGTCAATGACGCGCGTTCCTATGTGAACGCCGCGATCTCCGGCATGGGCGTCGCCCAGAGCGCTCGCTTCATTGTCAAGGATGCGCTGGAGCGTGGCGAACTCGTCGAGGTGCTGACCGACTGGGAGTGCGAGAAGCTGCCGCTCTACATCGTCTATCCGCAGACGCGCCACGTCAGCAACAAGGTGCGGGTGTTTGTCGATTGGCTGGCAAAGCTCGTTCAAGGGCTGAAGTCGGGCGACGAACTACCGGAATTGCGCAAGGCGAGCTGATCATCCGGCACCGGGGATACCGCCCCCTCTTTCGGTCATCTCCGATCACTCGCTTAAAAGCGTCAACTGGCCAAAGCAATGCGTGCATATTCGCGCGGCGGGCAGCCGATCTTCTGGCTGAAGGCGGTGCTGAAAGCACTGGCAGACTGGTATCCGACTTGCTCGGCGATCTCGTCCAGCGTCCCGCGCGAATAGCGCAGGGCGTCCTTGGCGAGAGCCATTCGCCACCGCAGCAGATATTCGACGGGAGCAAGCCCGACTGCCTCGGAGAATTTGCGGGCGAAGGCGGAACGCGACATCCCGGCCCGCTGCGCCAGTTCGGCAATGGTCCAGCCGCGCCGCACGTCGGCATGGATTTCGCCGATCGCCCGGGCGAGCTGTGGATGCGAAAGTCCGCGCAGCATGCCCGGATGAGGAAGCTTGGCCGCCTCCCTGCGCAGTGTCTCGATCAGCAGCACCTCGAGCAACCGCGAGAGGATCAGGTCACTGCCGACGCGCGCGTTCTCCGCTTCGTCGCGGATATAGGAGATCAGGTCGCCGAGCCTTGCGCCAGTTCCCTCGCCTGCACCGACGTGAACAAGGCGCGGCAGAAGCTCTGTCAGCAAGTCGGCATTGGTCGGATTGCAGAGGATGCAGCCGCCGACAATCCGGGCAACGCTGTCATCGCCGACATCGCCGACGATGATCTCGCCGTTCACCAGATGCCGGGCCTTGAAGTCGTCATCGGACAAGACGACGTCCTGTCCATCGGCGCTGAAGAACACATCCGCAGTCGGGCTGCCCGACAACACGAAATCTCCGGCGTTCAGGTGCACGGTCTCTCCTTCGGCCGTCCGGAAACGGACGTTGCCTTCGATCACGAAGTAGAGCATCGGTCCCGGCTGCGGCGGAACCTGCACAGCCCAGTCTCCAAATCCCGCCATGCTGCCCATCAGCACCGTCTTCGGCCGCAGCAGTTGGACCACATCCGTCAGCGCATCCATCTGCACAATCCATAAAGAGATCTACCAACTGCACCATGGATCGTCCCAGACGATTTGTACAGGGTCAGGCCTCAGGCACCGTTGCTCGATGATCATTGAGACGATCCGTAACAACAGCTGGATCTTCCATTATTCCTAATCTTCGCTGGTTCGCTATTCTCGGGGCATCGAAGAACAAGGAGATCGATACATGACCAAGACAGTTCTGATCACCGGCACGTCCTCCGGATACGGCTTCAGCATGGCCGAACACTTTCTCGACCGCGGCTGGAATGTCATTGCCACCATGCGCCATCCGGACCCGACGATCTTCCCGCCCGGCGGCGACAGGTTGAAGGTGCTCGCCCTCGACGTCTCAAGGCCGGAGACGATCGACAAGGCAATTGCCGACAGCATCACGGCTTTCGGGAGCATCGACGTGGTGATCAACAATGCCGGCATCGGGCTGGCGTCCGCCGTCGAGGCGACGCCGGACAGCGCGACCCGGGAGGTCTTCGAGACCAATACCTTCGGCGTCTTCAACGTCTGCCGCGCCATCATTCCGCACATGCGCCGCCAGGGTCACGGCGTGATCATCAACGTCACGTCGAGCGTTACCCTCGGCGTGGTCCCGCTCGTGGCGCTCTACGCAGCCAGCAAGTTCGCCGTCGAAGGGTTCAGCGAAGCGCTGTCCTACGAGCTCGAACAGTTCAACATCAAGGTGCGGCTTGTCGAGCCGGGCTACGGGCCGACCACCCGCTTCACCGCCAATGGCGGACCCCGCATGCAGGGCCTCATCCCGGCCGACTACGGACAGTTCGCGCAAGGGTGCTTCGAAAAATTCGCCAACTATCCCACCGCCTATTGCAGCGAGGCGGAAGTCGCAGACGCCGCCTATGCCGCGGCGACCGAGGGCGGCGAGCGGCTTCGCTATCCCGCCGGCGCCGACAGCAAGATGCTGGCGGAGCTTCGCTGGACCACCTCGGAAGATCACTACCGGGCAAGGATGCGCGAGATGTTCGCGCCGGATATCCGCCGGATGTCGAACGCCGCCTGAGCAGCGGCGCGCCTACGGCCTGCCGGCGCGGAGAAATCGCGCCGGCATCACTGCCCGCCGGTCAGCTCGTTCAAGAACTCCTGAACCGTGGAGAAGAACTTCAGCGGCTCTTCGGCAAACGGAAAATGCCCGGAGTTTTCGAACTCGACCAGTCTCGCATTGCGCATCGACCGGGCCAAGAACCGCGCCGCACTCGGCGGGCAGACCCAGTCGTGCCGGCCGACGATCACCAGTGCCGGCACCTCTATCGTATCCAGTTGCGAACGCAGGTCATAGGCGGGCGCGACGACCTGCATGAAATGCTGCATCATCGGGATGTCGAGGGACGTCAGCGACAGGATTTCCTGCATGATCGACGCGTTCGAGGGTGCCACATAAAACGGTGTAAGATCGCGCATGAACAGAGACATTGTCTCTTCGGTGATCTCTCCGGAAAAGACGCGTGACGCGATGGCCAGCGCCGCGTCCGATCCCCGCGATGCCAGCGTCGGGCCGGGATCACCATCCTCCTCCTGTATCGGCGCAACCGTCGGGCTGCCGTCGCAGATGATCAAACCGCCCAATTGACCGGGATGTCGCAGCGCCATGTGCAGCGCGACGAAGCTGCCGGCCGAATGCCCGAAGACGATGGGTCGCTCGATGCCCAGTTGCTTGCAGAACAACGCCACATCATCGGCCATCTGCTCAAGCGTGCAGGTGTCGAGCGGCACGCGCTCGGAGCGGCCGTTGCCGCGCAGATCGATGAAGATCACCTGGGCGATGTCGGCAAGCTCGCAGAGCCCGGGCCTTAAATAGCCGTGATCGAAACCCAGGCCGCCATGCAGCGCGATGATCGTCGGCTTCTCGACAAGCCCGCCCGCCTCGACGGCGAAGGCACTGCTGGCGACGTCGAAGAAAATCGATGCGTCGTTGATTCTTGCTAACATGGAAACATCCCCGTGTCTGATGTGCGGGACGATCGCAGCCGGCTGGCGCTTTGATGTTTCAGGAAGCCGCGACTTCGTTGCATCGGAAACTGGAGACCTCGCAGCAAACGCGGCAGCCCGCCGGATTACAGATCAAACCCGTTTGCCCGGCCCTGTAATCCTTCGACGCGCAGGCAAGCGGAGACTGGGATCCTTGTCTCAACCTCAGAGGACTCCCGGTGAACATTTCCCATACAACAGCTTCAGCTTCGGCTCCGCCCACCCTCAGTTTCGCGGAACTGAACGCCAATCCCCATCAGCTTTACGCGGAACTGCGCAGCCGCTTCCCGTTCGTCAGGCGCGAGGACGGCGTCTACATCGTCCTGCGCGCCCGAGATATCGAGACGCTGGTCAGCGATCCCCGTACGCGGCAGATCGAGACCGAAATGATCAGGATCCGTGGGATCAACTCCGGGCCGATCAGGGACTTCGTCTCATACAGCATGCTGTTTTCCAACGGCGAGACGCATCGCCGGCGCCGGCAGCCGCTGACCCGGAATTTCGCCTTCCGCATGATGGCCGGCTTGCGGCCGAAGGTCCGGGCGCTTTCCCAGGACCTTTTGGATAACGCCGTCGACAAGGGTCGGCTGAAGCTTCGCGACGATTATGCCGCGCTGATCCCGGCAATCACGATTGCCGGGATCCTTGGCATCCCGCGCTCCGACGTTCCGCTGTTCACGACGCTCGCCTACGAGGTCGCGAGGATCCTGACGACCTCGTGGACGACCGAAGACATTCCCGGCATCGAAGCAGCGACCCGCGAACTGACGGACTACTGCGCGCGGCTGATCGCCGAGCGCCGCAAGCTCCCGAGAAACGATTTCCTTTCCGAATATGTGGCGAAGATCGACGAAACGCCGGAATTGTCGCCAATCGAGGCCGTCATGCAGATCGTTTCCGTGGTGCTCGGCGGCAGCGACACCACCCGCGCCGCGATCGTCATCCAGACGGGGCTGCTGCTCGAACGGCCGCATCTCTGGGAGGCGATGCGGAGCGATCCGCAGATGATCGTCCCGGCAGTCGCCGAAGCCTTGCGCTACGAGCCGGCGGTGGGCTCGATCCCGCGGCTGACGCTGGAGGATGTGTTGCTCGACGGGCACGTGATCCCCAAGGGCGGCCCCATGAGCCTCTCGACGCTTTCGGGTTTGCGCGACCCTGCGGTCTTCGACAATCCCGACGCATTCGATCCGCAGCGCGAGCAGCCGCGCTGGCACCCCGTCTTCGGCGGCGGCGAACATCGCTGTCTCGGTGAGGCGCTGGCGAGGATCGAACTCGAAGAGGCACTGACGACGCTGACGACCTCGCAGCTGCAGTTCGGCCTCGGGTCACAGCCGCTGCGCATCCACGGGCACGCGGCGATCCGCAAGGTCGACGAGCTGGAGATCGAGTGCCGATAGGCAGCCAACAAGGGGCACAAGCGTCCGGGCGAGAAGACAGCGCCCGGACGTCGATAGCGAGCGTGACCGGCCGACGCAGCGGATCCAGCCTAGCTCAGAAGGCGACGACGTCGTATTCGGCGATCCTCTTGAAGCCGATACGCTCATAGACGGGTTGTCCCATCGGACTTGCCTGGAGCGTCACCACCTCAAAGCCCATCTCGACAGCCGTCCACGCCGCGTGCAGCGTCATGAGGGTGGCGATACCCTTTCTGCGATGCTGTTCGGCGGTCGAGCAGAGGTAGATCCCGGCGATGCCCTCCGCGCAGAGAAGCGCCGAGGTCGCGACCATCCTGCCGCCGATCCTTGCGGCGAACCGCCGAAAACTTCCCGGCGCATCCGGGCGGTCTAGTTCCATCTGCAGCGTTTTTCCGACCTGGTCCGGGGTGACGCCCATCGACGGCGCAAAACAATCCACCCATTCCGCAAGACCGCGATCGTCCCTCACCTCCTCGATGACAAGCCCGGCAGGCTTGGCCTTGCCGGTGGGCAGATCCGTGAGGCGCAGAGCGTAGACAGGTATTGTGCCATGCTTGGCGCCGCCGTGCCGCATGAGGGCGTCCAGCGCATCCGGGCGGGAGTCCGGACCGACCCACCAGATGCAGGGCACGCCCGCCAGTTGCTCCTGTGCCTGCGTGATCAGCACATCGATGTCGGCGCCGTACAGGCGCAGGACGCCGTTCAGCTGCGGATGGACGACGCCGGAGCGAAACATTGAAATGCCGTCGTCACGGCGGAGCTCGCGGCCGAAGTTCAGCCAGTAGCGACGGCAGTTGGCGAGAGCGGCCTGGAAGGTGGCGTCGGAAAGGTAGGTCTGGTCGATCATTGAAGGTCCTCGGATCAGGTTGCCCGCCACCCTTTCCGGCCCGCTGATGCACTGCCATGTCAGATTCACGGCTGTCGATTGCGGATGACATGGAGGCCATTCCGCACGGCAGATTAGGCCCGCGGGATGCCGAAGCCTTCGTTACATCCGGGTTGGGCCGGGTTACCGATGAATGCATCGAGGGCGATGCTGAAACCGTAGGCTCATGGGCCACTGGTCAACTCCATCATGCCGCTCGTGACGCACACGGCGGTTCACAGAAATGGAGAACACAACGATGAAAACCGCCCTTATCGCTATCGGCTTCGGCGCACTTGGCCTGGCGCTTGCCGCCACCGAGGCCATGGCTTTCGTACCCGAACCGATCCCCGGAAGCCTGATCTTCCCGCAACCGCCGCACACGAAGCTCACCAAGGCGCCGGTCGGCAGCGCCGTCGTGCACGAGTTCCGGCGGGACGGACGCAAGTACCGCGAGACCTACGTCATCCAGCAGGACCGCTCGCTGAAGCTGACGAATCGCGGCGTTGGCAACGACTGACCTGACCGCACGGGCGCGGCGGCCGGTCGCCGCGCCCGCTCTGTCGCAGAAGCAGGACAGGCCGCCCAGTCAACCGCCCCATATGCCCAGTCGCAGATCGTCCGGATGCGGCTCCAGCATCTGCCTGTTGCTGCTGATATAGGCGCCGAGACCGCAGGCCAGCACGGCGATGAACAGCAGATAGTAGGCCGGCGCCATAGGATCGTATTCGACGAGCCAGGTGAGAAGAACCGGCGTCAATCCGCCGAAGACTGCGTAGGAGATGTTGTAGGAGAAGGAGACGCCGGTGACCCGCACACGCGCCGGGAACGCGTTGACCATGACAAAGGGCACCACCGCCATCAGCCCGACGGCCAGCCCCATGATGATATAGAGCAGGCACAGAAGAGCGAATGAGTGCCCGGCGAACGAATAGAAGACGAACGTCGCCGCTCCGAAGATGGCGCTTCCGCCCATCAGGCAGAAACCGGCACCGAGCCGATCAACGGCCATTCCGAAGAGAGCGGTTCCGAGGATCAGCGCAAACGTCCCGATGCTCGTCGCCACCAGCGCATGTTGCGCCGAAAATCCGTAGACGGTCTGGAGCAGGGTCGCGGTCATCAGGCCGGTGACGAGAATGCCTGCCGACAGCACCCAGGTGAGCAGGATCGACACGATGATCGCCCTCAGATGATTGCGGAAGATCGACACCAGCGGCAGCTCAGGTACCAGGGCCCAGCGGTCGCGCAATGCAGAAAAGACCGGTGTCTCCTTCAGCCGCCACCGGGCGCCGATGGCCGGCAGGCTGAACAGCGCGCCCATGACAAAGGGGATCCGCCAGGCGAAGGCTTCGATCTCTGCGGCGGAGAAGAAAGAGTTCAGCAGCGCGACGATGACCGATGCCAGGAGGATGCCGGCCGTGAACGACGACGAGACGAGAGCGCAGGCGAGGCCCACGTGGCGGCGCGGCATCTGCTCGGCGACCAGCGTCCAGGCACCAGGCACCTCGCCGCCGATGGCGACGCCCTGGAGCACGCGCAGACAGATCAGCAGCAGCGGTGCTGCAACGCCTGCGGTCGCGTAGTCGGGAAGCACGGCCATGCCGAGCGTCGACACCGACATCAACAGGATCGAGAAGGCGAACAGCTGCTTACGGCCGAACAGGTCGCCGAAATGCGCCAAGGCGATGCCGCCCAGCGGACGGAACACATAGCCGGCGGCAAAGATGCCGAAGGACTGCATGACCGCCAGCCAGCCGGCGATGCCAGCCGGGAAGAACACCTTGCCGATGACTGGTGCAAGAAAGGCGAAGACGACGAAATCATAGTAGACCACCGAGCCGCCGGCGGCGACCAGCCCGATCGTGCGCAGGTTCTGGTAAAGGTCTGCCGCCGGCACACGACCTGTACCTTGATCTGAGCGGCCGTCGCTTGGCTTTGCGGAAACCGCCATCCACCTGCCCTCCCCAAGCAGCCGACATCATCCAAACGCTGGGGGCCGGTCATTGGCCCTCGATGTCAGAAACGCCCTGTCCGGTTACGATTGAAATCTTTCTCTGTCCTCGGGCCCGAGCTTTAGGCGAGATTGATCCGGTGGAAGATCGCCTGCGCCAGGGACTGCGAACTGAATGGCTTGTTGAGCGCGCAGGCGCTCAGAAGCGGACAGTCATCCAGATTGGCCGCCCGGTTGCGGTCAGCCAGCACGAGATAGCGAAGACCGCTCAGTACCGCCTCGAGCTGCATGATCGACATCGACGGGTCGATACAACTGCTGTCGACCACCACCAGGTCCGGCTGGATTTCCTCCGGCTCGAGGATCCGCAGGAGCGCATCCAGGCTCCCGTAGCCGACCGGCTCGTAGCCGAGTGCTGCTATCTTCTCCTCGTACATGTCGAGCAGCGCCTTGTCCTTTTCGACGATGGCGACGGTCTGGCCGATGCCGGTCGGCACCGAGCCTTCGTTGAAGAAGCTCTTGACCGGCACCGGGGGTCGCAGGCTTGCCGGAAAGAACAGCTCGAAGCGTGTGCCCGATCCGGAAATGCTCTGGACGTTGATGCTGCCGTCCATGCCAGAGACGCTGCCATGAACGGCCGAGAGGCCGAGGCCGGTGCCGCCCGACTGCGCCTTGGTGGTGAAGAACGGCTCGAATATGTGCGGCAGCAGGGACTTCGGTATTCCGTCGCCATGATCCTGTACCGCGAGACAGACATAGAAACCCGACAGGATTTCGCCGTGCGACAGCGTCCGCCGCCTGCGGACCTGCACCTGGCTGACTTCCATCTCGACCTCCTGGCCGCGAACGGAGGCTTCCATCGCGTTCTTGCAGAGGTTCATGGCGATCTGGTGGATCTCGATCGGATTGCCCTCGATGACGGCCGGCTTTTCCGGCAGCCTGGCGGTGAGCGCGATCTGGTTTCCCAGCGTGACCTGCAGCAGGGGCAGGATATCCGATATCGCCTCGACGACATCGAACGGCTTGCGAGCCCGCTCCCGCTTGCGGCTGAAGGTGAGGATCTGGTCGACGATGTGCTTGGCGCGCTCGGCGCTCGTCAGGATCTCCTGCACATACTGGCGCGTCGGCGATGGCTTGCGCAGCATCTGGAGCGCCATTTCGCCGTAGCCGAGGATCGCACCCAGCACGTTGTTGAATTCATGGGCAATGCCGCCGGCGAGCGTTCCAACCGCCTCCAGCCTCTGCGAATGTTCCAGTCGGTTTTCGAGCGCCTCCTTTTCCTGGCGGCTCTGCTTGCTGTCGATGAGCTCGATCAGCACCTGCACAGTCGTCTGCATGAGACCGATGTCGTCGGCAGCCAGCTTCGGGCGCGGCGCGTCGAAGAGGAAGAGCAGCGTCGCCGCCGAGCGGTCCGGCAGCTTGCGGCCGACGACGATCCCCGAGGATGTATCGTCGCGCGTATAGGCGAGATCGTCGGTCTTCAGGAGGTTTCGGTGGGTCGGAAACCACGGGTCGTCCTGCGGCTGCGCGTCCGCGTTCATCAGCAGGTCCCGGGCAAAATCGGCAAGCAGTGCGACGTATTCGTCCTGCTGACCGCGCAGCCGGTAGTGGTCTTTAACTTCGCCGGTATCGCCGTTGAGGATCACGAAGCCACAGGCATCGGCGTCGAAGAACCCGGCAAGCATTCCCAGCGCCTGCTCCATCAGGTCGGGAAAATCGCGCGGCGAGGCATTGACCATCATCGTCTTGATAAGGGTGATGCAGCTTTCGTATTCGAGACGGTTCTTCAGCCGTTCCGTCTGGTTGCGGAGCCGGTAGACCAGCACGAAGACATAGAGGCAGAGCGAGATCGCCGTCGCGCCGAGCAGCATGCGGCTCCAGGCGCCGTTCGAATTGACGGCGCCGTAGATATCCAGATAGAGGGCCTGCAGCTGTTGCGCGCGCGCAGGCGTGCCGGACGCCTGGACAGCGGCGATCTTCTCGTCGACCACCGGCAGGATGGCGAGGATCATCTCCGCATGGGTGACCAGCGTCTGGATCTCCCGGCTGTCGGCCGCGGGAACCGCCATGTGCCGGATATAGGTGAGATCGGCGCGGATGGTCGGCACAAGTTCCGCCTCCGGCTTGGTCGCGAACCGCATCATCAGGTTTCCGAGATCGGAAACTGCGGCGAGGCCGGTGCGCACCGCCGGGTTCCGAGACTGATGAAGGGTGGTGAGGGTCTGGCCGAAGACGCCGATCGAGTTCTGCAGGAGCGCGTTGCGGGTCTTGAACTGCTCGACCAGCTGCTCGTCGGCATCGATGCTCTTCTGCAGTTCCTGCAAAAGTCGCGCCAGCCGTTCTTGATCGTCGAGCTTCGTTGCCAGCAGCAGGTCGTTGAGCTTGGCGGTGATTGCCCGCAAGGCCACCACCGAATTGACCAGCGGATCGTACGAGCGGATGAGGCCGGCCCGCACCCGCAGCACGTCTCGCTGCAGCGACGCATGGCTGAGATCCACCTCGCGCAGCGTCCTGGTTATCTTTTCGTGCGTTGATTGGCCGGGATCGCGCCCAGCGGCGATGACGGCCAGCGAAATGGCAAACATGACCGCCAGCGCGATGAGCCACGCCTCACCGACCACCTTCAATGGACGGCGCTTTGAGCCTTTCACCATTGTATTCTCCGGTCAGGCTCTTGAGGAATTCGACGATCGACGCGACATCGTCCTGGGGCAGTTCGCGTCCGAGCTGGCTCCGGCCCATGATGGCGACGGCGTCGTCGAGACGTTCCGCCCGGCCGTCGTGGAAGTACGGCGCCGTAACCTCGACATTGCGCAGGCTCGGCACCCGGAAGACATGTTCGTCCTCGTCAGCGCCCGACAGCGGCCAGGGCAGGATGTCGGCGGATGGGCCCGCCCAGTTTCCCGGTTCCGGCGGTGCAAAGATGCCGAAGATCTGGAACATGTTGCCGCCAATGTTCGAGCCCTGATGGCAGGAGACGCAGCCGTAGCTCTTGAACAGCTCATAGCCGCGCTGCTGCTCCGGTGTGATCGCATTCGCATTGCCTTCCAGGTAGAGGTCGAACGGGGCGTTCGGCGTCACCAGCGAGCGCTGGAACGTCACCAGCGCATCGAGAACGCTGTCGCGGTCGGGCGATCGTCCGTAGATGGCCTTGAAGCGCGTGCGGTAGAAATCGGTGCCCGTCAGGCGCGGCAGCAGCGTCTGCCAGTCGTTCGCCATGAGGTTGGGATCGATCAGCACATTCTCGTTCTGCGCCGCAAGCGAGGCGAACTTGCCGCGCCAGCCGAGACGATAATTGTTGCCGACGTTGAAGACGGTGGACGCATTGAACTGGTGCAGCCGGCCATCATAGCCGACCGTCCGCTTCACCGGCACCGTGCCGCCGGTGGCCAGGCCGTGACAGGAGGCGCATGACAGCATCTGTCGCCGCGACAGGATGGGATCGTTGAACAGCGTCTCGCCCAGCTCGACCTTGGCGGCATTCAGGCGCGGCGACGGCGGCAGGGGGAAGAGCGCATCGCGCTGATCCTCCGCCAGCGCCGCATGGCTGCTCGGCAGGCCGCCGCTGAAATCCATTCCGGCAACACAGAGACCGGCGGCGAGGACGGACAGGCCGGCGAGAACCCTGATGCCTGTCCGCGACGAGATCATGGCTTGCTCCGCAGCCGGTCGGTAACCACATCGGCATCGAAGAGATAGCCGGCACCGCGCTCGGTCATGATTAGCCGTGGCCGCGACGGGTCTTCCTCCAGCTTGCGACGCAGCCGCAGGATCAGCACGTCGATGCTGCGATCGAACACCTCGTCGTCGTGAATCCGGCTGGCGGCCAGCAGCTGTTCACGCGACAGGATCTGCCGCGGAGACTTGAGGAAGGCGGTGAGCAGGTTGAACTCGCCAGCCGTCAGCTTGACCTCTCGCGTGTCGCCGCACACGAGCTTGCGCAGCTTCATGTTGAGGACCCAGTTGCCGAAGGAGTAGGTCTTGCGCTCCTTCCGGCCCTTGATGACGGGTCGCTCGCGCAGCGATGCACGGACGCGGGCGAGGAACTCGCGCACGCCGAAGGGCTTGGTGATGTAGTCGACCGCCCCGAGCTCCAGTCCCACCACCTTGTCCGCCTCTTCCAGACGGTCGCCGCTGATGATGATGACCGGCGCGTCGCAGGAGCTCGAAAGGGTCCTGACGATTTCCAGCCCGTCTTCATGTCCCAGATTGAGGTCGACGATGACCAGATCGACGGGATCGGTCGACAGGATGCGGGTCAGATGCTGGCTGTCGGAAATGCCGGTGACACGGAAGGCGTGCTGGGTCAGGTAGTCGGTCAGCAGATTTCGGATGCTGGGGTCGTCATCGATTACGAGTACGTGCTTCAATGTTCCGCTCCTGGGCGCGCAGGTCGGCATGCGGGTCCCTCCCCACAACCGCAGGAGTTGCAGCATGGTGGCGGTGGCCGGAACACACGTCGACGACCACGGCGCTGCATGGCCTGAGAATTGCGACTATGTCGGCGGCCAGGGTTTCAGTGCCGTTTCAACGGATGGAAAAATGAATGCAACCGTAACATGGTCGCATCCCACTGCGCCGCCGCACGCTGTCAGCCGCGCCCATTTGCGAGGTCCGTTTGCGCGGCCGGGCCACCAGCCGCGCAGGCAAGCGGCGACGTGCCGCTGTGACAGCCTGCTGCTCAGTGATCCCTCAGCCTGCCGGTCACCGAATGGATCTGGGAGCGGGAGATGCCGATATCCTTGAGGAGATAGTCGGGCAGCGACATCAGTTGCTGGGAGGCCCGCTTGCGCGCCTGCCATCTGGACCACCTGCGCGAGCGGATCGCCAGGTAGCGCATGAGAATGACGATGGGGCTGAGCCTCTGCAGCTCCTGGAACCCGTTTAAATGCTTCTTGGTGTGGATGACCTGATAATGCATTTTGCTTTTCCTTGGTGTCCTGTTTCTTCTGCTTTGGGCTTCCGCGTTGGAGCGGCAGCAAGATCAGGATCGCCGGCCCGGCGGTTGTCGTCATTTCAGCAAGCGGGACCTTGGTTGCATCCGCAACAGCAGCGCCTTGATGCGGCCGGCGAAGCGCCGACGCCGCTCAACCGGCGGCTCACAAGCAATCTGCTCATGCGCGTCCTCCGGCGCGCCCATCGAAGCGGGCGTCGCGTGCAGGCTTTCTCCGGCGAATGCGAAGCCGCTCAGCATCTCGTCGAGGAGCCGCCTGACGGCTGGCCGGGCCACCGGCACCAGACTTTGCGCCCGCGCCGGCGGATCCGCCGGCTCGGGGCCATCCAGGGCGACCAGCCTCAGATGGTTTCTGCAGTTGCGGGGGGACAATGAGGTTCGGTCGATGTCTGACATGGCAGCCTCCAGAGGAGGCCACAGGAAGCGGGATTGCCGTTGCAGCACCGTTTCATCGGGACCCTGCCGCTCCTACAGATGTAGCCGGACGGCAATCGGTTCTCGATCCGCCTACAGGTTCAGGAGCGCTCAAGGCCGCAGGTATGGTCCTGCAGTTCCTCGGCCGAGGCGAGGTTCAGGTCGAACAGGGACAGTCGGGTGGCAAGGATGAGGAAACCGTCGGAGCGGGCCCTGGTCATCGCAAGGCTGAAGCGTCCCATGTCGGAGGGCGCAACCGGCAGGCTGTCGGAGAGCAGTCGGAAGGCGCCGATACGCTGGATCTCGTCTTCGCCGGCCCGGCGGACCCAGTAGTCGTTGCCCTTCAAGCCGTTGCCGATCGGTCGCCAGGCGGCGCCGAGCCCGTGCTCCAGCGCATCGAGCCGGGCTCGAACGTCGGCTGACATGCAGGAGATGTGGATGTGAAGCTGCCTCTGAGACCGGCCATAGCGGGAGTTGATGGCCAGCAGGACTTGATCGTCGTTGATGCCGCGCGGCGCATTCGAGAGGAATTCGCGGTTCTCCCATGCAAGCCAGAAATAGTTCGGCGTCTCTGGATCGAGCAGCGTCGCGCTTTCCATGCCGGATATCGCCTGCGTCGGAAGCAGGAGGTAGTGATGTGGACCTTTCCGGTCCCGCAGCACGACATAACCGGCGCCGCGATCAACCTTGAGGCAGGGCTCGGCCATCGCCGCCTGCCCCGCCCGGAGCCCGCACCGGCTGCCGATGATCTTCGACAGGGCATTGCCGTCCGGAAGCAGGGCGAGATAGGCGCCGAAGATCAGCGCCAGGACCAGGCCCGGAACGAGGAGGAACTTACTTAGCGATCTCAACACCGACTCCTCGACGCGGCAGGCGAACGACGTGTGGCAGCGGCAGGTGCGGGCGCCTCGTCGGAGCCCGCACCCTCGCACGGCAGGTTACTCAGCAGCATTCTCCTGCGGGCGGAAATGATCAAGGCCATGGGCGGCGCGGATCATGTCGGCGGCACGCTCACCGACGACGACGCAGGGAGCCATGATATTGCCGACCGGTATTCGCGGCAGGATCGACGCATCGGCAATCCGCAGATTGTCGATCCCGTAGACACGCAGCTGGGCATCGACCACCGACATCGCGTCGCGGCCCATCTTGGCGGTACATGATTGGTGCCAGTAGGTGATCGCGGAATTGCGGATGAACCGTTCCATGCCGAGCCGATCGCGTTGCAGCGGCGCGACCTCCCCCTTGACCAGCGAGCGGAAGCTGTCGCTGTTGCCGAGCTCCCGGCACAGTTCGATGGTCTTGAACGCCGCCGCCAGATCCTCCGGCTCGCTCAGCGAGTTGAGCTCGATGAGTATCGGGTCGCTGGGATCGGCGCCGGACAGCCGAAGCTGCCCGCGGCTCTTCGGCTGCGCAAGGCCGGCGAACATCGACCAGCCGTGTTCGGGCGGACCGATACCCACTTCCTGCGGCGGCGGCACCGCGAATTCCAGCTGGCAATGCAGCAGATCCGGTGCGGGAAGACGCGAGTCGCTCTTCGAGTAGATCGTCGCCTCGCATCCGCTGCCACCGACGCCCTGTGGCTCCAGGTATTCCCAGGTGCAGCCGAAAGCCAGATGATCCTGATGGTTCTGCCCGACGCCGGGAAGGTCCTGCACCGTCTTGATGCCGTGCAGGCTCAATTCCTGCTGCGGCCCGATGCCGGATTGCATCAGCACCTTGGGCGTGTGCAGGGCGCCGAGCGACAGGACGACCTCGCAGCGCGCGGCAAACCGCAGCAACTGCCCTCCGACCATGGCCTCGATGCCAACGGCTTTCTTCCCGTCGAGGATCACCCGCGTCACCAGCGCATCCGTCAGCACCGTCAGGTTGGACTGGTTCATGCGTGGATAGGTGTAGGACCGGTAGACGGACTGGCGCCTGCCGTCGCGGATGCGCAGGTCGGCGATGGCAGCGCCCCCGGCTGCTTCCATCATTTCGCCGTTGGGACTGGCAAAGGTCGGGATTCCCATGGCCGCCGCAGCGTCGAGCAATGCGCCGGCGATCGGTTGCGGCGATGCCGGCTGTTCAACGTGAACAGGGCCACCGCGGCCGCGGCGCAGCGGATCGGCCTGTCCCTGCCAGTCCTCGATGCGCCGATAATAGTCGAGTACCGACTGGTAGCCCCAGGCGGGATCGCCGGATTCGGCAGCGAAATATTCCCAGTCCGCCTTGTGCCCGCGGGCCCAGACCATGACGTTGATGCTCGAGCCGCCACCCAGCGCCTTGCCCATGCTGAGCGGCAGGCGGCGACCGTTCAGGGTTGCAGCAGGCTCGCCCTGGAACGCCCAGTCGTTGGACGATCCAAGGTTCAACGGCCACTGGCCGGGTTCGGTGATCGCCGGCATCTCGTCGCTGCCACCGGCCTCGAGAAGCAGAACCTGCGCGTTGCGATCCTCGGCCAGTCGCGCGGCGACCACCGAGCCGCTGGAGCCTGCACCGCAGACGATGAAGTCGAATTCCCGGCGAAGATGCTCGCGCAGGCCCGCCTGATTCCGGGCAACGTCGTACATGTGCGAAGCATCATCGGATTGATATGTCATTGAGCTCACCATGATTTATGTCGAGATTGATCTTGCTGAAGCGGGGCTGGCCCTTCGGGGCACCCCTGCCGCGATCCGGCTGTGCAGACCTTCGCCCATGCCTGTTGCTGCGGTGTTTCGGTTCCAGGTTCCGGGTTTCATCTGCAGCAATCCGGCAGTTCGGAGTCAGTGTCTCGGCACCGCGTCCTTCAGAAGATCATCGAGCTGCACTTCCGTCAGATCCACCTGGTAGAAGCGCTTGAAGAAGGTCGCGACGTCGGCGCGCAGGTCACCCTGGAAGACCGTCGGATAGAACAGTGCCTCCAGCCAGCGGATGCCGATCAGTCGGTTGATCCCGGGAGGAGCGTCGAACCAGCCGAACGGCAGCGTCGGCGTTGCGTAGACCTTGCCGTAGCGGACCGCGGCGATCTCCGCCCAGGACCGCTCGCGCTTGGCGATGCGGGCAAAGCGCGGCGTTGCCGCCAGGATGACGTCCGGGTTCCAGGCCGCCACCTGCGGCACGGAGACGTTCGCCAGTCCGCCCTTGCCGAGCGCTGCCGCGACATTATTGGCGCCGACGGCTTCGAGAACCTCGAGATTGATTGATCCGCCAAGGCCGGTTTCGAGCCCCTCGGGTCCGCGCCCGTAGTAGACGCGCGGCCGGTTCGCTTCCGGGATCCTTGAAAGACCGTGCCTGAGTGTCCGGAACGTCGCTTCGGCATAATCGGCCAGTTCTCCCGCCCGGTCCGGAACCCCGAGCAGCTCTCCGACCTGCCGCAAGCTTTCCGGCGTTTTCTCAAGGCTTCCGTCGATCAGGATGTACGGAATGCCGGTCTTTGCCTGCACCATGTCGGCAAGTGCAATGAAGGTCGGATTGACGGTACCGATATCGATGATGACATCCGGACGGGCGGCGATGACAGCCTCCATAGTTGCCGTATTGCCCTGGCCGGTAAGCCGGCCAAAGGTCGGCAGGGAACGCGCGGCCGGCAACAGGAACTGCTTCTCCCGTTCGCTCGGCTCGCGTGACCACCCGACAAGCTTGTCGGGTGCCAGTACGTAGACGAGAACGGAAGCGGGTGGGCCGGCAGGCAGCACACTCGAGATCTTGTCGGGAAGTTCGACGGTCCGTCCGCCCGCATCGGTGAAGGTGCGTGCCAGGGCGGGCGAGACGGCCGCGAAGCTGATCGTGACGATCGATATGATGATCTTCAACGCCGCGGTCAGTCCCCAGATCCGCCAGAGCGGAATGTCTCGGCGGGAGATGGCGTGCGACCGATTGGCCGAACCTGGCGGATGGTCAGACCACGGAACCATGCAGATCTCGATCATCGGCCAGCCTCCTTCGTGCGGGGGTGGTCGACGTCACCCCTACGGTCGGGATGGGCGAATGATCGGTCGGGCTGGAGCATGATCTGGTCCTTTGCAAGCAGAGGGAAACGGAGCGAAGTCCGAGACACCCGATCTTGCAGGACGAGATGCGCGCCCGATGTCAGCCGCGCATGAAGCGATTACAGCTGACACCGGCCGGCGTGCGAGGCCGGCTCTACCAGCCGATCTCGACCGGCAGCTTGAGGAACCGCCGTCCGGCAGCGTCGGCGCGTGGCCACCTGCCGCCGTCGAGGTTGACCTGCAGCGCCATCAGCATGAGATTGGGCAGAGGCAGCGTCCTGTCGCGCGCCTGGCGCTCGTTGACGAACTGCTGCTGGTCGCGGCCAGCCAGATGGATGTTGGCCTGCTGTTCGGCCAGCGAGCTTTCGAAAGCCAGAGGCCGACCTTGCGGCCGATAGTCGTGACCGGTGAAAAGTCGCGTCTCGGCCGGCAGGCTGCGGATCGCACCGATCGTCTGCCAGAGATCCTCGGCACTGCCGCCGGGGAAATCCGTCCGTGCGGTGCCGCTGTCAGGCATGAACAGCGTGTCGTTGATGAAGGCCGCGTCGCCGACCCGGTAGATGACGGTCGCCAGCGTATGGCCTGGGGCGTTGATGACGCTGACCTCCAAGGCTCCGACCGTCAGCACGTCTGCCTCGCCGAGAAGCCTTGTCCATTGCCGCCCGTCCGTGTGCAGCTCCGGCAGGTCGTAGCGTTCCTGCCAGATCCTCTGCACCTGCGTCACGCGTGCGCCGATCGCCGTCGGAGCGCCGGTCCGCCCATGCAGATAATGGGCCGCCGACATGTGATCGGCATGCGGATGGGTATCGAGGATCCAGTCGATCACCAGTCCGCGCGCCTTCACAAAATCGAGGATCGCGTCCGCGTTGTTCGTCGTGAAGCGGCCGCAGGCACGGTCGAAATCCAGCACGGGATCAATGATCGCGCAGCGAGCCGAGACGGGATCGGATACGACATACTGGATCGAGCCTGTCGGCTCGTCATGAAAGGCTTTGACGTCAGGTTTCATATCTTGCTCTCGCGTTGCGTGATCCCTCCGGATCGGCAACCTGCATTGCACCGCGGTGTCAGTCGTTGAGCGGGCGATGTCAAACGCAATAGCGGCCGGCCGAGGGCTCTTCAACCGGCCCGACGCACCTCTACCGCAACGTCCGTATCGAAAGCATAACCGACGCCCCGCTCGGTCCTGATGATCTTCGGATCGGACGGATCGACTTCCAGCTTGCGACGCAGGCGCAGCACGAGCACGTCGATGCAACGGTCGAAGACCTCCTCGGCATGCACGCGGCTTGCCGACAGGAGCTGCTCCCGGGACAGAACCTGCCGTGGCGCATTGACGAAGGCCAGCAGCAGGTTGAACTCGCCGGCCGTCAGCTTCACCCGTGTCTCGTTGTTGTGCGTCAGCTGTCGCATCTTGGGGTTCAGGGCCCAGCGGCCGAAGGAATAGCGCTTCTGCTCCTTGCGCTCGAGAGGCGCCGGCCGTTCGCGCAGCGCCACCCTCACACGTGCCACCAGTTCCCGCATGCCGCAGGGCTTGGCGATGTAATCGGATGCTCCAAGCTCAAAGCCGGCGACCTTGTCCGCCTCGTCCAGCCGATCGCCACTCATGATGATGATGCCGGACTGCGACTTGCCAGACAGCCTGCGGACGATGCCCAAGCCGTCTTCCTGACGCAGGTTGAGGTCGACAAGCGTCAGATCGACCTGCTCGCGGGCAAGGATCTGCTCGGCCTGTCCCGGGTCACGGGCACCCGTCACGCGGAAGGCATGCTGGGACAGGTAGTCTATCATCAGTCCGCGCGCTTGGCTGTCGTCGTCGACGACGAGGAGATGTCTCATGACACGCCTCTCCTGACTGAGGATCGCGCAGGGCACGCTGGCTCGGAATTCTGCGTCTTCATTTCGCACCTCGATTTCAGATGGAACGATGCACCATATGTACAGACTATCAAATTTATCACAAGTATCATTTTTGCCGTTTGTTGCGATTGAAACGGAATCTCGATATGAGCTTTGTCGGCGCTTGGTTATGCTGAAGAAAATGGAGACATGAGTTGGACGATATCCTCACCACTGCCCAGGCTGCCAAGCTGCTCGGCGTGTCCGTCAGGACGGCCCAGCTTTGGGTGGAGAGCGGCAACCTCTCGTCCTGGAAGACGCCCGGAGGCCACCGACGCATTCCGCGGCTTGCCGTTGCCGAACTGATTGCCGGCCAGGCGATGCGGCAGCCGACGGGCGCCACCGCCTTAGTCCTTACGGAAGGCGATCGGGCCGCGGCATGGCAGGCGCTGGGAAAGGCCGGCTTGCTGGTCGAGATCATCGAGGATGTTCTCCAGGCGGCCATCCGGATCGGCGAACTTCTGCCGTCGCTGATCGTCGTCGACACCGCCGAGACGGACCAGGATAAGCTGCTGGATCGCCTCGACGCAGACGGCCTGCTGGCGTCCTCGCTAGTGGTGGTGCGACGCAAGGCCAGGTCGGGCGCACCCAAGCGCGTGGCGGCCCGTCAGCATCTGGTCCTGGACGAGGATCAGGACGTCGCCGACTGCATCGAGGCCATCCGTGTGCATCTGAGCCGCTGCGCGATCCCCACGCAGGCTGACCATGTTCCCTATCCTCTTCCGTTCAATGAACAGGACCGCTTGAAGGCCGTGGCGGCATCAGGGCTTTACAATTCGCCGCGCGAGGAGAGCTTCGACCGGCTGGTCGAGCTTGCGACGCGCACATTCCAGGCGCCGATGGCGATGTTCACCCTGCTTACCTCGTCGCAGCAATGGTTCAAGGCTCTGACGGGGTTCAACGCCGGTGCCACGCCGCGTGATTGGGCTTTCTGCAACTATACGCTGGCTGCCAATCAATTGACGGTCTTCGAAGACCTGTCCACCGATGCACGCTTCGCCAATAACCCGATGATCCAAGAGCCGCATCATTTCCGGTTCTATGCCGGCGCTCCGGTCCGCGACGAGAATGGCTACGCGCTCGGATCGATCTGCATCATCGACCGTGTGCCGCGGTCCTTTGGGCCGGATGACCGCAATGCGCTTACCACGCTCTCCGAAGCTGCATCCAACATCATCAAATGGCGCGCCCAGGAGCGACAGCTTCGCCGGCTTCGCGCCACGATGGACGCATAAGTATTGAGCGAGTGTATCCGATGAACGGTGGACGCGTCGTCGATCTGCAACCGAACTAGGCGAGGTCCAAGGCCTCGATCGTCCGCATGATGCCGCGCAATTCCGCCAGGCCCTTCAGCCTGCCGATACACGAATAGCCGGGGTTCACCGGCTTGCCGATGTCGTCGATGATCGCGTGCCCATGGTCGGGGCGCATCGGAATCTCCCAGTCCGGCCGTCCCGCTTCGCGCCTGCGGCGTTCCTCCGCCATCAGCGCGAGAGTGACCTGAACCATGTCGGTATCGCCCTCCAGATGCTCCGCCTCATGGAAGGAGCCGTCGGCTTCCTTCGTGACGTTACGCAGATGGGCAAAGTGGATGTCCGGGGCGAACTCCTTGGCCATCGCCACCAGATCATTCTCCGGATTTGCGCCGTAGGAGCCGGTGCACAGGGTGATACCGTTGGAGGGTGATGGAACGGTCTGGCGCAGAGCCCTGATATCGGCGGCATTGCGCACCACGCGCGGCAGGCCGAACAGCGAAAACGGCGGATCGTCCGGATGGATCGCCATCTTCACCCCTGCCTCTTCCGCCACCGGGATGATCTCTCCAAGAAACGCAAAGAGGTTGTCGCGGAAACCGGTATCGGAAAGCTCCCTGTAGACGTCCAGCATGCGGTTGAGGCTCCGCCGGTCGTAGACGAACTCACGCGCCGGCACCCATTCGATGAGATTCCGCTCGAGACGGGCCAGATCACTTTCGCTGAGTGACTCCAACCGCAGGGCCGCCTGTTCAATGCGGTCGGCAGGATGATCCGCCTCGGCGTTCGGCCGCTTGAGGATGAAGACGTCGTAGGCGCAGAACTCGACGATGTCGAAGCGCAGGGCGGTACCGCCATGTGGCATGCGATGATCGAGATCGGTGCGGGTCCAGTCGGTGATCGCCATGAAATTATAGCAGACCGTGGTGATGCCCGCCTTGGCGACCGCGCGGATGGATGCCTTGTAGTTGTCGATGAGTTCGCGGTAGCGGCCGATCCGCGTCTTGACGTCCTCGTGGACGATGATGCTTTCGACGACTGACCAGGTCAGGCCGTTGCCCTCGATCAGTGCCTTGCGCTTCAGCACCTCGTCATCGGGCCAGGCGCGCCCGTCGTTGAGATGATGAAGGGCGGTAACGATGCTGGTCGCGCCTGCCTGCTTCACATGATCAAGCGTCACCGGATCGTCAGGACCGAACCACCGCCAAGTCTGTTTCATCGGTTTGCGGCCTCCTCACCTGACCGTGCTGCGCCCGCCTGCGCGTCACGATTTTCTGGGGCGGGCGCTCTCGACAGAGGTAGATCATGTTTATGCGCGTTCTATAAGACCTCGATCAGCGCCGAATGATCCTTGTCGCCCAGCCCCTTTACCAGCGCGCTGTTCATCAACTGCTGCACCATGGCGGTATTCGGCAACATGAGTTCCAGCAGCCGCGCCGAGTCCATCGCCAGCGACAAGTCCTTGTGGTGCAGGCGCAAGCGGAAGCCGGGCTCGAACGTCTCGTTGATCATGCGTTCGCCGTGAACCTCGAGCACGCGCGATGCCGCGAAACCTCCCATCAGCGCCTTGCGGACGGTCGCCGGATCGGCTCCCGCCTTTCGCGCGAAGCTCAGCGCTTCCGACACTGCCTGGATGTTCAGGGCGACGACGATCTGGTTGGCGACCTTGGCGATCTGACCATCACCGACGCCGCCGATCAGCGTGATGTTTTTGCCCATCTTCTCAAACAGCGCTTTTGCCCGCTCAAAGGCGTCCGGCTTTCCGCCGACCATGATGGTCAGAGAGGCGGCTTTCGCGCCGACCTCTCCGCCGGAGACCGGTGCGTCGAGGTAATCGCATCCGCAAGCCTCGACGCGGGCGGCAAAATCCTTCGTCGCCAGCGGCGAGATGGAGCTCATGTCGATGATCAGTTTTCCCGGCTCAATGCTGGGCACCACGCCGTCCTCGCCAAACAGCACGTGTTCGACATCCGGTGTGTCGGGGAGCATGAGAATGATGACCTCAGACAACCGCGCCACCTCCGCCGCAGACGCGCAGGCCGTCGCACCGCTTTCGACGAGATGAGCGGACACCGGCTTCACCCGATGGAGAAAAAGTTCGTGACCAGCCTCGATCAGGTGCTGCGCCATCGGGCGTCCCATCACGCCCAGACCGATAAATCCGATTTTCACTGTTCAATTCTCCTGCTGAAGCATCTTCAGCCAGCCGAGCCCGGCGCTTGTGCCGGCGGCGGGCTTGTATTCGCAGCCGACCCAGCCGTCGTAGCCGAGCTCATCCAGCCGCCTGAAGATGAAGTCGTGGTTGATCTCCCCGGTGCCCGGCTCATGACGGCCGGGATTGTCGGCGATCTGCACATGGCCGATCTTGCTCTGCAGCCTCTCGAAGGTGGCGACGAGATCGCCCTGCATGATCTGCATGTGGTAGAAATCATACTGGATCAGCAGGTTGGGGTGGCCGACCCGGTCCATGATCCGCTCGGCCTGATCCGTCGTCGTCAGAAAGTAGCCGGGGATGTCGCGGGTGTTGATTGGCTCGAAGACCAGCGAGATCCCGGCATCGGCCAGCCGCTCGGCGGCATAGCGCAGATTTTTGACGAGTGTCGCCTCGGCCACGTCCGCCTCTAAGCCTACGGGCGCGATGCCGGCAAGGCAGTTGATCTTGCGGCAGCCGAGCGCGTCCGCGTAGGCGATCGCCTTATCCACGGATGTCTCGAACTCCGCGACCCTTTCCGGCAGGCAGGCGATCCCGCGTTCGCCGGCTGCCCAGTTGCCGGCCGGGAGATTGAACAGCGCCTGCGTGAGACCATGTCGCTTCAGCTCGGCTGCAATGGCCTCAGGCGTTTCCTCATAGGGGCTGACATATTCCACCGCCTGGAAGCCATCGGCAGCGGCGGCGGCAAACCGCTCGATGAAGAGGTGCTCCGTGTAGAGCATGGAGAGATTGGCTGCGAATTTCGGCATGCTTGGCGGCCTTCAGACTTGATCTGCGCGCATGCGGTGAAGCATGCGCTTGTTGCGGGGATCCGGGTTCGGAACGGAGGAAATCAGCCGCTTCGTGTAGGGCTGCGACGGGTTCGTGCAGATGGTTTCCGCATCGCCGACCTCGACGATCTTGCCCTTGTGCATCACCGCCACACGGTCGCAGAAATAGCGAACGACGGATATGTCGTGCGAGATGAAGACGAAGCTCAGATGCAACTGCTTCTGGATGTGGAGCAGCAGGTCGAGGATCTGGCTGCGGATCGACACGTCGAGGGCAGACGTCGCCTCGTCCGCAACGATGACCTTGGGGTTGAGGGCGAGCGCCCGGGCGATGCCGATGCGTTGGCGCTGACCACCTGAGAATGCATGCGGGTAGCGTTCCATGGCGAGCGGATCGAGGCCCACCTTGCCGAGAAGCTCGGCAACCCGTGTCTCGACGGCCTGGCCCGACATGCCCTTCGAGATGACGAGCGGATCGCCGATGATCTGCTTGACGGTCATGCGCGGATTGAGTGAGGCGAACGGATCCTGGAAGATCAGCCGGACGTCCTGGTGGTAGCGCCGCAGGTCGACCTTGCCGAGCGATGTCACGTCAATCGGTGCGGCCGTCCCGTCGGCGCGATAGGTGACGGTGCCGGATGTGGGTTCGACGATGCGCAGGATCATCCGTCCGAGGGTCGTCTTGCCGGAGCCGCTTTCGCCGACGATGCCGAGGTTTTCGCCCGGGAAGAGATCGAGGTTGGCATCGTCGACGGCCACCAGCCCGCGACCGCTGCTGCGGGCAAACAGGCGCGACGGCGCACCGTAGATCTTGCTGAGGTTTCGCACCGAAAGTACCGGCTCGACCGACGGCGTCAGCGACGCCGGCAGGACACGTGCTTTAGCGCCGCTCTCCAGCTTCACCGTCGCGTCGAGAAGCTGGCGCGTATACGGGTGCTGGCTGGCGTGGAAGATATCGTCGACCGTCCCCTGTTCGACGATCTTGCCGAAGCGCATGACGGCCACCTCATCCGCGACTTCGGCGACGATGCCCATGTCGTGGGTGATGAGCAGCATGGCCATGCCGCGCTCGTCCTGCAGCCGTTTGATGAGGTCGAGGATCTCCGCCTGGGTCGTGACGTCGAGCGCCGTCGTCGGCTCGTCGGCGATCAGCACCTCGGGATCGCAGGCGAGCGCCATGGCGATCATGGCCCGCTGCCGCATACCGCCGGAAAACTCGAACGTGTAACGATCGGCCATCAGTTCCGGCTGCGGGATCTCGACCTGGCGCAGCAGTTCGACGCAACGCGCCTTGGCTTCCGCCTTCGACAACCGCGTATGCAGGCGCACCGCTTCGACGATCTGGGATCCGATTGTATGGACCGGCGACAGCGAGCTCATCGGCTCCTGGAAGATCAGCCCGATCCGACCGCCGCGGATGGCGAGCACCTCGCGGCTTCCCTCCTTGAACTGCGCCACGTCCACAGGGCCGTCCGGGCCATCGAGCAGGATCTGGCCGCCGATCATCCGGCCTGGCTTGTCGATGATCCGCATCAGGGCGCGCGCCGTCACCGATTTGCCCGAACCGCTCTCGCCGACAAGCGCCAGCGTCTTGCCGCGCTGCAGGTCGAAGGTGACGTCGCGCACGGCGTGCAGCACATGTGTCCGCAGGTGGAAATCGATCGACAGATTGCGGACCGAAAGCAGCGTGTCGGGCTTCATCATCGAATTTCCTCTCACGTATCGTAGGGATCGGCTGCATCACGCAGGCCGTCGCCGAAGAAATTGAAGGACAGCACCGCAAGCACGACGGCGAGGCTGGGCCAGATGAGCAGCCACGGCGCAGTCGCGACGGTGCGGACGTTCTGAGCGTCCTGCAAAAGCACACCCCAGCTGACGACCGGCGGCTTCAGGCCGACGCCGAGGAACGACAACGAGGTCTCCGCAACGATCATCGTCGGAATGGCGAGCGTCACCACGGCAAGGATATGGCTGGTGAGCGACGGCAGGATGTGGCGGAAGATGATCCGCCGCTCGCCTGCTCCGTCCAGCCGTGCGGCCGTCACGAAGTCGTCGCCACGCAGCGCGAAGAACCGTCCCCGGACCTCGCGCGCCAATCCTGTCCAGCTTAATAGCGAAACGATGAGCGTCACCATGAAATAGACCGAGAGCGGCGACCAGTTGAGCGGAATGGCGGCGGCGAGCCCCAACCACAGCGGGATGGTCGGCATGGCGCTGACGATCTCGATGATCCTCTGGATGAGCGTGTCGACCCAGCCGCCGTAATAGCCGGAAACCGCCCCCATGATCACGCCGAGCGTCAGCGAGATGGCCACACCCACCAATCCGATCGACATGGACACGCGCGTTCCGTAGATCAGGCGGCTCATCAGGTCTCGTCCGAGACGGTCTGACCCCAGCAGGTACATCGGATCGCGCGCATTCAGAGGCCCGATGAGATGGGTTTCCATCGGAATGACGCCCCAGAGTTCGTACGGCGCGCCTTTGACGAAGAAGCCGATCGGAATGATCTTCGTCTCGTCGACCACGAAGCTGCGGCGAAGCGCCTTGGGCTCGATCTCGATCTTGTAGCCCTTCACGTGCGGCCGGAAACTCGTGGCTCCGTCGGGCTCGCTCGTGAACAAGGCGATCCGCTGGGGTGGCGCGAACGTGTATTGCGGCCGCGAGGCGTTGGGCAGGCCGGGTGCCAGGAACTCGGCAAACGCGCCGATGAGGTAGAGCACCAGAATGATGCCGCCGGCGAAGGCGGCGACCTTGTGGCGGAAGAAGCGCTGGCGGATGAGCGTCCATTGGCCGGCCGCCTCCAGCGTCACCACCTTGCCGCCCGACTTCAGCGGGCTGACGGCGGGACCGGTCTCCATGACCGCGGCAGAATTCGTGTCGATCAACATGGCGACCCCTCAGTTGAACCGGATCCGCGGATCCAGGACGGCCAGAAGAATGTCGGAGATCAGCATCCCGACCAGCGTGAGGACCCCCATCAGGAGAATGAAGCTGCCCGCGAGGTACATGTCCTGACCAACGAGCGCCCGCAGCAGCAGCGGTCCCGCGGTCGGCAAATTGAGGACGATCGCGGTGATCGTGACGCCGGAGACGAGGTCTGGCAGCACCCAGCCGATCGAGCTGACGAACGGGTTGAGGGCGATGCGGACCGGGTATTTCAGGATTACCCTCCGTTCGGGCAGCCCCTTGGCCCGGGCGGTGACGACGTAAGGCTTGCTCAGTTCGTCCGAGAGGTTCGCCCGCAGGATACGGATCATCGCGGCCGTGCCCGACATGGCGATGACGATCACCGGGATCCACATGTGGCTGAGCATGTCCTGAAGCTTTGCGAAGCTCCACGGCGCATCGGCGAAGGCGGGGGAGAAGATCCCGCCGACGCTCTGCCCGAGGAACCGGTAGCTCGCATACATGAGGGTGAGTGCCATGATGAAATTCGGCACGGCCAGCCCGATGAAACCGAGCAGCGTGAAGGCATGGTCGCCGAACGAATGACGCCTGACGGCGGAATAGATGCCGATCGGCAGCGAGATCGCCCAGACCAGCAGGAGGCTCGCCAGCGAGATCAGCAGTGTCGACCCCATGCGATCCCAGATCAAGGTCGACACCGGCTGGTTCCACTCGAACGAATAACCGAAATCACCGCGGGTCAGGATTCCGGTTATCCAGACGAAATACTGGACGTAGGCGGGCTGATCCAGGCCATACTGGGCCCGCAGCCGGGCGATCGTCGCCTCGTCAAGGTTCTGCCCGCCATCCGCCATGGTCGACAGGAGCGACGTCAGGTAGTCGCCCGGTGGCAACTGGATGATCATGAAGGCGATCAACGACATGCCGAACAGTGTCGGTATCATGTAGAGAACGCGCTTTGCCACATAAGCCAGCATGGTTTCCTCCCGCTGCGTATTCCTCGGCTTACGAATGCCACGTCAGATGGACGGTCTCCAGCGCCTCGATCGACGGCACCATGATCTCGACGCGATCGCCGACGACGCGGCATGAGCGCGTCTCGCCCCTGACCAGCAGTTTTGCCGAAGCCGACTTGCGACCCGGCGGGATCTTGATCGACACGGTCTGCTGGCCGATCGGATAGATCTCCCGCAGCGGCCCCTTCATCATCATCGGATTGGTAAGGTTGACGAGGAAGATCGCCATCGCGTCGTCGCTCTCGTAGACCGCAATATCGATGACGCCCTTGCCGTCGACCCGGACGCGGTAATCCTTGCCGATCGCCCAGTTGACGGCATTGGCGATCAGCCGGCCGTGATCCGGCGCCAGCACCTTCCAGAATACCTCGCCGATATTCCAGGGGATGTAGACGGTGCGTCCACCCTGATCGGTATCGCGTGCAACGACTGCGGCACCCCTTGGCGCCTCGCGAGGATAAACCTCCTCCATCGGCAGGTCGGGGAAATCGGGGACGTAGAGGAACGGGGTCTGGGCGCTGGCATCCGCATCGACGGCAATGAGCCGCGTCCCGCCGATGATGCGGGTGGCGCCTTCATAGCCCAGGTTCAACGGATGCGGATCGGACAGCGCGACATAGGTGTTCTTCACCGGCCCGCGGGGATCCGACGTCAGCGATGCGCCAAACACCCGTGCCAGCCCAAAGTCATCGCGCCGATTGCCGACTTCGTCGTAGAGCGAGGTCTCGTTTGCCGCGACGACCGAACCGCCGCGCTGGACGTATTGCTCGATGGCAGCGCACTGCGCGTCGGACAGATAGGTGGCGTTTGCCAGCACGATCAGCTTGAAGCGGTCGAGCGCTTCCGGCGTCATGACCTGGTCGGAGAGAAACTCGAACGGGATCCGTGCCTCGACCAAGGCATGATAGAAGCCGAGATCGTTGTGCTCGGCGATATGCCGTTCTTCCGGTGCCCAGTGCCTGAGTGTCGTCGACGGATCGATGATGGCAATCTCGGCCGTCGGCTGCATTCCCTCGATCTGCGGCTCGATTTGCGCATGCAGGTTGAAGGCCTCGACGACCGGCTGCACCCAGCGATCATCGGGAACGCAGGCATTGAACTTGGTGAACCACGGGAACAGCCCCTGCGCCATGCCATCATGGATCCACAGCTTGATCTCTTCGCCGCTCTGGACCGAGTCCTTCCAGCGGTATTCCTCCTCCGGGCCGATGGAGGTGATCAGTCCGACCGGGCGGTCGCGGAACGTCCCGCGAATGCGCTTGCCGTTGCGTCCGGCGGACCAGCCGACCTCGACGCCTTGGCGTGCCTGATGATCGACGAACAGGATCGGGCAATGCTTCTGGATGAGCGACAGGTCGAATTCCATGAGCGAGGAACCGCTCATGTTGGGAATGAAGCTCGCATGTGGCCGCACTGCCTTCACGGTTTCATCCCAGTAGACGACGAGTTCGGTGAGGATCCGCCTGCGCCACGCGGCCCAGGCCTGCCAGGCCGGATCGCTGGCATCGGCCTTTGCCGGCAGATCGAAGCCGGTCTCGTTCTTGAACCGCCGCTGATTGTCCTCGCTGTAGGAGACCCCGTGTCCCTGCCAGCGGTTGGCGAAGACAGCGTCGACATCGTATTTGGTGATGACCTCGCGGATGACGTCGGTGGTGAAATCGCGGTTGTAGCTTCCCAGCGCGTCGGTGACGTAAATGCCGGGAAAGGCCCAGTGCTCGCGCGGGCTGCCGTCACGGTTGATCGCCACCCATTCCGGATGCGCCTCTGCCGCGTCCGCATGGATGGCATGCGGATCGACGCGCGCCATGACATGCATGCCGAGTTTGCGCGCACCCTCGACGATCGTCCCGAACGGGTCGGTGCCGCCGATGAACTTCGACACGTAATGGAGGGGGATCTCGCTCGGGTAGTAGGCGATGTAGCCGCCGGCCGAGAGGCACACCGCGTTCGACTTCGTGCGCCGAAACACATCGATCCAGAATTCCGGATCATATTTTTCCGGATCGTCTTCCGCGAAGGTCAGCTGTGTCCAGCGAGTGGCGGATTTGTACCATTCGTTGGAACGGGCGGATGAGTTGGCGATAGCGTCTGGTCGATGCAGCATCTGGGCTTCCCATGGCAATACGGTGCCTTCGCGCCGGAGGGCACGTGCAGCAGGTTTGAAGTTCCCGTCCCACCCCTGACGGGATCGGAACGGGACGGATTGATCAGGCCTTGAAGAAGGTCTCGGGATTGGCAGGTCCCGGCGTCGGATATCCCCAGGAGTTCGGCATAGTCTTCGGAACGTTCTGCATGTCGTTTTTCACGACCCCGTAGCTGTCGCTCGGCAGGCAGACGCCGAAGACGTAGAACTGGTCGGCGGCGATCTCCAGGATCTCGGCCATCAGTTTCTTCTGCTCGTTTGGATCCGGAGATCCGAGCACCCGGTCGTAGAGGGCCAGCGCATCTCTGACTGGCTGGGGAGGCTCGACGGCTCCCTTGGACGCAGGGTCGCGGTACCACAACTGCCAGCCCTTGGCGTAAAGCGCCTCGGTGGTATTGGGGATGAAGTAGCGCGGATCGAGGATGGCTGCGATCCCGCCATTGCCGCCGAAGCGGTGCGCCGTGGCATCGAACTCGATGCCCTGGCGAACCCGGACTTCCCAGAGCGAGCGGTCCATGCTGCGCATCTGCACATCGACCCCGACCGCCTGGAACATCGGCAGTGCCAGCTGGAAGATGTCGAGGAAGGTGGCGCGTGCCTGGTCAATCTCGAAGATGATCGACACGCGCTTGCCGTTCTGGTCCAGCCGATAGCCCTCGCCGTCCTTGTTCGGCAGGATCTTGTCGAGCAGCGCGGCAGCGGCCTCCGGATCGTACTGTGTGAACTGGGTGGCGAGCCGCTCGTTATAGAGCGGATCCTCCGCCCGCACCGCAGGCTGCGAGATCGTCCCCTGTCCGATGAACACCGTGTCGATGATCGCCTGCCGGTCGAGCGACATCGACAGCGCCGCTCGGAAATCCTTGTTGTTGTAGAGCTTGCGCTTGGCCTCGTCGGGATGGTTGAGATTGAGCTGGAAGACCATCTCGTTCGTCTCGGTCGACGTCAGCGTGTAGAGGCCGAACTTGCCCTGTTCCTGGGCGTCGTAGAGCACGGCGCGATTGGAGGGCGTCGCGATATACTGGTCCATCAGGTCGATTTCGCCCTGCATTGCCTTCAGCAGCAGAACCTGTGCGTCCGCCACCATCTGGTAGACGATGCGGTCCAGATACGGCAGCTGATTGCCCTCGGTATCGACCTTCCAGTAATAGGGATTTCGTTCCGCAACGGCGCGGTCGGTACTCTGCCCGGGCGCCACAGTCATCTTCCAGGCGTGGATCACAGGGCGCTGCGAGTTCTGGAAGAACTCGTTGTCGACGACAAGACCGGCCTCGCGCTGGAACAGCTGGATCCAGCCGGACGCGCCCTTGCTCTTGGCTTCCTGTTCGGCATTCGGATTGTACTTGATGTGGAACTGCTTGAGGTAATGCTTCGGCGCGCGCGTCGTCTGATCGTCGTTCGCCCAAGCGAGCCGCAGCGGAAACAGCCCGTTGGGTGCGGCGAAAATCACCTTGAAGGTCACATCGTCGACCGCTTCGAACCGGGCCTTCTTGCCGCCGGCGCGCAGGTGGTTCTGGCCGACGTCGTTGAGGCCCTCGTAGTTGAAGATGTCCTCGTACCAGAACAGGATGTCTTCGGTGGTGAAGGGCTCTCCGTCCGACCACTTCATGCCCTTGCGCAGCCTGAAGGTGAATTCGGTCGCGTCGGCGTTGCTCTCGAAATGTTCGGCAACGTTCGGCACGACGCCCGACCAGTCCGGCGCATAGCGTACGAGAGGCTCATAGGCCTGGTAGCGGAACAGCATCGACAGCGATCCGCCGCCGACGATCGCGCTGTTCCAGTCGCCACCATGGGTGCCGACCCGATCGAGCGGCGTCACCACCAGCGGATTGAGCGGCAGACGGCTGGCGATCGGCGGCAGACTGCCGCTGTCGACCAGCGCCTTCAACATCTGAGGTTCTTTGGCAGGTCCGGCTTGCGCCAGAACGGGCAGTGCAGGCAACAGGATTGCGGCTGTGCTGGCGGCCAGGAAGGCGCGCCGATTGAATTCTTGCATGGTGTTTCCTCCTCCCGAGGTGATGGCCGGATCCTCCCCTCCTCAGGTTCGATCCCGCATCCAGAAATACTATGTAAGCTTCCCTCTGTTTATGGATGACAGCTTGTATTATGTATTTTGTTAGGTAAAGCGTTATGTGAAATGTTTTTGAGGGAAGGCTATGAGCCGGGTCACCCTGCAGGATATCGCCACAGCGACGGGTCTATCGAAATTCGCCGTCTCCCGCTCGCTTGCCGGCAAGGACGGCGTCAGCGATGCGACGCGCAAGAAGGTCGAAGCCTCGGCAATCGCGCTCGGCTACCGACGGGAAAAACCGCCGGAAGAGCGCCGCGACATCACCGTCGTCTTCCACGACCAGGTGGATAGCGTCAGCTATGAGCTGCGCACCATGCTGCAGGATGGCATGCAGCGCGAAGCCCAGCGCCTCGGACAACCCGTGAGGCTTCAGTGGACCCATGATGCAGACCGGGTGCAGGCGATGGCCCGCGACAGCGCCGGTCTCATCCTCGTCGGCCCGCACGAGCGGAAAACTCTCGATCTGGTGAAGGCCGCTGGCATCCCGGTGGTGCGCCTGGGCTGGGTTGCCCCTCTCGAGCAGGCGGATCATGTCGGCGGAACGGATCACGAAGCGGGAATGGCGGTCGGCGAATACCTGACGGCGCTCGGCCATCGCCAGATCGCGTTCCTGCAAGGCGAGAGCGGGTATCGCGGCCGGATGGAGCGGTATTTCGGCCTGCGGGAATACCTGGAGCCGCACCCGGACGCCGAGTTGCACGACCTGCGCTTCGACGAAAGCGGCGGTTTCATCCCGGCATTGCGCGCCCTGCATGCAGAGGGCATCGCGCCGACAGCGCTGTTCTGCGCCCATGACGGGCTGGCGTTGACAGCCGTCTCTGAACTGCTGGGACACGGGTACCGGATCCCGCAGGACATGTCGGTTGTCGGGTTTGGCGACTTCTCTGCAGCGACGCAGATCTCTCCGCAGCTGACCACCATCAAGGTTCAGGGCCTGGAGATGGGGGCGGCGGCACTCCGGCTCGTTCTCGAGCGTATCGAAGGTGAGGGGCTTCCTGCTCCGGCAAGGCGCATTCTTATCGCATCGACGTTTATCGAGCGTCGTTCGTCCGGCCCGGCGCCGAAGCGCGCCCGACGGCTTGACGAAAAGACCTGAGCGCGCGCCGGTTAGGCGTCGCAGCTCAGGCTGACTTGCGGAGCCGTTCCCGTATGGCCGCCGGCGGGCCAGGAGGCAAGCGCCTGCTCGGCCACGCCCTGCAGGGTCTCCCGGCTGAAGCCAGCCTTTGCCTGCACCGCCATCCCATGGAGGACGGCGAGCAGAAACGCCGCCAGCGCTTCGGGCCGTGCCGCCTCCGGCAGATCGCCCTCCGCCTTTGCCCGTTCAAACCGTTCCCGGAGTTGCGCCTCCCCGGCCGCCCGGGCCTCGATCAGCGCCTGACGCACCGGTTCCGCCTCGTCGGATCCCGCCAGGACACCATTGATGCCGAGGCACCCGGGGTGTTCCGGATAGCGGGTATTGAGGTCGATGGCGCTGTAGAGGATATGCACCGCCACGTCGCGCGCAGTGGGCAGTTCCAGCGCAGCCGGCAGATAATCCAGATACCGCTCGTAGTATCGGACAAGCACCTTGCGAAACAGCGCTTCCTTATTGCCGAAGGCTGAATAGAGAGCGGGTCGCTCGACGCCTGCGGCAGCGGTCAGGTCCGCATAGGACGCGCCCTCGTAGCCCTTGCGCCAGAAGACGCAAAGAGCCGCATCGAGGACTTTATCCACGTCGAATTCGCGATGGCGCCCCATCATCCTGCCCTGCGGAGTTTCATAACGCTCATTATTAAACCCCTTGACCAGCACTGTCAAATTTCATACCGATCGTTATCGTAACATCCGTTACGTTATTCCAACGCGTCGAGCAGGCGCTCGAACACCGAAGGACAATTTCATGACAGCCATCTTCAAGGGGAAAGCAGTGCTGGTGACCGGCGGCTCGCGCGGGCTGGGTGCTGCGATCGCCGAAGCCTTCGCGGATCGGGGTGCGGACGTTGCGATCAGCTACGCGGCCTCGGCGGACAAAGCCCGGGCGGTTGTCCAGAAACTGAAAGCAAAAGGCGCGAGAGCGATCGCCGTTCGGAGTGACCAGTCGGATCTCTCGTCGGCGACCCCGCTGATCGATCGCGTGATGGCGGAATTCGGGAGGCTCGATATTCTCGTCAACAATGCGGGCATCGCCATTCAGGGCAAGCGCGTCGACGATCCGACGCTTGATGGCGAGGATTACAATCGTCAATGGCAGGTCAACGTCCTCGGTTCGATCGCCAATACGCGGGCGGCGGCGTCGAAGCTGACCGACGGTGGACGGATCATCTTCATCGGCTCGGGGCTCGGCTCCTACGTGCCTTTCCCGTGCGTCGCCGATTACGCAGGAACCAAGTGGGCGCTTGTCGGCTACGCAAAGGGCATTGCCCGCGACCTCGGCCCCCGCAACATCACCGTCAATGTGGTGCAGCCGGGCATCATGCCGACGGACATGGCCGCAGAGGTCGCCGGCGAACTGCCGAACCTCGACGCGATCCTCGACCTGCATCCGATCCGTCGTATCGCGACGCTTGAGGAGGTCGCGGCAACCGTCTGCTTCGTCGCCGGTCCCGATGCCGGCTACATCAACGGCGAGACCATCAATGTTGCCGGTGGCCTCGGCATCTGACACTCACGAAAGACAACATATGTCGGATGGCGGGGTGGTTAGGGCCGCCCCGCCCTCAACGCTGACGTCGGGTGATCGCAGATCGGGTCATCCATCGTGGAACCGCACGGGCAGTTGCCCGGACGCGGGGCTACCAGACCCGTCCGCGCGCCTCGATCCGCTCGACCCGGGTCACGACGCCGTTGCGGTGGAAGGTCATCGTGTCGAAGAGGTTGGTGACGACGCAAGTGTGGTTCGGAACGATGCACAGCTTGTCGCCGATCTGCGGCCGATCACCTGAAACCTTCGACAGGTCGACGACGGCATGCTCCTCGGAGAGCCCCGTGATCACCGCATCGGGATACTCGACCACATGGCCGTAGTCGCTGAGGCCGAGCAGATCCGAGGTCAGCGCCTTGGACCCGGCATCGAGCACGGCGCGGTCGGGCGTCGGGCGCGAGACGACGGTCGCCAGAATATGCATGGCGCAGTCCCCCAGCGTGCAGTGGCCTGATCGCACCATGGCGCGGTCATTGTAGACATAGGTGCCGGCCCGGTGTTCCGTGGCCGACGGTACGAGATGGCCGGAGAACAGGCTGGGCGTGCCACCGTTGGAAACGATGGGGCAGGCAATGCCGGTTTCGGCAAGCATGGCGATGGTGGCCGCGAGGAACGCTTCCGTCGCCTCCTCCGAACGCGCTTTCGGATAGGTCACCAGCCCGCCGAACACGAGGCCGGTACTGGCTGCGATCCGCCGGGCGAGATCAGCCGCTGCGTCCGGTGTCTGAACGCCGCAGCGACCGGCGCCGGTGTCGCATTCGACCAGCACAGTGAGCGGCTTTTCGCCGGCGAAGCGGGCGGAGAGGCCGTCGACGGTCTCAAAGCTGTCGGCGACGACCTTGAGGCCGGAGATAGTAGCGTTCAGCGCCACCAGCCGCTCCAGCTTTTCGGGCCCGATGATGTTGAAGGTGATCAGGATATCGTCGAAGCCTTCGGCGGCAAAGACTTCCGCCTCGGTGATCTTCTGGCAGTTGATGCCGCGCGCACCGGCCTCCACTTGCTGGCGGGCGACGGCGGGCAGCTTGTGCGTCTTGATGTGCGGCCGGAAGTTCAGCCGATGCGCGTCCATGTAGGATTGGACGCGGGCGATGTTTGCTTCAAGTCGATCCTCGTCGATCAGCGGCAGCGGCGTCGAGAGTGACAGAATGTCGTCTCCGGGCCGGGCAATCGGCAGGTCGCTCGGGAACGATCGCTGTCCGGTATCCATGTCAGGCGGCCTCCGTGCCGTGCGGATCGGCCATGATCGGCCAGATGTCGCGGCGCACCCGCCGGTAGGGGTTGGTCGCCGGGTTGTTGGGATAGGGCGAACCGGCGGAGCAGTAAAGGATCTCGGCGGCGATCTTCGAAAACGCCGCATAGAAATGGTTGGTCGACTTGATGACCAGGATGCGCTTTTGCGTCGGGTCGATGCCGAGCGCCGTAAACAGCGATGGATCATAGCTCTGCACGCGCACCGAACTCAGCACGATGTCGATGCCGGCAAGATGAATATGCGCAGCATCGCCGAACGGCGCGATGCTGTCGCCGAAGTGCATTTCGGCCGAAGGCTGGACCCTCACCACCTTCACCAGCCCGTCCACCGGATTGCCGGTGCCCGGCGCCGATTTGGCGCCAAAGCGCAGCGGGATCTCGGCCCCCTCGCCGGCCGCCATGCAGATCTGCACGGCAATCGGATCCCAGATCATGCCGATCGCCACATCCGTCGCACCCCGCGCCAGCAGCTCCTCCAGCACCACCGTCGCGTCGCCGGCCGTGCCGCCGCCCGGATTGTCCCACATGTCGGCAATCACCACCGGCCCGGACGTTGCCCCCAACGCCAGGCTCACAGCCTGCTTTTCGTCCATCCACGGCATCATGAAGGTGCCGCGCTTGGCAAACAGTTCCATGCCGAGCGCGCGGGCAAGCGCGGCACCCTTTTCTGGCCTGGCATTGGTGACGGCGATGGTCTTCGTGCCGAGTTCCGGCACGTCGCCGGCCATGAAACCATGGATCACCGACAGTGACAGCACGTCCGGATCGGTTGCCTCGATCTCGATCAGTTTGTCGACGAAGGAGCGCATCGGCTCGCGCGAGGTCGGAAACACGTCGATCATCCGGCAATCGAAGACCGACATCGCCGGCTTCACTCGGCCCTCCAGCGTGTCGACGGCGATCCTCCAGAGATCCTCGGCGCGATCGACGAAATCAGTGTGCGGGAACTCCTTGAACACGACGAAGAAATCCGCCGCTGCGACGCGTTTCTCGGTGAGGTGGCTGTGCGGATCAAGCTCGGCGCAGAGCAGGATGTCGGGCCCGATGATGGTGCGGATGCGGGTGAGGAAATCGCCCTCCGGATCGATGTAACCATCGGCGACCATGGCACCGTGCAGGCCAAGCACGACGGCATCGACCGGCATGGCGGCCTGCAACTGATCGAGGATCTCGTCGCGCAGGCCCTCATAGGCCTTTCGGTTGATGAGGCCTGCGGGATCGGCCCAGGCAGCAGTGCCCTCGATCAGCGTCCAGCCCTTATCCCGACAGACCTTGCGGCCGACGGTGATCGGCGCGGTGCAGAGGGTCGGCGTTTCGGGATGCTGGCCGGGCGGCGCATAGAGCGATTCCTCGAACGCCCGGCGGTCGACGCAGATCGGCGAAAAGGTGTTGGTTTCGGTGGCAAGGGCGGCGGTGAAGATGCGCACGGAGAGCGGCTTTCTGTGGGACGAAGTGTGGTCGGAACGCCGGCTTGGATTGGGGCTGGCCGTGCCGGGTCCGGCGTCGAGAGGCACTGTCGAACCCCTCGTCCGTCGGCTTACCCCATCGGGTTGGGTAGGTAGCCGGTGAAGCCGGAGATCTTCCAGCGTCCCTCGTGCAGCCGGCAATAATAGAGCGTCTGCCAGGCCATGACGTCGAGCGTGCCGTCGGTCTTCCTGATGCCGCCGTCGAATTTCTTGCGCACCAGCGCCGTCTCGCCTTCGATCTCGATCTCCTCCAGCGTGGTGGTCGTGAAGATCGCGGCGCGCGGATCCTCGCCATAGGCCTGGCCGGCGAAATCCTCAGCCTGTCGCAGCCATTCGGCCCGGTAGGCGGCAAGATTGGGGAAGGCAAGGCTCCATTTGTCCGGGTTGACGTCGCGGTTGCCGGAGATTCCGATGAACCCGTCCTCGACGAAATCGCCGGCGACCATCGACCAGTCGGCGGCCAGAAAAGCGTCGATGTCGCGCGGCACGAGCATCTCCCAGATCGAGCGGCGTGCGCTGTCGCTATCGGGGAACGGATTTTGAAAAGGATCACGCATCGAGGGCCACCTGTCTAAATTCTTTTCATCCAGCCTGAAAAACTCTGGTCAAAATTCACTCGATATGGTCCAGTGTCAACGAACAAAGAAAATAATTTGCAAGAGAGGCGGAATGTCGATCAAGCGTTACGGAGCCGAAAAGGCCGGTGCCGGTGGCCAGCGACTGCCCTTCGCCCGCGCCGTGGAAGCCGATGGATGGCTGCATGTCTCTGGCCAGGTGGCCATGGAAGACGGCGAGATCATCAATGGCGGGATCGTCGAGCAGACCCACAAGACGATCGCCAATGTCATCGCCATTCTGGAAGAAGCCGGCTACGGGCTGGAGCACGTGGTGCGCTGCGGCGTCTGGCTGGACGACCCACGCGACTTCTGGACGTTCAACAAGATCTACCAGGGCTATTTCGGCGAGCACCCGCCGGCTCGCGCCTGCGTGCAGGCGTCGATGATGGTCGACTGCAAGGTGGAAATAGACTGTATCGCCTACAAGCCGAAAAGCTGATCCGGGCTTTTTGGGAGGGCGCATGGATATTTTCGAGAAGATCCAGGAAGACCGGAGCCAGTTCTCGCCCTCCGAGCAGCGCATCGCCGACATCCTCCTCGACCAGTTCGATTTCGCCGTCAACGCGTCGATCATCGAACTTGCCGAACGCGCCGAAGTCTCGCCGCCGACCGTCACCCGCTTCTGCCGCCGCCTTGGTTGCCAGAGCTTTTCCGATTTCAAGGTAAGGCTGGCGAAGACTGCCTTCGTCGGCGTGCGCTATCTCAATCCGGAAGCCAAGAGCACGGCACCCGTCGACGTGGCGGAAGACGTCATCACCAAGGCGCAGAACGCCCTGTTCATGATCCACCGGACGCTGGACCCTGCCGTGCTGGACAAGGTCGCCGACCAGCTGTCGCGGGCCGACATGATCTATGCGTTCGGCTCCGGCGGTAATTCCTCGATGATCGCGAGCGAGCTGCAGAACCGGCTTTTCCGGCTCGGTTCGCGCGTCACCGCCAGCAACGACCACAACATGCAGCTGATGCTGACGGCCGCAGCGCAGACCAACGACGTGATCGTCGGCTCGTCGTTTTCCGGCCGCAACGAGGATCTCGCTCGCTGCTTCGCACTGGCGCGCGAGAACGGCATCAGCACAATCGCGTTGACTCAGAGCGGTACCCCGGTGGCGCAAGCCGCCGAACTGGTGATCGGCATCGATATTCCCGAGGGCGACAACATCTACCGCCCGACCTCGACCCGCTTTGCGTTTCTCGCCATCGTCGACGTTGTCGCGAGCCTCGTTGCCTACCGCAACCGCAAGCTTTCCACCGTTACCCTTCGCCATATCAAGCAGCAGCTGGTCGAGCACCGCGACGGTGACGACCGGCAGGTTCTCGGAGACTAGAGCATGACCCGCTCCCTAGCCGTGGTGACAGGTGCTGCCGGCGATATCGGCCAAGCGATCGCCCGGCGTCTGGCAGACAGCCATGACTGCGTGGCGCTTCTGGATATCGACGCTGCAGCCGTCTCCGCCGCGATCGATGATCTCGGCGGCGACGACCGCTTTCTGCCCGTGGTCTGCGACGTGACCGACGAGCAGAGCCTTGCCGCAATGGCGCGGGTGCTCGCTGACGCCGGACAGGTGAAGACGCTGGTCAACAATGCCGGCGCGGCGCGCGCCGTGTCGCTGCACGATACGGATGCGTCGATCTGGCGACAGGACCTGGCGCTGAACCTCGAGGCTGCCTTCCTGACCTTCCGCGCATTCGAAGCCTTGCTCAAGGAGAGCCGGGGCTCGCTCGTCAACATCGCCTCGGTGAACGGCATGGCCGTCTTCGGCCACCCGGCCTACAGCGCTGCCAAGGCCGGTCTCATCCACTTCACCAAGCTGGTGGCGGTCGAATACGGAAAGTTCGGCATCCGCGCCAACGCGGTGGCGCCGGGCACCGTGCGCACGCAGGCCTGGGAGGCACGCGCGGCGGCCAACCCGCAGGTGTTCGAAGAGGTCAAGCGCTGGTACGCGCTGCGCCGCATCGCCACCGCTGATGACGTCGCCAATGCGGTGCATTTCCTCGCCGGAGATCAGGCGGCGGCGATCACCGGTGTCTGCCTGCCTGTCGACTGTGGTCTCACCGCCGGACAGGCCGAACTCGCGCACACGTTTTCACAGTCAGATCACTATTGAACCATCGATCATAAAGAGCCGGAAGGGGAACCATCATGGCCAATGCAGAGTATCGTCTTGAGAATGCCTGGGAGCCGGTCGACGGCGACCCCTGCGGGCGCTTCGTCTTCACGCTGATCAATCTTTCAGACGCGCCGCTGTCCGGCTTCAAGCTGGCCTATACCTCGCTCACCCGCATCAAGGATTCCGAAGAGCCGCATTGCGAGAATGCCACCTTCCTGCGCCGCAACGCCAATTTCCACCAGTACGAACCGCCGGCAGGCCTGACGCTGCAGCCCGGCGACAGCTGGCAGTTTACCGTGGCGCCGCTCTGGCGGCCGGCCCGCCATCGCACCGACGGGGCGAAATCCGCCTACCTGACGCTCTCCGATGGACGCCATGTCCCGGTTGCCGTGGACGACACGTTGCTGTCGGGCCGGCCTGCCGAACCGGCGCCCGTGCTGATGCCCGCGGGCGAGGCGAAGCAGCCCTTCTCGCTGCTGCCCTGGCCTGCCGACGCAGCGCTCGAAGCGGGCGATAAGGCTCCTGTGGCTCTTTATCCGGCGGATGGCGCAAGCGTCGACGACCGACGCGCCATGCAGGTGGTCGGCAGCCTCTACCGCCGGCTGTTCCAGATCGGCCAGCAGCCGTTTGCCCTGGCAACGGTGCATGACGGCCAGGCGATCCGTTTCGCAACGGATGACACGCTTGTCGGCGAAGCCTATCGCCTGGAATTTGGAGACGAGATCACGCTCACCTCGGGTGGTCCGGCCGGTTGCCAATACGGCCTGACGGCGCTGGCGCAGCTTCTGCACGGCGCGCGCACGCAGCCCGGCACGTTCAAGTTTCCAGCATCCGGCACAATCAGCGACCAGCCGCGCTACGGCTGGCGGGGGTGCCATCTCGATGTCTCGCGGCAGTTCTATCCGGCAGCCGACGTCATCCGCCTCATCGACATCATGGCCTGGATGCGGCTCAACATCTTCCACTGGCACCTGACCGACGACGAAGCCTGGCGGCTGGAGATCAAGGCCTATCCACAACTGACGACGACCGGGGTACTCCGCGGACCGGACGAGCCGATGCTGCCGCAGCTCGGCAACGGCGCCGAACCCGTCGGCGGCTTCTACAGCCAGGACGATGTGAAGGCGATCGTCGCGCATGCCGGCGCGCTGCATGTCGAGGTGGTGCCGGAAATCGACATTCCCGGCCACAGCACGGCGACGCTTGCGGCGCTCGCGGACCTGACCGACGGCCAGGAAGCTCCAGACAGCTACCGTTCGGTGCAGGGTTTCCCCAACAATGCGCTGAACCCGGCGATCGAAGAGACCTACACCTTCCTCGGCAAGGTGTTCGACGAGATGGTCGAGCTGTTTCCCTCCAAGCTCCTGCATATCGGCGGCGACGAGGTGGCGGCCAATACCTGGATGGCCTCGCCGCTCGCCCGCAAGCTGATGGAGGACGAAGGCCTCGATGGCACCTTCGGCCTGCAGAGCCATTTCATGAAGCGCATCCAGAAGATGCTGGCCGAGCGCGGCCGTCAGGTCGCCGGCTGGGACGAGGTCAGCCATGGCGGTGGCGTCGATCCTGAGGGCACGCTGCTGATGGCCTGGCAGAAGCCGGAGGTCGGCGTCGAGCTGGCAAAGCTCGGTTACGACGTGGTGATGACGCCGGGCCAGGCCTATTATCTCGACATGGTGCAGGACGAGGCGTTCCAGGAGCCGGGTGCCAGCTGGGCCGGCACCGTGCCGCCGAAGCATACCTACACCTACGAGGCGGTCGGCGAGTTTCCCGAGGAGCTGAAGTCGCGCATGCGCGGCGTACAGGCCTGCATCTGGTCGGAGCATTTCCTCAACCGCGATTATTTCAACCATTTGGTCTTCCCGAGGCTCGGCGCGATTGCCGAAGCCGCTTGGACGCCGAAGGACAACAAGGACTGGCTGCGTTTTGCTGCCATCGCTCCGCTGATGCCAAAGCTTTGACAATTAGACGCTTCAGGAGATTTTCATGACGTTTCGCATTGCCGTCGGCGGTATCCATACCGAATGCTCGACCTCCTCTCCCGTGCTGATGCAGCCGGAGGATTTTCGCGTCCTGCGCGGCGCTGATCTCCTTGGCGCCGAGTATTTCAACTTCCTCGATGCCGATGGCGTTGAGCACCTGCCGCTCCTGCATGCCCGGGCGGTGCCGGGTGGCCCGCTGGCACGCCACACCTACGAGGCTTTCAAGGCCGAGTTTCTCGACCTGCTGCGGGCCAGCCTGCCGCTCGACGGCCTGTATCTCGCAATGCATGGCGCAATGAACGTCGAAGGCATGGACGATGCCGAAGGCGACTGGATCTCGGCGGCCCGAGAGGTCGTCGGCCCGGACCTGCCGATTGCCGCAAGCTATGACCTGCATGGCAATGTGACCCAGAGGATCGTCGACCAGCTCGACATCTTCGCCGCCTACCGGACCGCGCCGCATATCGACGTGCGCGACACGATGATCCGCGCCTGGTCGATGCTGGTGAAGACGATCAGGACCGGCGAGAAACCGGGCGTTGCCTGGGCGCCGGTGCCCGTGCTGCTGCCGGGCGAACGAACCTCGACGGAGGATGCACCGGCTGACGGGCTCTACGCAAAACTGCCGGAGCACGACAAGGCGCCCGGCATCTGGGACGCCAACCTGATGGTCGGCTATGTCTGGGCCGACGAGCCGCGCGGCACGGCGTGCGCCGTGGTGACGGCGACCGACAAGACGGCCGCGAAACAGGCGGCGGAAGCAATCGCCATGTCCTACTGGAACGCGCGGGAAGCTTTCCGTTTCGGTCCGGTGACCGCGCCGCTCGCCGAAGTTCTGGACATTGCCGACAAGGCCGAAACCCAGCCAATCATCCTGGCCGATTCCGGCGACAACCCAACCGGCGGTGGCGTCGGTGATCGTGCGGACGTGCTGAAGGCTCTGATCGAGCGCCAATTCGACGGCGCGGTGATCGGCGGCATCACCGACCGGCCGGCGGTCGAGGCCTGCTTTGCCGCTGGTGTCGGGGCGGTTCTCTCGCTGAAGATCGGCGGCTCTCTGGATCCGAACAGCCCTTCGGTGGAAACGGAAGCCGAGGTTCTGAGCCTCGACGATCCGGGCAATGCGGCCGAACGCCAGGCGGTGGTGAAGATCGGCGACATCACGCTGATCCTTGCGGCCCGTCGCAGGCCCTACCACAACATCGCCGATTTTACCCGGCATGGCATCGATCCCGCGTCTGTCCGACTGCTGGTGGTGAAGTCCGGCTACCTCTCCCCGGAGCTCAGCCCGCTTGCCAATCCCAGCCTGATGGCGCTGACCGACGGCGTCATCAACCAGGATATCGAACGCCTGTCGAACAATCGCCGCAGCCAGCCGAGCTATCCGTTCCAGAAGGATTTCGAGTACCAGGCGGACGCGAAGCTCTCGAGCCGTTGGGCGGACAGGGCATGATGCTTGACGCATTGCGCCGCTCGGTCGGGCGGAGCCTCAGATGAGCGTCAGCCTGTGCAATACGCTGAAGGATCCGGCGCTGCGCGCAAGCGCGCTCGCCATCTTCTTCTTCGGCACGACTGGTGCGGCAACATCGCCTTACCAGTCGATCATCGGCATCCAGGAGCTCGGCCTCAGTGACAGCGGCTACGCAGTCCTGATGTTTTCGGCCGCCGCCATCAACGTCACGGCAAGCGTGCTGATGGGGATTCTGGCCGACCGGATGGGCGACTACCGGACATCTATCCTCTATATCAGCCTGTTCGGCGTGGCGGGCTTCGGTCTCGTCTACCTGGCCGCCAGCGTACCCGCATTCGTCGCCTCGAAGCTGATCCTGCTGCCGATCTACGGGGCGCTGAACTCGCTGATCTTCGCCTATATCCGGGCAAGCTCGACGGGCCAGACGGCCGCACGACTGATTGCCATCAACTCGACGATGCGCGCCACCCTGTCACTATCCTGGGTGCTGATGCCGGGGATCGTCGGCGTCATGCTGGCGGGCGCTTCCTCAATGCTGCCGGCCTACCTGGTGGCGACGATCGCGGCGATTG
Source organism: Rhizobium sp. 0TCS1.26 (assembly GCF_050455525.1). Taxonomy (NCBI): domain Bacteria; kingdom Pseudomonadati; phylum Pseudomonadota; class Alphaproteobacteria; order Hyphomicrobiales; family Rhizobiaceae; genus Rhizobium; species Rhizobium sp. 0TCS1.26. Next base: position 584,284 of record NZ_JBCIYV010000003.1, on the reverse strand, counting down.
CCTGCTTCCTGCTCGCGGCCTTCCAGTTTCCGAAACCGCAGGTCCAGCCTGAGCGGCGGACCGAGGAGCGCTACCGGTTTCTCGCATCGCTCCGCGAGGTCTTCGAGACGCGCGTGATGCTGCGGATCCTGGCGATCGCGCTGATCTGCTCGATGCTGCACATCAACGATGCCATCCTGCCACTGATCGTCACCGGCCAGGCAGGCGGCACGGTGGGCGATGTCGGCATCATCATCGGCATCGTGGCACTGCTGGAGATCATCTTCATCATCGTCTGGGGACGCGCCGAGCGCTGGCTGACCGCGGTGAGGGCGTTGGCGATCGGAGCCGGTCTCTACGCGCTCTACCTGCTGCTCCAGGGGTTTGTCAGCACCACCTGGCACGTCTACGCCCAGACCATCCTCAGCGGCATCGCGGCGGCCGCCATCATCAGCCTGCCGATCACCTATCTGCAGGACCTGATCGCCGACCGGCCGGGACTGGGCAGCTCGCTGATCGCCGTCAACATCTTTCTAAGCGCAGGCCTCAGCGCCGTCATCTTCGCCGTCGGCACGGCCATCGGCAGCTATGGTCTTGTGGCGATCCTCGGGGCGTTGGTCGGCAGCGCCGGCATCGCGCTGCTTCTGGTGCTGGACGGCACCCGGCGAAGAACCGTATGAGAACAGCAGCGGGAAGGTCAGCGGGAGGCTATCACAGCATGCACAACGATCCGATCCTCGAAATCTGCGTCGACAATGCCGAAGGGCTGTTTTCGGCCATCGAAGGCGGCGGCGACCGCATCGAGCTCTGCTCGGCGCTTTCAGTCGGCGGCCTGACCCCGTCGCGCGGCTTCATGACGCTTGCCGGACGCCAACCGATCCCGGTGTTCGCCATGATCCGGCCGCGCGCCGGAAGCTTCGTCTTCTCGCCCGAGGAGGTGGAAATCATGAAGGCGGATATCGACGCTGCCCGGGCCGCCGGGCTTGCCGGCGTGGTGATCGGCGCTAACCTTGCCGACGGCAGACTGGACATGGCGACACTCGCGACGCTATGCCGTCATGCCGACGGGCTGGACCGCACGCTGCACCGCGCTTTCGACGTGACCCCCGACAAGACCGAGGCTCTGGAACAGGCGATCGCGCTTGGCTTTTCCCGCATCCTGACCTCCGGCGGAAAACCCACCGCGCTCGAGGGCGTGGAGACGCTGGCCGGGCTCTTCGAGCAGGCGGGCACCCGGATCGCGATCATGCCGGGCTCCGGCGTTCGCCCGGCAACCGCGCCTGCGCTTCTCGCGCGGCTTGCCGTTGTGGAACTGCATGCCTCCTGCTCGGCACGGTTTGTCGAACACGACCAGCAGCTGGTCGACCTGAGTTTTGCCGCACGCGAGATGCTGCGCACCGATGCCTCGGCCGTCCGGCAGTTGAAGGCCATCCTCTGCAGCGCGGTTGCCGACCGGGCCGGGCGTCGCATCGGGCGTGCCTGACCCAGGATCTCGCGGCTAACCCCGGCGGCCGCGCGCCAGCAATGCGTTGCGGATCGAGAAGCTGGAGTGGATGCGCGTGACGCCCGGCAGCTTCGACAGGATGTCCGTGTGGATCGCCTCGAATTCCTTCGGGCTTTCCACCTCGACCCGCAGGAAATAGTCCCAGTCTCCGGTCATCAGATAGCACTCGCGGATTTCCGGATGCTTGCGTACCGCATCTTCGAAGCGATTGAGCGAATCCTCGGTCTGGCGGTCCAGCGTGATGTTGATCATCACCGCCAGCGTGCTTCCCTCTTCGCCAGATCCGATCAGTGCCGTGTAGCCGCGGATGATGCCGCTCTGCTCCATCATGCGGATGCGCCTGAGACAGGCGGACGGCGAAAGGCCGACGATCTCGGCCATCTTGGCGCTGCTCATGCGGGCATCCAACCGCAGCAGTCTGATGATGTTGCGGTCTATGGCATCGATCGTCGGGCTCATGCTCGCTTCATGCGTCCTTGCGCTGAGATTTCGAGCGATATGAGCATGAACGCGCGATAGCGGCAATATCTGCTCGGAACGCGCACGATCTTCACGCTACACTTTTATCAGGATTGAGCTTGTGAGGTCTCGCCCATGGACATGCTGTCGAACCTGGACTGCGAGGCCACCGGCGCGCCGGGCGTCCTGACGATCGATCTTGCCGCTCTGCGCCGCAACTATCGGCGTATCGCCGAGATGGTGGCGCCGGCAAGGGCAGCCGCGGTCGTCAAGGCCGACGCCTATGGTCTCGGTGCCCGAACGGTCGCTCCCGTTCTCTACGGCGAGGGATGCCGGGATTTCTTCGTCGCCCAGTACGGCGAGGCGACCTCATTGCGGCCGAGCCTTCCCCAAGATGCGACGCTCTACGTCCTGAACGGGTTGCAGCCCGGCGTCGAGGCGGACTGCGCCGGGCGCGACATCGTGCCAGTGCTGAATTCCCTGGAGCAGATCGGGCGCTGGCGCTCGGTCGCACAGCTTGCGTCGCGTCGCCTGCCCGCCCTCCTGCAGTTCGATACCGGCATGTCGCGTCTGGGCATGGCGGCCGAGGAGGCGGAAGCGCTGGCCACAGATCCGGCACTGCTGAACGGCATCGACGTGCGCGCCATCATGAGCCATCTCGCCTGCGCCGACGATGTCGAGGATCCGCATAACGCGGCCCAGGAACAGAGCATGCTGCGGTTCGAGGACATGTTTCCGGGCGTGCCGGTGTCGTTTGCCAATTCGGGCGGCGCGTTCCTTGGGCCGAACTACCGCGGTGCTCTCGTGCGTCCAGGCATCGCGCTCTACGGCGCTCGTCCGACGGACCTGCCGGTGCGGCCGATGGAACGGGTCATGACGATCGAGGCGGCTGTCGTGCAGACGCGCATCGTGCCGGCCGGTACAGCGGTCGGTTATGCCGCAACCCATGTGACCGAAGGCGAGCGCCGGCTGGCGACGCTGGCGCTCGGTTATGCCGATGGCGTGCTGCGGTCGCTCAGCAATCGCGGTGCCTTCTACTTCGACGGCATCCGGCTGCCGATCCTCGGTCGCGTGTCGATGGACAGCACGATCATCGATATCTCCGACCTGCCGGCCGGCACCCTGAAGCTCGGCAGCCTCGTCGAGTGGATCGGCCCGCAGCAGTCGATCGAAGATGTCGCGGAAGACGCCGGCACCATTCCTTACGAGATCCTCACCAGCATCGGCCATCGCACCTTGCGCCGCTACCGCTGAGCCAACCACCAGTCACGGGACACTACGATGAAGATCACCATTCTTGGAGCCGGCGTCATCGGCGTGACCTCCGCCTACTACCTGGCGAAAGCCGGCCATGAGGTCACCGTCCTCGACCGGCAGCCGGGCCCGGCTCTGGAGACCTCGTTCGCCAATGCCGGCGAGGTGTCGTTCGGCTACTGCTCGCCCTGGGCGGCGCCGGGCATTCCCCAGAAGGCGCTGAAGTGGCTGTTCATGGAACACGCGCCGCTGATCCTGCGGCCGAAGCTCGACGCGGCCACGCTGTCGTGGATGCTGAAGATGCTCTCCAACTGCACCTCGGAGCGTTACGCGATCAACAAGAGCCGCATGCTGCGGCTGGCCGATTACAGCCGTCTGGCGCTGGCCGAAGTGCGCATGGACACCAACATCGACTACGATCAGCGCATGCAGGGGACGCTGCAGCTGTTCCGGACACAGGCACAGCTCGACGCGTCGGCCAAGGACGTCAAGGCGCTGGCGGCAGACGGCATTCCCTATGAGGTTCTGGATCCGGATGGCTGCATCCGCGTCGAGCCGGCGCTCGCTCATGTCCGCGACAAGATGGTCGGCGGACTGCTGACGCCGAAGGACGAGACAGGCGACTGCTTCAAGTTCACCAATGCCCTGGCCGACAAGGCGACCAGCATGGGCGTAACATTCCGCTGGGGCGTGCAGATCAAGGCGCTGAACGTTGAGGCCGGAGAGGTCAAGGGCGTCATGACGGATACCGGGCTGGTCGCCTCGGACGCCGTGGTCGTGGCGCTCGGCAGCTACTCGCCGCTGCTCGTCAAGCCGTACGGCATCGACCTGCCTGTCTATCCGGTGAAGGGCTATTCGCTCACCATTCCGATCGTCGATGCGGCGCGGGCGCCGGAATCGACGGTCATGGACGAGACCTACAAGATCGCCATCACCCGGCTCGGCGATCGCATCCGCGTCGGCGGGATGGCGGAAATTTCCGGCTACACAAACGACCTTGGACAGGCTCGCCGCCGGACGCTGGAGCATTCGGTGACCGACCTGTTCCCGGGCGGCGACGTTTCCAAGGCAAATTTCTGGTCCGGGCTGCGGCCGATGACGCCGGACGGCACGCCGGTCATCGGTGGGACGAAGGTGCGCAACCTTTTTCTCAATACCGGTCACGGAACGCTCGGCTGGACGATGAGCTGCGGCTCGGCCAAGGTGCTCGCCGATATTGTCGGCGGTCGACGGGCCGATATCGAGACCAAGGACCTGGCGGTCGCGCGCTATCGGTAGGAAGAACATCGGGGCCGCGGAAAGCCACCGCAAAGTGGTGGAGCCTCCGACGCCGCTGCGGCAGAGGCTCCGTCAGCCGGCTAGTTCGCCAGCGCCTTCTCGATATCCTGAAGGGAATGTCCTGTCAGATCCTTGTCGATCTCTCCGATGAGGATCTCGGACAGGGACTTGTGATAATGCTTCCGCAGTTCACCGAGCGTGCGCGGCGCTGCAATGATCACCAGGTTCTTGATGTGGCCGTCGAGGACCTGCTTGTTGAGGAGCTCGGCGATACCGCCGCTGAAGCCGTCTTCGTCCTGCTGGCTGTCACCCGGATTGGCGGCGCTGCTGGAATGGCGTGCGCCCGAGGTAATCTTGGATGCATCAACGTCCGGGGTCGCGAGCGCCTTCAGCTTGACGTTAGCGCCGTCGCCTTCGTTCTGAAACAGGCTGATCTTTTCGCCGTCGGCAACGGCGATCACGGTGTTCTTGGGAAGGTGCAAGTTCATCTCCAACATTTGGCCCGCATGCGCAGGCAAAGGGCCGAACCGGTGGTCCAGCCCCTCATCAGCGCGCCAGTCGACGTTAGGTTCCGGAAGGCGCGAGACGACAACCGCGCCCGTCGAGGATCCAGGTCGAGGCCCACGCGGGATTTGTTGTGATGATTCCGGCATCTCTGCAGAGGAATGTCGGCCGTCAGGCATTGCTGCGCAGGAGTTCCGGCCGGACGCGCTGCTGCGCCCGCTTGTGCTCGTACATCAGCGCATCGGCACGCCGCACGACCGTTTCGATCTTCTCGCCGTCCTCGCTCGTTGCAAGGCCTATGGAAATGGACAGCGGAGCGTTCGAGTAGAACTGGTTGTTGATCTTCAGCAGTTCCATGATCGTGTCGGCCATGGCGGCTGCCGCCTGCCGGTCAGCCCCCGGCATCAGCACGGCGAACTCGTCGCCGCCGATGCGGGCTGCATGGTTCGGCCGCGATACGGCACCGTTCAGCACTTCGCCGATCCGGCGCAGCAGCGCATCGCCGGCATCGTGACCCAAGTGATCGTTGGTTTCCTTCAGCCGGTTGAGGTCGATGACCATCGCCGAAACCGGACGTAGCGATTTGCGTTCCAGGCGGTTCAGCTCGTCCATGTAGAAGGCGCGGTTGTGCAGCTTGGTCAGGACGTCGTGCTTGCCGAGATATTCGAGATAAGCCTCTGCCTTCTTGCGCGCCGTGATGTCGGTCAGCGCCACCTGCACCAGCGACCAGTCGTCCTCGTGGCCGGGTAGAACGGAGAACTGCAGCAGAACGTGGCGCGCCGACCCATCGAGGGCATAGTTCACGACTTCGCGCTGGTGGAACAGGTTGTTGTTCCAGAGGTCGATCAGCTGCTCCTTGAAATGCTTCTCCATCTCGTCGCGGAAAATCTCGCCCTGACGGTGAAGCAGCGTGCGGCGATCTTCGGCGCAGAACAGATCGAGCGTCGCGCGGTTGACGTCGATGACCCGGATCTCGCTCATGCACTGGCGCACGAATTCCGGATGCACGTCGGTAAAGACGCGGAAGTCGACGATGCCGCGATCGCGCAGCTCGTCCAACAGGGTCTTGATGCTGCTGAAATCCTCGACCCACAGCGAAACCGGCGAATGCTCGAAGATGCCCTCGGCATATTGCCGGTTCTGGTGCTCGGCCCGCCGGGCCTGCTCGCGCTCGGTAACGTCCTCGGTGGTCAGCAGCACACGGTCGAGGGTCGCCTCGTGACCCGGCATAACCGAACCGCGCAGCTGGATATCGAGCCTTTGCCCGGTCAGGGTGTAGTTGACGCCGCTGCCGACGAACTGCGTCTCGCCGTCGAACAGCGCGGAAAGCTCGTTTATGTGGCTTTCCAGCATCTCGTCGCGGAACACACGGCCGATATTGTCGACGAGCTGCTGGCGGCTCGACGCACCAAAAAGCTCAAGCGTTCTGGCGTTGACGTCGATGATGCGGATCTTGCCGGCGCACAGCGCCACCCGTGACAGATCTTCCCGCAGGAACGAGCGGATGTCGGAGACACCTGCCCGACGCCACGCGTCGAACTGTGCCTTCACCTGCGAGAAATCTTCCATCCACATGGCGATCGGCGCCAGATCGAAAACACCGGAACGGTCGAATGCAGACATGGGAAGTTATCTCAAGATTGTCGGAAGGAATCACTGACCTTCCTTAGCGGTCGAATCACTTAAATGAACTTAAACATGACCGCGAAAATACGACGATGACTTTTAAGTGTACTTTAGTAATGCGAAATATTTGTGAACTGCGCGTCAGCGGCCTGATGTCGATCGGCTGTCGATGAGGTCCTGAAGGAGCCGCGCCGTCTGTTGTGCGCCGTCTAGTGCAACGGCGACAGTCGGCCGCGCGATGCCGGATCGAGCCGCAACGATGGCGCGCGCCAGCCGGTCGCTGTCGAGCGCGTGTTCGGGAACCACCTGCGCGAAGCCCAACGCGGCAAGCTTTTGCGCCCGCACGGTCTGCTCCGTTTCACCTCCGGATGCGAAGGGCACCAGCACGGCCGCGCACTTGGCCCGCAGCAGATCGCAGACCGTGTTGTATCCAGCCTGTGACACCGACACCTCGGCATTCATCAGCAGGCTCGGGAAGTCGGGGCGGAAGCGCACGAGCGTGACGGTGGCCGGTGCCATCGCTTCGAGGCGGACGAAATCGTCTCCGGGAAGGTTGGGGCCGGCAATCAGGCACCAGCTTCGGCCGTCGGCAAGGATGCGGGCAGCGCCGAGACTGGCTTCCAGAAGCTCGGCACCGACGGCGCCACCGCCGGCGGAAACCACCACGTCGAAGCGGTCGGAGGATGGTACGGGCGGCTCCGGCGCCACAAGCCCCGTGTAATGGACCTTGGCCGAGATCTGCCCCGCAAACGGAAACGTGTCTTCCAGGCGCACGAAGTTCGGATCGCCGTGGACGAGCACGCCATCGAAATGACCGGCCACCAGGTCGGCGGTTTCCTCGTCGCGTCCGGGCTTGCGGTCCTCCTGCAGGATGTCGCGCACCGAGCTGAATAGCAGCGGGCGCGGATCGGCAGCCTCGATCGCGTCGAGCAGCGGCAGGAGCTCGAACCGCATCTGTCGGCGGCCGAAAGGAAAGGCCTCTATGATCACCGCATGCGGCCGGGTGGTCTCGAAGACCTCGAGCAGCGCCCGTGTCCGCTGTTCGCGGTACGCGTCATCGACGGGTGCGCCGGCGCCGTCCGCAAGGCCCGAGAAGTTGCTGTTCGAGGCGAGGATCGTCGGCAGCGCGACATGCCTGATCCCGGGTGCCGGGAAACCAGTGACAGCCGAGCCGCCGGTGACCATGGTCACCTCCATGCCCGCCGCGTGGATCGCCTGTGCGACGCGGCTTGCCCGCACCAAATGACCTATGCCCAGCAGATGCTGGACGTAGAAGAGAATGCGATGGGGCGTGGTCATCTGGAGTTACGCGCCTTTCCCGGCCCAACTGGCGGCAAACAGCCGCTCCAGGTCGCCGATGCTGTTGCGGTAATCGAAGTCGCTGCGCACCTTGCGTTCGGCACTCTTGGCGAGCCTGTTGCGCAGATCAGGATCGCGGATCATCCGTTCGATCGCGAGCGCCAACGGGTCGGGCGCGTCGGGGGCAACAAGCAGGCTGTTCTCCTCGTTCTCGAACAGTTCGGTGATGCCCGACACCGTCGTCGATACAATCGGCAGGCCCTGGCTCGCGGCCTCGACCATGACGTTCGGCAACCCGTCCCGGTCGCCGTCGGCGGTGATCCGGCAGGCGAGTGCAAAAAGGTCGCTGTCGCGGTAATGCGCCAGCACGTCCTTCTGATCGAGGGCACCCTTCCAGGTAATCCGTCCTTCAAGACCCAGTTCTGTCGCCAGCGGCTTCAGCACCTTCAGTTCGTCGCCGCCGCCGATATGGACAAGCTGCCAGTGCAGATTTTCTGGCAGCTTTGCCAGCGCCCGTAGCAGCACGTCATAGCCCTTCTTCTTCACCGCCCGGCCGACGCTGAGCAGACGGACCGGATCCGCTGCATCGCTGCCGTCGCGGCGACTGCGCGTACCTTCAAACGGCGGGAAGCGCGTGAGGTCCAGGCCGTGATAGCTGAGGTTGACGTTGTTGCGGCCGCGGCTCAGCATTGTCAGGTGGTCGTAGCCGACACGGGTGCAGGTCACCGCCCAGTCCGCATGCTGCAGCTTCTCTTCCAACTCCCAACCCGGTGACGTCCAGATGTCCTTGGCATGCGCGGAGACCGTCCACGGCACGCCGCCGATCATGCTGGCATAGCGGGCGACGGACGCGGGCGTATGGATGAAGTGCACGTGCAGCCATTCGGCCGCCTGTGGCCATTCGGCGATGAGGACTGCCGCCTGGCCGAACCGGCGGACCCGGTTGCGCGACACGTCGCGGCGCAGGTCGTTTCTGAAGGCAGCTAAGGCGCGTGCAAAGCCCGCCAGTCGTCGAACTTTCCACAGCGCCTTCAGGACGCGCAGCGGTTCCTGGTGCAGATACTCGGGCAGGTACCAGACCCTGGCGCGGATCTCATCATGCACCGGATGCCGTTTGCGGTCGGTCGGACGGCGCATCGCCACGAGCTCGAGCTCGAAGCCCGCCCGCTCGAGGCCGAGAAGCTCCTGGGCGATGAAGGTCTCCGACAGACGGGGATAGCCCTTCAGGAGGACGAGGATCTTCTTCTTTCGGTTCACGGCCGTCAGCCCTGCGCGAGGGACAGGTGATGCTCGCCCTTGCGGTTGAACCAGTCGGCGACGATGCGCGAAATGTTCGGAAGGCCTTCAAGCTGCAGGTCGGGCGCACTGACGGACGGCGCCTCGCGACGCAGCACGTCCTTGATGGCAGCGGCAAAACGCAGGCTGTCGGTGGATTCCTCCGGCGACAGCATGTCGACGAGACCGAGTTCGGCCGCCCGGGTGGCGCGGATCAGCTGTTCCTCGCGCGGCTGTGTGCGCGGCACGATCAGCGCCGGCTTGTCGAAGGAGAGGATCTCGCAATAGGTGTTGTAGCCACCCATCGCGACAACCGCCTTGGCGCCGGCGATGCGATCTTCCATGCGATTGTCGAATTCGATGATCTCGATGTGCGGGTGGCCGACGCAGGCCTCGTGGAAATGGTTTCGCTGTTCGCCCGACATGTACGGACCGAGCACGATGACCGCCTTGTGGGTGAGCGTCGGATCTGCCGCGTAGGCGGCGATCACGTCGCGCACCAGGTCGGCACCGTCGCCGCCGCCGCCGGTCGTCACCAGCAGGTAGTCCTCGCGTCCCGGCTGCGACGTCGACGGCTCCAGAGATGCCTTGCGCTGCAGGAAGCCGACAAAATTCATCTTCGAGCGGACGCAGGGCGGCACGTCGATGCCGGTCAGCGGATCATAGAATTCCGGCGGCCCATAGACCCAGACGTCGTCGTAGAGATTGCCGATCTTGCGCAGCACGTCGTTGCGCTTCCACTCCGCCTCCAGGAGATGCGGCGCATCCATCACGTCGCGCAGGCCAAGAACCAGCGTCGTGCCCTTGGTCTTCAGATAGACGAGCGTGTCTTCCACTTCGCCGCGTAGGCCGAGCGGCTCCTTGTCGATGATGAATACGTCCGGCTCGAAGGTTTCGGCGGTGTGCCGGATGATCGACTGGCGCATCTTCATCGTCTCGTGGAGATCGATATGACGGTCCATCGACGTGTATTCGCCGTTGCGCAGCTTGATGACGCTCGGAATCTTGACGAAATCGACGCGCGCCCGATAGTCGAAGGCACCGGCGATCGTCGCCCCGGAAATGATCAGCACGTTGAGGCCGCGGTAATCCTCGACCAGTGAATGGGCGATCGTGCGGCATCGCCTGAGATGCCCAAGCCCGAAGGTGTCGTGGCTGTACATCAGGATACGAGCGTTCCCCAGTCGTCTCGGCATGCTCAGTATTCTCCTTAGGATCCGAATGCCGGAAGACGCGACGCGCAATCCGAGTATCTCATTTATACGGGTCGGCGGCATCTCTAAGACCGTCCCCAAGGAAATTGAAGGCGAGGATCACGAAAATCACGGGCAAAACGGGAAATAGCAGCCATGGATAGAGCGCCAGTACACTCACTGTTCGCGCTTCCGTGAGCAGGACACCCCAGCTGGTAATCGGCGCACGCAGGCCAAGTCCGAGGAAGGACAGCGTCGTTTCGCCAAGGATCATGCCGGGTATGGTCAGCGTCGCGCTGGCGATCAGGTGCGACATGAAGCCCGGCACCAGATGGCGGCCGATGATGCGGGCGCTGCCGGCTCCCATAAGCTGCGCCGCCAACACGTAATCCTCTTCGCGAAGCGCCAGAAGCTTGGAGCGCACGGCACGCGCCAGCCCTGTCCAGTCCAGGAGGCCGAGGATGAATGTGATGCCGAGATAGACGAACAGCGGGCTCCAGTCGACCGGCATGATCGCCGCCAGTGCCAGCCACAACGGAATGGTGGGGATCGACTGGAGGACTTCGATCATCCGCTGGACGATGAGATCGAACCAGCCGCCCCAGTAGCCGGCGAGCCCGCCGATCACGATGCCGAGAACGAAGCTCGTCATGACCCCCAGAAGCCCGATGGTGAGCGAGATACGCGCCCCGTAGAGGATGCGCGAGAAGATGTCGCGGCCGAGCCTGTCGGTTCCAAGCAGGAACATCTGGCCGTTCTCAGCCGGGCAGACGAAATGCAGGTTGCTGTCGACGACACCCCAGAACTTGTAGGCTTCGCCCCGGCAAAAGAACCGCAATCGCTGGATGTCGGCCGGATCGTTGTCATAAACGCGCCGCAGCGTCTGCATGTCGAGCGTCATCTTCTGGCCGTAGACGAAGGGACCGACAAAGTCGCCATCGTGGAACAGGTGGACGCGCTGCGGCGGTGCAAAGATGAAATCGATGTTGCGCGTGTGAACGGTGTAGGGCGCCAGGAACTCGACGATGACGATCATCAGGTAAGCGGCGAGAAGCGCGATGCCGGAGATCAACGCCAGCCGATGCCGCTTGAAGCGCCACCACATGAGCCGCAGCTGCGACGCCTGGTCGAGCGGCGAAGACGTCAGGATCTTGTCGTCGGCGTACGGGTCGAACGGTGTGTCGCGCACGTAATGCGGCAGGTCGTCGGTCCGGGGATCGGTGGTGGTCGTCACTTCGTGCTCCCTCCCTGAAGGCGGATCCGGGGATCGAGCAAAGCGAGCGCGATGTCGGACACCAGCACACCGATGACGGTCAGGAAGGCGAGGAACATCAGGAAGGACCCCGCAAGATACATGTCCTGGCTTTGCAACGCCCGGATCAGCATCGGGCCGGTGGTTTCCAGCGACAGCACGACGGCCGTGATTTCAGCACCGGAAATGATCGACGGCAGGATGGAGCCGATGTCGGAGATGAAGAAGTTCAGCGACATGCGCAGCGGGTACTTGATCAGCACGCGGAACGGATGGAGCCCCTTGGCCCGGGCCGTCATCACATATTGCTTGTGCAGTTCGTCGAGCAGATTGGCGCGCACCCGGCGCACCATCCCGGCAGTGCCGGCGGTGCCGATGATGATGACCGGTATCCAGATGTGCTCGAGGATCGAAAGCATCTTGTCCCAACTCATCGGCTCGGACAGGTACTTCTGGTCCATCAGGTGGCCAATCGAGGTGCCGAACCAGATGTTGGCGAGATACATGAGGATCAGCGCCAGGACGAAATTCGGCACGGCAAGGCCGATCAGCCCGAGCAGCGTCAGCCCGTAGTCGCCCCAGCTGTATTGATGCGTCGCAGAATAGATGCCGATCGGGAAGGCAAGCAGCCAGGTGAGGATGATGGTGACGGTGGAGACGAGGATGGTCAGCCACATGCGGTCGCCGACGACGTCCTGAACCGGCATCCGGTATTCGAACGAATAGCCGAAATCGCCGACGATCATGCCACCGACCCAGTTGAGGTAGCGGATCGGCATTGGCTTGTCGAAGCCGTAGCGGGCCCGCAGATCCTCGATCTGCTCCATGTCGGCCTTCTCGCCGATCGCCTTCAGCTCCTCGACATAGCTTTCGAAATAGTCGCCGGGCGGCAGCTGGATGATCGTGAAGATCAACAGCGAGATCAGCCCGAGCGTCGGGATCATCACCAGCATGCGCCAGAGGATGTAGCGGAGAAGGTCACGCATCGGCATCGTACCAGAAGCTGTCGGGCATATAGACGCCGAGATAGGACATGGGATCGAACCCGTAGAGGCCCTCATCCGGCAGGTTGCGCAGCGTTCTGGCGCGCACCATCGGCTGAAGCGTCGCGTTCACGGTGCCGATGGTGAAGACCTGGTCGGTGTAAAGGTGAAGCATCTGGTGCCAGATCTTTTCGCGGTCCTCGGCGGCGGCAGCGCTGCGCCAGGCCTCCAGCAGTTCGAAGAGGGCGATCGCCTCCGGCAGGTCCGGCGCGTGGCCGTCGCTGCCACCGGACAGGGCATGCAGCCCCCAGAGCGGCCACTGCAGCTGGTCGTCGGTCGTCGGCGCCAGTTCGTTGGGGGCCATGTCGGCCGACGGCACGCCATTGTCGAGCCCCATGCCGACGGTCATGATCGTCTCGCCGCCCTTGACGCGGCGGCGCAGAAGTTCGCGCTGCGATGTGCGCAGGTAGATCTTGATGCCGACCCGCGACCACTGGTCGTTGACCAGTTCCAGCACGTCTGCCTCGGCCGAATGCTCGCCGGCAGTCTCGACGACGATCTTTGCCGGACGGCCGTCGGGGAGCAGCCGAAGACCTTCGGGGCCGCGCTTGTCGAGCCCTGCTTCGTCCAGCAGCCGATCGGCCGTGTCCGGATCGAAAGCCGACCACGCATCCCGGTACTCCGGCTTGAACAGCGGGCTTGCCGGCAGGATCGTGTTGGAGCTTTCCTTGGCCAGGCCGAAGAACACCGCCTTGTTGATCTCCGCCCGGTTGATCGCGAGAGACAGCGCGCGGCGAACGCGCGCATCACGCCAGAGGTTGCGCCAGACGTCGTCCCGGCAGTTGAGATTGGGGATGAGACAGACGCGCGACCCCTGGATCCGCTTCCACAGATTGACGACCATCGGATAGCGCTGCTCGGCGTTCTTCAGGAACGTGTAGTCGGAGAAGTCGAGATTGGTGAACTGCAGGTCGGCCTCGCCGGTGCCGGTCTTGGCGGCAATCAGGTCGGACGAACTGATGTCGAGCAACAGGCGGTCAACATAGGGCAACTGGCGGCCGTTCTCGTCGACCCGGTGGTAATAGGCATTGCGCTCGAAGACGAAGCGGCCGGACGGAGGTGCCGTGCGGTTGCACCACGCGTCAAGCGTTGGGAGATCCGGATTTTCCGGACGTACGGTGCGCGACTTGTTCTGGTGCAGCGCCACCCAGTCGGCCGCCTTTTCGCTGACGATCAGCGCGTCGAGCTTGGTCTTGTCCTGGTAAGTGGGGTGGAACTGCTTCAGATAGGCCGAGGGCTGCATCAGCCGCAGCGGCGACGGCGAGGCGACGTCCGCAAGAAAGATCGGGTTGGCGTTCTCCCAGGTGTAGCGGACCGTCAACCGGTCGATCACCTCGAATTTCGGACCCTTGCCCTCGACCTTCAGGCTTGCCGGAATGCCGCCCTTGAAGAGCTTCTTGTTGAGGAACATGTCCTCCCACACATAGCGGAAGTCTTCGGCGGTGAACTCGCTGCCGTCCGACCAGCGATGGCCGTCGCGCAGGTGGAAGGTAAAGACGCGCTCGTTCTCGACCTCGAAGCGCTCCAGCAGATCGGCCTCTAGCTGCAGATGCTCGTTATAGCCGACCAGCCGCGAGTAGGAGATGATCGGCACGTAGCGGATGTCGCGCTGGCCGCCGATCAGCATGCGCAGCGTACCGCCGTGTTTGCCGGGCAACATGCCTTTGGCAGCCATGTTGACGACGCGCGGCACCTTCGGCAACCGCTCGGCAACCGGCGGCAGCGGCTTGGCGGCCTTCGGATCGCGCAGGAAATCCGAATCCTGATAGGCGGCGGCAAGTACCGACCGCGGCACGAGGGTTCCGGCAAGCAGCGCGAGGGTCTGGCGACGCGAGATCATCGGCGCAACTCCCGCGCATCGACATTGCGGCGAGCCAGCACGAAATGTCCGTCACCGAGATCGGCATGCGTCAGATCGTTCTCCGCCTCCGACTGGAACTGGCGTGCCCAGAGACGCTTTGCCTCGGCGCTCGGTTGGCCGATCGCGGCGAAATCCATCGGGCTGTCGAGGTTGGGCAGCGGCACGGCCGCCAGCAGCTTCTTCGTATAGGGATGAACCGGATGGCGCATAATGATTTCGCAGGGGGCGATCTCGACGATGCGTCCCGCATACATGACCGCAACCCGGTCTGCCATGTAATCGACCACAGCCAGATTGTGCGAAATGAACAGGTAGGTGAGGCCGAGGTCCTTCTTCAGGTCCTTCATCAGGTTGAGGATCTGCGCCTGGATCGACACGTCGAGGGCAGACACCGGCTCGTCGCAGATCAGCAGGTCCGGGCCGAGCGCCAGCGCCCGGGCGATGCCGATGCGCTGCCGCTGGCCGCCCGAGAAACTGTGGGGATAGCGGCTGAGGGCACTTTCCGGCAGGCCGATGGCGCGGATCAGCCGCTGCACCGCCTCCGACCGGCTCTTGCCGTCGCCGCGCTGGTGAATTTCCAGCGGTTCGCTGACGATGCCGCGCACCGTCATGCGTGGCGACAGCGAGGATACCGGATCCTGGAACACCATCTGGATGCGCCGGCGCAGCATGGTGAGCGCGCTGCCTTCGGCGTTCAGCACATCGACCGGGCCGGTGTCGCCGTTGTAGGTGACCGAGCCGTGGTCGGCGGTGACGCCGCGCATCAGGATCTTGCTGAGTGTCGTCTTGCCGCAGCCGCTCTCGCCGACCAGGCCCAGAGTTTCGCCGCGCCTGATGTCGAAGCTGACGTCGTTGACGGCAAGCGTCGTCGGCGCCTTGCCCATGCCGTAGCCGCCGCGGCGCTTGGAGGTAAAGGACTTCGACACGTTGCGAACACAGAGGATGACCTCATCCGCCGCGGCCGGCGCCGTGCGCGCCTGCTTTCCGAGAAGCCCCGCGGTCTCCACGTGGATCTCCCGCAACGGCTTGAGGCGCGTGTCGCGCGGCATGTTGAAATCCGGAACCGCGGCCATCAGCCCCTTGGTATAGGCGTGGCCCGGACGCCGGAAGATCGCCTCCACCGGTCCTTGCTCCATCACCTCGCCGCGATAGACCACGACCACCTCGTCAGCCATGCTGGCAACGACGCCCAGATCGTGGGTGATCAGCAGCATCGCCATTCCGAGCTTGGACTGCAGATCGCGCAGCAGCTTGAGGATCTGCGCCTGGATCGTCACGTCGAGTGCCGTCGTCGGCTCGTCGGCGATCAGCAGCGACGGCTTGCAGATCAGCGCCATGGCGATCATCGCACGCTGCCGCATGCCGCCCGACAGCTCGAACGGATACATGTCGAAGGCCCGCACCGGCTCCGGAAAGCCGACGAGGCTCAGCATTTCCTCGCAGCGCGCGCGCCGTTCGGAAGGCGTCATCACCGAATGGATGCGCAGCGCCTCCTCGATCTGGTTGCCGATCGTGTGCATCGGCGAGAACGAGGTCATCGGCTCCTGGAAGATCATGCCGATCCGGTTGCCGCGAATACCGCGCATGGTCCGGCCATCGGCAGGCAGGCTGAGGAGATCGATCTTCTCGCCGGTCCGCGGATCGTCGAAGAAGACGCTGCCGGTGATCTGCGCGGTGTCGGTCTCGATGCCCATGATCGCGCGCCCGAGGACCGACTTGCCGGACCCGGATTCGCCGACGAGAGCGGTCACCCTGCCGGGCCGCACGCGCATGCTGATATTCTTTACGGCTTCGATACTTCCTCCCCACAAGGGGAAGGAGACAGACAGCCCTTCGACGCGGAGCAGATCTGTGCGTGCACTCATCCAGTCAATATCCCGGAAACTGCTTGACGCGCCTTTTGGCCGCCCCGTTTCCCTTGTTGTTCCCACTGTTTTGCCAAACCGTATCGCAGCCTATGGTCCATGTCCATGACGAACCCCGTGGCCGGGAGCCGCTCGCTGACGCTCAATTGAACGAGATTGATTTCGGGAGCATGACACTCGACGCAAATCGTCATGATGGCTTGAACGATCCTCTGACAACGTGCACGAACGCTTTGACCCTTCGCTTCGCCCGGAACCTCGATCGATGACAGACTGCTCCCTCCTCCCGGCCGCGCTGCAAGACCTGAAGGCGGCGAAGGCCATGATCGCAGACGGGCGTTTTGCGGAAGGCCGGGCGCTCCTCGATCGGATCGCGGCGGATAAGCGTCTCGACGGACTGGCAGGCCTTGGAAGCCGCACCGCCCTCGGCCTGCCGCGCAAGCTGCATTCGACCTATCTGAAGCTTGCAAAGGCGGAAGGCCGATCAGCCGAGCGTATCGCCTTGCAGTACAGCCTGGTGCCGCCGCCAGAACTGCTGATGCCGCTTGCGGCAGTCGACGAGATGGCTCGGCGGCAGATGAACAGCTTCAATCGTCAGTCCGTGCCGCGGATCCTCCACCAGATATGGATCGGTTCGCTTGCGGTGCCGCCGGGCGTCGAGGCGTGGCGGCGCCATGCGGAGAAGAACGGTCTTGAATACCGGCTGTGGCGCGAGGACGACCTGGCGCGCATCGGCGTCTACGATCACCCGGGCTTCGCCGCGATGATCGCCGCGGGCGATTTTCCGGGCGCGGTGGACGTGGCGCGCTATGCCGTGCTGCTGGCGGAGGGCGGTATCTACCTCGATTGCGACTGGTATCCCGCCCGAGACGATGTGAGCTTTGCCGATCTGCTGCCGCTGACGGGTCTGACGGCGCTCGCCGAGGAGACGCCTCGCAACACCGGCATGGGAAGCCTGTTGCTGACCAATTCGTTTCTCGCGGCGCCGGCTGGTCATCCGGCCTTCGCGCGACTTCTCGATATTTTGCCCGAGGCGGTCCGGCTGCTGCCGGAAGGTCCCGCCTGGTGGTCCACCGGGCCGCTGATCCTGACGCTGGTGTTTCGCGGCACAAGTTTCTCCATGCCGGATGCCGATTTCGTCGCCTCCAACCTCGAGCGCAAGGCACCGTTCGAGCAGGTCGAGGCGGCACGGGCGAAAGCCCTGGACGAGAAGGGTGGCCTGCTGATCAACTGGAAATCCTGGTAGCGCGCACTACGCGTTGGCAATCACGTCACGTGCCGAAACCCAGCGGCAGGCGGGATGACCTGAGGCCTCCGCGATCAGTTCGCCGAGGAAGGCCCAGGCCTGCGCATCGTGCACCAGATGGTGGGTGAGGATGCCGATGGCGGCTGGCCGCTGCCCGTCATTGATGATCGCCGCAAGATCGCCGAATAGCTCATCCGACGGGCGCCCGCCCCGCGTGCCGCGCCAGTCCATCACGTCGATATGCGTGTTGATGAGCGGCAGCAGCGGCGCCGGCTTTTCGCGACCAAACACCGACAGGCACTCGAAGCCGAGGCCAGCCAGCTGCTCGACGAGCTGTGGCGCGATGCGGTTCCACGGCGGCACCAACATCGGCAGAAGCTGCTCTCCGTAAAGCACCGAGAGCTTGTGGAGGCCTTGCGCCAGCTCGGCCAGAACGATCTCAGACGGCCGGTCGAGCCCAAGCTCCTGCTTCTTGGCAGGTGGTTGGCTGTAGCTGCGATGCGACCAGCCATGGACCGCCACCGATACACGATCACGCCGTGCCAGATGCTCGGCAAGCGCGTGGTCAGTCTCCTCGGGAATGACCGCGAGCGTCAGAGGCACGCCCTGCGGTTCGGTCAGATCAAGCAGTGTCGCGAGTGCCGGCGTTGGGATGACGGCATCGTCGTCACGCAGCCAGAGGTTTACCGTTGCACCCTTCGTCGCAAGATCGTCGAGAGCCTGCCTGAACAACGCGCGGGTCATGCTGTGCCTCCGACATGGGTGCGAATGATGGCGTCGAACCGCTTCGCCGCCGCATCCATCGACCGTTCTTCGCGAACGAACCGGCGGGCTTCACCCGACAGGATTTGGCGTCGGTTCTCATTGGCCAGGATATCCCTGATGGCCCCGGCATAGGCGTGACGATCGCCGGGCGGCGTCAGCATTCCGGTTTGACCGTCGGCGACCACCTCGGGCACGCCCGCCACCGCTTCGGCGATGACCGGCACGCCGGCGGCCTGCGCTTCGAGATAAGCGAGACCGTAGGCCTCGCCGTGGCCTGGCCAGAGATAGAGCGCGGCGGTGGAGAGCAGCTGCGCCACCCTGTCAGGTCCAAGCTCGCCCGCCCATGTGAGGCGCTCAGCGGGAATGCCGGCAAACGCCGCTTCCACCTCTCCCCGCGCCGGACCGTCACCGGCGATCGTCAGGTGCCAGTCGATGTCGAGCAGCTGCGAGAGGCTCTCTGCCAGGGCCGTGTAGCTGCTCAGCTTGTCGCCGGACCGCATCATCGCCACCGCAACCATATGCTTCGACCGCGGCTGCGGATCCCGAACGAGGAAAGGCCGGGGCTCGATGAACGGCGCCAGCCGCGCGAAGCGGCCCTCCGGCACCGCCTCGCGAAGTCCGCGAAGATCCCGCTCGGTTAGGCAAATGTTGACGGCTGCCTGCGCCGCACCGTCGCGCACCAGTGATTGCGATTGCGCCCAGCCACCGATGTTGCGCCGGCCTGAGTAGGAGCTTTCGCAGGTTACGTAGGGAAAACCGAACCGTCGCGCGAGGACCGGTCCCAGCCTGTCAGGCGCCTTGTAGTAGGGATGGTAGCAGAACCACAAATCTGGCAACCCATCGCGCGCGAAACTGGAGGCGACCCGCTGGAGCTCCATCTCGGCCGCCTGCAGATCGTCCGGCAAGACATCGGATGTCGCGGAAAAACTGCGCAACCGCGACACCAGGCCGACATCGTGGCCGGAGAGGGTCAGCGCCTCCACAAGCTGGCGGGCCATCAGGCGGTCGCCGGAGGGAACCGGATGGTCGGGTGCTTTCAACGGCGCGTAAAAGGCGATCTTCATGCAGCGCAGATGGCGCGGACCGCCGGTAAAATGCAAGCACGGGCGGCGTCGTTTTCTGTGAGGTCCACCACGAAGCGCCGCAGGCGGGCGACCGGTTCCCGCAGCCGGGTTGACCCGGCGCGACCTTCCGTGATCTTGACAGGAGATCGTCGGCCTCTCAACTGAGGAGCCGAAATGCCATCCTCATGCGGAGCGATCCAGGTGGACGAACAGAACAAGACGAGGCCGGATCTTCTCGCCGCCATCCATGACAGAACCGCGAAAGCCGGTGTCATCGGCCTCGGCTATGTGGGCCTACCGCTTGCCATGAGCATGGCGCGCGCCGGCTTCACCGTCATCGGCTTCGACGTCGACCCCGACAAGATCACCCAGATCGAGGCGCGCCGGAGCTACATCGACGCGGTATCCAACGAGGTGCTCGCCAGCCAGTGCGACGCCGGGCGGTTCTCGGCGACCGTCGACTTCGCGCTGCTTGGCGATTGCGACGTCATCGCCATCTGCGTCCCGACGCCGCTGACGCGCCACCGCGATCCCGACCTGAGCTACGTCGAAAACACCTGCCGCGATATCGCCCGCCACCTGCGCCCCGGCCAGCTGATCGTGCTGGAATCGACGACCTATCCCGGCACCACCGAAGAGGTGATGAAGCCGATCCTGGAAACCAGCGGGCTTCTCTGCGGCCGCGACTTCCATCTCGGCTATTCGCCGGAGCGCGAGGATCCGGGCAATCGCGATTTCGACACCTCCAGCATCCCGAAGGTGGTGGCCGGCGACGGCGAGGTCGCCTCGCAACTGATGCAGGCCTTTTACGGTGCAGTGGTGAAGACCATCGTTCCAGTCTCCAACACACGCACCGCGGAAGCCGTAAAACTGACGGAAAACGTCTTCCGCGCCGTCAACATAGCCCTCGTCAACGAGTTGAAGCTCGTCTACGACGCAATGGGGATCGACGTCTGGGACGTCATCGACGCGGCGAAGACCAAGCCGTTCGGCTACATGCCCTTCTATCCGGGGCCAGGGCTCGGCGGCCACTGCATCCCGATCGACCCCTTCTACCTCACCTGGAAATCTCGGGAATACGACCAGCCGACACGGTTCATCGAGCTTGCCGGCGAAATCAACACGGCCATGCCGCGCTATGTGGTGGAAAAGCTTGCCGAGGCGCTCGACCGGCGGCTGGGGCGGGCGCTCAGCCGCTCCAAGGTGCTGGTGCTCGGCCTCGCCTACAAGAAGAACGTGCCGGACATCCGCGAAAGCCCGTCGCTGCGGCTGATGGAACTGCTGCTTGAGCGGCAGGCGGATGTCAGCTACCACGAC
This sequence comes from Rhizobium sp. 0TCS1.26, assembly GCF_050455525.1. NCBI lineage: Bacteria > Pseudomonadati > Pseudomonadota > Alphaproteobacteria > Hyphomicrobiales > Rhizobiaceae > Rhizobium > Rhizobium sp. 0TCS1.26. The sequence goes on along the minus strand of NZ_JBCIYV010000003.1, from coordinate 563,500 downwards.
CCGTTCATCGACGAGGTGCCGCGCACCCGTGAATACGGGCATCTGAAGGGCCGCCGCTCGGTCGAGCTGACGCCCGAGGCGGTTGCCGGTTTCGACGCGGTGGTCATCGCCACCGACCACGACCAGATCGACTACCAGGCGCTGGCCAAGTCCGCGCAGTTGATCGTCGACACCCGCAACGCCTTTGCCCGTCGCGGCATCGACAGCGACAGGCTGGTGAAGGCTTAGGACCGAGCGACTTCACGCCCAGATCGGAGAGTTTCGTGAGCAGACTGGACAGTTTCATCAACCGCATGAGCGCGCAACGGGACCTCTTGAACCACGTGCGCGATCTGCCGGACCTGCCGGTAGAGGGAGCGGTCCTCGAGATCGGGCTCGGCAACGGCCGCACCTTCAGCCATCTCCGGGAGAACTTTCCTGGGCGGCGGATCGTCGCCTTCGACCGAAAGCTCGCCTCGCATGCATCGGCAACGCCAGAGCCGGAGGATTTCGTCGAGGGCGAGATCAGGGACAGCGGACAGGCATTCGTCGGCAGCGGCGCAGCACTTGTGCATGCCGATATCGGCACCGGCTATGACGACAAGGACGCCATCACGCTGACCTGGCTGCCGCAGATGGTGGCGGGGATGCTGCAGCCGGGCGGCTACGCGGTGAGCGGCCTGCCGCTCGATCATCCGCAACTGTCACGTCTGCCGCAGCTGCCGACAATCGAGGAAGGCCGATACTTCCACTACCGGCGGGTCTAAGGACAGAACGTATTCGGAGATTCGTGCGTGTTGCGAGCCGGGCCTCAGTGGCTGGGCTCGGTTGCTTTCGCCATCGGCGCCTGCAGCTGGATCGCCTGGTCGCGCAGCGTCTCGGCCAGCGCGCGGCTGACTTCGATGCCGATGCGCGGATTGTCGGCAATCACCCGGAAGAAGCAGTCCCTGTTGATACGCAGCGCCTCGACCTCGCCTGAGGCTCTGACGGTCGCCGCCCGCGGCGCGTCACGGAGCAGGCACATTTCGCCGACGATGGACTGCGGGCCGACCGTGCCTATCTTGATGTCGACGGACGCCGACCCGACCCAAAGCTCGGCTTCGCCGCGCAGGATGACATAGGCCGCATCGGCCTGATCACCCTGGCTGAACAGGACTTCACCCGGATTATAGCAGACCCGGTCCGACGAAAATGCCATCAGCTTGAGCTTGCATGGGTCGACCTTCCCGAAATAGGAGACGTTCCGCAGCATCTGTACTTCGTCGTCGAGCATCATGGCGTCCACCATTCCTATGCGCGCCGGCCGGCAAAGGGTCATGCGACCAGCGACTTGAATATCCCACTCTCTTTGTCCAGCGCCTCGAAGGTTCCGTCTTCGACCACCGTCCCCCGATCGAATACGATTACTCGATGAAACAATCGTGACAGCGATGTGTTCGAAAGAACCCATACGATTGATGGATCATTGTCTTGCTCACGGACGAAATCAAGCACCGCTGAGACGATTTCCTCCTGCATTCGTCTGTCGAGACCCGGAAGCGCCCTGTTGAAGATGTAGAAATCGGAACGGCGAACCAGCGCCCGGGCAAGGCTGAGCTTGTGCCGCTGGGAGAGCGTCAGGCGTCGTCCGCCGGCACCGACGTCGAAGTTCAGGCCAAGCGCCAGGAAATTCTGGAACAGACCCTTTTCCCGAACGATGCGCGCCGCAACCGGGCGCACCTTGGCCGGCGCGTCAGGCACCCGGTAGGACAGTTTGCCGAACAGCACGTTCTCGCGCAGCGTCGCCGCAGCCATGTAGCGGTGTGGGTCGTAGCGTTCGATGCGATCGTGCAGTTCCGGCGGCAGGCTGGCGTAGAACTGGTCGCGCGCCGCCACCACGGCATTCTGGATCTCCTCGGTCAGGACACCGAAACGATAGCGCGGCTCGATATAGTGGAGGCTCAGCCGCACCACCGCGCGCGCCTCGTCATCGGTGGCATTCTGATTGCCGCGCGCCTGCTGGCGCAACAGCAGCTGCTGGTAATAGGTGATGTCTTCGGCGGTGATCTGGTCCAGTTGCTGGAAGAACGGGTGGTCCGGCGGCAGGCCACCAAAGATTTCCACGAGGTTCTCGGCAATCGTCAAACCCATGTCGTAGAGCATGTCGAACAGCCGGGTGACCTTCAGCACGTCGAAGACGTAGTCGCTCTCCGACAGATCGCCCTCGCCGGTGCTCGACAAGCGTGTCGCGGCAAACAGCAGGTTTTCGCCGACGGTGGCTTCGGTATTGTAGGCGGACGGATCGAAGTGGGCGACGATATGCCCGAGCCCCTCCGCCTGCAGCGCCTCGCGCAGCGCATGGCGCACCTCGACGACCCGTTCGGCAAACGCCGGATCGTCTTCCGGGTGGAAGAACGAATGCAGCGCCAGTTCCATGACCTCGTTGGTCAGTTGCACCGCATCCAGGGCCCGCACCAGCGACTGCTCCATGTCGTCGTCCGAGCCATGCAGCACGGAGGTCGAGCGCCGGTCGATCCAGTCGGCGTTCAGATCGTAGTCGTTGTTCATCGCCAGTTGCGCTTCACGCATCTCCCACTGGCGCTGCACCGCCTCGCGGCCCGAATAGTTGACCGTCGTCATCGGCGCGTGCTTGAGGCCGTACAGAAGATTGTCCCTGAGGCTGCCGTGGAAGAAATAGCTGTCGCCGGAGACGTAGGAAATCCGCCGTCCGGCGACCGATTCCGGCAGCTCCAGAAGATCGGTCTCGGCGAGCGTGATGCGGCCGGAGACCGGCCAGACGAGACGGCCGAACGCTTCGGCAAGCGCCTCGGCGCCATTGCCGAGATTGTCGATGATGGCGATCGTCTCGCCGCGTTCGATGCGGATGTTGGCGTTCTGCACCACCTTCGCTCCGCTTCCGTCGACGATCGTCACGTTGTGAGCGACCAGCGGTCCGCTGCCGTGGGTCGGCGTCGTCGTCGCCAGCGCATGCAGCGACGGATCGATCAACTGTCCGGGCTCGAACTGCTCCAGCACCTGCTCGTATTTTACCTGCACGTCCTGGCGGGCCTGGTCCCAGTCGATCAGTTCCTTCAGCGGTCCCGGCAGGTCCTTGTAGGCGTTGATGACGGCGACCAGCTGACCGACGTCGAGCGAACCGCGCAGGGCAAAGTAGCCGCCAATCGAATAGAACAGGAACGGCGTCAGCTGCGACAGGAAGTTGTTGACGAACTTGACCAGGAATTTCCACCTGTAGAGGTCGTAGCGGATCTTGAAGATCAGCCCGAGACGGTGGGCGATATCGGCGCGCTCGTAATTGGAGGTGTCGTATGCGTGGATGGTTTCGATGCCGTCGACGATCTCGCCGACCTTGCCGGCCAGATGGCGCGCCGTGATCTGCCGCTGGCGCCCGAGATCGATCAGCCGGCGGCGCATTTTCGGGATGATGCCGACCTGCAGGGCGACCATCACCGCGGCGATCAGCCCCAGCCAGAAATTCTGCAGGAAGATGAAGAACAGCGCCGCCGCCGCCTGGCCGCCGAGCATCGCCGGCTGCACGAAAGCATCGCCGGTGAAGCCGCCGAACGGTTCCACCTCGTCCTTGACCATGGTCGAGATCTCGGCACCGTGAACCTGCTTCAGCACGCTCGGTGGAAAGCGTAGCACCCGGTCGACCAATTCATAGCGGACACGTCGCAGCAGCCGTTCGCCGAGCCGGCCCTTGTAGGTGTTGATGTAGAACTTGAAGAGGCCGTTGATGACCACCAGCAGCAGGAACACGCCGCTGAGCGCCATCAGCATAGACAGGCGATCGAGCTCGAAACCCTCGAACGAGAAGTTCAAGTTGAGCAACGGAACCGTGAAGTCGAACTCCAGGTAAAGCGCCGTCGCGTCCGGCGATTCGAACCCCTGCCCCTGGATCGGGCCGTTGATGATCTGCTTCGGCAGGTCGAAGGCCGCGAAATACGGGATCATCGACAGCAGAACGATCGCCAGGATCCAGATCTGCTGCGGGCGCGTATGGTTCCAGATATAGCGGAGTAGGCTTTTTTCCATCAGCAGTCTGTCATCGGCGTCCGGCGGGGGGCCGCGGCGGGCCCGATGGGCGGCCGAGGTCAGGGAAGCGAATATATACGAGGTCCATCGGCCAGCGCAAACCGGGCTGGCCGAAAGGCAGCTATGCAAGCGGGGTCTGCCGTCGCTACGGCATGTGGCCGAAGCGCGGCGGCCGGCAGCCCGCGGGCGTCGTCTTCACGATGCCGGCCTTGCGGCATCCATCGGATCGCCGACCCCGTTCATCACCCCTTCGACCTGGATATGGTGAAGCCGGCGGTAGAGACCGTCTGGCCGCGCCAGCAGGTCGGCATGGCTGCCTTCCTCGGCGATGCGGCCGTGCTCGACAACCATGATCCGGTCGGCCTTCGCGATGGTCGCCAGTCGGTGGGCGATGACCAGCGTCGTGCGGCCGACGGAGAGTTCGGCAAGCGATGCCTGGATCGCCCGTTCGGTTTCGGTGTCGAGCGCCGAGGTCGCCTCGTCGAGGATCAGGATCGGCGGGTTCTTGAGGAAGATCCGGGCGATTGCCAGGCGTTGTTTCTGTCCGCCCGACAGCTTCACGCCGCGTTCGCCGATCACCGTGTCGAGTCCATCCGGCAGCGCCTCGATCACATCGTCGAGCCGCGCGCGGTGCGCCGCCTGCAGGATGTCCGCTTCGCTGGCATCGAGCCGCCCATAGGCGATGTTCTCGCGGATCGTGCCGGCGAACAGGAAGACGTCCTGCTGGACGATGCCGATATTGCTGCGCAAGGATTTGAGCGTCATGTCCCGCACGTCGATACCGCCGATGGTGATCGCGCCGTCGGTCACCTCGTAGAAGCGCGGCAGAAGCGAACAAAGCGTTGTCTTGCCGGCGCCGGACGGCCCGACGAAGGCGATCATCTCGCCGGCCCGCACGGTGAAATCGATGCCGTCGAGAACCCTGTGGCCGTTGGCATAGCCGAAATTGACCTTGCGGTAGGCGATGTCGCCCTGCAGCCGGCCGGCTGAGCGCGCGTCCGGCCGGTCGATGATGTCCGGCTGCTGATCGAGGAAGCCGAGATAGCGCTGGAAGCCCGCAATGCCCTTGGGATAGGTCTCGATCACCGAGTTGATCTTTTCGATCGGCCGCAGGAAGACGTTGACCAGCAGCAGGAAGCCGACAAACCCTCCGGCGCTGAGCGACCCTTGGGTGACGAACCAGGCGCCTGCCAGCATGATCACCACCTGGACGAAACGCATCGACAGGTAGGTGAGCGAGGTGGACGCCGCCATGAAGCGGTAGGCCTGCAGCTTGGTATCCCGATACTGGCTGTTGTCGTGCTCGAACAGCCGGCGCTCGTGATCCTCGTTGGCGAAGGCCTGGACGACGCGAATGCCCCCGACATTGGATTCGATGCGCGTGTTGAAATCGGCGACCCGCCCATAGAGCGCCCGCCAGGTGACCGTCATCCGCTGGCCGTAGTGGCTGGTGAGAAAGGCGGTGAGCGGCACGATGATCGCCGCCATCAGCGCCATCGGCAGATGCACCCAGGCCATGATCCAGAACGCGCCGATCAGCGTCATGATGGCGATGAACAGGTCTTCCGGCCCGTGATGGGCGACCTCGCCGATTTCTTCCAGATCCTTTGTCAGCCGCGCCACCAGTCGGCCGGTCCGTTCGTTGTCGAAGTAGCCGAAGGATAGCTTCTGCAGATGGTCGAAGGCTTTTCGACGCATCTCGGTCTCGATGTTGATGCCAAGCATGTGGCCCCAGTAGGTCACCACCACCTGCAGCCCGGCATTGAGGAGATAGACGACCAGCAGGCCGGCGGCCGCGAGCGCGATCAGGCCGAACTGCTGGGTCGGCAGCAGCCTGTCGATAAACAGCGTCACAGCGACCGGAAACGCCAGTTCCAGCAGGCCTGACACCACAGCGCAGGAGAAGTCCAGAACGAACAGCCGCGTATGGGGGCGATAATAGGCGGCGAAACGCCGAAGGATCGTGGACATCATGTCGGTCTCGGGATTCCGCTATCGGCAGGCAAAGGGGAGCGGCATAAACCGCGGCATCCGCAATTGCAAATGGCAAACTCTGCAGAAGGCCATCGGCCGCGTGTGCCTCCCGATTGGGCATGCAAAAAATTTGTTCAGGAACGATTGACAGCCATGGCGCCGCTGGTTCTATTTGTATAGTCAAAAGGCGCTGCAACAAGCAGCCAAAACAGGGAACAGCGCTGCGGGACGGCGCTTCACGCCAGTTTCAACGGGAGTCATCATGATGCAGAAGAGATATTTCCTCAAGGCGGCTCTCGGCGCCGCAGTATTGTTCGGCGCGAGCGTCTCCGCCCATGCGGACGACGTTCTTGCCAAGGTCAAGGCCGCCGGCGTGATGAAGGTGGGCACCGAAACCGCGTTCGCTCCCTTCGATTTCATCGACGCAGGCAAGCATTCCGGTCTGAACGTCGACCTCTTCGCCGAAGTCGGCAAGGAACTCGGCGTCAAGATCGAATGGGTCGCCCTGCCGTGGGAAGGCGTTCTGCCTGGCCTCGAAGCCGGCAAGTTTGACGTCGTCGCCGGTCCGGCAACGATCACCAAGGCGCGCATGGAACGTTACCGTTTCACCGCACCGATCGCCGAAGCGACAGTCGCCATTCTCAAGAAGGCCGGCGATGCATCAATCACCAAGCCGGAAGACATCGCCGGCAAGGCCGTCGGCGTCGGCAAGGCCACCGCCCAGCTCGCCCAGCTGACCGAGTTTTCCGCGACGCTGCCGACCAAGGTCGACATCCGCGAATATCCGGCCTTCAACGACGCCTATGCCGACATGGCCGCCGGCCGCGTCGTCGCCGTCGCCAACTCGCTGCCCAACATCGCCTTCGTTGCCAAGCAGCGCGCCGGCATGTTCGAAGTCGTGACGCCGGCCTTCGGCAAGAAGACCTATTTCGGCTTTGTCGGCCGCAAGGATGCCGATTTCGCCCCGCTGATGGACGCCATCGACGCAGCGCTCATCAAGATGAAGGGCGACGGCCGCATGGCGGCGCTGCAGGAAAAGTGGTTCGGCACGAAGTTCGAGACCCCGGATGCCGTCAAGGATCCGGCTATCTGATCCCTTCACGGTGCGGGCGCGTCAGTGGCGCGCCCGGCTTTCCTCAAGCTGAGCGGGACGTCATCCCGCCAGCAGGCTCCGCGACAGGTGCGCGCTCCTGATGTCCTTCACGCTTTTCATGCTCCTGGTGCAGGCGTCTGTCTGGACGATCGGCATCAGCGCCATCTCCATTGCACTGGGCTTCCTGCTGGCGCTCGGGCTTTCGGCGGCGCTGCTTTCGGGCCGGCCGCTTTTCGTCCGGCCGGCTCAGTTCTTCATCAGCTTCTTCCGCGGCGTGCCGCTCCTCGTGCAGCTGTTGCTGATCTACAATCTTCTGCCGTTCATCGGCCTCAACGTGCCGAGCATCGTCGCCGCCATCATCGGCATGACGCTGTGCACTGCCGCCTATCAGGCGGAAAACCTGCGCGGCGGCTTTGAGAGCGTGCCGCGCGGCCTGGTTGAGGCGGCCGACATGGTTGGCTTCTCGCCGCGCCAGGTGTTCGTCCGTATCAAGATCCCGATCGCCCTGCGACTGACGTTTCCGGCGCTGGTCAACGAGGCGATCATGATCCTCAAATCCTCGTCGCTGGTCTCGGTGGTCGGCATCATCGAGATCACCCGCATGGCGCAGGACCTTGCTTCGTCGACCTACCTGCCGATCCAGATCTTCTCTTCCGCCGCGCTGATCTACCTGGTGATCTGCTGGTGCGTGGCAATGGCCGGCCGGTACGGCGAGCGCTCGCTGCCGGGAGCGGTCAAATGATTTTCGATCCGAACGTCATCGTCCGGCACCTGCCGGAAATCGTCAGCGGCATCGGCGTCACGCTGGCGCTGTGGATCGCCGGCATGCTTCTCGGCGTGCTGCTCGGCTTCGTGGTGGCGACCCTTCGCCGATATGGCGGCGCGCTGTTAGACCTGCCGTTGGGGCTCGTGGTCGAGGTGCTGCGCGGCACGCCCTTCCTCATCCAGATTTTTCTCGTCTATTACGGCGGACCATTCATCGGCATTTCGCTTGATCCGATCCCCTGCGGCCTCTTTGGCCTCAGCATCTACGCCGCCGCCTACTATTCCGAGATCTTCAGGGCCGGCTACGGCGCCGTTCCCCACGGCCACGTCGAAGCCGCCGAATGCCTCGGCCTGTCGCGCCTGCAGATCATCCGCCGCATCCTGCTGCCGGAGATGTCGCTGATCGTGCTGCCGCCATCGGTCAACCTGTCGGTGATCCTGCTGAAGGAATCCGCCGTGCTGTCGATCATCACCGTGCCGGAACTGACGACCACCGTCAGCGCCATTGGCTCGCAGGAATATGCCTTCCTCGAAGCGATCTTCCTTCTCGCCGTCATCTACTGGGTGATCGTCGAGGCCGCCGCCCGCCTCGGCCGATTTGCCGAATCCCGTCTGTCCACCCTTAGGTTCGCCGCGCCATGACGCTACCAGCCATTTCCGTCCACAAGCTCGTCAAGCGGTTCGGCACCACCACGGTGCTGCAGGACATCGATCTGGTCGTGCCCGAAGGCAAGGTTTCCTGCCTGATTGGCCCGTCCGGCTCCGGCAAGAGCACGCTGCTGCGCTGCCTCGCCTTCCTGGAGGAGGCGAGCGAAGGAATGATCACCGTCAACGGCGAGGCACTCGGCTTCTACGAGAACGCCAGGGGCGAGCGCGAGCGGCTGCCGGCAGGCCAGATCCGCGCCGTGCGTTCGCAGATCGGCATGGTCTTCCAGCAGTTCAATCTGTGGCCGCACATGACGGCACTGGGCAACGTCTCCGAGGCGCTGAAGACGGTGCACAAGGTGGCGAAAGCGGAAGCCGAAGACCGAGCGATGGCGCAGCTGAAGAAGGTCGGCCTGGAAAACCGCGCCGGCCACTACCCGTCGCAGCTGTCCGGCGGCCAGCAGCAGCGCGTCGCGATCGCCCGGGCGCTGGCGCTCTCGCCGAAGATCATGCTGTTCGACGAGCCGACCTCGGCGCTCGATCCGGAACTGACCGGCGAGGTGCTGAACGTCATGCGCGATCTCGCGGCCGAAGGCATGACCATGGTCGTCGTCAGCCACGAGATCGGCTTTGCCGCGACCGTCGGCCAGCAGATCAGCTTCCTCGACCATGGCCGCCTGCAGTTTACCGGACCGCCCTCTGAAGTCTTTGCCAAGCCGCGCCACCCGCGCCTCGAACAGTTCCTCGATACCTATCTGGATCGTGGCGCATCCATGCTGGCCTGACGATGCAAGGCGTCGGGCGGCATCACGGCGAACTCGTTCCGGCAACCGGCAGGTCGCCCGCCCCGTCGCTGCATCAGCGGATCCTCGACGATCTGCAGGAGAACATCGTCTCCGGCCGCTGGCCGCCCGGCCACAAGGTGCCGTCCGAACAGGCGCTGACCGAGACCTACGGCTGCTCGCGGATGACGGTCAACAAGGTGCTGACGCAGTTGGCGCGCGCCGGGCTGGTGCTGCGCCGGCGCAAGGTCGGCAGCATCGTCACCGCCCGCGATACGCAGAGCGCCATCCTCAAGATCTACGACATCGGCGACGAGGTCCGGGCGCTCGATCAGTCCTACCGGTTCGAACTGCTGGAGCGGACACTGCGGCTGCCGACGAAGGCGGAACTGCGATCCGCTGCCCTTCCCTCCCGCCGCAAGCTGGTTGCGCTGCGGGTGATGCACCTGGCCGATGAGCGGCCCTTCTGCCTTGAGGAGAGGATCATCAACCTGTCGATCGTGCCCGAAGCTGCGGACGAAGCCTTCGTTACGCTTTCCCCCGGGCCTTGGCTTTTGCAGCACGTGCCGTGGAATGCCGCCGAACACCGTATCTCGGCTGCGACGGCATCGGCGGATGCGGCCCTTGCCTTGAACATCGCCGCTGCGGCACCGGTGCTGGTCGTCGATCGCCAGACCTGGCGGCTGGACGAGACGATCACCCGTGTCCGCCTCACCTACCCCGGCAGCCGCCACTCCCTGACGGCCCGCTTTACGCCGCTGCAGCGGCCACTGTCGCCGGCCGACAGATCCTGAAACCCACGATGGAGAGGAGGCCGTCATGGCGCGTCCCGACAAACTGAAGCTTGGAACCTTCGTCTACACCTTCGGCTTCAACCCGGCCGCCTGGCGCCATCCGGATGCCGATGTGCACGGCGCCAACAAGATCGACCACCTGCTCAACGTCGCCAGGATCTCCGAGGCGGCGAAGTTCGACTTCATGTTCCTGGCCGATTCGCCGGCGGCTGCCATCGGCGATGCGGATGCGCTCGCCCGCTCGCCGACCAAGATGAACCGTTTCGAGCCGCTGTCGCTGATCTCGGCACTCTCGGTGCTGACGGAAAAGCTCGGCTTCGTCGCCACCGCCTCGACGAGCTTCTACGAGCCGTTCAACCTCGCCCGGATTTTCGCCTCGATCGACCACCTGAGCGGTGGCCGCGCCTGCTGGAACGTGGTGACCTCCGACCATGACGAGACCGGCTACAACTACAATTTTGACGGCCTGCCGCCCCACAGCTGGCGCTACGAACGCGGCGCCGAGTTCGTCGACGTGGTGTTCGGCCTCTGGGACAGCTTTGAGCCGAACGCCCTGATCCTCGACAAGCAGGCGGGCCTCTACCACGACAAGGACAAGCTGCACCTGCTGAACCACAAGGGTCCGCATTTCCAGGTGCGTGGGCCGCTGAACATCGCCGCCTCGCCGCAAGGGCGGCCGGTAATCGCGCAAGCCGGCGGATCGGAACCGGGCATGGAGCTTGCCGCGCGCACCGCCGAAATCGTCTTCAGCCTTGCCTCCAACCTTCAGCGCAACAAGGCCTTCGCCGACAACGTCAAGGGCCGCATGGCGAAGTTCGGCCGACAGACCAGCGACCTGAAGATGATGCCGGGCGTCGTCATCAATGTCGGGGAAACGAAGGCTGAAGCGCAGGCGAAGGTGGATTTCCTCATCGACAACCTGCATCCGGATGTCGGCCGCTGGATGCTCGGCGAGTTCCTTGAGACGGATCTCTCGGGCGCCCCGCTCGACGAGCCGTTCCCGATGGAGCGGTTGCCGGCCGAACCGAAGGGCTCCAAGGCGCTGTTCGAGGAACTGACCGACTATATCCGCCAAGGGCACACGCTCGGCCACCTGATCCGCCATTATGCGGAAAAGAGCACCGGCAACGGGATTACCGGCACGCCGACCGAGATCGCCGACTTCATGGAGGAATGGTTCGAGGCAGGCGCCGCCGATGGCTTCATCCTGATGCTGCCGACGCTGCCTGCGAGCCTCAACGATTTCGTCGAGCTGGTGCTGCCGGAACTGCGTCGCCGCGGTCTTTTCCGCGACGAATACGAAGGCTCGACGCTGCGCGAGAACCTCGGCCTGTCGATGCCGGCCAACCGCTATGCGGCTGCCCGCCAGGAGACGTGAGGATCAGTCCTCGCTGCTGCCGGACGGCTTGCCGGAGATGATCTCGCGCTTGCCGACATGGTTTGCCGGACCGACGAGGCCCTCCTGCTCCATCCGCTCGACCAGCGAGGCGGCGCGGTTGTAGCCGATCGACAGGCGCCGCTGGATGTAGGAGGTCGAGCACTTGCGATCCTTCATGACCACCTTGACGGCCTTGTCGTAGAGATCGTCGCCATCCTCGGCACCCATGCCGGTGCGATCGAAGACTGCGGCGTCTGCGTCCGGCTCGTCGTCCATCTCGCTCTCGTCTTCGGTGACGTTGCCGAGATAGTCCGGACGCCCCTGCGCCTTCAGGTGCGTCACCACGTGCTCGACCTCGGCATCCGAGACGAAGGGTCCGTGGACGCGGCTGATGCGCCCGCCGCCGGCCATGTGCAGCATGTCGCCTTGGCCGAGAAGCTGTTCGGCCCCCATTTCGCCAAGGATGGTGCGGCTGTCGATCTTCGAGGTGACCTGGAAGGAGATACGCGTCGGGAAGTTCGCCTTGATCGTGCCGGTGATGACGTCGACGGAGGGGCGCTGGGTCGCCATGATCAGGTGGATGCCGGCAGCGCGCGCCATCTGCGCCAGCCGCTGGATCGCGCCTTCGATTTCCTTGCCGGCGACCATCATCAGGTCGGCCATCTCGTCGACCACGACGACGATGTAGGGCATCGGCGACAGGTCGAGTTCCTGGTCCTCGTAGACGATCTCGCCGCTGTTGCGATCAAAGCCGGTCTGGACGCTGACGGTGATCGTCTCGCCCTTTTCGCGGGCCTGGGCGGCACGGGCATTGTAGCCGTCGATGTTGCGCACGCCGAGGCGCGACATCTTGCGATAGCGATCCTCCATCTCGCGCACGGCCCATTTGAGCGCCAGCACGGCCTTTTTCGGATCGGTGACGACCGGCGTCAGCAGGTGCGGAATGCCGTCATAGACGGACAGCTCCAGCATCTTCGGGTCGATCATGATCAGGCGGCATTCTTCCGGACGCAGCCGGTAGAGAAGCGACAGGATCATCGTGTTGATGGCAACCGACTTGCCGGAACCGGTGGTGCCGGCAACGAGAAGATGCGGCATCTTGGCAAGCTCGGCGATGACCGGTTCGCCGCCGATCGTCTTGCCGAGGCAGAGCGGCAGGCGATGCTTCGTCTCCCAGTAATCCTCGCATTCGATGAGTTCGCGGAAGAACACGACTTCGCGCACGGCGTTCGGAAGCTCGATGCCGATGACGTTACGGCCGGGGACGACGGCGACACGCGCCGAAAGCGCCGACATGGAGCGGGCGATATCGTCGGCAAGGCCGATGACGCGCGAGGATTTGACGCCGGGTGCCGGCTCGAATTCATAAAGCGTGACGACCGGGCCGGGACGCACGTCGATGATCTCACCCTTGACGCCGAAGTCTTCGAGGATGCTTTCCAGAAGTCCGGCGCTCTGCTGCAGGGCATCCGGCTGTACGGCCTCGGCCTGCTGGCCGAACGGCTGCTGGAGCAGCGAGATCGGCGGGAATTCGTAGGAATCGTCGCTCTTGCGCGGCGTCAGGCCGCCACCCAGCCCGAGCAGGCCGGGTTGCGGGCGACGTATCGTCATCGGGATGGTGCGTTCCGCCGGAGCGGCATGGATGCTGACCAGCGGTGCCGGTGTCTCCGCGGCCGGGGCCACCGGTTCGACGGGCTGAGGTTCGACGGCCGCCGCCTGCGGCGGTGTCTGGACCGGAAGCACCGGTGAAGCAGCCTGCGAGACGGGTGTTGCACCCGGATGAACTACTGACTGGACCAGTGGCTGCGCCGCGACCTGCATGGCTGGGCGCGGCGTCGCACCGGGCCGGACTTCGCGGTAGAGCGCCGTCACCGTGTTCGGCTCGATCGGCAGCGACTGACGGACGATTTCGGCGGCACGGCCGACATAGGGAACGGGCGGCATCGCGATGGGCAGCGTGGCAACGACCGGCTGAAGCGCAGCGGCCTGCGCCGGTGCTTCCATCTCGATACCAGCCTCGAAGAAGGCGAAGTCCGACAGCCAGAGTTTTGCAGGCGCCGGTGTGGTGACCGGAGCCACAGCGACCGTGGGTTCGGGCAAGGTGAGGGCAACCGGTGCTGCGGCAGGCACGGCTTCCTGCGGCTTCGGATCGGCCTCAGGGCGGGTTCGCTTGAAGATCAGCGCGCGCGGCGATGGCTCCGGCTTGACCTTCGGCATCTGCGGCAGGTTGGCGGGGATCGGCTGCTGCATGGCGGATGCGACGCCGTTCAGCGCCGTTACCAGCAGTTCCGGTGCCAGGGTCTCGGTCTGCGGCACGCCGGAAGGATCGACATCGACGGGTTCGACAAGACGGCCGGTTGCCGCCGGCACGCGTTCCTCCGGCGCGACGGGGCCGACCGGATCACGGCCGCGCGGACGTGCCAGTGCCGTCTCGGGCGTGCGGGTAAAACGGACATTGGGCGCCAGCTTGAAAGCGGCCTGCCACGGCGCATGCTGGATCACTGCTGCGTTGGGATCGACCGATTGCGGCAGAGTCTCCTGGCCATGCGTCGCTACCGGCTCAGGTCCATCCTCGGACTGGCCGTTCTGGGAGGCTTGGTTGAAGTTGGTTCTGGGAAATTGCATGGCACCGACCGCGTACTGAATTGGCAGTCTTATGGAGTAGAAAATAAAGGTTAACGCCTCCTTTCCGGAGCCCCATCCCGCTCTACAATTTGGCACCCCGACCGCGCCGGAAAACGCTGATGATCATAGCCTATCATCCTGATTTCTCGGAGAAATATAACTGCGCAAAATCCTTCGGGGAACGGAGTGACAGGGTAAACGGCGCAAGCCGCTCACGAGAAGGCGTCGCTACCCAGCATCTCGTCCGCCTCATCCCGATCCATGCGGAAAACGCGCGCGCCAATGTCATAGGAAAATCCCTGCCGCGCGAAAGCGGAGAGTTCCTTGGCCTTCTGCCGGTCATCGAGTTCGACGCGCCTGAACGGCCCGAAGGCGCGACGGCGGGCGTAGACGATCGCCGCCTTCAGATCGTCCGTGTCGCTCACTGCCTGCGCGACGATCTCCCGGTCGATGCCTTTACGGGAGAGCGCCTGGGCGATGGCCTTGCGCGATTTGCCGGCGCGCGCCGACGAGCGGGTGCGGATCTCGGCATAGGCGGTGTCATCGAGTGCCTTGAGGTCGAGCCCGAAGGCGACAGCGGCCCTTGCCAGCGCCTCCACCTGCTCGTCGCTGATGCCATCGAACTTCTGCCGCGCCTTGCGGCTGATGGCGTCCGACAGCTGCTTTTCGGTCATCATCTGCTTTGCCAGCCGATAGGCGGCAGAGTTGCGCACCCATGTCAGCATGCGTGCCGTCGGCACGCTCGGTTCGGCAGGCGTTTCATCGTCGCTCATGGTGCCTCGTCATAGGCCGAAAGCCGCGCCGATGCCAGATACCTCAGGCTTTGAGAACAGCCTCGATGCGCGGCATGCCGCCGACCACCGACGCAAAATCCTGCCACACACCGTGAGCGCCCGCCTGCCATGCCTCGATGTCCTCAGGCTCCAGCAGCGTTCCGCCATGCGCGAGCGCCACTTCCACCGACCGCGCTTCGTCCTCGAGGATCTGCTGGTTGAAGTAAAGCGCGCCCTCAGCCGCTACCTCGCGAAGAACCGCCTGCTCTTCGGCCTCCAGCCGGTTCCAGAAGCTTGCGGCAAAATAGACGACGCCGGAGGCGCGGATATGGGCGGTCTCAGTCATCGATGGCACCACCTCGTAGAGCTTGAAACCGGCATAGGCGGATTTCGTCAGATCCATGGCATCGGCTATGCCGGTGGACAGCGCGTTGTACGTCTCGGTGATCGGGATACCTACCGGCGCGGCGCCGTAGGCGCGCCACAATCTGGTGTGCAGCGGGCTCTGGATGACCCGGATGCGCTTGCCCTTCATCTGTTCCGGCCGTGTCACCGGCTCCTTGGTGAGGAGATGCCGAGCGCCGTAATCGATGAAGCCGCAGGCAATGAACTGTTCCGCTTCGAGGCGCTTTGCGAGGTCCTGTCCGAGATCACCCTCCACCACGCGACGGAGGTGGGCGGCATCGCGAAACAGGAAGGGCAGGTCGAGAATCTGCAGTTGCGGCACCCAGCCTGACAGCGCCGAGACGGTGGAGAGGCTCGCCTGCACCGAGCCGAGCCGCATGGCCTCGGCCACCTCCTTCTCGCCCCCCAACGCGCCGTTCGGCACGATGTTGAAGCGGAAGCGACCGGGAAGTCTTGCCTCCACCCGTTCGGCGATCCGCCGCCAGATCTTCGTCTCCGGCTTGTCCTCGCCGAGCAGCGAGGCGACGGTGATCGCCGTCGTCCGGGCGAAGGCTGGCCGCGCCAGCATCGGCGCTCCGAGAAGACCGGCGGCCGACGTTGTCAGCAGTGTGCGGCGAGTCAGCATGTTTCAAAGTCCTTTCAGAGAAGCAGAGCGGCGGCGGACAGGGCCGCGAGCGCCAGCAGAAGTGCGAAGAGATAAGGAAGCACGGCGCGGAAGAGGTCCGGCGCCGGCACCTTGGTGACGCCGGAGACGACGAAGATCAGCATGCCGATCGGCGGCGTCAGCCCGTGGATCATCAGGTTAACCACCAGGATGACCCCGAAACGCACAGGATCGATGCCGGCGGCGGTCGCCACCGGCAGGAGGATCGGTCCCAGCAGCAGGATCGCCGCACCGATATCGAGCACGAGGCCGGCCACCAGCAAGACCAGATTGGCCATCAGCAGGACCAGCCAGGGACTGCTGCCGAAGGAGTTCACGGCACCGGCGATCAGGCCGCCGACATCGTCGACGGCGAGCAGGAAGGCGAAGGGACCCGCCGAACCGATCAGCAAGCCGATGGCGCCGGCTTCCGCGGCCGCCTGACGGAAGGCGCAGAACAGGGATTTTGCCGAGATCCGAGCGGTGAGTGCAAGGACAAGCGTGTAGGCCGCAGCCATGGCCGCCGCTTCGGTGGGCGTGACGATGCCAAAACGAATGCCGAAGACGACGATGACGCCGAGCCCGAAGGCAGGCAGCGCCGAAAGTGCGGCGGCTGCTCGCTGCGCGCCGGTTGCCGCCCACCCCTCCGGGCGCGCCTTCACCGACAGGTGGATGGCGATGGCGAGGAACAGCGCCATGACGCCACCGGCGAAGAAGCCGCCGGTCATCAGGGCCCCGACTGACAGATTGGTCGCTGCCGCCAGCAGCAGGAAGGCGATCGACGGCGGGATGACGTTGTCGAGCACCGAGGCAGCGGCGATAACGGCACCGGCCTGCGCCGGCGGATAACCGTTCTTCACCAGGTGCGGTTGGAAAGTGGCGGCGCCGAAGGCGGCATTGGCGACCGACGAGCCGGAGGCGCCGGAGAAGATGACGCTGGTCAAGAGCACGGTCTGCGCCAGTCCCGCCCTGCGGTGCCCGACCAGCGTCGCAGCGAAGGCGACGAGCCGCGCTGCTGCCCCCGAGACCGTCAGCAGGCCGCCGGCGAGCAGGAAGAACGGCACGGCGAGCAGCAGGAATTTCGACATGCCGTTGACGGCCGAAGACACCAGTGCCGGCTCGGTGAGGCTGCTGCCGAACGGCACGGCAAGCGCTGCCGCCGCGAGAAAAGCATGCGCCAGCGGTGCTGACAGCAACAGTCCGAGACCGGCGATCATCGCGAGGAAGGCGCTAGGCGGCAGCGACGTCTCGATCGACAGATGCGGCGCCAGCACATAGATCCCGCCACCGACGAGGACGGAAATGATCACTTCTCGGGCGCGGCCCTCATTGGTTCGCTGGAGCAGCAGGACGGCGAGCAGAAGTCCGCCGCTTACTGCGAACAACAGGAAACGCAGCCATTCGGGCAGGCCGAGCGTCGGCGACGTGCCGCCGAGCAGCGCCATCGTCTGCCAGCCGCCCGACAGCAACGTCAGCGCCGCGATGGTGCTCACCGAATCGGCGCCGATTCCGGCTGCCACCTTCAGGCGCGCCGGCATCAGCCGCAGCCCGACGTCGAAGCGCATCGACCGCGGCCCCTTGAGGGCAAGCGGCGAAGCGACGGCGATCAGCGCCACGTGCAGCCAGATGCCAAGATCCTCGATCCCGACGAAACCGGACTGAAAGCCATAGCGCAGGATGACGTTGACGATCACCGTCGCAAGCAGCATCAGCAGGAGTGCTGCGGAAAGCGCTCCGAGCAGTGCTTCGAGCCCGGCTTCCAGGCGCTTGATCACGCCGGCCACCAGCCATGGAAATGGTGCACTGGTCCACGGCCCTGCCCGACGCGCAGCCCTGCCCCGGCGACAAGCGCCGCATGCAGATAGCGTTTGGCCTCCCGCGCTGCCTCGACGAGCGACAGGCCGTGCGCCAGATGCGCGGTGACCGCCGCGGCCAGCGTGCAGCCTGTTCCGTGATCATTGCGGGTGTCGATCCGGGGCGCCGTCAGGCGCAGCGTGCTTTGCGCGGTGACCAGCAGGTCGACGCTTTCGTCGCCCGTTGCGTGGCCGCCCTTTATCAGCACGGCTTGGGCACCGAAGGTCAGGATCTGGCGGGCCTGATCCTCCATCTCGGATTCGCTGGTCGCGAGCGGCCGTCCGGTCAGCAGCGCGGCCTCCGGCAGATTGGGCGTCACCACCCTGGCCAGCGGCAGCAGTTTCTCGCGCAGGGCGGCGATCGCATCCTCCTGCAGCAGCCGGTCGCCGGACGTCGCCACCATCACCGGATCGACGACGATCGGGCCGCCATAGCCGGATAATCCCTCGGCGACGGTGTGGATGGTCTCGATCCGCGACACCATGCCGATCTTCACGCCACTGACCGCCAAATCGGAAAAGATTGCAGCCATCTGTGCGGCGATCATCGGCGCGGAGACATCCTCGACTGCCGTGACGCCGCGGGTGTTCTGCGCCGTGATCGCGGTGATGACGCTGGCGCCGTAGCAGCCGAGCGCCGAGAAGGTCTTCAGGTCCGCCTGGATGCCGGCGCCACCGCCGCTGTCCGATCCGGCAATGGTCAGCGCGATTGCCGTCATATGCGTGTCTCCTTCGATGCCATGTCGATACGGGTGCGAAAATCACGAACCGCACCGCCGATGTCCGTTGTGCGAAACAGCGCGGAGATGACAGCGACACCATCGGCTCCGGCGGCAATCACCTCCGGTATCCTATCGAGCGTGATGCCGGCGATGGCGCCGACGGGCAGCGCCGGGTTGAGCCGGCGGATGGTATCGCGAAGGGCTTTCAGCCCATCGAGCCCGACCGGCGGATCCGGATTGACCTTCGACAGGGTTTCGAAAACGCCGCCGATGCAGGCATAGTCGACGGGCGCACGACCGGCGCGGTCGGCATCCTCCGGTGTCTTGACGGTGAGCCCGATGATCGCATCCGGGCCTAGAAGCCGGCGTGCGGTGTCGGCAGCCATGTCGTCGGCACCGAGATGCACGCCATCCGCGCCGGCGGCAAGTGCCACATCGACGCGGTCGTTGACGACCAGCGGCACGCCAGTGCCGAGGAGTGCGTCGCGAATGGCTTGCGCCCGCTCGATCATCAGGCGGGTCGAGGCGGTCTTGTCGCGGTACTGGATCAGCGTCGCGCCATTCCTCGCGGCGATCGCTGCCAGGTCCGGCAGGTGGCCGATATCGGCCAGACCGGCATCGACGATGGCATTCAGGCGGTAGTCAATGCGTGTCATGGTCTATCCGTGCGCGTTGGAGGAGATCTGCGCCGTCGAGTGCGGCGAGTGCATCGAGGAAGGCAGGCTCGAAACTGCCCGGCCCGCGCGCCTGAGCGGCTGCCAGCTCCGCCGCAACGCCGGTGGTCGCAAGCGCCGCCGCTGCCGCCGTCAGCGCGTTCGGCTCGACCGCCAAAAACGCGGCGATGACGCCGCCGGACAGGCAGCCGGTGCCGGTGACCTGGGCCATCCAGGCATGACCATTGGCGACCGAGACGCGCCGGCCGTCATCCTCCAGCAGATCGACGGGTCCCGTCTGGATGCGCAGGCTAGACCGCGTCTCGCCGATCAGCTGCATTTCCGCACGGTTGCCGCGCACGACCGTCGGCCCGAGCGCGATCAGCTCGCGGGCGAAGGCCAGCCTCGTCGGCGAGTAGTCGCAGTGGACCGGATCGAGGATCCACGGCTTGCCCTTGGCATTGGCGACATCGACGGCCAGCCGGATCACCTTTCGCCGCTCCGCATCAAGCGTGCCGAGGTTGATCGTCAGAGCGTCGGCCCTGGCGACGAAGTCGGCGATCTCCTCCATGGACGAGGTCATCGACGGAATGCCGCCGATGACCGAGATGCCATCAGCGGTGAACTTTTGCACCACCGTGTTCATCAGGCAGTGGACCCGCGGCCTGGCCTGACGCACGCGGGCAAGCAGCTCGGCGGCCGTTGCCGGCGATGGTGTGGATGTCGGCGCCGTCATCGCAGTTCCACCGCCAGATCGTCGACGGACGGCGCGACCGGAACAAGCCCGCTTTCTGCCATGAAGGCGCCGAAGCGTTCGTAACGGCCGCGATCGAGCGCTGCCGGCCGCTTGGCGAAACGCGGCAGGCTGTCGATGAAGGCCTGGCGGTTCAGGGCGTCATCGAGGTTGGGGTAAGCCTTGATGAACATCTGCCAGGCTTCTTGCGGATGGTTGGTCAGGTAGACGGAGGCCTGTTCGACGGCTGCAAGGAAGCGCGGCAGGCGGTCATCCTTCACCAGATCCTTATGCGTGACGAAGATGAGCTCGTCATAGAGCGGCACGCCGTGTTCTTCCGGATAGAAGGCGCGGCCTTCGTGACCTTCCAGACGCATCTGCGTCAGCTCGAAGTTGCGGAAGCCGCCGACGGTCGCATCCACCTTGCCGCCGATCAGCGAGGGCGACAGGGAGAAGTTGACGTTGATGAGCTCGACGTCCTTCACGTCGACGCCCTCGCCCGCCAACATCCGCTTCAGCATCGCATCCTCGAAGCCCGAGACCGAAAAGCCGATCTTCTTGCCCTTCAGGTCCTTGAAGCTCTTGATCGGCCCGTCGGCAAGCACGGTGACGGTGTTGAGCGGCGTCTCGACCAGCGTGCCGAAGCGGACGAGCGGCAGGCCGGCCGCATGGTCGAGGTAGAGGTTCGGCTGGTAGTGGATGCCGATATCCGCCTGCTTCGTCGAGATGAGCCGCGCCACGGCCGACGGATCGGCAGGCGGGATGAGCTCGACCTCCAGCCCCTGATCGCGGAAGAAGCCTTTTTCCTGGGCGACGACCAGCGGCGCATGGTCAGGATTGACGAACCATTCGAGCAGCACCGACAGCTTGTCGGCGGCCTGGGCGGCGGCCGGAGCAAGGCTGATCAGGAGCGCCGTGGCGAGAGCGGGCAGCAGGCGTTTCATCGGGATGACCTTCTGGGTTTCAGTGAGAGAGGCAAGGAAAGAGGAGCGTCGAGGGTCTCGCGCGCCCAGGGAGCAAGGCCGGCCGTCAGCCGGTCGACGAGAAGGCGCAGAGCGACGGTGAACAGCGCCAGCACGATCATGGCGGCAAACAGCATGTCGGCCTGCATGCGGGCATTGGCCTGCACCATGATGAAGCCGAGGCCGCCGGCCGCGCCGACCCATTCGCCGACGACGGCGCCCAAAGGTGCGAGCGGTGCCGCGACCCGCAGACCGGAGACCAGCGACGGAAGCGCCAGTGGCAGGCGCAGATGGCGCAGGATCTGCCAGTGGCTGGCCGGTGTCAGCCTTGCCGCATCGAGGATGTCCGGATCGGTCCGTCGAAGGCCGTCGGCGAGCGCCGAGGCAACCGGGAAGAAGATGATGATCACCGTCATCGCCACCTTGGAGGCGATGCCGAAACCGAACCAGAGCACCAGCACCGGTGCCAGCACGAAGACCGGGAACGCCTGGACGACCAGCACCAGCGGCCAGACGATCTGCCCCAATCGCGGCATTGCCGCCACCGCAATGGCGGTTGCAGCACCGAGCAGGCTGCCGGCCAGAAGACCAACGAGGATTTCGCCAGCCGTGATCAGGCCGTGATGCAGCAGGAAAGCCGGCTGGCGAACGAACACGTCGGCGACCGAAAGCGGTGACGGCAGCAGGTATCGCGGCGGCGCAAGCACCGTCACGACTGCCTGCCACACACCCGCAAGAAGGATCAGGGCAAAACTCCCCTCGGACGCACGCATGGCTCAGCCGGCGGACTTAAGCGAGGTTCGGGGCAAGACGACGATGCTGCGAGAAGCAGCCGAACAACAACGCATGGCGATCTCCAAACCTTGACAGCACGGAGATCCAGGTGAAGCGGAGAAGAGAAAGCGGCGCGGTGGCATGCGCATTTTCCGTTCCTACGCCGGCATGACCCGGATCAGGTTCAAGGGTCCGGCTCCACGCCATCTCAGCACCGTTCGGTGCTCCCCTCGGAATGCGGCGACCCTAGCGACAAACCGGGCCTTAAGTCAACGGCGCCCAGGACTGGATCAGCACGGCCGCCCGGCGATCCGAAGACCGGTGCACGAGATCTCGTCGCCATTGCCCGCGCCGGTTGGACCGGCTAGAAAGCGGCATGCCCTTCAGGTTCGTCCACACCGCCGATATCCATCTCGATTCGCCGCTCCGCTCACTGTCGCTGCGCAATGCAGAACTCGCCGATCTGGTGGGTGACGCGACGCGTCGGGCGCTGATCAGGATCGTCGACCTCTGCCTCGAGGAACAGGTCGATGCGCTGATCATCGCAGGCGATCTTTATGACGGCGACCAGACCTCGATGAAGACCGCCCGCTTCCTCGCGACCCAGATGCAGCGCCTGCACGAGGCGGGCATCGCCGTGTTCAAGATCCGTGGCAACCACGATGCGTTGTCGCGGATCACCCAGGAGCTGGTGCTGCCGCCTTCGGTCAAGGTTTTCGGCGGTCGCGCGGAAGCGATCGAACTGACGACCGGCGGCATCGATGTCGCGATCCATGGCCTCAGCTTTTCCAAGCCGCATGCGCCGGAAAGCCTGCTGCCAAAGTACCGGCCGCCGACCCCCGGCGCCGTCAATATCGGCATCATGCACACGAGCCTTGCCGGCGCTTCCGGTCACGATCTCTACGCGCCCTGCTCGCTTGCCGACCTGCATGGCGCCGGGTTTGCCTACTGGGCGCTCGGCCACATCCATCAGCGCACCCACCATGCCGGCGAGCGGACCGTGATCATGCCCGGCATGCCGCAGGGCCGCGACATCAACGAAGCCGGCGAGAAGACCGTGTCGCTGGTGACCATTGGCGACGACGGTTCGGTGCGGGTCGAGGAACGGCTGACGAGCCTTGCGCAGTTCGCCCGGCTGACGGTCGACATCACCGGCGCCCAGGAGTGGCGCAGCGTCGTCGAGCTCATCGGTACGGCACTGGAGCAGGAACGGCAGCGGACCCGCTCCGACCACCTCGTCGTGCGTCTGCGGCTGGTTGGTCGTACGCCGCTTGCCTGGACCATCCGCCGCGACCGCGACCTGCTGCAGGCCGAGGCCGAGCAGCGCGGCGAGCGGACCGGGCGGACCTGGATCGAGAAGCTGGAACTTGCCGTCGATGTTCCGGCGGACGAGACGCGTGCCGCATCGGGCAGTGACCCGATCCTGGAACTCAGCGTGCTGATGCGCGAAGAGGTGATGACCGCGCATGGTTTTCGCGAGGATGTGCGCGAGATGGTGCAGAGCCTGCTCGACGACCTGCCACCGGAGAGCCGGCGGTTCGCCGGCAGCGACCCGGCCGCGTTCGACCGTTTTCTCGATGACTTGATCCGCGACGGCGGCGAAGACCTGATGGCCAGGCTTGCGGCCGATGGCGGAGCGCGCTGATGCGGCTTCGCCGTCTCGATCTGACGCGCTACGGCAAGTTTACCGAGCAGAGCCTGGACTTCGGGCCGGCGCCGACCGGCGGTCCCGATCTGCACATCGTCTACGGCCTCAACGAGGCCGGCAAGTCGACCGCTTTTTCCGCCTATCTCGACCTGCTGTTCGGCATCCCCGAGCGCAGCGCCTATAACTTTCTGCACGCCTATCACGCGATGCAGGTGGGGGCGGTCCTCGAGATCGACGGGCGGGAGCAAGAGCTGGTCCGCATCAAGCACCGTACCAGCGGCCTTCTGGATGCGCGCGGGCAGCCGCTCAATGAAGCGCTATTGTCTTCGGCGCTCGGTGGCCTGACGCGCGAGACCTACCGGACGATGTTCTCGCTCGACGAGCGGTCGCTGCGCGAAGGCGGTGCGGCGATCGTCGAAAGCAAGGGCGATCTGGGCGAGCTTCTGTTTTCCGCAAGCGCCGGCCTTGCCGACATCGGCCGGGTGCTGACGGCGGCCGGCGATGAGGCGAGCCAGTTCTACAAGAAGCGTGCCCGCAACACGCGGCTGGCGGAACTGAAGCAGCAACTGGCGACGCTGAAGACAGAACGCGAGACGATCGACACCTATGCGTCGGCCTATGCCGGGCTGGTGGCAGCGCGGGCGCAGGCGGAAAAGGCCTATGGCGAAACGCTCGGTGAACTGTCTGCCGCACGGGCCCGCCAGGCAGCTGTGACGGCATTGCTGCGCGCACTTCCGCTGTCGCGCGAGCTTTCCCGCATCGAAAACGAAGTCACGACGTTCGGCGAACTGCCGCGTCCGCCGCGCGCATGGGTCACGCTGTTGCCGGAGCTGCTGCGCGACGAGACACGGCTTCAGACCCAGGCATCGAGCCTGCAGCGGACGATCGATCGGCTGGAGAAAGATCTCGCTGAGATCGCCGTCGATACCTCGGTTCTGTCGCTGGCAGACCGGATTGCCGGCCTCGACGACGGGCG
Source organism: Rhizobium sp. 0TCS1.26 (assembly GCF_050455525.1). Classification (NCBI taxonomy): domain Bacteria; kingdom Pseudomonadati; phylum Pseudomonadota; class Alphaproteobacteria; order Hyphomicrobiales; family Rhizobiaceae; genus Rhizobium; species Rhizobium sp. 0TCS1.26. Next base: position 539,288 of record NZ_JBCIYV010000003.1, on the reverse strand, counting down.
CGCGCGCTATCGCACAGCCGAGGATGACCTGCCGAGACGGCGGCTGTCTCTGGCGGAGAAGGAGGCGGCGCTCGCCGCCCTCCTCGCATCGCTCGGCCAACAGGATCACACCGATCCCTCGTCGCTTGTGTTGCGCGCCACGACCACGGCCAGGCTGCGGGATCTGATCGAGACCCGCTCGGGGATCGCTGCAACCCTGCGCAACGGCGAGCGCGAGCTGGAACGGACGCAGCGCCTGTTGCAGGACATGCAGCTGCGTGCCGATCCGTCGGAAACCGCGACCGGGCGCGCCGGTTCGACGCGTCGTCTGGAAAGCCTGCTGTCGCGACTGCGCAAGGGCGACGGCCAGACGCGGCTCGGCATCGAAGAGCGGGCGCTTGCGCAGATGCAGGACGAGCTTGATCGGGATCTCGCAACGCTCTCCCCCTGGAGCGGAGACATAGACGAGCTGGAAACGATCGTGCCGGCGGATCATCGGCAGATCGGCGCATGGCGCAGCGCGGCCGAAGATCTCGACCGCCGCCTTGCGCGTTCGAACGAGCGGCTGCGCGACCTCAGCGCACGCCAGGGAGAGATCGCGGCACGGTTGTCGGCCCTGCAGACGGGCGGCGAGGCGCTGGACGACGAGACGGCGGCACGTCGGCGGGAGGCGCGCGGCAAGGCGTGGGACTTGCATCGCGCGAAGATGGACGCAGCAACCGCGGATGCGTTCGAGGTCGCACTTCAACAGGATGACAGGCTTTCCGAGGCTCGCCTGCTGCATGCCAAGGATCTGGCAGAGCTGCGTCAGCTGGGGCAGGAACAGCATCAGATTGCCGCGGCACTGGCGCGTGAAGAGGATTCGAAGCGCGATGCGCTTGCCGAGCGCCAGACGCTTTCGGACGCTGTCGTCCGTGCTTTGCCGGTGGCCGCCGATCCCGAGCACGACATCTATCGACAGCTCTCGTTCCTTGAAGCCTGGTCGGGCCGCCGCAAGGATTGCCTTGCGGCCGCTGCCTCGCTTCGACAGGCGCAGGTGCGCCGGGACACGTTGCGCGCCGAACTCGACAGCGACTTTGCAGAGCTGCGGGAGGCGGTCGAAGCCCTTGGCTGGCCTTTGAGCGACCGACTGGACCTGCGCAAGTCGATCGACGTCGTGGACGAAATGCTCGGGCAGGCCATCACCCAGGCGGCTGAACGCGCGGGCTTCGTCACACGCCTTGCGGATCTGCAGCGGGATGTGAGCGAGCGTGAGCGTGAGCTTCAGGATGCGGAACGCCTGGATGCCCAGTGGCAGTCGGCATGGAGCGACGCGCTGGCGGGCACCTGGTTTGCCGAGGAGAGCGAGCCGACCGCCGTTCGCGCCATCCTCGATGCACTGGCAGAACTTCCCGCACTGGTGCGCGAGCGCGACCAGCTTGCCCAGCGGATCGCCATGATGCAGCGCGACATGCAGGCGTTCGCCGGCGATGTGGACGTCTTGAAGCGGGCAGCGGGTCTCGGCCAGACGGGCACTACCGTGCTTGAGGACGCAGACGCGCTCGCCCTGCTGAAGGCGCAGGCCGAGGAAAGCCGTGTCCGATATGAAGCCAAGACCGCAGATCTTGCCGCGGCGCACGAGGAGCAGGCACGGCTTGCCGACCAGATGAGCCAACACGAGGCGAACAGGCTGGAGATGACGAGCCTGTTCGGCGTCGAGACGCTCACCGACGTTAGCCTGCGGATGGAGCAGGCGGCCGAGCGCGACCGGCTTGAGCGACGTCTGGGTGAGGTGCGCGAACAGATCCTGACCGAGCTGAAGCTTGGTTCGCTGGCTGAGGCGCAGGCCGCGCTGTCGGAGATCGACGCGGAAGACTTGGCGCGCCAGGCCGTGGAGCTGGCCGAGCGGATCGAGAATCTGGCCGAGCGCAGCCGGGTGCTGTTTGCCGAACTCAGCCGGGCGAAGGACAAGGTCGAGGCCGTCGGCGGCGACGATGCGGTGGCGCGGCTGGAAGCCCAGCGGTCGACGCTGCTGGTCGAGGTCGAGGATCTGGCGATCGGCTACCTGAAGCTGCGCGCCGGCACTCTGGCCGCCGAGAATGCGCTGTCTCTCTACCGCGAAAAGCACCGCAGCTCGATGATGAAGCGGGCGTCGGAGGCCTTCCGGCAAATCACCCGTGGCGACTATTCCGGTCTCGCCGCCCAGCCGGAGAAGGACAAGGAGATCCTGATCGGCGTCGCCCGCGACGGTGCCTCCAAGCTGTCGGATGCCATGTCGACCGGCACGCGCTACCAGCTGTACCTCGCCCTGCGGCTTGCCGGCTACGAGGAATTCGCCGCCGTACGCCCGTCGGTTCCGTTCGTTGCCGACGACATCATGGAAACCTTCGACGAGCTGCGCTCGGAAGAGGTCTTCAAGCTGTTCGGCGAGATGGCCGGCATCGGTCAGGTGATCTACCTCACCCATCACCGGCATCTCTGCGAGATCGCCAAGGCGGTCGTGCCGGGTGTCAGGATCCACGAGATCTAGGCCACTTGCCGGTAGCCGGTGACGGCGAAGCGTGCTGCGGCCGCAGGTCGACCAGAAGATCTGTGTGCTTTGCCGGACGGCTATGGCGTCGGGCCGGGAACACTCTATCATTTCCGGCATGATTCCAGCGCCGAAGCCTGCTGCCGCCACTGATCTGCGCTTCCAGGTGCCCGCCTGGGCCAAGCGCAGCGCGTTTGCCGGGAGCGAGGCGGAGGCTGCCTTCCTCTGCGGCGCGGCACTTCTGGCGCTGGACCGGGTGGTGCGGGCCGATCCACCGTGGGCCGGGGCCTGGCGCCAGCGTCAGGCGCTGAAATGTGCAACTGTTGCGGTGCGAATGTCGGGGCGGCGCGAAGCCGAGGCCGAACTGCGTGATGCCTGGGTGCTGCGCAGGGCCGGCGACGAGGCCGGACCTTCCGGCAATATCTACGGTGCCTGGAAGCGGCTCGGCAGGTCGCGCCTTGAGCTCCGCGACGACGTGCTGAAGGAGCTTGCAGCCAGCCTCGGCCTTCGCTGGGCGGAAGGGCTCGACGGACTTGCCGATCGGGTGGCGGAGGCGAAGCAGCAGACCGTGTCGGCACCGCATGCCATGGCAGCCGTGCTGGCAGATGTTGCGGCAATCGGGCCCGACTACGAGATCCTCGGCTGGTGGATCGCCGACCTTGTGCTGCGCGACCTGTGCGGCTGGCCGGTCGCCCTGCCGCTTGCGATGGGTCAGCGTTACTCGGCGCAGTTTCGGGCGGAGAAGGGCGCGCCTCGTCCGGCGCCCGGTTCACCGGATTTCGTTCGCGGCCTTTGCCTGGCGCTGGTCGACGGCGTGGCGGACGCGTTGCGGCTGGCAGCCGAGCTCGACCGGCGCAGCGCACACCTTCTGGCCGTGGCGCCGAAGCTGCGGGCCAAGGGCGCCGGCGAGGCGCTCGATCTGCTGCTCGGCGACGATGCGGTTCCCGGGTCCCTGACGACACCGCGCCTCTCGCGCTTCGCCTCACGACGGCTGTTCGACCGCCTGCTGGCGCTCGATGCGGTGCGCGAGCTGTCCGGGCGCAGCAATTTTCGCGTCTTCGGACTGTAGCCATGGCCCGCAGCCCGAAAACGCCAAGCGCGCTCGATACCGAACTGGAAGCCATGACGCCGGACGCCCGCTGGCGCGAATGGATGAACCGCGTGGAGGCCGTGCTGTTTGCCTCCGCCGAACCTGTCGGCCGGGAGATGCTGTCGCGGGTCGTCGGTCGCGACTGCGACCTCGACCTCGTCATTGACGACATCCGTGCCGAACTTCTGGCACGGCCCTTCGACGTGGTCTCGGTGGCTGGCGGCTTTCAGTACCGGACCAAACCCGGCTACGCACAGGTGGTGCGCGCCTCCGGAGCACCGGTCGCCATGCCGGACGAGGTGTCGCAGCAGGAAGCCCTGGTGCTGATGATGATCGGTTATTTCCAGCCGGTCACCCGCAGCGAGCTATCGCGCATCTACGGCCGCGAGGTGAGCCGCGATACGATTGCCGGCATCCGGCGGGCAGGCTTCATCACCTTCGGTCCGCGCAGCCCCACACCCGGCTCGCCCTATACCTATGTGACGACGGAAACGTTCCTGTCGGCCTTCGGCTTCACATCACTGCGTGACCTGCCGGATCTCGAACGCCTCGAGGATGCGGGCCTGCTCAGCCGCCGGCAGATGAACCCGGATGCGCTGAGCGCGGTGCTCGGCATCGAGGAGGACGAGGCGGATTGATGCTGCCGGCGCGGCCAAGCAACTTGGCTGTTGCAGTGCGTAATCGCGGGCGGTAAGGCGGAGGCCTGCCCATGTTCCGCAACGGCTGCGGGATCTCCCGCTTCGCCGTCCGCCATCCAGGAGTGACCCGTGTCGCGTCTCCCGTCCATTGACATCAATCCCAGCGCCGCCACCGAAGTCGCCATCCGCCAGCAATTGACGCTGGTGGCGCTTGGCAAGGAGGCGGCTGACGTTGCGCTGCGCGTCGGCCGGCTGCTGGACGTGGCAACGCGGACCTGGTCGCTGGATCAGGAAATCATCATCAAGGACCGGCGGATCGCCTATGTCGGCCCGGCCGGAAGCTATCCCGGGGAGGTTGCACTGCGCGTCCACGAACCGGATCTCTCCGCCGTTCCGGGGCTCGGCGAAGTGCACAAGCATATCGAAAGCTCGCACCTGACGCCCGAATGGGAGGCGGCGCTGGTACTCCCCCGCGGCAACACCTGGACCTGCGAGGCAAGCCACGAGTTCTCCAACGTCAATGGCGCAAAGACGCTGGAATTCTGGCTGAAGGCGCGCGAGGCGGGCTCGCCGCTGAAGATCTTCCCCCTCCCCGGCTCAGCCGTGCCTCCGACCGGCTACGAGCATGGCGGCGGCTATCTCGGCTACGACGAGCAGAAGGCGTTCCTGAAGGAGAGCCTGATGGTCGCCGGCCTCGACGAGGTGATGGACTGGCCGGCCGTCTGGAACCGCGACAACCCGTCCTACGAGCGCCTCTGGGGCATGATCCGCGCGACGTTCGAGCAGCGCGGCGTGGTGGAAGGCCATGCCGCTGGTATTCGCGATACCCCGACCATCAACGCCTTTGCTGCAGCCGGCCTGGCCTCGGATCATGAAGCATGGACGTTGGAGGAGTTCTGGGACAAGCTCACCCACGGCCTGTTCATGGAACTGCGCCCGCACAGCCTTCCCGAAGTCGTCAAGGGATTGCTGGAGAAGGGCCTCGCCGACTGGTCGCAGATCGCCTTCACCACCGACGACCGCAGCGCCTCCGACACGCTGAAGATGGGGGCCACCGACTACAATGTCCGGCTCGCCATCCAGTCAGGCCTGACACCTGAGATCGCCATCCAGTGCGCGACGATCAACCCTGCCCGCCATATGCGCCTGACGCCGTTCGTCGGCTCGATCGCGCCGGGCCGCTATGCCGATATCGTGCTGCTGTCGGACGTGCAGACTTTTCAGATCGCCAAGGTCTGGGCCGACGGCCGGCAGATCTCCGAGGGCACGACCTACCTGCCCGAAGTGCCAACGATCGGCTGGCCAGACTGGGCGACGAAGACGATCAATATCGGCCGGCCGCTGACTGACGCTGATTTCGCCATCTTCGCCGAACCGGGACGCGAGACGATGCAGGCGGCCGTGCTACGGCCATTCCACTGGGCCGACGACTTCCTGACCTACGAGCTTCCCGTCGAGGGTGGGCTTGTGCAGCGCGACGAGAGCCGCAACATCACCAAGTTCTCGGTGGTCGACCGGTTTTCCGGCAAAGGTGCCGTGTCGAAGATGTTTTGGGTCGGGACCGGGCCGCGCACACCCGACACTGCCCTCGCCTGCTCGATGGCGCACGACAAGCACAATATCTGGTGCGTCGGGTCTTCCGATGCGGCCATGGCGATGGCGGTCAATGCGATTGCCGAAAACGACGGCGGCTGGGCGCTGGTGACGGGTGGCTGCGTGGTGGCAACCGTGCGTTACGAGGTGGCGGGCCTGATGACCTGCCGATCGCCACAAGCGCTGCATGAAGAGATGCAGGCGCTCTATGCCGAGGGCGAGAAGATCGACTGGATGTACGAGCCGACCTTCAGCCCGCGCTGGTTTCCGGGCTTTCCCGAACGCCTGGCCTTTGCCACGCTCACCTGCGCGCCGTGGCGCTGGGTCCTCGTCGCGCCGAGCGATTATGCGCCGCAGGGCCTCGTCAACGTCCAGACGGGCGCGGTGCAGCCGGTCGTCTTCTGACCGGCCGCGCTCGACCGGGGCTCAGCTTTCGGGCGGCAGGATGCAGCACTGTTCGGCAACCGGCATCAGCACGGCGGACATTCCGGGCTCCAGCAGTTCGGACAGGGGACCGTTGCCGAGATAGGTATGGGTCCCGGTGCTGCACTGGTACTGGTAGGCGCGGCCGAGATAGGTGCGGATGCCGAGCGTGACGGGGATCCCCTCGCCGGCGCGGCTGACAGCCAGCCCGTCCGGCCTTGCGGCGAGCACGAAACGATCGGGAACGGCACCGAATACGGCCTGCGACAGGGACAGCGTCGCGCCGTCTACAGTTCGCGCCGTTACCACATCGCCGTTGCGATCCGTCACCGTCATGTCGATGAGGTTCTCGAAGCCGACGAACCGCGCGACGAACGCGTTTGCCGGCCGCTGGTAGAGAACTTCCGGTCGGTCGAGCTGCATGATCCGGCCGGCATTCATGATGGCGACCCGATCGGAGATCGAGAAGGCCTCTTCCTGGTCGTGCGTCACGTAGAGCGAGGTCGTGCCGTTGGCCCGCTGCAGGCGGCGGATCTCGACGCGCATGTCGACGCGCAGCTTGGCATCGAGGTTGGAGAGCGGCTCGTCGAACATCAACAGCGGCGGCTCGATGACCAGCGCACGGGCCAGCGCCACGCGCTGCTTCTGGCCACCCGAGAGGGCTGCCGGCATGCGGTCGGCGAAGGCCGACAGGCCGACGCGTTCCAGCATGGCGTCCGCCTTCTGCTTGCGCTCCGTGCCGGCGATGCCGCGCTGCTTCAGGCCGAAGGCGACGTTGTCGCGTACCGACAGATGCGGGAACAGCGCATAGTTCTGGAACACCAGACCGATGTCGCGCTGGTGGGCTGGCAGCCGCGTCAGGTCCCGGTCGCCGAGCCGGATGGCACCGGTGGTTGGGTCGAGGAAGCCGGCGACGAGACGGAGCGTTGTCGTCTTGCCGCAGCCGGACGAACCGAGCAGCGACACGAGTTCACCGGCCGCAACGGCAAGCGACAGGTCCTGCAGCACCTGGGTGGAGCCATAATGGGCGGAGACGTTGTCGAGGGTAAGCGATACGGTCACGGGTGTTTCACTTTGTCAGGAAGGTCACTTGGTCAGGAAGGTGAGGCCGAGCGTCGCCTCGACGATGGCCATGACGCCGACAGTCAGCAGCATCAGCAGCACCGAAACCGAGGCGATCGTCGGGTCGAAGAACTGTTCCATGTGCGCGAGGATCTGGATGGGCAGCGTCGAGATGCCGGGGCCGGTCAGGAACAGCGAGATCGACACGTCGTTGATCGATGTGATGAAGGCGAGGATGAAGGCGGCAATGACGCCGGCGCTGATGTTGGGCAGCACCACGGTCAGAAACGTCTTCAGCGGCGGGCATCCGAGGCTGATGGCAGCTTCCTCGACGGAAAAGTCGAACGAGGCGAGGCTGGCGCCGACAACCCGCACCGCATAGGGCAGCACCAGCAGCGTGTGGCCGATCAGCAGCGTCGAGAACACCGGCAGATCTAGACCGATGGTGATCGACTTCATCAGTGAAAAGCCGAGCACGATTTCCGGCACGAGGATCGGCAGCACGAAGACGTTCGACAGCCAGGACGGCAGCCGGATGCGGAAGCGATTGAGCGCATAGGCGGCCGGGATGCCGATGAGCAGCGCCAGGAACGTGCCGAGGAAGGCAATCTGCAGGCTGGTGATCGCTGTCGTCCGGAAGGCGGTGACCTGGAAGATGTTGGCATACCACTGCAGGGTAAAGCCCTGCGGCGGGAAGGTGAGGAAGCTGGTGTCGCTCACCGATGCGCCGAGGATGATGAACAGCGGCGCGATGAGGATGGCGAAAATCAGCGATGCGATGGCGATGAGCGCCGGGTGAAGCTTGGTGGTCATGTCAGGCCGCCACCGGGTTCAGGCGGCGTGCAAGCCGCGTCATCAGGACGACGATGACGATGGTGACGGCGACCATGATGGCGGCGATCGTCGAGGCGCCGGTCCAGTCGAAGGTGACCATGGCGCGCTGGTAGAGGAAGGTGCCCATCATCATCTGTTTCTCGCCGCCGAGCAGCTGCGGCGTCGCGTAGGAGGTAAAGCTGCCGGTGAAGACCAGTACGGCGCCGACGATGAGGCCGGGCATGGCAAGCGGCAGGATCACCTGGCGAAAGGCGGCAAAGGGCGTGGCGCCGAGCGAGCTTGCCGCCTCGATGACGTCCTTGGGAATACCTTCCAGCACGCCCGCCAGCGTCAGGATCATCAGCGGCACGAACAGGTAGACCATCGCCGCGATCACCGCGCCTTCGGTGTAGAGCATGGTCAGCGGTTCGGAGATGATGCCGAGCGACAGCAGCGCCGAATTGAGGATGCCGTTCTTGCCGAGCAGGATCAGCCAGGCAAACGAGCGCACGACGACGCCGGTCAGCAGCGGGAAGACCGCGGCGATGATCATGATGCTCTTCAGCCGACCCGGCATGTGCGCCACCACATACGCGGCGATGAAGCCGAGGACCACCGAGATGACGGTGGTGATCAGCGAGATCTCGATCGTCCGGTAGAGCACCGTGCGGCGGAAGCCACTGTTGAAGAAGCTGGTATAGGGAGCAAGCCAGCCCTTGGCGTCCATGAATGTCGCGGCAAGCGTCGAGCCGACGGGAAAGATCAGGCAGACCATCACCAGCAAGGTTGCGGGAGCCACCAGAAACCAGGGGCTTAAACGTTTCATCATTCTGTGCCCAGTCGGCGCGTCCCGGGCAAAAGCCGAGGGGTGCAGGCCTGTCGTTGCGATGTCTGTTGAATTTCGGAACCGCCTTGCGGCGATCGACCGGCGGCAGAATGGCTCAAGCCCGCCTGCCGATCAAGAGCATCGACCCGGTTATGCCCGGGTCGATGCCAATCTAATGAAGAGCTTTGAGGCTCAGTTGCTGAAGATCTCGTTCCAGCGATCGATCCAGTCGGTCTTGGCTTCGTTCAGCTTGACGTAGTCGAGACGGTTGAGCTTGGCGATCATCTCGGCACCGTAGGTCCACATCTTCGCCTGTTCCGGCGTCAGCTGCACCTTGGTCGAGACCGGCGCATCGACGCCCTGCTCGGCTCCAAGCTGCTGGACCTCCTTCGACAGGATGAAGTTGATGAACTGGTGGGCCAGTTCGACATTCTCCGAGCCCTTCGGGATGTTCACCGTGTTCAGCGTCGCGATGTCGCCATCGGAGAGGGTCGCCCAGGTCATGGTCGGCACGGCGGCCTTCATCGAGGCGAGCGTGAAGTCCTGAGAAATCGCCACCTTGGCTTCGCCCGTGGAGATCAGGTTCACCATTTCGGAGCCGGTATTGTAGTTCTTGGCGACGTTTGGCTTCAGCGCCTCGATGCTCTCGAAAGCCTTGTCCGTGTCGGCGAAGGCGTCGGTGCCGCCATGCTTTGCCGCCTGCAGCACGACCATCGGGCCGGCCGTGGTGGTGATGCCGGGCAACGTCACGGCGCTCTTCAGATCGTCGCGCCACAGGTCGTTCCACGACGAGATCGGCGGATTGACCTTGGCGGCGTCGTAGACGATGCCGACGCGGCCGATCGTGTAGGCCGGGCCGTAGCCGCCCTGCGGATCCTTGGCCAGATCGTAGAGATCGGCAAGGTTGGAAAGCTTGGAGGCGTCGACCTTCTGGAACAGGTCTTCGGCAATGCCGATCTGCGAATAGCTGTCGGTGAGGTAGATGACGTCGACGCCTTTGCCACCCCGGAGCTTCAGCTTGTTGAGGCGGTCGGCATTGTTGCCGGTCTCGAACGCAATCTCGCAGCCGCAGATCTTCTTGAAGGGCTCGATGATGTTGGCATTCAGCTTGTCGCCATTGTAGCCCCACCAAGAGATCGTCAACGTCTTGGCTTGCGCGGCGGACGAGCCTGCTGCAGCCAGAACGAGGCCCATCGCCACGGCCGATGCTCGCAGGCGATTTACGTGTGTCATGTTCATCATTCCTTCTCTGGAGATGCCGATCGGGGAACCCTCACCCGGGCCGGCGGCGCAGATACTACCGACCTGCCGATGAATTTCAAGCTCACCAATGAGGCATGCACAATATTCGTGCAGCACCCTTGAGGCGTCCGCCGGAAATCGCGGCTTTGTCGGTCGAAGGGAATCGGATAACAGTGACGGTTATCGGCTGATTGACGGTGAAATGTCGTTACTGAGGCTGAAGCCTCCATGAACGGGATGAACCCGTTTTCAATGCCAGGCAGCATAACCGGACGGTCGTGTAAAGTTTCCGTCGTCTGCGCTACTGCACGGTGACCCTGTCGGGCTTGAGTGTCCGCGTCAGGAATGTCGAACAATGAACAGCGTCGTCTTTGCGCCGGCCGCCATCAGGCGCGCTTTCGCGTGGGCGATGAAATCCGGAGACGTAACCGCAAAAGAAAAAGGCCCCCAAGCGACCAGAGTCGTGGAAGCCCTTCTCGTGTCTAAGCAGCTAGAGAATCGCATTTCTCCGAATCCCAGTCAAGAGTCCGACGTCGTTTTGACGGGTGTATTTCTTTTGCCTTGAAGAAGGTGAAGGACATGCAGACGCATGTGATGACGACGCCGTTTGGGCGGCGGCCGGCTTCGCTTGCCCTGTTGAAGGGGCAGGTCGACGCCGCCGCGACCAATGTTGGACGTCCGGTCGACAAATGGAAGATCTTCCGCGATCTCTCGGAAGCCCGCGAAAAGCTTGGCCTGCAGGATCGCAGCCTTGCCGTGCTGCGTGCATTGCTGAGCTTTTATCCGCATCCCGAACTTTGCGTCACCAAGGGGCTGGTGGTATTTCCCTCGAATGCGCAGTTGAGCCTGCGGGCGCATGGCATTGCCGGAACGACGCTCCGGCGGCACCTGGCAGCACTGGTCGACGCCGGGCTCATCCACCGGCGCGACAGTCCGAACGGCAAACGCTATGCCCGCCGCAGGGCGAGCGGCCAGATCGACCACGCATTCGGATTCAGCCTGTTGCCGCTACTGACGCGCGCCGATGAGGTCGCCGAACTGGCACAATCGGTGGTCGCCGAGCGGCGGGCGCTGGCCGAAGCCCGCGAGGCGTTGAGCCTCTGCCGCCGCGACATCCGCAAACTGCTTGCACTGGCAGCCGCGTCGGAAGTCGACGGCAACTTCGTCGAACTTCAGCAGCGCTTCGAAACGCTGCTCATACCCTTGCCGCGGCGGTCGTGCATCGGGCCGGTGAGGCTCGCTCTCGACGGCCTTACGCGCCTGCGCGCCGAGATCGTCAACGTGCTGGAATGTCACATTAATTGCGCGGATGTGGCCGGCAGTGAACGCCGGACTGGATGCCACATACAGAATCCAGAGACCGAATCCATCATTGACTCTGAAGCGTCGCCTGAGTCGACCGATCGGCGCGACGTCGTGGCAGCCCGCCTGCAACTGCCGGAGAGGCCGCCGTCGGGTGGAGGATGCGACCTGCCGCTGTCGGTCATCCTCAAGGCCTGTCCGGATATCGCCGACTATGGTCCCGGTGGAGAGATCCGCAGCTGGAGCGATTTCACCCGTGCTGCCATCGTCGTTCGCTCGATGCTCGGCGTTTCGAGCTCGGCCTACGACGAAGCCTGCGCGGCGATGGGCCCGACGAATGCCGCAACGGCCATGGCCTGCATCCTGATGCGCGTCGATAAAATCCGTGTGCCGGGCGCCTACCTGAGGGAGTTGACCCAGAGGGCAAGGCGCGGCGGCTTTTCGCCGGCGCCGATGGTAATGGCTCTGCTGCGAAGCCCCGGAAGCGGCGCCGCTGCCAATGCACCGCCGGAACTGCTGTCAGAGACGATGCGCCGCGACGAGCCGATCGAGCGCCGCGAGCAACTGTTCGCCGGCCTCCGGCAGCCTTCCGCTGTTGTCGATGGTGATGCACCGGTACTGCTCGGAAATGGCGAAGGCCTCGCTACGGACAAGCCGAGCCGTGATGTCGACCTGGGATTCCCGGCCGCGGGACTGGAGGCGGCTTGCAAGGATGTCCGGGCGCGCCACGACGTTGACGACGAGCAGGCGCGGAAATGCCGCCGCAAAACGGTCGAGCACCGATCGCGAGCCGTTGGCGATGGCGATCCCGCCATGGGCGAGGAAGGCCCGGGCCTCGTCCGGAATGCCGTAGTCGAGCCCGTGGGCGCTCCAGTGAACGGCAAAGCCGCCTTCGGCCCTGCGACGCTCGAACTCGGTGCTCGATACCGGCTCATGGTCCTCGCCACCGGCCTCGGCGTTGCGGGTGATGGCGCGCCGGACAAAAAGAATGTCGGCACGCTCGGACCGTCTGGCGCGGGCATAGTCGATCAGGCTGTCCTTGCCCGCGCCGCTTGCACCGACGACGACGACCATCGTGCCGAACCGCTCAGGCCCCGGATGCTGTAAGGACCCCGCCTGCATCAGGCCACCCTCTGGCCCTGGCGCCAGACAGCGCGGACCACCGGCACGCCTTGCGTATGGCGGACACGAACGAGATCGGCGCGCAGGCCTGCAGCGATGCGGCCGCGGTCTTCGAAGCCGACGGTGCGGGCGGGCGTCGACGTGACCATGGCGAGCGCCCGCGGCAGCGTCATGCCCTCGATCTCTTCGCTGAGCACGAAGGGCGCGTGCAGCAGGCTGAGGGGCACGTAATCGGACGACAGGACGTCGAGAACGCCGCGTTCGGCGAGATCGCGGGCGGCGATGTTGCCGGAATGCGATTTGCCGCGCACGACGTTGGGCGCCCCCATCAGCACGCTCATGCCCGCCGCGTGGGAAGCATCGGCGGCATCGAGGCCAGTCGGGAATTCGGCGAGCCGCACGCCGTAGCCGATGGCCTCCTCCACATGCTCGAGCGTCGCATCATCGTGACTGGCGACGGTGATGCCGCGAGCCTGAGAGAAGGCGGCCAGCTGCCGGCGATGCGGCGTTGCATAGCGGGCCGAATCGTCCTGACGCCGCTTCATGAAATGCGCGAAGGCCTCGTCCGAGAGCCCGCGCTTGATCTTGTAGTAGAGCGTGTACTGGTCCAGCGTCTGGAACTGCCGCTGGCCGGGAGCGTGATCCATCAGCGAGACGAGACGGACGGCAGGATCGTCGCCGAAATCCTCGACATGCTGCAGCACATCGGCGGCCGACACTTCGCAGCGCAGATGCAGCAGATGTTCGGCGCGCAGCCGATCCTCCTTCTGCGCCGTCTGGATGGCATCGGCCATGCGCCGCATCTCGCCTCGTTCGAAACCGGAGCTCTCGTCCGATCCCATGCGCAGGCAGTCGAACACCGTGGTGATGCCGGAGCTGGCGATCTGCGCATCATGCGCCTGGATCGCCGACATGGTGTTCCAGCGCACTCCTGGCCGAGGCGAATAATGGGTTTCCAGGTGATCTGTATGCAGTTCGACGAGACCGGGGATCAGGTGATCCCCGTCGAGATCGTCACCCGTGGCGCTCTGCCCTTCATCGATATCGAGGATCCGGCCGTCGCGAACCCGGACACTGCCGGTGAGGATCCGGTCGTCGAGAACGATGCGGGCATTGCCAAGAATGAGGTCGGGCATGAAGGAAACCGTATGTTGGAGGCTGCTGCGAGCCCGAATGCAGGATGATGGTGCCACCGGCGCGCCCGGCGATGCACCATGACAGCCGTGAGCCGGCCGCGACGAGAGATGTCTACTATGACCGGGAAGATGACAATCACGAGACGGAAGATCAACACCGGGCGGGAAAACTCATGCCCATCACCACAAGCCGTCCGAACCGACGCCAGAGGTCAACCTTATCCTCTAGGAGCTTGGCTTTCTGGCGTTGAGCGCGGCTCCGCCAAGCGTCCGGCGCGAAGCGCCCGGCTCGCCAGGTTGTCGCTGATGCCGGCGCTGCGGGCGGTGCGGTTGACCAGACGTGCCAGTTCGCGATCGTTGAGGCGATCGGGACCAACGGCACGGCCCTGACCGGTGACGCGCCGGAAGAGCGGCCCGCGCTCGATCCTCGCCAGCGACAGCCAGGTCTCGACTGCGTGTACCGGGCAGATGGCATCGGATGAGCTGCGCCCGATCTCGATGGTGCGCGTTCCCTTGCGTGTCCTCAGCGTCACCCGAAGGCCGTTCGGATCGGCTTCGATCCAGCCGGCAGCGTCGGGCGTCTGGTCCGGACCGGCATCCAGTCCGACGACCTCTGAGCGTCTCAGAGCGCCCGCATATCCGACCAGCAGCATCGCCCGATCCCGCAGTCCGCGCAGAGTTCCGCGGTCCACCGTCTCGAGCATGGCGCGCAGATCGTCCGGCATGACCGCTGGAGACGGACCGGTGTCGGTACGCGGCGCCTCCCGCAGACGCGCGATGACGTTCGCAAGCTGCGGATCCCGGCGATCGATCGGAAACCCGCGCTGAGCAAAATTCCACGACAGCGACGACAGCCGCCGCGCCATGGTCGACGGCGCCTTGTCACGCCCTGTCGGATCAGCCCTTCCCGCCGCGCAGTCGCCGATGTAACCGGCGATCAGATCTGCCGTCGGCGGCAGGACCGCCCTGCCCTGCCGCCGGCACCAGGCAGAAAAGTGCTTCCAGTCGGAAGCATAGGCGCGCCGCGTATTGGCCGATACGAGCGGCTGTCCGGTGGCGGCCGGAGCGTCATCCACGGTCGAGTGGGAAGTCGGCGCCTGGGGCGGCAATGCAGCTGCGAATCGGGATGTATCCATGCCTGCAGCATAGATCACGGCGCTTCGAATTGAAGCCGCGTCGGCGGGGCTAGCTGCGCACCACGCCCTTCTTCAGGATGATGTTGGCGTAGAGCCGGGTCTCCCCGGTCTGGACGATCGCAAAGCAGGTTCTCGCCCGGGCATAGAAGGCGTGCCGTTCGAGCGTACCGCAGGCGGCGCGATCGCCAACGATCGCCCGGAGATCGGCAACGGCCGGCGGAACTTCTTCCGGATTGCCGACGACTTCCATGGTGAACACCGGCACGTCGACGAACTCGTCGAGCGGCAGGACGCTCAGCACGGCGCTGGCCGCGTCGGTGATGGTCACGCCGTCGAGGCGGATCAGGCGCTGGGCATTCGACGTGCCCGGAAAGTTGGCGTCGACAAGCGCGATCTCGTCGCCATGCCCCATCGCCCTCAGCGCATGGAGAAGTTCCGGGGAAAGCAGTGGGTGGATATTGATGAGCATGGAAAGCGCCTCCGCCGGCATGCCGCCGGTTCCGGCGGGACGTTATCGGCGCCGCGAATGCTTCGTCAAGCCGAAGCCCGGCATCAAACGCTGGTGAGCAACAGGCTGGTCTCGCTGTTCGATACCCCGTCGATGACGCGGACATCGCGCAGGACGCGGTCGAATTCGCCGAGGTTGGCGGCGCGGATCTGGGCGACAAGATCCCAGTTGCCGTTGGTCGTGTGCAGCGCATGGATCTCCGGCATGCCACGCAGCTTGCGGATCACCCGGTCGGTCGACTTCCCGGTGACCTCGATCATCATGATGGCCCGCACCGTCTGGGCGTCGAAATCCTCGCGCACGCGTACCGTGAAGCCGGTCAGCGTGCCGGTCTGCATCAACCGGTCCAGCCGGTTCTGCACCGTGCCACGGGCAACGCCCAGCAGGTCCGACAGCTTGGAGAGCGATGCACGGCCATCGATCCGCAACTGCGCGATGATGCGCCGGTCGAGGTCGTCGGGAACGTAGCTGCGCTGGGGCGTGTCGCTCATCTTCATCATTCCGCTGGATCGTCATGTGCATTTCGCTCAATACGCTGACGATTTCAACACATGATTGCCCTTTTGCGCACAAGCCTGCGTGCGCTAGGCTGCAGCCAGTCGCAAAACAAGGAGGACGTCTTGCTGCAGATCCCCTCGCCTAAGGCCCTGGTGCCGTTCGTCAGCGTCGAGAACATGATGCGGCTGGTCCACCACATCGGCCTTCAGCCGATGCTGGTCGGTCTGGCCGACGAGATCGAGGCGGACTTTCGCCGCTGGCCGGTGTTCGACAAGACGCCGCGGCTCGGTTCGCACTCGCGCCACGGCGTCATCGAACTGATGCCGACCGCCGACGGCGAGATCTACAGCTTCAAATACGTCAACGGCCATCCCCGCAACATGGCGAAGGGTCTGCAGACGGTGACCGCCTTCGGCCTGCTGGCGGAAGTCGACACCGGCTATCCCGTGCTGCTGACCGAGATGACGCTGCTCACGGCGCTCAGGACCGCCGCGACATCGGCCGTCGCGGCGCGTCATCTCGCTCCGCATCAATCCCGAACGATGGCGATCATCGGCAATGGGGCGCAGGCGGAATTCCAGGCGCTGGCGATGAAAGCGGTGCTCGGCATCACCCATCTACGGCTGTTCGACGTCGACAGCCGGGCGACGGAAAAGGTCTGCCGCAACCTCCATGGCACCGGTCTCACCCTCATTCCTTGCCATAGCGCTCAGGCGGCCGTCGAAGGGGCAGACATCATCACCACCTGTACGGCCGACAAGCAGTACGCCACCATCCTCAGCGACAACATGGTCGGCGCTGGCGTGTATATCAATGCGATCGGCGGCGACTGCCCGGGCAAGACCGAGCTACATCCGGACATCCTGAAGCGGGCCGACACCTTCGTCGAATATCCGCCGCAGACGCGGATCGAGGGCGAGATCCAGCAGATGCCGGCGGACTATCCGGTCACGGAACTCTGGCGGGTGATCTCGGGCGAGGTGGAGGGCCGGCGCGACGCGCGCCAGATCACCCTGTTCGACAGCGTCGGTTTCGCCGTCGAGGATTTCTCGGCGCTGCGCTATGTCCGCAGCCGGATCGTCGGCACCGAGTTTTTCGAGCTCCTCGACATCATCGCCGATCCGGACGATCCGCGCGATCTCTACGGGATGCTGCAAAGAGCAGTGGAGCCGGCTTAGACCCCGGGAGCAGCGGTCAACGGGTGGCGATCTGCGATCCGGGACGCGCGGTGGACCAGCGGTACCACTGCTCGGCGCTGCCGTAGAAGACGTTCAGGTCGATCTTCTCGTTGACGCCCTGCGACAGGCCAGAGCCGGAATACTGCCACAGCACCCAGTTGCGGCCGGGATAGATCTTCGACGGGTGGGCAGCGACCGAGCGGAGCCAGAACGGGTGGTTGGGGAATGCCGTCTGAAGGTTGTCCTTGTAGAAGTCCGGGGCCGTGTAGATCAGCGGGCGCTTCCCGTAATGGCGCTCCAGCGTGTCCATGAACACCTGCATCTTCTCGCGGATCTTCTCCGGCGACAGGCGACGCTTGCAGTCGGACTGATGGTTGTATTCGACGTCGATCACCGGCGGCAGGGCGTCCGGGTCGTTCGGCACGTTGCGGATGAACCACTCGGCCTGCTCGCTCGCCACCCGGCACCAGTAGAAGAAATGGTAGGCGCCGCGCTTCACGCCCGCCGCCTTGGCGCGCTGCCAATTGGTCTTGAACATCGGGTCGAGATGATCGCCGCCGTCGGTCGCCTTGATGTAGGCGAAGTTGGCGCCCTCGGTGCGCAGCTTCGGCCAGTCGATATTGCCCTGCCAGCGCGATACGTCGACGCCGTGCACCGGGTGGTGACGCGGCGTGATGCGGCCGAAATTCATCGGCTTGGCATCGCGGAAGCGCTGGCTGTAGACGCGCTCGCGCTTGCCCGACGGACCGCGCAGATCCGGCGCGTCGGGGACCAGCATGGCGACGGGGCGGTTGCTCGGAACCGGCATGCCGACATCCATCGGTCCGGTCTGGAAAGATTGCGGCTGCGGTACGTTTCCTGACCAGGCGAGCTCGTGCGGCGCCGGCCTTGCCTGGTCTGCAGCTTCCTGAACCGCTGCCGTCTCCACCTGTGGAGCCGCCGAACCGATTGACCCGGGCGGCGTGACCGGTGAGACGGCGCTGGTGACTTCCTGAGACGGTGCAAGCGTCAGCGCTTCCTCCGGCCCGCTGGAGCGGCAGCCGCCGATGACGAGGCAGCCGACGAGGATGGCGGGGATGAGAGAGGAACGCATGAACACCGTACTCTGTAGCAAGGAGCCGCAAGCGGCGGTTCGACGGAACGTGACTAACAGAGCATTACCGGCAAAATCTAAATGCAAGCTTTACCGGAAGGGTCGCGAGGCGCGCTTTTTCAGCGGCCGCTGATGGAGAACAGCATCACGTTTCCGTCAGGGCAGGGATGCCGGATCAACCGTCAGTCCGGCCGAGCGACTGGATCTTGACGACGAGTTCGGATGCCAGCCGCAGCGAGGCGCCGGTTGCCATCGCCATCGGCGGGAGCAGCAGCCACTCGAGCGTCCAGGCTGCACCTGAACGTTCCTGCTCGTGGACCATCGACTGGTGCATCCCCGAGACAAGCACCGCATTGTGACGGGCAAGCGTTACGAGCGCTTCGGCCGCCACCGGGTTCTGCTTGTGGGCCATGGCAGAGGATCCGCCGCCGCCCGCCAGCCTGATCTCCTCCCCCATCTGCGCCAGCAGCGCGATATCCTGGCCGAACTTGCCGAGGCTGCCGGAGATCAGCGACAGGGTATCGGCCAGTTCGACAACACCGTCGCGCTGGCTCTGCCATTGAACCTGGTCGGCCAGCCCGAGATGATCCGCCAGTCGCCGCCGGACCTCTGATGCCCGCGGACCGAATTGATCGAGATTGCCGGCGGCACCGCCGAACTGGATCGGCAGTGCTGAGATTTGATGCTGCAGACGGGTTCGGTGCCGCTCGAGCGGCGCCGACCAAGACCGCAAGCGATCGGCAACGCTGATGGGAAGCGCTGCCTGCATCCGCGTATGCGCCATCATCGGCCGGGCACCGAAGTTCTTTCCGACTTGAATGAACTGTTCGGAGAGCCGCTCCAGCCGACTGGAGAATATGGTAAGGACGCCCTTCAGTCGCAGCATCAGGCTGGTGTCGATGACATCTTGGCTCGTGGCACCGAGATGCACGAATTGCGCGGCATCGCTGCCGGCTGCGGCCTTGAGCTGCTTGATCAGTTGCGGAACGACAACGCCGTCGCGTGCCACGCCCGCGCGCAGGGCGACGACATCCGGTTCGAACACGCCGCAGAGATCGGCGATCAGTCCCGCAGCAGCCGAAGGGATGACGCCGGCCTCCCCTTCCGCCAGGGCCAGAGCCCGCTCGAACGCAAGCATGGCGCCGATGTCGGCGCTGGCCGAGAACATCGCACCCGTCTCCTCGTCGCCGACCAGGCCGGACAGGTAGGGATGTTCGAAGGCGGAGATGCTCATGGAAGCCTCAGATGTCGAAGAAGACAGTTTCGTCCTCGCCCTGCAGGTGGATGTCGAAGGTCACGGTATTGCCCTCGCGGCAGCCGATCAGCGTCGGCACCCGCACCCGGTGCTCTATCCGCGCAAGGATCGGATCCTCGGAATTAGCCGTCTCCTCGTCGGAAAAATACATGCGCGTATGAAGGCCGATGTTGATGCCGCGCGCGACGATCCAGAGCGTCACATGCGGCGCCATCAGTCGGCCGTCGTTGAACGGTACCCGGCCCGGCTTGATCGTCTCGAACACAAATTCGCCGGTCGTCATGTCGGCCGGGCAACGGCCCCAGCCGAAGAATTCCGGATCGGCGGTGCCGCGGGTCTCTGACGGACTGTTGTAGAAGCCGTCGGCATCCGCCTGCCATATCTCGATCATCGCATCGCGAAGCGGCGTGCCAGTGCCGTCGATCACCCGCCCGCGGATGGTGATCCGATCGCCGCGCGTCTTGTCGTTGACCATCGGCCCGGCGCCGAGATCGGTCTCGTAGACGCCGTGGATGCCGGTGAAATTCGGCGTGCAGCCGATATGGACATAGGGGCCGGCGGTCTGCGACGACGATTCCTTCAGGTAAGCGAGCGGCTGCACCATTCAGTTACCCTCCTTGCGGTTCTCGAAGAAGGTCGAGCGACGGCCGCGCAGCACGATGTCGAACTTGTAGGCGCGCAGATCCATGGGGATGGTGTTGTTCATGTCGAGCGGCGCGACCAGCCGCCGGATAGCGTCCTCATCCGGGATCGTCTTGACGATCGGGCACAGCCAGATCAGCGGGTCGCCCTCGAAGTACATCTGGGTGATCAGCCGCTGGGCAAAGCCATGGCCGAAGATCGAAAAGTGGATATGGGCCGGGCGCCAGTCGTTGACGCCGTTAGGCCAGGGATAGGCGCCGGGCTTGATGGTGCGGAAGGCGTAAGTGCCGTCGTCATCGGTGATCGTGCGGCCGAAGCCGCCGAAATTCGGATCGAGCGGCGCCAGATAGGTTTCCTTCTTGTGCCGGTAGCGGCCGCCGGCATTCGCCTGCCAGAATTCAAGGAGCGCGCCGCCCACGCCAATGCCGCGCTCATCCAGCACCCGGCCGTGGACGAGGATGCGCTGGCCGATCGCCATTTCTCCCGGCTGCGCGTAGTTGACGATCAGGTCGTTGTCGAACGGGCCGAGCATGTTGTGGCCGAACACCGGGCCGGTGATCTCGCTCCTGGTCCCGTCCAGCGAGATCGGTGCCCGCTGCGGCGAGCGCAGAACCGACGTCTTGTAGCCGGGCGTGTAGGCCGGCGGATGGATGTCTCGGTCACGGGCAAAAAAGCCGCCCGTCTCCGGCAGAGTGTTCTTCATGCCTTGTCCTCCCTGTCGCCAACCGACTTCCGCATTTCGGCATAGACCGACTTGGCGATCTTGAAGGCGTGATTGGCTGCCGGAACGCCGGAGTAGACCGCCACATGCATGAGCGCTTCGCAGACATCTTCTTCAGTCGCGCCGGTATTCGCCGTCGCCCGGATATGCAGCGCCAGTTCGTCGTCCTGGCCAAGCGAAGCCAGCAGGGCGATGGTGACGATCGACCGTTCGCGCTTGCTGAAATGCGGGCGCGACCACACCGTGCCCCAGGCCGTTTCCGTGATCATCTGCTGGAACGGCTGGTCGAAGGCGGTCTCGCCGGCGACGGCCCGGTCCACATGCGCATCTCCAAGCACCGCCCGCCGGGTCGCCATTCCCTGGCGGTGGCGTTCGGACGGAGGGGACTGGTCGGCCATGGTCAAGCTCCGGGAAGGTCGTCGATGAAGGAGCGCAGCAGCGCGATGAAGGTTTCCGGCGCTTCGACGCAAGGAATGTGCGCGGCATCCGGGATGATCGCGAAGCGCGAGGCGGGAATGAGATCGGCCAGTGACTTTACCAGTTCGGGGGGTGTCGAGCCGTCCTCGGCGCCGGCTATGCAAAGGGTCGGCACCGCGACCGATCGTGCGACCTCTGCGAAATCTGCATCGCGAATCGCCGCGCAGGTTCCCGCATAGCCCTCAGCCGACTGACGGGCGAGCATCGTGCAGTAGCCGCGATAGTCGGCATTGTCGTCACGGCGATAGGCGGCAGTGAACCAGCGCGACATGATTGGTTCGAGAATGCTTGCAATGCCGCTCTGCCGGACCGCGTCGATGCGGGCGTTCCAGAACTCCGGCGTGCCGATCCTGTGCGCCGTATCGGCAAGCACCAGGGCGCGCGCCAGTTCGGGGCGGGCGCGGTAGAGGTCGAGGGCGATTGGTCCGCCGACCGAGAGGCCGCAGACGATGACGTCCTTCAGGCCGTAGTGGTCGATGAGACCGGCAAGATCGCCGGAGAAATCCTCGATGCGGTAAGGCGGTGCGGCAAGATCCGAGAGACCGTGGCCGCGCTTGTCGAAGGTGAGGATGGTAAAGTCGGGCGCCAGCGCCTCGACCACCCGGTCCCAGATACGGCGATCGGTGCCGAGCGAGTTGATGAACGCGATCGCCGGTTTGCCGCTGCCCTGGCCATGAAGGTCATGGCTGATGACGACATCGTTGATGCGGACGAACCTCATGCTGCACTCCTCCGCTGCTTTTATTGCACCAACAGGGTGGCGAAGCAAAATAAGAAATCGTGCAGATGGTTGTCGCAGAAATGCCGGTCGTCAGGCGGCCAGGCGCCGGCCCCGTTGTTCGATGCTGAACAGCACGAGCCCGACAATACCGAGTAGACTGCCGACGGCCGACGTCGCCGTCCAGCCGCCCCAGTGATAGGTGATGGTTCCGAGCGTCGAGCCGATCGCACCGCCGATGAAGGCGGAGGTCATGTAGATGGCGTTCAGCCGACCGCGCTTTTCCGGCGAGATGGCGAAGATGATTCGCTGGCTGATAATCTGGTTTGCCTGGACGGCCGCATCGAGCAGCACGGCGCAGAGCGTGAGGAGGATCAGCGCGCCGGCCGCCATGGCATAGCCGCTGATCGCGAAGAACACCGCCAGCCCGAGCATCGCCGATGCCGAAAGCACGACGCCGAGACCTCGGTCCGCCAGCCGGCCGATGATCGGGGCTGCGAGTGCGCCGCCGGCACCGGCCAGAGCAAACAGGCCGATCTCGCGCGGCCCGAGAGACAGACGATCGGCAAGCGCCAGCGGGATCGCCGTCCAGAACAGGTTGAAGGCGCAGAAGACGATCGCCTGGTAGCACGACCGCCAGCGCAGCACCGGCGTCTCGCGGAACAGCGTTCCCATGGAGCGGAGGATCTGCGGATAGGTCATGCCGCTATTCGGCTTCTGGCGGGGCATCACCGCAACCAGCGACAGGCCGATGATCGCCATCAATCCAGCCGACAGGAAGAACACCGAGCGCCAGCCGAAGCTCGCCGAGATGAACAGCGATGCCGGCCGCGCCAGCATGATGCCGGTGAGAACGGCGCCCATGACATTGCCGACGACCCGGCCGCGTCGTTCGACCGGCACGAGGTGGGCGATCATCGGGATCAGCACCTGGGCGCCCGTCGAGCAGAGCCCGATGACGAAAGAGGCGATGAAGAACGGTACCACCGATGTCGACAGCCCCATGCCGACGAGACCGAGCATGGTGATGACAAGCGTCACCAGCACCAGTCTCTTGTTCTCGACGAGGTCGGCAAGCGACACGAGGAAGAATAGGCCGACGCCGTAGCCGATCTGGGTGGTGCTGGTCAGCGCACCGGCCACATCCGGATCAATGCCCAGTTCGGGCCCGATCTGGCTGACCAGCGGCTGCGCATAGTAGAGATTGGCAACGAGAGCTCCCGCCGCCAATCCGACTGTTGTTATCAAGGCCGTCGAAGGGCCGTCTGCGATGCCGACGGCACCTTCGGGGCGATGATTGGACATTCTCAGGCTTTCGGCAGCGTTGCCATGTCGATGACGAAGCGATAGCGCACGTCGCTCTTCACGACACGCTCATAGGCTTGGTTGATGTCCTTGATGTCGATCACTTCGATTTCGGCGGTGATATCATGCTTGCCGCAGAAGTCGAGCATCTCCTGGGTCTCCCTGATCGAGCCGATCATCGAGCCGGCGAGGCTGCGACGGCCGGGGATCAGCGAGAAGGCGTGCACCGGAACCGGGTTCTCCGGAACGCCGACCAGTACCATGGTGCCGTCGACCTTCAAGAGGTTGAGATAGGCGTTCCAGTCGATCTCGGCAGCGACCGTGCAGATGATCAGGTCGAAGGTACCGGCGAGCGTCTTGAAGGTCTCGTCGTCGGAGGTGGCGTAGTAGGCCGTCGCCCCGAGCTTCATCCCGTCGTCCTTCTTGGACAGGGTCTGGCTGAGTACGGTGATCTCGGCGCCCATGGCCGAGCCGATCTTGACGCCCATGTGGCCGAGGCCGCCCATGCCGACGATCGCCACCTTCTTGCCGGGTCCGGCCTTCCAGTGGGCGAGCGGCGAGTAGAGCGTGATGCCGGCGCACAGTAGCGGCGCTGCCGCATCGAGCGGCAGGTTGTCCGGGATCGACAAGACGTAGCCTTCCTTGACGACGATCGAGTCGGCATAGCCGCCGTAGGTCGGCGTCGTGCCGTCGGCTTCGACGTCGTTGTAGGTCTGGACGAGGCCCGGCAGGTACTGCTCGTTGTCGAAATCGCGGGTCTGGCAATGGACGCAGGAGTCGACGAAGCAGCCGACGCCGACGCGATCGCCGACCTTGAACTTGCTGACCTTGGCGCCGACGGCGGTCACCGTGCCGGCAACCTCGTGGCCTGGGACCATCGGGAAGCGGGAGTTACCCCACTCGTTGCGGGCCTGGTGAATGTCCGAGTGGCAGACGCCGCAATATTCGATGTTGATGACGACATCGTCGTCGCGCGGTTCGCGGCGCTCGAAGGTGAAGAACTCGAGCGGCTTCGACGCATCCGTCGCCGCATAGCCTCTTGCAGTAGCCATGGTGAAGACCTTTCGATCTGAGTGAATTGAGGAGTGCTCGCCCGGCGCCGGTGGAGCGACACTCTCTTAACCCAGGAGCTTGCGAACTGATTTATTCGATCCGCCGGATTTATTGCCCGATCCTCCGGGAGGCGGCGCAAGTCCGGTGCAAGAGGGCAGATCACACGCTCACGGCACGGAACAAAGCAAAGGAAAGGTCGGTTTAAGCTGGCAATCCATCCTATCGATTTCATTCAGAGCGGAGATTTCCATGAGCGAGCATCTGCAGGAAGCAGCGAGCACCGGAGAACTGCAGGTCGGCGAGAGCCGGTCGACCGTCGGCTACAAGCTGGTCGCAACCCGCGAGCACGACGATGCGGTGAGAGTGAAGATATCCGTGATGGCGCCGCGCGACTGGCTTCTGATGCAGGGCTTCAAGCGCGATGCGACGCTCGTCCGGCACCAGGGAGACCAGTTGCCGGTCTTCTTCGACGGCGAACTGGAGGTTGGCGACAACATCTCCGTGACGCTTGGGGCCAGCGATACGATCTGCCCATCGATCGATGCGGCACGCCAGCAGTTTCCGGAACTCGGCCAGATCCCCGGCTAGGTCTACCTGACCGACGATCAGGGCTCTGTGTAGCCCGCGGGCCGGATCGAGAGAGTGCCGGCCTGCGGGTCGCCCCGGAACAGGATCCCGCCCCGGGTGCGGGATTCAGCCGGCGCGTAGTCGAATGTCACGTCCGAGATCTCCACCTCGCCGTTCGCCCCTCTCAACTCGCCGACGACCTTTACTGCGGCCGCTGTCGAGGGTGCGTCGTTGACCAGCTCGAACTCCACCCGATGAAATTCGCCCGACCGCGACATGCCGGTGATCTCGATCTTCAGTTCCGGCGCGCTGCTGTCCTTGACCAGAGCCTCGCGGCCGATCCAGCCGAGCAGGGCCAGAACCAGCAGAAGCGAGACGATGCCGGTCGTCCACTCGACCCAGCTTGCCTCGCGCTGCTCGGTGTTGGTCCGCGAGCGTTTGTTGGTCACCGTCATCGGTGTCGTCCTTAAAGAATGAGGCGTGCCGCCGCGGCACCGACGGAGCCAGGCAGGCTGAGGACAATGCCCGACATCATGATCTGGGTCCACGACGTGTCGTCCAGGCGTCCGAACGTCCACAACACATAAAGGCTGATGGCGAAGGCCACCACATAGCCGGGCAGAGTGAAGCGGAGAAGGGCATGCCAGCTCGGCGTGTGCTCGTGCAGCTGATGGGTGCCGCGGAACGAGACGGCGTAGACGAAGCCGTACATCACGGCGATCGATGCGGCCACCGCTGCCAGCCCGTGCCAGGCGGTCATCTTGTAGGAGATCAGGATGATCTCTTCCGTCGGCGCGACGTTGAGGCTGAGAAACAACGCGCCGATGCCCATCAGAAACAGTTCACCGGCATAACCGGTGCTGATCTCCTCGGCGGCATCCTCGTCGGCGTCGTCGTCGTCCTTCTCGGACTGGC
This sequence comes from Rhizobium sp. 0TCS1.26, assembly GCF_050455525.1. Lineage (NCBI taxonomy): Bacteria > Pseudomonadati > Pseudomonadota > Alphaproteobacteria > Hyphomicrobiales > Rhizobiaceae > Rhizobium > Rhizobium sp. 0TCS1.26. The sequence goes on along the minus strand of NZ_JBCIYV010000003.1, from coordinate 513,487 downwards.
CGAACTGGCTGCGGCCGAGTAGTGCGCCGATGCTCGCCGGCACCGACTGCATGGCGATCATCCCGGCCCACTCGCGCGGCGGCATGTCGGCCGTCAGGACGCCCAGCAGCATCAGCACCAGGGCACTGGTCAGGATCGCCAGGGCATAGGCGGTGATCGCATCGCGCACCGCTTCGCGCCAGGTGAATGTGGGCTCGAAACCGATGCGGTGGGCAAGCGCGATCAGCAGCGGAATGTTGACGAGCATCAGCAGAAGCAGCCGGCCCCGCTCCATGTAGAAGCCGAGGAACCAGAGCTCCATCGTCATCAGCATCGGCAGGCCGAAGATCAAAGCCCCGCCGGAGCCCCGCAAAAGCCCGACAAGGAAACGCCGTTGCTCGTCCTGCGCCTCGGCGGCCTTGGCGTCAGCCGTCATGATGTACGCACGGCGCGGGCTCCACCGCGTAGTGCCGATTGCCTCGCGTCACCAGATAGACCTCCCTCTCCGGATGCGCCTCGATCTCGAAGCCCGAGGAGCGCAACATTGCTTCCATCGCCGACGTGTTCGGAATGAACCAGTTCGTCGGGTCGGAGGCATAGCGCTCTTCGACGAAGAAGAGTTTAGGATAATCGGGCTGATCGAAAAGAGCCCATTCGGAAAAATCGTGATTTTCCTGCAGGTGCGGGATCCGCTCGTCGCCCCGCTGCAGGCACTGGAACAGCATCTGCTCGCCGACCGCATGTTCCCAGAGAAGATCGAGCGCGAGAAGCGGATGGCGCAGGTGGTAGAGCACGCCCATGAAGATGACGAGGTCGAAGCGCTCCTGGAGCTGCGGCACGTCGTAGACCGACATCTGCCGGAACTCGATGTCGTAGCCCGCCTGTTCCGCGGCAAACCGTGCCTGTGCCAGATACCGTGCATCGGTATCCAGCCCCACCACGCGCCCGGCATTGCGGCGCTTCATCTCGATCGAGTAGAAGCCTCCATTGCAGCCGACGTCGAGAACGCTGCGCCCCTCGAGATCCTCCGGCAGCACATGCTGAAAACCCTTCCACTTGAAGCCGGGGTAGTCGCCGAGGAAATGGTCCGGCGCCGTCTGGACGCCGCCGATCTCCATGTTGTGAAACCATGGACCCAGTTCTGCGATCCGCCGGCGCAGTTCGGCCGGCGGAGTTCTTGCGGCATCCATTATCAGACCCCCAGGCTCAAATCGGAGGTGAGCGGTTTACGCGTCTTGGCCGGGGTAAACCGCACGCCCTGTCGGTTGCTCGGCATGACCGAAATAAAGTGGTCGATTGTCTGCCGGAGACCTTCAGCCAGCGGCACCTTCGGTTCCCAGCCGAGAAGCTCCTTGGCCCGGTCGATATCGGGCCGCCGACGCTGCGGATCGTCCATCGGCAGCGGATGGTGAACGATGCGCGACTGAGTGGGAACCATCGCCAGTACCATGTCGGCCAGTTCGTTGATGGTGAATTCGCCGGGATTGCCGATGTTGACGGGCTGGCCCGGATTGGGATCGACCTCCATCAGCTTGATGAGACCGGCAACCAGATCGCTGACGAAGCAGAAGGAGCGAGTCTGCTCGCCCGTGCCGTAGATCGTCAGCGGTTCGCCCTTCAGCGCCTGGACGATCAGGTTGGAGACGATGCGGCCGTCGTCGGGTGCCATCCGCGGGCCGTAGGTGTTGAAGATCCGCACCACGCGGGCGTCCACCCGTCCGGAACGCAGCATGTCGAAGCACAGTGCTTCGGCGGCTCGCTTGCCCTCGTCGTAGCAGGCGCGCGGGCCCGTGCAGTTGACGTTGCCGCGATAGTCCTCGCGCTGCGGATGCTCCTCCGGGTCGCCATAGACTTCGCTGGTCGAAGCCTGCAGGAAGGACGCGCCATGGCTTTCGGCAATCGCCAGAAGGTTGCCGGTACCGACAACGCAGGTCATCATCGTGTGTACCGGATCGGCCTGATACTGCGGCGGAGAAGCGGCGCAGGCAAGATTGTAGATCTCGTCCACATGCTCATCGATCGAGGTCAGGGCGCAGATGTCCTTCTCGATCATCCGGAAGCTGGGATGATTTTCCAGCGGACGGATGTTGTCCTCCGACCCCGTGAGGTAGGAATCGACGCAAATCACCCGATGGCCTCTCGCCAAGAGTGCATCGCAGAGATGCGAGCCGACAAAGCCGGCCCCTCCGGCAACCAGGACGGTTTTCGTCATTCCGCGAGTGGTACGTTGCAGCATTCCCATTTCCTCTCTGTTCATGCCGAAATCTTGTGGCGCGGCGCAGCGCCCATGTCCTGCCGGCGAAGCGGCAGGTCGCGAAGGTCGCGGATCAGTTCGGCCGCACGGGCACGGCCGGTGTGACCTTCCAGAACCCGCAGGCGTGCAGCCTCGGCCAGCGCCTGGCGCTCCTCGTCGCTCGTCTGTTCGAGCGCAGCGACGACCTCCTCCGTCGTCCTGGCGATGACGATCGCCGCGCCGTCCGGCAACAGGTCCGTGAGGCCTTCCCAGGCGTCGCTGATGATCGGCGATGCGCAGGCGCCCGCCTCGAACAGCCGCACGCTCGGCGACCAGCCGGCGGCGATCATGTCGGCGCGGGTAACGTTCAGCGTAAAGCGCTGGCGGCTGTAGAAGGAGGCGTGCTCGGACGGCGGCAGGTGGTCGATGCGATCGACATTGTCTGGCCAGTCGATGTCCGCGGGATATTGCGGGCCGGCGACGACGAACCGGCGACCCTTCAAGCGTCTTGCCGGCTCGATCAGCATTTTCTCCAGCACCGGCTGCCGGTCGGGGCTGTAGGTGCCGAGATAGCCGAGGTCCCACTCGATGGGTTCGCCGGTCGGCTGATAGCGGTCGGCATCGACCGAGCAGTAGAGCGGCAGCGCTTTCGGCACGCCGTAGTGGCTCTCCAGATGGCGCAGGATCGGCCCGCCGGTGAACGAGAAATAGGCGTCAAGCTCCGGGATCTGCCGGCGGGCGATGTATTCCTCGTCGCCCCGCTGCAGCTTGGCCAAAGTGACAGGCGTATCGATGTCGTAGAAGCACAGGCGCTGCGGACCGAGCGCGATCAGCGCATCGATCAGCGTCACACCGGCCGGCACGTAGGATCCGACGATGACGGCGTCCGCAAGCCGGATGCGCTCGCCATAGGTCGACAGCATGTCATCAATGTCGGAATAGTAGGCGAACTCGCAGAAGTCGGGATCGGGAAGATCGCGGTGGCTGGCATACCAAGGTACGTCGCGTTCGAGGAACAGCACCCGGTGCCCCTCGCCCGCCGCGTGGAGGCCGCGCAGCAGGGAGCGGAAGGTCGTCGAGTGGCCGTTGCCCCAGGACGACGACAGCGACAGGCCGAGGATGACGATATCGAGCGGCTTCGTCATTCGGCGGCCTCCCGGCGTTCGGCGAACCGCTTGAAGATGCGGTCGGCATCTTCGGCACGATGGGCGTAGGTATGGGCCGAGAGTACGCGATCAAGCGCGCGTCGGCCGATGGCTTCGGCGCGTTCACGGGTGAGGCCTGCCATGATCTCGACCACCTCCTGGCCGTCGCGCGCAACAAGGATCTCCTCGTCGGGCTTGAGGAAAAGCTCGATGCCTTCCCAGTAGTCGGTGATCAGGCAGGCGCCGGCACCGGCCGCCTCGAAGACCCGTGTGGCGGGCGAGAATCCGTTTTGCGCCATGCTTTCGCGCGAGATGTTGAGGACCGCCTTCGGCGTCACGTTGAAGGCGTTGTGGTCGCGGGTCGGCACATGGCCGATGGCGCGGATATTGCCGGCCATGGGCTTGCCCTCCCAGCCGGAACCGCCCAGCAGGAAGCGCTGGCCCGGCACCTGGGCCGCCGGCTCCAGGAAGAAATGCTCGACGCGGGCCTCGCGGTCGGGCAGCCGGTTGCCGAGGAAGCCGAGATCGGCGGCAAAACCCGGGTTCGCCGGGACCGGATGATGGGTTTCCGGATCGAGGGCATTGTAGATCGGCGCACAATCGCGGGCGCCGAGCGAGCGGTAGGCGGCCACCACCGGATCACCGCCTCCATAGGTCAGAACCGTGTCCAGCTGGCCGAGCGCCTGGCGTAGTGGATGGTCGGGATGGGCGCGCAGTTCGGCAAGCGTCGCTGGCGCATCGACGTCCCAGAAGATCTTCATCGCTTCCGGCCGCGCGTGGCGCAGCACTTCGGCGAGCAGCAGGTCGTCCTCGAAGCCGACGCCACTTGCCTTCACTACGATATCGGCCTGCGCCGCCTCCACGGCCACCCGCTTCAGGGCTTCGACGGTGCCGTCATAGACCACCACGCGTGCCCATTCCGGCGGATCGATGTCGCGGTTCTTCTGCCGGTCGTAGACATCCGGTTCATAGAAGGTGATGTCGTAGCCCTTGGCGGCAAGCGCCCGCAAGAGGCCGCGATAGTAGGTGGCGGCACCGTTCCAATAGGCGGAAACAAGGCTCGAGCCATAGAAAGCGATCTTCATTCTGCTGCCTCCGGAAGGGCGAGTGCATCTTTGACGGATTTGGTGCCGTCACGGCTGAGGATGCCGAGGAGCTCGTCGACGCGGTGCCGGCAGGTGTGGCGCATGGTGACGGTCTCGAGGCCGGCACTGACGAGTTCCTGGGCCTGCGCCGGATCGTTGAGGAGATCGCGCATCGCCTTCTTCATCTCGGTACCGTTACGAACCATGACAAAGTCGCGGTCCGGGCGGAACAGATGCTCGCAGTCGTCCCAGGGTGCGGAAATGAGCGGGATGCCGCAGGCGAGCGCCTCGAAGACGCGGATCGTCGGGATGCCCGGCAGGTTCTCCACATACGGGCGGCGGGGAATGTGCACTGTCAGCTTGTGCCGGGCGAAGGCCTTTGGCGCCTCGGCATTGGCGATCCAGCCGCCATAGGCGATCCCGGCCTTCTTCAACGACGTCAGCGCGTGCTCGGGGTAGCGGACGCCCCGCACCGTGGCGGACAGCTTGAGTTCCTCGACCGGCCGAACCAGGAATTCGGCGATCTCGGCAGACCGCTCGTCGTCGCCCCAGTTGCCGATCCAGATGAGATCGCGCTGTTTTTCGACGTGGATCATCGGTCGGAACAGCGTGTCGTCGGCGGCCTCGTGCCAGGTGTGGACTTGCTTGCCCCAGCCGCTGTCGAGATAGCGCTGCCGCAGCGTCTCGCCAAAGGCCAGCACGATGTCGTAGTCCTGCAGCTGAAGGCCGGCGATATCGCCTTCGGCCGACACTGCGCGGTGATGGGTGTCGTGAAACACCAACGTGAAGCTGCCGCCGTCGCGACGCTCCTTGCCGATCCGCTCCACGAGCGCCGGATCCGTCCATTCGTGCACAATGACTACATCGGCCGCATTGACGGCGGCCTCATGGTCGAAGTCGCTATTATAAATGCTGGTCTCAAGATCGGGGAACGTCTCATGGAAGGCATTGACGGCGGCCTCCCCGCCTTCGGCGATCAGGTTCTCGCGACTCCAGGCGCCCTCCGGCTCAAGGGCCGTGGCGGAATGGCCGCGCCGGATCAGGTCACGCATGACGCCGCGCAGGAAATGCGCGTTGCCATGGTTCCAGTCAGAAATAAGCGAATGGGTATAGAACAGGAACTTCATGATTACTCCGCAGCGGCGGGGACAAGAGACGGCGAAAGCAGGCTCGCGTAGATCCGGCTGGTCTGTTCGGCCTGCACCTCGGGGGTGAAACGACGGGAGATTCCGCGGGCGCGGCGAGAAAGATTGGCCCGCAGGACCGGCCGCTCTGCCAGGCGATTGATGGCATCGGCGAAGGCTTGTGGATCGCTTGCTTCGGCAAACAGGGCGGCGCCGTCCCACAGTTCGCGGTAGGTCGGAATGTCGGCAAGAATCAGTGCTGCGCCGAGCCTTGCAGCCTCCAGAGGCGCGAGACCGAAAGGCTCGTAGACGGACGGCGAAACGAAGATCGCCGCACGCCGCATCAGGTCCATCGTCGCCGCGTGCCCGAGTTCGCCCCGGTGATCGACATTGGCGAGCGTGACGCTCTGACCATTCGGCCCGGTGGTCGGTCCCGCCATCACCACGGGCCAGTTCGTCGAGGCCGCCGCCTGGTCGAGGACAAGGCCGTTCTTGCCGTCGTCCCACCAGCGACCGGCGGCCAGTGCGAACGGTTCGCGGTTCGGTGATGAGGCGAGAACGGCAACCCGGCTCGCGTTGTGGACGACCGTCAGATGCGGCATCGGCCCGTAGCAGGCCTCCAGCATGTCGGCATGCGCCCGGCTGGGGGCGATGACCCGATCTGCGCGCCGAAGGCCCTGCGCGTTGAGATGTTTCTGCCAGGCCCAATCGTCCGGCACATCCTGCCGGCGGACGCCGGCAAACCAGGTGACGACACAGGAATGCGAAACCGCGACCACCGGCACATCCACCCGGAGGTTCGCCGCCTGTGTCGGCAGATTGAGATGAACGAGGTCCACGCCGTGGCGCGAGACGAGATCGCTCAAAAGGTCCGGGATGCCGGCCAGATCCTGCGGGTCCGACACCATCCAGTCGAGCGGCGCGTCCAGCCAGACGAGATCGCCGATTGCTTCGGCCTCGCAGCGCTTGTCGGCACTCGGCTGTGGCCCGAAACCGGCAAACACAACCTCCGAGCCCTGCGCAGAAAGTCCGGCGGCAAGGTCCATCGCGTAACGCCAGACGCCGCCGACGGCGTCCAGGGTCATGAGGATCTTGCGTGGCTGGCCCTGCTGCATCATGCGGTCACCCTCACACGCTCGTCGGCGATCCGGCTGCCGCCGAAACGGTGTTCCTGCAGCCAGTCGGCAAGCTGCCGGAGACCGGTTTTCCACCGGGTCGACGCCTGCCAGCCAAGCTCGTTTTCCAGCCGCCGCGTATCGGCAACGAAGAAGAACTGGTCGCCGGCGCGCCAATCGCCGAACGCGGTCTGCAACGGCTCGCCAACCAGCTTTTCGATCTCGCGCAGCACCAGCAGGATGCTGACCGAGTTCTGCGGTCCGCCGCCGAGGTTGAAGACGCGGCCCTTGACCGTATCGATGGCGCCATGAACCGCCCGGTAGGCGGCGATCGCATCGTTGACATAGAGGATGTCACGCACCTGCTTGCCGTTGCCGTAGATCGAGACCGGTTCGCCCGACAGCGCCTTGATGAGGAAATGCGCCACCCAGCCCTGGTCCTCGGTGCCGAACTGGCGTGGCCCGTAGATGCAGCTCATCCGCAGGACGGCGGTCGGGATGCCGAAGGATTTGGCGTAATCGAGCATGTACTGGTCGGCGACGCCCTTCGAGCATCCGTAGGGCGTGCAGAAGTCGAGCGGGCGGCGTTCGTCGATGCCGAAATCCCGGATGGCGCGGTCGGCCGGCACGTAGCGGTCGTCCATCTCGACCATCTCGATGTCTTCGAGTGCCCCATAGACCTTGTTGGTGCTGGCGAAGATCACCGGTGCCTTCTTGCCTGCCTTGCGGACGGCTTCCAGCACGTTGACGGTTCCGCGCGCATTGGCTTCGAAGTCGTCGATCGGCGAGACCAGGCTGGTGGTCACGGCCGTCTGCGCCGCCAGGTGAAAGACTGCCTTGGCATCCTGGAAGGCGGCCTCGATGCCGCGCAGGTCGCGCACGTCGGCCAGCACCGGATGCACCCGGCCGCCATGTCTTTCGGTCAGCCAGGCGAGGTTCTGGTCGACGCCCGGGCGGCCGAGATTATCGAGAACGATGACGTCCTCCCCTTCTGCCAGGAAGCTGTCGGCAAGATTGCTGCCGATGAAGCCGCTGCCGCCGGTGATGATCACGGGCGCGGCGCCGGTGGCCAGATGCGGCGTTGCAAGCCGCGTCACGTCCATCAGCCGATCGATGCCGCCTTCGCTCAGCAGCCGGGCCAGCAGTTTCGGCTGGTTCTCGTGGGTAACCGCACCGAGATGGTAGTGGCGCGGGTCGAACCACAGGCCTTCCTGCACCGCGACATCCGGCGGCACATCCGCGTAGGAGTACCAGTACATGCGGTCGGCGGGCACCTGCAGCGCCCGCGTGAACCGGCGCGCCTGCTCCATCTCGTCGTTGCGCCAGGTTGAGTAGCCAGTCTCAGTGATCCAGATCTCGGCCTGCGGATTGTGACGGTCGAGGATCGAGCGCATCTCGCCGAGATGCATGTCCCAGCCGCCCCAGCTGCCCTCCTCGCTATCCCAGGTCCCGGGGAACCCGTGGAAGCCCACGGCGTCGACGACGTTCAGCACACCGCGCTCGCCCATCAGGTTCAGCCACATCGGATCGAAGGGGCACGGGCCACCGAGAACCGGCTTCCAGCCGCGCTCCCGGGCCCAGTGGGCGGCACCGCCAACCATCTCGCAGAACAGCTGGAAATCGGCGTCTTCGCGCCAGTCCCAGTCGAGCAGGTTGTTCGGCTCGTTCCACAGCTCGATGTGGCGGAAATGCTTGCCGTAGCGGGTCAGCACGTGGTCGACGAAATCGGCGTAATCCTTCAGCACCTTCGGCGCGCCGTTCGAGCGCCCGGTGCGGGACATCGACGGCGGCGTGTAGTGGATGCAGGGCATCAGGTCGATCTGGCTGCCGACCTTCGGGATCATCCAGTCGAACCATTCCTGGCCACCCGGCGCAAGGTATTCAGCCCATGACAAATGGGTGCGCAGATAGCTGGCGCCGCTGCCGATGATGCCGGGAAGCAGGTTTTCCGTTCGTTCGTATTCGCCCGGGCGGAACCACTCGGCAAAGCCGAAATGCCGCCCGCTTGCGGGGGATCCGGCTGCCGTCATGATACCAGGCCCCGCTGCTCGAGCTGGCGCTTCATCTCGGCACCGCGATCGATGGCACCCGCCTCGCGCACCCATTCGGCCAGCTCGCCCAGCGAGTTTTCGAGGCGATGGGTGGGCTCGAAGCCCAGCAATTCGCGCGCCTTGGAGATGTCCGAGAAGCAGTTGCGGATATCGCCGGAACGGGCCTTGTGCATGATGTCGGGACCAAGTTCGGGCGCGCCCATGGCTTCCGCCAGCATCGACGCCACCTCGGCCACCGAATAGGACTGGCCGCTGCCGACATTGATGACGTGGCCGCTGGCATGCGGCTTTTCGAGCGCCAGCCGGAAGGCCCGGGCGACGTCACGCACATGGACGAAATCGCGGCGCTGCTTGCCGTCCTCGAAGATCATCGGCGGCTGGCCGTTGGCGATCCGCGCGGCGAAGTTGGCGAGGACGCCGGTGTAGGGGTTGGAAAGCGCCTGGCCCGGGCCGAACACGTTGAAGAGCCGCAGCGCCACGGCATCGACGCCGTAGGCTTCGCCGTAGATCAGCACGGCGCGCTCCTGGAAGTACTTGGTCAGCGCATAGATGGAGGCCAGGTCGACGGGCTTTTCCTCATCAGTCGGCGCCGGGGTCAGCATCTCTCCGGCCGGACCCTGCGGCTCCCACTCGCCGGCCTTGATGCGGGCGCTGCGGCGGCGCACCTGGCCGAAGCGGCGGCCATCGTCGCTCACATACAATCCCTCGCCGTAGACGCTCATCGAGGAGGCGACGACGATCCGCTTGATCGGCAGGCCGATCATCGATTCCAGCAGCACGGCGGTGCCCAGGTCGTTGCCGCCGACGTAGCGGGCGATCTCGTACATCGACTGGCCGACGCCGACTTCGGCCGCCAGATGCAGGACAGAGTCGACTCCGTCGAGCGCCTGCTTTACCTTGGCCATGTCACAGACATCGCCTTGGATGAACTCGACGCCATCCGGAACGCTGACGCCCGTATCGCCGTGCACCTGGTCGATCAGGGCATCCAAGATACGCACCTGATAGCCGTTCGCGAGGAGTTCTTCCGTGACATAGCGGCCGATGAAGCCGCAACCGCCTGTGATAAGGACCTTCTTGGACACCGGGTTTCACCTGTTTTTCTTGGAGGTTGAAGATGATCAATCAGCGGACGAACAAGCGAACAATCCGAAATGTTCCCGGCGGAAATTTTCCTTGCCTGCGAAGGCGCTAGCGGATCCGCCTCGGCAATGTCATCTTGAATGACATCATCAATGTCATCCTTCAGGAACTTCATCTGCTTCCGCCTGTTAACGCTCCCGTGAACCTGCGCGGCGGCGCAGGCGGACGAACAGAAGGGATCGGGATGGACACTCTTTCGCAAACGACGGCCGCAATGAGCGCTGCGGTCATCACCGGCGCCGGAGAGATGGAGGTGCGCCAGGTGGCGCTGCCGGAGCCGAAGCAAGGCGAGGTGCGCATACGGCTGGAAGGTTGCGGCGTCTGCGCCTCGAACCTGACGCCCTGGTCGGGGCCAGACTGGATGGAGTTTCCGACCGAGCCGGGCGGCCTTGGCCACGAAGGCTGGGGCGAGATCGACGCCATCGGCGAAGGCGTGACGGACCTTGCGGTCGGCGATCGGGTGGCCGCCCTCACCTATCACGCCTATGCCACCCACGACATCGCCACGGCCGACAGCGTCGTAAAGCTGCCTCCCGAAATGGCCGGAAAGCCATTCCCCGGCGAGCCGCTCGGCTGCGCCATGAACATCTTCCGCCGTGCCGAGATCAAGGCCGGCCAGACGGTCGCCATCATCGGCATCGGCTTCCTCGGCGCGCTCCTGACGCAGCTGGCAACCAGGGCCGGCGCCCGCGTCATCGCCATTTCCCGCCGGTCGTTTTCGCTCGACGTGGCGCGCCGCATGGGGGCCGCCGAGACGATCGAAATGCGCGATCATTGGGAGATCATCGAGAAGGTCCGGCACCTCACCGACGGCCAGTTCTGCGAACGCGTCATCGAGGCGGTGGGCAAGCAATGGCCGCTGGATCTCGCCGGCGAACTGACCCGCGAACGCGGCCGCCTGATTATTGCCGGCTATCACCAGGACGGCCCGCGACAGGTCAACATGCAGATGTGGAACTGGCGCGGCCTCGACGTGATCAACGCCCATGAGCGGGACCCGAAGGTCTATATCGACGGCATCCGCGAGGCCGTGGAGGCGGTCGCCAGCGGGCGGCTCGACCCCTCGCCGCTCTATACCCACACCTATCCGCTTTCCGGGCTTGACGAGGCGCTGAACGCGACCCGAGACCGGCCGGAAGGCTTCCTGAAAGCCATGGTGATGTTGCGATGAACCAGATGATCAAGCAGGACGACCTCTCCTCCATCACCCGGCCCGTGCGGCTGGGTTTTCTCGGCATCGGCTGGATCGGCAGGCATCGCATGCAGGCGGTGCTGGACACGGGCCTGGCGCAGGCGGCCGTCATCTCCGATCCGTCGCCCGAGATGCTGGAGGCGGGCCTGCAGGTAGCGCCCGGAGCGAAGACGGTATCGTCGCTGGAGGACATGCTCGCCGAGGATATCGACGGCGTGGTGATCGCAACCCCCAGCGCCCAGCATGCCGAGCAGTCGATCCGGGTCCTGGAAAGCGGCAAGGCGGTGTTCTGCCAGAAGCCGCTCGGCCGGACCGCTGCCGAAGTGCAGGCCGTGGTCGATGCGGCCCGCGCCGCCGACAGGCTGCTGGGCGTCGATCTTTCCTACAGGTTCACCGAGGGCATGCAGCAGATCCGCACGCTGATCCAGAGCGGCCAGCTGGGCACGGTCTTCGCTGCCGATCTGGTCTTCCACAACGCCTATGGGCCGGACAAGCCGTGGTTCTACGACAAGGCGCTGTCAGGTGGCGGATGCGTCATCGACCTTGGCGTTCATCTGGTGGACGCGGCGCTCTGGGCGCTCGGCTTTCCGGCGGTCACAGGCATCGAAAGCCGGCTGATGAGCGGCGGCACGCCGATTTCCGGCGACAGCGACAAGATCGAGGACTATGCGATCGCAACGCTCGATCTGGAGAGCGGCGCAAGCGTCCGGCTCGCCTGTTCCTGGCGGTTGCCGGCTGGCCAGGACGCCGTGATCGGCGCCGACTTCTTCGGCACCTCCGGCGGCGCCAAGTTCCAGAACGTCGGCGGCTCCTTCTACGATTTCCAGGCGGAGCACCTGCGCGGCACGTCCCGGGAGGTGCTGTCGGTGCCACCGGAACAATGGGGCGGCCGTGCCGCGGCCGACTGGGCAAGGCGGCTGGCCGGTGGCGCCCGCTTTGACACTGAGTGCGACCGGATGGTCGACGTCGCCGACGTGCTGGACCGGATCTACGGGCGACACCGGGACTGAGACGCGAGCAAGCCGCGCCTCGGCCGTCAGGGGGACAGATGTCATCCTGCGACACCGCCTGGAACCGGACCGATCGGCGACGGTTCGGGTGATGCAACGAGATCGCTTCGCCCATGCAGACACCCTCTTCGTCACCAGATTCGCCAACCTATCGCCGCTCTGAAAAGGGCGGCGATGCCATGAGCCGCACGCTGGAGCGCAACATCGACGCGCTGGTCGATCGGACAAGGCGCGATACTGTCGAGGTTGGGCTGCAGGAGCGGCTGGCCGACGGGATCACGAGGTTTGCCGGCAGCATGCTGTTCGTCTATCTGCACCTCGCCGTGTTCGGCGGGTGGATCCTGATCAACACCGGCATCCTGCCCCTGATCCGGCCGTTCGACCCCTCGCTTGTGGTTCTGGCGATGGCGGCATCCGTCGAGGCGATCTTCCTGTCGACCTTCGTGCTCATCAGCCAGAACCGCATGTCGGCGGCCGACGACAAGCGCGCAGACCTCAACCTGCAAATCTCCCTGCTGCACGAGCACGAAACCACGCGGCTGATCGCGCTGGTTTCGGAGCTGGCCCGGCAGCTCAATGTTCAGACCGAGATCGATACCGAAATCGACGAGCTGAAGCGGGACGTTAGGCCGGAAAAGGTGATGGACAAGATCGAGCGCGAGAAGAAGAGCAAGCTCTAACAACCGTCCGTTCCCGGCCTGATGTTCGCGGCTGTTGAACCAAACGAGCCGATCCGCGTTATGGGTCCTCATTCGATGGACTTAAGGGGTTTTCCGTGGATATCATTCGCATTCTGTTCGCCATCATCCTGCCGCCGGTCGGCGTTTTCCTGCAGGTCGGCCTTGGCCTGCACTTCTGGCTGAACATTCTCCTGACGATCTGCGGATACGTTCCGGGCATCATCCACGCGCTCTGGGTGATCCTGAAGAAGTAACGGCCGCATTTCGACCGCTGAAAGGCTCGTGCCGGGCTTGGCCCGGCGCGCATCCTCGTCTAGTCAGCTGCAGACAAGCCCGCCCGGGCGAGAAGCAGCTGAAAGTGCACAATGTTCTCCTCCCTGCCGATATCCGATCTGATCCTGCTCGTCGTCGCACTTGCCGGTGCCGGGGCCGTGACGGGCGTACTTGCCGGCCTCTTCGGCGTCGGCGGCGGAACGGTCATCGTGCCGGTCCTCTACGAGCTTTTCCGTATCCTTGAGGTGCCCGAGGACCTGCGGATGCCGCTCTGCGTCGGCACCTCCCTCGCCATCATTATCCCGACATCGTTTCGCTCTTTCATGGCGCATCGCAAGCGGGGCGCGGTAGATACCGGCGTGCTGAAGCTGTGGGCTCTCCCGATCATCATCGGCGTGCTCTGCGGCAGCGTCATTGCCCGCTACGCACCGCCCGAAGTTTTCAAGATCGTCTTCATCCTGGTCGCCGGTTTCTCCGCCATCCGGCTGATCTTCTCGCGCGAAAGCTGGCGGCTGGGCACAGAACTGCCGGGCAAGCCGGCGCTCAGGATCTACGGCGTCGTGATCGGCGTCCTGTCGAGCCTGATGGGGATCGGCGGCGGACAGTTGTCGACCCTCATGCTGACCTTCTACGGGCGACCGATCCACCAGGCCGTGGCGACATCCGCCGGTGTCGGTCTGCTCGTGTCGATCCCCGGGGCGCTCGGCTACATCTATGCCGGCTGGGGACGTGCTGCGGAAAACCCGGATATCGTCGCCCTGCAATTCCCGCTGGCGGTCGGCTTCGTGTCGCTGATCGGTGCGGCGCTTTTCATCCCGACAAGCGTTCTGTGCGCCTCGTTCGGTGCCAATCTCGCGCACCGGCTGTCACGCCGCAAGCTGGAGCTTGCGCTCGGCCTGTTCCTGCTGCTGATCTGCCTGCGGTTCCTGGTCTCACTCTAGCTGCCGCTGGCCAAGCGGCCGCAGATCAACCCAAGTTGATTTTCCTCGACGATCTGCGCGCTACATAGCTCTTGTCACTGCAGGAGGAAGACGCGTGCGCCTGATCCAGATACTCCCCCTCGTCGCCCTTGCGGCGCTGGTCATGCCGGTCCATGCCCAGGATCGCGGACCGCAGGCTGCCGAGGAAAGGCCCGTTCCGGAGGCCGGCCCGGAGGGTATTCTCGGCTTGTTGCCGGCCAATGCGGTCAGCGAGCACGTGCTGCAGAGTGGGGAAGGCCCCCTCCCCTATACGGCAACCGCCGGAACGCTGGAACTGCGCGGCCAGGACGGCAAAGTCACCGCAAAAATCTTCTACACTGCATACAGGGCAAAGGATCGCGCCGCAGACCGGCCGATCACCTTCGCCTTCAACGGCGGTCCGGGTGCCGCCTCCGCCTATCTTCACCTCGGTCTCGTCGGGCCAAAGATCCTGCCGTTCGAGGGTGCCAACAGCGATGGCTCGCAGCCAGCGCTGAAGGACAATCCGCAGAGCTGGCTTGCCTTCACCGATCTGGTGCTGATCGATCCGGTCGGCACGGGCTGGAGCCGCGGCGTCAACGAGGAGGCCGCTGGACGCTTCTATGGCGTTCAGCAGGATGCCGAAAGCATGGCAAAGACCATCGCCCTCTACGTCCAGGAGAACGGCTTGATCGCCGCGCCGAAATACCTGCTCGGCGAGAGCTATGGCGGCTTCCGGGCGGCGAAAGTGGCCGTGGCGCTGAAGAACAGCCAGAACATGATCGCCTCCGGCATCATCATGGTGTCGCCGCTGCTCGAAGGCCGGTTCATCTTCGGCGCAGACGACGATCCACTATCCGCTGCCCTGCAACTGCCCTCGCTTGCGGCTGCGCATCTGGAGCGGCAGGGTCGTTTTGCGCCGCAGGCGATGGCCGATATCGAACGCTATGCCATATCCGAGTATCTGCCGAAGCTTGCGCTCCCACCAGCGCCCGGCAGCGAGGCAGACGCCTTCTTCGGCCGCATAGCCGACCTGACCGGCCTGTCACAGG
Source organism: Rhizobium sp. 0TCS1.26 (assembly GCF_050455525.1). Taxonomy (NCBI): domain Bacteria; kingdom Pseudomonadati; phylum Pseudomonadota; class Alphaproteobacteria; order Hyphomicrobiales; family Rhizobiaceae; genus Rhizobium; species Rhizobium sp. 0TCS1.26. The sequence continues at coordinate 498,467 of NZ_JBCIYV010000003.1, read as the reverse complement.
AACGCGTCGCCCGCACCCGCGGCTTCGTCGGAGGCGCCTACGCCAAGGAAGCGGGCGGGCCTGGCAACATCCTCAGCCCCTACGATGCCGGACACGCGCTTCCCGACGCCTATCCGGAGGCGGCCTATGGCCAGAACGACGATCCGGTGCTCGAAGGTTTTACCCGCGCATACGGATCTGCCTTCGCGTCCTATGCAAGCAGCGAGTTGGGTTTCCGGACGCAGATGACCTATTCGCTGCTCAACGAAGACGTCAACCGGCGGTGGGAGTGGAACGGTGGCCGCGGAGCCGGAACACGGGCAACCGCCAGCGTTTCCAATGACTTGCGGGATCTTCTCTCGGTCATCCCGTCGTTCCGGCTGATGGTGGCGCACGGCTACAGCGACATCCTGACGCCCTACGGCATGAGCCGCTACGTGCTTGACCACCTTCCACCGGCGCTCTCGAAGGACCGGACCACGCTGAAGGTCTATCGCGGCGGCCACATGTTCTACACGCGCGACGCGGAGCGGGCGGCGATGTATGGCGACGCCAAGGCTTTCTACCAATCGTCGCCGCGCGATTGACGGGCGGCAGGGCAAAGTCCCTGCCCTGTCAACTTCTCCATCAGACCCGCTCGAGAACGATCGAGATCCCCTGCCCGACGCCGATGCACATGGTTGACAGCGCGTAGCGGCCACCCGTTTCCTGCAGTTCCAGGGCGGCCGTGCCGGTGATGCGTGCACCCGACATGCCGAGCGGATGACCCAGCGCGATGGCGCCGCCGTTGCGGTTGACACGCTGGTCGTCGTCGTCAATTCCGAGATCACGCAGCGTCGCGAGGCCCTGGCTGGCAAACGCTTCATTCAGCTCGATCACGTCCATCTGCTGTTGCGTGAGGCCGAGCCGGGCCAGCAGCTTCTTCGACGCCGGAGCCGGACCGATCCCCATGATGCGCGGCGCGACCCCGGCGGTGGCACCACCGAGAACCCGGGCGATCGGGGTGATGCCATACTTTCTGGCGGCCGCTTCCGAGGCGATGATCAGAGCCGCCGCGCCATCATTGACGCCAGAGGCATTGCCGGCGGTGACGGTGCCGCCATCTTTCTTGAACGGCGTGCCAAGCCTTGCCAGCGCCTCCAGCGTCGTGGCGCGCGGGTGCTCATCCTTCTCGACCAGCAGCGGGTCGCCCTTGCGCTGCGGGATCGTCACCGGCGTGATTTCCCTGGCCAGCCGTCCGTTTTCCTGTGCAGCCGCCGCCTTGTTCTGGCTGCGCATGGCAAACGCGTCCTGGTCGGCGCGACTGACCGAGAATTCCTCTGCGACGTTCTCGCCGGTCTCCGGCATCGAATCGATCCCGTACTGCTTTTTCATCAGCGGATTGACGAAACGCCATCCGATCGTCGTGTCGTAGATCTCGGCGTTGCGCGAAAACGCGGTATCGGCTTTCGGCATGACGAAGGGAGCGCGGCTCATGCTCTCGACACCACCGGCAATCATCAGCTCCGCCTCGCCGGCCTTGATGGTGCGGGCCGCAGCCAGCACGGCATCCATGCCCGAGCCGCAGAGCCGGTTGATGGTGGTACCGGTGACGGCGACCGGCAGCCCAGCGAGCAGCAGCGACATGCGCGCCACGTTGCGGTTATCCTCGCCAGCCTGGTTGGCGCAGCCGTAGATCACGTCATCGACGGCTTCCCAATCGACGCCGACGTTGCGTTTCATCAACGCGGCGAGCGGGATGGCTCCGAGATCGTCGGTGCGGACCGAGGAGAGTGAGCCACCGAACCGGCCGATCGGGGTGCGGATGTAGTCGCAGATATAGGCATCAGTCATTGTTACTTCCTCAGAGTGCCGGGACGACGAGGTCGGCGACGCGCCCTTCGATATGCAGCGGCGCACCCGTCATAGCCTGAAGCTCATCCACCGTCAGCGCCGCTGGCTTTTCCCGCAGCACGAATCGCCCTTCCTTGATATCGACGACGGCGTGGCTCGTATAGACGCGGGTCACGCAGCCGACGCCAGTCAGCGGGAAGTTGCAGGCATCCACGAGCTTCGGCTTGCCGTCTTTGGTGACGTGCTCCGTGATGACGAACACCTGTTTTGCGCCGTGCACCAGATCCATGGCGCCGCCGACAGCCGGCACACCCTTGGCGCCGACACGCCAGTTGGCGAGATCGCCGTTCTGCGCCACCTGGTAGGCGCCAAGGATAGCGACATCCAGATGGCCTCCCCGTACCATCGCGAAACTGTCTGCGTGGTGGAAAAAGGCGGCGCCCGGCTTCAGCGTCACGGCCTTCTTGCCTGCATTGATCAGGTCCCAGTCCTCTTCGCCCTCCGGCGGCGCCTCGCCGAAATTGAGGATGCCGTTCTCAGTGTGAAAGATCGCCGCGCGCCCGGGCGGCTGGAAGCGCGCGACAAGCTCCGGAAAGCCGATGCCGAGATTGACGTAGGCGCCATCGGCGACGTCCTGTGCGGCGCGCCAGGCAATTTGGGCATTGGAAAGCCTGTTATCGTCGCGCGCGTTCGGCGGGCTCTGTTGTGCGGTCATGGGTAAACGGCTCCTGCGCGTACCAGTTCTTCCTCCTGCTGCGGCGCCGGCACCTCCACCAGCCTGTCGACAAAGATCCCGGGCGTCACCACATGTTCCGGATCAATCGCGCCCGCCTGTACAATCTCGGAGACCTGCACAATGGTCGTCGCCGCCGCCATGCACATCAGCGGGTTGAAGTTGCGCGCCGCCTTGTTGTAAATGAGATTGCCCTGCGGGTCGCCGTGCAGGGCTTTCACCAGCGCGAAATCTGCCTTCAGCCAGCGTTCCTGGACATAATGCCGGCCCTCGAATTCGGCTACTGGCTTGCCAGTCGCGAGCTCGGTGCCGTATCCGGTCGGCGTGTAGAATGCCGGAATACCGGCGCCACCTGCCCGGATACGCTCCGCGAGCGTCCCTTGCGGCACAAGCTCGAGCTCGATGTTTCCCGCCAGATACTGTTCGGTGAAGGCACGCGGGTCGGAGGAGCGCGGGAACGAGCAGATCATCTTGGCGATCGTGCCGGCATCAATCATTGCGGCGATGCCGATGCGGCCGTTGCCGGCGTTGTTGTTGATGACCGTCAGGCCTTTCAGACGCCTGTCGATCAATGCGTGAATGAGTTCGATGGGCGCTCCAGAGCCGCCAAATCCACCGATCATGACGGTGGCGCCATCGCGGATGCCTTCGACCGCTTCGGAGAGGGTGCCTACCGTCTTGTTCATGATGCCGCCCCTCCCGCTGGTCTGTGGGCAGTAAACTCGGCGAGTTGCCAGCCGTCAACTCCTCAGGATCGGCTCTCCAGCATCAGCGTGAGGGAGAGGGATGCGTTGACAGATGTCAACGCAGCAGTGGGCTCAGCATCCAATGGCATTGACTCCGGTTGACAGCTGTCAACGCCGCTAGGAATCAGCTGTGCTCTTGCCCGCGTATCGAGCCGGGACGATCCCCCTCGGAAGCGGCATGCGACGAACGCAGTTGAAAGATCCGCCAAAACATCCCAGCATCCCACTTCACCCCGCCGACAGTCTGGATCCCGATTCGATGTCTGAACCTACCATTGCCGCCGCCGCCAAAGCTCTTGTCCGCGGCGATGTCACCTCCCGTGAAATGGCGTCCGACGCTATGGAACGCAGCGCCGACCCGGCGGGCGAGGGGAGCCGCGCCTTCGTCCGGCGCAACGACACCCGCGCAATCGCGATGGCCGAGGCCTCCGATCTCCTTCGTAGCACCGGCCGCCGACGCTCCGTCCTGGAAGGCCTGCCGATCTCAGTCAAGGATCTGTTCGACATCGCAGGCGAAACGACTTCCGCCGGCAGCACAGCGCTCGCCAGACAGCCTGCGGCCAACGCCGATGCTCCTGTCGTCAGGCGACTGCTCGCGGCCGGTGCGGTTATCGTTGGCACCACCAACATGAGCGAGTTCGCCTTTTCAGGGATCGGCCTCAACCCGCATCATGGGACGCCGCGCAATCCATTCGATCGCGATACCGGGCGCGTCCCCGGCGGCTCGTCGTCCGGGGCTGCCGTCTCTGTTTCGGATGGAATGGCAGTCGCCGCCATCGGCACAGATACCGGCGGCTCGATCCGCATTCCTGCAGCACTGTGCGGACTGACCGGCTTCAAGCCGACCGCCCGTCGCGTCTCGGCCGAAGGCGTGGTGCCGCTGTCGACCTCGCTCGATTCGATCGGACCCATTGCTCGCAGCGTCGCCTGCTGTGCCGCCATCGATGCCATCATCGCCGATGACGCGCCGCTCCCGCCATTCGAGCAACCGCTCGCCGGCCTGCGCCTGGCGGTCCCGCAAACCGTTGTGCTTGCCGACATGGATCGCGCCGTGTCGGCGGCGTTCGATCGGGCGCTCAGCCTGCTTTCGTCGGCCGGTGCGGCGATCACTGACATCGAGTTGCCCGAGCTCTCCGAGGTGGCGACGATCTATGCACGGGGCGGGCTCGTTGCGGCCGAAGCGTACCACTGGCATCGACAGCTGATCGCCCACGTTGGTGAGCAGTATGACCCGCGCGTGCGCGTGCGCATCCTCCGAGGGAGGGAGGTGACGGCTGCCGACTACATCGAGACGCTTGCGGTGAGGCGCCTGTGGCAGGCGCGGGTGGAGGCCAAGATTGCCGGCTACGACGCCCTGATCATGCCGACGGTGCCAATCATCGCCCCGACGATTGCCGCACTGGAGGGGGATGACGACGCGTTCTTTGCCGCAAACGGCCTGGTGCTGCGCAACCCGACGATGATCAACTTCCTCGACGGCTGCGCCCTATCGGTTCCTTGCCACGCGCCGGGGGAACCACCCGCCGGACTGATGATCGCCGGCGCGCAGATGCAGGACCGTAAGATCCTCTCCGTCGGCCTGGCCATAGAGGCAGCATTGGCGTCGATCACTGCCGCTGGCTGAACGTCATGCAGGCGAGGGACGATCAGGGAAGGGCAGGGGACTGCTCCTCGCTTCACCGCCACCTAGCTTCAAGAGGGGAGGGACCCGCCGATTTGGACACCGGCGGATCGTCATGTCTTTACCGAAGATGACAGATGCCAATGCCGGCATGGCAGCATCGTGCTCAACACTCCGAGACAAAATCTGGTGAAACTTCCATCCTGGTGAACCCACACAGGATCCGGCTGTGGCATGGTACAACAGCTTCGGCAGCCTGGACTGTCGACCTCACCCGGTAACATTATCGGACGTGTTTAGCCGCCGACGACATGTGCGCTTGCAATCTATCTGTCGCGCCAAACCGCACGCGCCGGTCTTCACAGTTCCGCGAGGACGATCTCGCTGAACACCCGGTCGCGGCCGCCGGTCTTCGCCAGATACAGCATCTGATCTGCGGCGTTCAGCTGGTTGTCGAGGGTCTCGTTGCGGTAGAGGCTGGCAAGGCCGATCGACGCGGTCACCTGGAGCGGCCGCCCGTTGGCGGCGAAAGCCTGCCCACGCAGGTCCTCCAGCAGGCAGTTGCACAGTTCCTGCGCGTCCTCCATGCTCATCCCGGGCAGGAAAAGCGCGAACTCCTCGCCCCCCAGGCGAGCGGCGACCAGCTTGTACTGCTGGGCGGCGCGCAGCAGCATCTCGGCCACCTGGCGCAGCACGCTGTCTCCGGTCTCGTGGCCGAAATTGTCGTTGATGCGTTTGAAGTGGTCGATGTCGAGAATGGCGATCGCGCCGGCAATTTCCGAAACGCTGAAGATCCGCAGATGCTTCTCCGCCCGCTCAAAGAAGGCCCGACGGTTATAGAGGGATGTGAGCGGGTCACGCTCGGCCAGATGGCGCAGCCGCTTCAGCTGCACCAGCGTCTCGACATTGTTATTGACGCGGCACTGCAGTTCTTCCGGGACGAAGGGGCGGTAGAGGAAGTCGCTGGCGCCCGCCTTGAGGAACTGCGCCGACAGGCCGCGATCCGTCGAGGCCGACACGCCGATGATCCGGATACGGTCCGAGCCGTGCAGCGCACGGATCCGCTTGGTCAGTTCGTAGCCGTCCATGTCGGGCATGTAGTAGTCGGTGATGACGAGCTCGATCGACGGCTCGTCGATCAGGCACTGTAGGGCCTGCTGGCCGGTGACCGCCTCGTAGATGCGAAAGTTCTGCCGCTGCAGGAAGCCGACCAGATCCGTGCGCGCGGCATTGGCGTCGTCGACGACAAGCACCGAGATCATCTGGTTGGCGATGACCTTGGCGACCGCAGCGATGGCCGCGTCGAGCGTCGCGTGATTGTCCTTGATGATGTAGTCGACCAGCCGGTACTTGGCGTAATTGCTCTGCAGGTCATTGATGACGCTGCCGGAAAACAGGATCGTCGGCACGTCGCGATCCGTCAGCAGTTCAAGGATCTCGCCGTCTGCGGCATCCGGCAGGTTGTGGCCGGTGAGCGCAAGCGTGAACTGACCATTGTCGAGTGCCCGCTCAGCTTCGGCGAAGCTGGTGCACAGGTGAACCGTCGCATTGGTTTCCGCTTCGATACGTCGCTTGAGAAGCAGCGACAGCGCCACCGAGTCTTCGATCAGCAGAACATCGGCAGAGGGCGCGATGGCCGCGTTTGAAGCTTCGGCAATGCGGAATTTGTTCACCCAAGGCTCCTGAAAGGCCAGTTTCCGCGGCCTCTGAGGTCGCCGCGCCCGTTGCCGAGACAGATATCAGGAGAGCGTAAATAAACTCATGACTTACGCCGAAACTTTTGAATCAGCGGCAAGCAGCAGGCAGTAAATCAGGGTTCTCCCGGGACGTGTGGCCGCCGGAAAAGCTCGCTCCTCCTTGACGCGAATATGCAACCGGCAGGATCAACCGAAGAGGCGTTCAGGCTTCCGCAAGTTCGACTTGAATTAGCGCATCCAAATATTCGCCTGGAGCAACCGAGGCGATAACATCCTCGGCCAGCGCTTCACCGGGTGAACCAAGTACGCCGGCACGATGCGAGACCGGCTCCAGACAGAGGTAGGTCGGCATCCGGTGCACGGCGAGATGCGGCAGGGTCGGACATGCGCCAATCGTTACCACCGCTCCGCCGTCCAGCGTCAGGCTCGCGGATGACCAGTCGCGCAGATGGATCGTATATCCGGCATGATCGGGCAGGGGCCCTGGCTGTCGGCGCTCGGCTGGCTCCCCGGTCGGCAGGTTCAACGGATCGAGCGGATAGGACAACGCGGCATCGGTCGTCGCCGTCTGTCGCAGTCCGGAAGCGAAATAGGGATGCCAGCCGAGCCCGCCCGGCATGGGAAGCGCACCGATATTGACGAGACGCAGCCCAATGGTCAGCGAGCCCTCACGGACATGAAACTCCTGCTCCGCCCGGAAGTCGAACGGCCAGTCGGCATCCGCGCTGTAGTCGAGCCGCATCGACAGCCGGTCGCGGGCGTGGTCAATCACCTGCCACGGTCGCCGATGGGCAGGGCCGTGCATGACGTCGGGGGAAAGCGCCGGGTGCGGCGCAAGCTGCAATACTCGCCCCTCGTGATGCACCAGCCCGCCGCGGATCCGGTTGTGAAACGGAAACAGCGGATAGGCGCCGGCTTTCGGCCAATCGTAAGGATCGAAAGACCCATCAGCCATCGGCACCAGGATCTCGCCGAAGTCGCGGTGGACGAGCCGGCTCATCCGCCCGCCGGCATCGGGACGGAACGAAGCGCTCATCGCTCCCGCACCTATCGTGATGTCAGGCAAACGCATAGGACCCGTCGGGCCGCTTGGGAACCCGGCGCTGCCAGTGAATGTAGCCATCCTCGGACATCGCCTTCTCGTCCATCTCGACGCCCCAGCCCGGGCGATCCGGCCGAAGTTCCAGGTAGCCGTCCTTCGGCAGGTAGGGATCGGCGACGTAGCGCGCCTCGTCCTCGCGGCTCTCCACCTGCGTGCCGCCATAGACATAGACCGGTCCCTTCGGCAGCCGGTATTCGAGGATCTTGAAGCTCTGAGTGGCGGCGGCGAAATGCACGTTGACGGCGGTCGCCAGCGGGCCCATCGGGTTGTGCGGCGCGATCGGCACGAAGAAGGCCTCGGCTATGGTGGCGATCTTGCGCATCTCGGTGATGCCGCCGACGACGCAGATGTCCGGCTGGATCAAATCGGCGCCCTTCACCTGCAAGAGGCGCAGGAATTCAAAGCGGCTGTAGAGGGATTCGCCGGTCGCCAGCGTGCAATTCAGTCCCTGCTTCAGGTCGCCCCAGGCTTCGATGTTTTCCGGCCTCAGCGGCTCCTCGAAGAACAGCGGATCGTAAGGTGCCAGCGCATTGCCCAGCTGGCGCGCTGCCGCCGGCTCGAAGATCTTCGCATGCGCGTCGAAAGCGATGTCGTAATCGGCGCGAATGGTTTCTCGCAGCGACCGGAAATATTCGGCCGATGCGCGCACGACTTCGCCCCAGCGATTGGCGTGCAGGTCGATCCGCCAGGGGCTGAGCTTGAAGGCGGTAAAGCCCCAGCCCTCGTTCAGCCGGTCGAACTCGTCGCGCGCCGCCGGCGCGTCCGGGGCGGTATAGACACCGGCATAGACCTTGATGCGGTCGCGCACGGCGCCGCCGAGCAGCTTGTAGACCGGCACGTTCAGCGCCTTGGCCGCCAGATCCCACAGGCAGTGGTCGATCGCCGAAATGGCCGAGAGACCCATCGCGCCAGGCGGGAAGCGGCTCTGCTGGATCAGCAGGTTGACGAGATATTCGACCCGCGTCGGATCCTGGCCGGAAATGAAGCCGTAGAGGTAGTCGAGCAGCGGCGGGAGCGCGAGGTCGGGCCCGTGATTGTAGCACTCGCCCCAGCCGGTCAGTCCGTCATCGGTGTCCAGTGCGACGATGACACGCGGACGGTCCTTGTCGCGCGTCACGAAGACGCGCATGCGATCGATCTTCATGGTCGAAATGTCCTCAGTGGCTCATCATGGTGGTGACGTGTGGGGAGGGGTGCACCGGCTCGACGTAGCGGAACCGGCGTGAACGGTCGCGGTCGCGCGGATCCGGCCGCGGGATCGCCGACAGCAGCGCCTGGGTATAGGGGTGGTCGGGCGCGTTGCAGACCTTTTCCGCATCGCCGACCTCGACCAGCTTGCCGCGATACATGACGCCGACACGGTCGCACATGTAGCGGATGACACCGATATCATGGCTGATGAAGATGTAGGCAAGCCCGAGCTCGTCCTGCAGCCGCATCAGCAGGTCGAGCACCTGAAAACGCACCGAGACGTCGAGCGCCGATGTCGCCTCGTCGGCGACAATGATCCGCGGCTTCAGCGTGATGGCCCGGGCGATGCCGATGCGCTGACGCTGGCCGCCGGAAAACGCATGCGGATAGCGTTCGCGGCCGCGCGGGTCGAGACCGACCTGCTCCATCAGGTGGCAGACGCGCTCGTCGAGCTGCTTGCCACGCGCGACGCCGTTCACCAGCAGCGGTTCGCCGATCACCTGGGCGACCGTCATGCGCGGGTTGAGAGAGCCGAACGGATCCTGGAAGACCATGCGCAGCTCGCGCCGCGCCGCCTTCAGCGCCGAGCCCTCCAGCCGTGCCAGGTCGACCACCGTGCCATCGGCTTTGCGATAAAGCATCTCGCCGCCGGTCAGATCGTAGAGCCGCATGATGGCGCGGCCCATGGTGGTCTTGCCGGACCCGCTTTCGCCGACAATGCCGAGCGTTTCGCCCGGCAGCAGCGAGATCGAGACATCATCGACGGCTTTGAGCGTGCCGAAATGCTGCGACAGGTTTCGCACCTCGAGGATTGGCTTTGCGGCAAGGTCCAGCGGCGGGCGGGCCAGCCGGATCTCGGCCTTCTGCTCCAGCTTCAGCACAGAGCCGATCAGCATCTTCGTATAGGGATCCTGCGGCGCATGAAAAATCTGCTCGACAGGGCCGTATTCCTTGGCAACGCCGTGATGCATGACCAGCACGTCGTCGGCGATCTGTGCCACCACGCCCATGTCGTGGGTGATGAACAGAACCGCCATGCCGAAGGATGTCTGCAGCCGCTTGATGAGGTCGAGGATTTCCGCCTGCGTCGTCACGTCGAGCGCCGTTGTCGGTTCGTCGGCGATCAAGAGCTGCGGCTTGCAGGCGAGCGCCATGGCGATCATCGCCCGCTGGCGCATGCCACCGGAATACTGGAAGGCATAGCGGTCGATCGCCTCTTCCGGCTTCGGGATCTCCACCTGCCGCAAGAGGCTGATGGCTTCCGCGCGCGCCTGCGCCTTCGTCATCTTCATGTGCAGCCGGAGCACTTCGGTGATCTGGTCGCCGACCGTGTGCACCGGCGACAGCGACGACATCGGCTCCTGGAAGATCATCGCGATGTCGCGCCCGCGGATGTCGCGGATCGCCTTGGAGCGAGGATGCAGCTTCGCGAGATCCACCGACTTGCCATCGGCGGTGCTGAGGACGATCGAGCCGGAGGCGATCTCGCCGGGGCTATCGACGATCTGCAGGATCGAGCGGGCTGTGACGGACTTGCCGGACCCGCTTTCACCGACGACGCAGAGCGTCTTGCCGGTCTCGATGGAGAAGGACAAATCGTTGACGGCGCGGAAGACGCCGGTGCGCAGCTGGAATTCCGTCACCAGGTTGCGGACATCGAGCAGCGGCTTGCGGGGTGTCATGGGAACGATTTCAGACATCATCCGCCCTCACTTGTTGTAGGGATCGGCCGCATCGCGCAGGCCGTCGCCGAGAAGGTTGAGCGCCATGACGGCGACGACGACGGCGGCACCCGGCATGAACAGCCAGGGAGCCGTCGCAATCGAGCGGATGTTCTGAGCCTCGCGCAGCAGCACGCCCCAGGAGATGGTCGGCGGCTGTAGTCCAAGCCCGAGGAAGGACAGTGAGGTTTCGGCCAGGATCATCGCCGGCACGGCAAGCGTCACCGAAGCGATGATGTGGCTGGAAAAGCTCGGCAGCATGTGGCGGAAGATGATGCGCCCTTCCGACACCCCGTCTAGCCGGGCGGCGGCGACGAATTCTTCGGTGCGCAGCGACAGGAAGCGGCCGCGCACGACGCGGGCAAGCTGCGCCCAGCCGGTCAGCGACAGGATGATGGTGATCATCATGTACTGGAGTGCGGCCGGCCAGCCCTGCGGAAGGGCGGCGGCCATCGCCAGCCAGATCGGGATCGTCGGCAGCGACAGGACGAAATCGATGACCCGCTGCATGATGAAATCGATGCGCCCGCCGTAATAGCCGGAGATGCCGCCGAGGATGACGCCGAGCAGCAGGGAGATGAATACGCCGACGAGGCCGATCGACAGCGAAATCTGCGCGCCCTGGACGACGCGGCTGTAGACGTCGCGGCCAAGGCGATCGGCGCCAAACAGGAAGAGCGGCTTGGTCGGATCCGTCGAGGCGATCAGGTGGATATTGGTGTCGAACAGGCCGAGCACCGAATACTGGTAGCCGCGGCCGAACAGCTGGATCGGGATCGGCTTCGACGTATCCTCGGCGAAGATCGCAGCAAGCGTTTCCGGATCGCGGGTCAGCTTCATCGCATAGTAGTGGAGGCCCAGCGAAAATCCGTTGGACGTGTCGAAGAGATGCACCCGCTGCGGCGGGTAGAAGGTCGCCCGGGCGTTCTGCAGCACCGGATCGTTGATGGCGAAGAAGCCCGGAACCAGCGCCACGACATACATGGCGATGGTCACGAAGAGGGCGATCATCGCCAGCCGGTGGCGCTTGAATGCCCACCAGATCAGCTGCCACTGCGAGGCGACGGCGGCACGGTCCGGCTGCACGTTGACGGCGGCTATATAGACCATGATGCCCTCCTATTCGAGCCGGATGCGCGGATCGACCAGCGCCAGCAGAATGTCGCTGATCAGGGATCCGACGAGGGTGAGGGCGCAGATCAGAAGCACGAATGCGCCGGCCAGGTACATGTCCTGCGCCATCAGCGACTGGAGAAGCAGGGGCGCTGCAGTCGGCAGGTTGAGGACGATGGCGACCACCACCGAGCCGGAGATCAGGTTGGGCAGCAGCCAGGCAATGGTCGAGATGAACGGGTTGAGGGCGATCCGCATCGGGTATTTCGTCAGAAGCTTGAACTCTGACAGACCTTTGGCACGCGCCGTGGTGACGTAAGGCTTCGGCAGTTCGTCCAGCATGTTGGCGCGCATGACGCGGATGAGGCTGGCGGTCGACGAGACGGCAAGGATGATCACCGGCAGCCAGATGTGGGCCATCAGGTCCACCATCTTGCCGATGCTCCAGGAGGCTGTCTCATATTCCGGCGAGAACAGCCCGCCGACGTCCTGGCCGAATTCGACGGCGGCAATGTACATCAGCACCAGCGCCAGCAGGAACGAGGGAACCGAGAGGCCGAAGAAACTGAAGGCGGTGAAGGCGTAGTCGCCGATCGAGTATTTACGGACTGCCGAAAACACGCCGATCGGCAAGGCGATCGCCCAGGTGGCGAGCAGGCTGGCGATGGCGAGCACCAGCGTCAGCGCCATGCGCTCCCAGATGAGCCCGGAGACCGGTTGCTGCCATTCAAAGGAAATTCCGAAATCGCCGCGGGTGATAATGCCCCAGATCCACTTCACGTACTGGACGGCGAGCGGATCGCCGAGCCCGAACCGCTCGCGCAGCTGTGCGGCCGTGTTCTGGTCGATGATCTCGTTGGAGGCGGCCAGTGTTGCGATGTAGGTGGTGACGTAATCGCCCGGCGGCAGCTGGATCAGCACGAAGGCGAGAAAGCTGACGGCGAAGAGGGACGGGATCATCCACAGCAGGCGTTTGATCAGGAATTTCAGCATGAGAAGGCACTCTGAGACAAGGGCCGGGATGGAGCGCCGTCGCAGAGCGCCTGCGAGAGTGGATCCCATTTCCGGCATTGACGAGGCGCCGCGGTGTGTGGCGGCGCCGGCTCTTCAGGGCGGCTTCTGCCCGGACAGTGTGTCCGGGCAGTTTGTGCCGAGTCAGCTTGTAAAGGTGAACTGCTGCGGCAGGGCAGGGCCGGGGTTCGGCCAGGACCAGCTGTCCGGTTCCTTCTCCGGCACGTTGCGGAGATTGTTGCGGATGATGCCGAAACCGCCGACGGCCAAGCAAACGCCGATGGTCTCGAATTCTTCCGCGGTGATGTCGAACAGCTGCTTCATGAAGGCGCCACGCTTTTCTAGGTCGGCCGTCGAGCGCGCCTCGTCGAACAACTTGAAGCGCTGCTTCTGGCTTTCCGGCGGTTCTTCACCCTTGGCGCCGTTGGATGTGTACCAGAGCGTCCACGGAATGGCGTAGCGCGAGCCCTGCGGATGAAAAGCAAAGAAATCGCGCGGATCGAGCATCGGATCGAGGCCGCCCGGACCGGGCCAGACGGCCGCGTCATGGGCGTTATCATCGCCGCGCGTATAATAGAGGGCGCGCTCGATGGTGTTGACCTTGATGTCGACGCCGATCGCCGCCCAGTGCGACTTCACCAGTTCCAGCGTATCGACAAGATCCGGATAGAGCGTCGGAATGACGTCGATGGAGAAGAACACCGGCTGCCCGTCCGGCCGCAGGCGAATGCCGTTCGAGCCCTTCTTGTCGAGGCCGATCTTGTCGAGCATGCTGTTTGCCTGCTCGGGATTGAACTCGGTGAACTGCCGGCCAAGCTTCTCGTTGTACCAGGGATGGGTCGGTCGGGGACCGGCCTGGTACGGCTCGCTCTGGCCGAAATAGACGATGTCGATGATTTCCTGTCGGTTCATGCCGAGCGAAAGAGCCTGGCGGAACGACTTGTCGGCGAACATCTTGCGGATCGCCGGGTCCTTGTGGGTGATGTTGAGGTAGATCTGGCACTGCTGGGCGGCAGAGGGAACCAGCGACAGCAGCCGGTAGTCGCCCTTCTTCATGTTCTGCGACAGCGTCGGCTTGTTGGCGAGAACGCTGATATGGCGCTCCTGGATGTCGATCTTGCCGGAAATGACATTGAGCATCAGCGATTCGACATCCTGGCTGATACCGAAGTTCAACTCGTCGATGTAGGGCAGCTGGTTGCCTTCGGTGTCCACCTGCCAGAAGAACGGGTTGCGCTCCATCACCACGCGGGTCGCGCCGCCGGAATAGGGTTCCTTGACCACCCACGGGTCGAGCACCGGCTTTTCGGCGTTCGACCAGCGCGAGGGGATTTCGATGTCGCCACACTTGGCCCGGAAGAGTTCCGTCCAGCTTGATACGCCGGCCGCCTTCACCTCGGCGTCGAGACCGGCATTGTATTTCGGCAGGAACTTCATGCAGTAGTGCTTGGCAAACAGCGTCGGGTGCTGGCCGAGCGGCGTCGCCAGGTTTTCCAGATAGAGCGCATTGGCCGCGGCGAAGGTGAACTTCACCGTGCTGTCATCGATTTTCTCGACGACCACCGGCTTGCCGGCGACGGCCAACTGGGCGGGCGTTGCGCTGTACAGTTCGGTATTCTTGACGACGTCTTCGATGGCGAAGACCACGTCGTCTGCGGTGAACGGATGACCATCGGACCAGCGGATGCCTGGGATCAGGTGAAAAGTGAACTGCGTTGCGTCGTCGGAGACCTCCCAGCGTTCGGCAAGATTGGGCAGCACCTCGGTGAAATCCATGTTCCAGCGCACGAGGCCCTGGTTGCCGACCAGCCGCAGGATGCCGTTGTGGTCGGACGAACCGCGCAGACCCCGCCGCAGCGTCCCGCCATAGGTGCCAACCTTTTCAAGCGGCGTCACCACCATCGGCTTCGGCGGCAGACGCTCGGCGAGCGGCGGAAGCTTCCCGTCCTTGACCAGCGCCGCCAGCTGCGGCGCCTCCTTGCCGCCGGCCGCTCTCGCCCCATGCGGCGCAAGCGACATTGCCGCTGCAGCCCCCATGCCGGCGAGAACCGTACGACGGCTTACACCCGATTGCTTGTTCCCATCCTGCATCAGACATCTCCTCCCAAAGATCGATGGCACCGGCCGGGCTTTCGCCCGCTGCTCTCCCAAGCAGATGCCGCAACCGGCCCCTCCAAAGGCCAGCTGAGGAACCATAGGATGCTTTTCAGATCATGACAAGTATTGACAGATTTTTACAGCAACACTAATTCTGAGCGCAGCGGCGCCTGGGAGAGGACGGTCCCGACGGCAGGATCATTCGGGTCGCGCGCTATGGGAGGCCGTGATGAACAAGGGTCGACAATGAACAAGCCTGAGCTGATCGCGTCTCAGCGTAACGAGACACGCCTCAGCGACATTATCTACGAGAAGATCGTCGGGATGATTGCCGACGGCCGCTTTGCCGTCAACGAGCGGCTGCCGTCGGAAATCCATCTTGCCAGCATGCTCGGCGCCTCGCGCCCGGTCGTGCGTGAGGCGCTGGAGCGGTTGCGCACCGACCAGCTGATCGTCTCGCGCAAGGGCTCCGGATCCTATGTCCGCCAGCGGCCCGATGTATCGGTGCTGAGCGACGTTCCTGTCGGGTCGCTTGCCGATGTCCAGCGGTTCTTCGAGTTCCGCGCCGGGCTGGAGGCGGAGGCGGCGCAACTGGCGGCGCGCAACTGGCAGCCGCAGGACCGGACGCGCATCGAGGCTATGTTCGAGGCGCTGGAACAGTGTCTGCAGCGCAACGACCTCGGGACCGACGAGGATCTGGCGCTGCATGATGCGGTGGCACTTGCTACCGGCAACCAGTTCCACACATTGGCGCGCGAATGGTTCAAGCCGCATATCGCCATCGGCATGGCGGTGACGCGCAGCCTCAGCCTGAAGCGCACCGCCGCCCATGTTCGCGCCGTGCAGGACGAGCATGCGGCGATCGTCTCGGCGATCTTCGCGCGCGACGAGGCAGGCGCCCATGCGGCAATGAAGGCACATGTGCTGAACGCCAGGGCACGGATGTTCCAGGGTATCTGAGCGTTGACAGAAGCTGACGGCAGAGGGTGCCTTGACCGCGCCGAACAAGCCGTCACAGGGAGGAGATCGCATGCCAGCGCCACGCATTGTTCATCCGAAGGCACGCCATGTCATCGATACGCCGCTCAAGGTCGGTGAATCGCCGACCTGGGACGATCGCACCGGCGATCTGTGGTTCGTCGATATCCTGGCGCCGGCAGCGTTTTGCCTGCATGCCGACGGCCGCTTGTCGCGCTTCGACATGCCGGCGCTCATCGGCTGCCTTGCCCTGTGCGAGAGCGGGCGGATCGCCGTTGCTCTGCAAACCGGCGTCCATCTTCTCGATCCGAAGACCGGCACGCTCGAATTCCTCTGCGATCCGGATGGCGGACGTCCGGACAGTCGCCTCAACGACGGCAAGGTCGGCCCCGATGGACATTTCTGGGTCGGCACACGCGACGAGGCCGTGCCGCAGACCGGCAATGCAAGGCTCTACCGGGTCGCACCGGATGGCTCGTTCAGCCAGATCCTCGACGGCCTCAAGACGTCGAACGGTCTCGCCTGGAGCTCCGACGGAAAGACGATGTTCCATTCCGACAGCAGCGGCCAGTTCCTCCAGTCCTTCCCCTTCGTGCCCGAGAGCGGCGCGCTCGGCCCGCCGCGCCGGCTAACCGATTTCACCAATCTCGAGGGACGCCCGGACGGCGGCGCCACCGACATGGACGGCTTCTACTGGAGCGCCGGCGTGCTGGACGGCAAGCTCAACCGCCTGTCGCCGGAGGGCGAGATCGTCGAGGTCTACCAGATGCCCGTGTCCGGCCCCACCATGCCCTGCTTCGGCGGCCCCGAACTGAAGACACTCTACCTCTCGACCCTGTCGCGCACCGTCGACGGCGTCGAGGAGCACGGCAGCATTCTCGCCTTCGATGTCGACGTGCCGGGCGTGCCCGTGACGCGCTTCGCCATCTGACGCTATCCGGCAGCAAAGGGATCAACACCATGACCATGCAGTTTATTCGCACTGCGCTGAAGGGCGTCTCGGGCGTTCCGGTGACCGCTTATGGCCGGGACGGCGAGGTCGATACCGCCATGACGTCAAAGGTGTATGCGAAGGTCGCCGATGCCGGGATCCACAACATCGTGGCGGCCGGCAACACCGGGGAGTTCTATGCACTGACCCCGGACGAGATCCTGAAGGTCTACGAGGCAGCCGTGTCGGGCGTCGATGGACGGTCGCCGGTGACTGCGGCGATCGGGCGGTCGCAGCGCGAGGCCGTGGCGATGGCGAAGCAGGCGCAGTCGATGGGGGCATCCGCTGTGATGTCGCATCAGCCGGTCGATCCGTTTGCCGCCCCGCAGGCGCAGATCGATTATTTCCGCAATCTGGCGGATGCGACGCCGCTGCCGCTCGTCGCCTATGCCCGGGCTGACGGCTTTTCGGTCGAAGACATGGTGCGGCTTGCCGATCATCCCAACATCGCCGGCATCAAGTTCGCGACCACCGACCTGATGCTGTTGTCGAGGGCTATCCAGGCGGCTGATCCGGACGGCGCGATCTTCGTCTGCGGGCTTGCCGAAAGCTGGGCGCCGGCATTTGCCGCGGCCGGCGCGCGAGGGTTCACCTCGGGTCTCGTCAACGTTGCGCCGCAGTTTTCGCGCGCAGTGCTCTCGGCGCTCGATGCCGGCGATTTCGACGCGGCCCGCGCCATCGTCGCACGCATCGAGCCGTTCGAACGGATGCGCACCAAGTTCCGCAACGGCGCCAACGTCACCGTCGTCAAGGAAGCTGTGACGATGTGCGGTCTCGACGTTGGGCCGGTGCGCGTTCCGGGCCTGCCGCGGCTGGACGAGGCGGACCGGATGGCGCTGAAGACGCTTCTCGGCGAGTGGCAGGTTCTTCCCGAAACCGGAGAGCGACCGCGCGCCGTTGCAAACGCGGTCTGAAACTATTCCGTTTTTCTGCTGCCGCTCCGCGGATCTGCGGGCTAGTGTCGCCCGCATCAGACGAGGTGACCGCAGCAGATGACAGACCAGCCAGCCCAACGCGCCAGCGCATGCGGCATTTCCATCGGCCGCTTCAAGACCGGTCCGTTGAACGCCATCACCGACGTTGCGGGCGTGAAAGTTGGTCATGTCACGTGCGTCGAAGGCGAGCGCATCCGCACCGGCGTCACCGCGGTCCTGCCGCATGGCGGCAACCTGTTCCAGGACAAGGTGCCGGCCGGACTATCGATCTTCAACGGCTTCGGCAAGTTCGCCGGTGCGACGCAGATCGAGGAACTTGGCGAGATCGAGACGCCGATCCTGCTCACCAACACGCTCGCCGTCGGCCGGGCCATCGAGGCCATCAACCGCTACACGCTGGACCAGCCCGGGAACGAGCGTGTCGTCTCACTGAACGCCGTGGTCGGCGAAACCAATGATTCCCGGCTGAACGACATCCGCCAGCCACGCCCGAGCATAGACGAGATGCGTCAGGCGATCGAGGTCGCAACATCCGGCCCGGTCGGCGAAGGTGCGGTCGGAGCCGGAACCGGGACCGTCGCATTCGGTCTGAAGGGCGGCATCGGCACGTCTTCCCGCATCGTGCCGGTTGCTGCGCACAGCTTCACGCTCGGCGTGCTTGTGCAGTCGAACTACGGCGGCCGGCTGACGGTTGCCGGACGACATGTCGAGGACTTGGCGGAGCACGACCGCGACGGCTCCATCGTCATCATCCTGGCAACCGACGCGCCGCTCTGCCCGCGCAATCTGAAGCGGCTTGCCAGCCGCGCATTCGGCGGGCTCGCCCGCACCGGTGCCGCCCTCAGCAACGGGTCCGGCGACTATGCGCTGGCCTTTTCGACGTCCGAAGAGGTTCGCCGCACGCAGGAGCGCCGCAAGGCCGTCATGACAATCCCGTCGCTATCGAACGACATCGTCTCGCCGCTGTTCGAGGCCGCCATCGAGGCGACAGAAGAGGCGATCCTCAACTCGCTGACGATGGCCGAAGACACCCGCGGCTTCAACGCCGCGACCGGCAAGTCGAGCCTGGTGAAGGCCCTGCGCCTATCGCCGGGCGCCCATAACTGATCCCACATCCAGGAGCATTCATGTCCAGCCCGACCCTCCGCACAGTCTACCTGAACGGCGCCTTTCTGCCGGAGAACGAGGCGCGTCTGTCGATCTTCGACCGCGGCTTCCTGTTCGGTGACGGCATCTACGAAGTCACCGCCGTGCTTGAAGGCAGGCTGATCGACAGTGCCCTTCACATGGCGCGGCTGGAGCGCAGCGTCGGCGAGATCGGCGGCTTCCTGCCCGTGTCGACGGACGAGATCGTCGCCATCGAAAAGCAGTTGATCGAACGCAACGGGCTGACCGAAGGAGTCGTCTACCTGCAATACACCCGCGGCGCCGAGGACCGGAATTTCCTGTTCTCCGAGGATCTCCAGCCGACGCTGCTGATGTTCACCCAGGCCAGAACTCTTGAGCATGTGGCGGCGGTCGAAAAAGGTCTGAAGGTCAAGATCGTCCCCGACCAGCGCTGGGAAAGGCGCGACATCAAGTCCGTCTGCCTTCTGCCCCAGGTGCTCGCCAAGCGTACGGCCAAGGCGGAAGGGTTCGACGAAGCGTGGATGGTCGAGGACGGCTTCATCACCGAGGGCGCCTCGTCGACAGCTTATATCGTCACGGGCGATGGCCGCATCGTCACGCGGGGACCGTCGAACGCGACGCTGCCAGGCTGCACCCGGCTTGCCGTCCTGCAACTGGCCAAGGAGGCAGGCATGATCCTCGAAGAGCGGCCGTTCTCGGTGGAAGAAGCCCGCACCGCTGTCGAGGCCTGCCTGACCAGCGCTTCCAACTTCGTGGTGCCGATCACCAATATCGACGGACAGCCGGTCGGCGATGGGAAGCCGGGGCCGATCGTCCGCCGGCTGCGGGCGCTGTACATGGACAACGCCCGCAAGACGGCGATCTGAACCGACCGGGTACCCGCCCGTCGCTGCGATCAGAACGCCTGGTAGGCCGAAATGATCGCCACCACCTGGTCGGCGTTCAATGCGTCGATCTGCGGCGAGGTGAAGGCCAGCAACTGATCGCTGCTCAGCGACAGGAGGTCGGAGGTCGACAGGCCGGTGAGCGCTGCGGTGTTGATCGCAGCGATGTCGGCCGCCGAGAAGGTCCCGAGTTCCTGCGTGCTGAGGGCCGCGATCTGAGCAGAACTCAGGGCTGCGACCTGCGCCGGCGTCAGCGCCTCGGCCTGGGCGGTGGACAGGGCGCCGATCTGCGCGGTCGTCAGCCCGACGATCGCTTTGGTGCTGATTGCGGCAATCTGCGCCGTCTCCAGTGTTGAGATCTTGGCGGTGCCGAGAGCCGCCAGTTGCAGCGCGTTGAACACCCCGACCTGGCTGGTGGTCATCGCAGAAAGCTGCGTCGAACTCATCGCCGTCAGCTGGAAGTAGCTCAGCTTGGTTACCTGGTCAGGCGTCAATGCCGCCACCTGCTCGCCTGAAAGCTGGCTGATCGTCGTGCTCGCCAGCCCTGCCACGGCGGCGGCGCTGATCGCGGCGATGTCGGCCGAAGTCAACGCTTCCAGCACCTGCGTGCCAAGTGCGGCAATCTGACTGGCAGACAGTGCGCCGATCTGACTGGTGGCAAGGCCATCGAACTGCGACTGGGAGAGCGCGCTGATCTGGTCCGAGGTCAATGCGGCAATGGATTTCGCCGACAGCGCTCCGACCTGCTCGGGCGACAGGCTGCCAAGCCCGGCTGGGCCAAGTCCCGCCGCCTGCACCGGATTGAACGCAGAGATCTGCGACGGACTCATGGCACCGATCTGCGCTGCGGAAAGCTGGCCGATCTGGCTGCCGGACAGTCCGCCGATCTGCGCTGCGGTCAGCGCTGCGATGCGCTCGGCGCTCAGAGTACCAAGTGCGTCGCTGGCCAGCCCCGAAATGGCGGCTGCGGAAAGTGCGGCGATATCGGCGGTCGAGAAGGTGGCGATGGCGTCACTCGACAGGGCTGAGACCTGGGCTGACGTCAGTGCCGCAAGCTGCCCGGTCGACAGGTTGTCGAACTGGAGCGTCGAGAGTGCCGAAAGCTGCGTCGAGGAGAGCGCCGCAACCGCCTTCACGCCAAGCGCGCCGATCTGGTCGCCGCTGAGGCCGGTAAGCTGGCTGGTCTCAAGGCCCGAGATCTGCGTTGCGCCAAGCGCCCGGATCTGCGCCGTCGACAGGCTGGCGATCTGCAACGAGGTCAGGCTGGCGATGTGGCTGGACTGCAGCCCGGCAAGCTGACCCGAGGTCAGCGCCGCGATCTGGTCCGTGCCGATGCCGGCAAGCGTACTTGTCGGCAGGCCCGCGATCGCATTCGCGCCGATGGCGGCCACGTCCTCGGCGGAAAACGCTGAAAGGTTCTGGTTGCTGAAGGCGGCAATCTGCGTCGAACTCAGCGCGGCGACCTGGGACGGCGTGAGCGCTTCCGCCTGTTCCAGAGTGAGCGCGGCGATGTGGGCGGTCGTCAGCCCGGCCGCAGCCTTTGAGGTCAGCAGCGCGATCTGGTCCGGCGACAGGCCCGCAAGGCTCGCCGTCGCAACGGCACCGACCTGCGCCGCCGACAGCGCACGCAGCTGGGCGGAGGTCAGCGACAGGAGCTGCGAGGGGTTCAGCGCGGCGATCTGCGATGACTTCATCGAAGCGACCTGCGCCGTGGTGAGGGCTGCGAACTGGTCCTGGCTGAGCGCCGCAATGCCATCGCTCGAAAGGCCGGCGATGGCGGCCGCCGTGATAGCCGCAATGTCGCCCGTCGAGAAGGTTGCCAGCGCATCGGTTGGAAGGGCGGCAATTTGGGTGGCGGTGAGACCCGCGACCTGCGAGGCGAGGAAGGCTTCCGCCTGGTCGGCATTGAACGCGGCAAGCTGCGTCGTCGTCAGGCCGGAGATGGCCCGGGTGTTGAGCGCGGCGATCTGGTCAACCGACAGGGCAGCAATTGCAGCCGTGCCGAGCGCCGCCAGCTGGGTTGCCGTCAGGGCCTTCACCTGAGCGGTCGTCAGCGCACCGATCTGCCCGACGCCAAGCGCGCCGATCTGGTCCGTCTTCAGCACCGCAAGTTGGCCCGCCGTCAGTGCCGAAAGCTGTTCGAGACCGAGCGCCGCAAGCGTCGTCGACGAAAGCCCGCCCAGCGCCCGGGTATTGATGGCCGCGATTTCCGCTGTCGTGAACGTCTCCAGCCCGTCCGAGGTCAGCGAGGCCATCTGCGCGGCGGTGAGCGTGGCGATCTGGGTGCTGGACAGTGCCTCGATCTGGTCGAGCGTCAGGATAGCCATCTGCATCGTGCTGAGGCCGGGAATGGCCTTGGCGGTGAATGCGGCGAACTGGTCCGCATTCAAGGCGGCGACGCTGTCGGTCGACAGGGCTGCAAGCTGCGACGACGCCAGCGCGCGGATCTGGCCGGTGCTGAAGGTTTCGATCTGCGACGGGGCAAGCGCTGCCATCTGGCTGGTCTTCAACGCGGCGATCTGCGCCGTCGTCAGTGCCGACACCTGCTCGAGCGTCAGCGCCGCCAGCGTCTCTGTCGGCAGGCCGGCGATCGCCTTGGCAGCGATGGCGGCAACATCTGCGGTCGAGAAGGTCTCAAGGGCAGCCGGGGTGAGCGCGGAAAGCTGCTTGGAGGTCAGTGCAGCCACCTGCGCGGCGGTCAGCGCCTCTGCCTGGTTTGTGGACAGCGAGGCAAGCTGCAGAGAGGTGAGGCCGAGTATGGCCTTGGCACTGAGGGCGGCCACCTGATCGGTCGAGAGCGCTGCGATCTGCTCGGTGGTGATCGCTGCCAGCTGCGCGGAGGCGAGGCCCTTCAGCTGCGCCGTCGTCAACGCGCCGATCTGGCTGCTGCCGAACGAGCCGAGCTGGCTGCTGCTGAGCGCACCGATCTGGGCGGAGGTGAGAGCTGCAAGCTGGCCGCTCGACAGCAGCGCGATGGTGAGGTTCGCCAGCCCACCGATCGCCCGTGCGGAAATAGCGGCGATATCGGCGGTCGAGAAGGTGGCGATGCCGTCGGCGGAAAACAGCGCCAGCTGTTTCGGCGACAGGGCTGCCACCTGCCACGCCGTCAGCGCTTCGGCCTGCTGCGTCGACAGGGCAGCGATCTGGCCTGAGGTCAGCGAGGGAACCGCCTTGGCATTGATCGCGGCAATCTGGCTCGTCGACAGGCCGGCGAGATTGTCGCTGCTCAGCGCCGCAAGCTGCAGGCCGGTCAGCGTGCGGATCTGCGACGGGTTCAGCACCTCCACCTGGTCCGACGTCAGAGACTTGACCTGCTGGGCGCTCATCGATGCCACCTGCAGGGTCGTCAGGGCAGCGATCTGGTCGGTCTCCAGGCCGGAGATCAGCGTCGAAGAAAGGGCACTGATCGCCTTGGCGCTGATTGCCGCGATATCGGCGGTCGAGAAGGTGGCGAGATCCGCGGCGTCCAAGGCTGCGATCTGCTTGGCGCTCAGCCTCGAGATCTGTGCGGGCGTCAGCGCCTCGGCCTGATCGCTGCTGAGGGCGCCGATCTGTGCCGTGGAAAAGGCCGCAACCTGCGCGGCACCAAAGCTGGCGATCCGGTCGGTACCGAGCGCCGCCAGCTGGTCGAGCGACAGGCCCGGGAGCGACTTCACCGCGATCGAAGCGATCTGCGCGGTGTTGAGCGCGGCGATGTCCTCGCTCTCCAGCGCAGCGATCTGCTTCGACGAAAGAGCGTTCACCTGGGCCGCCGACAGCTGCGAGACGTCGCTCGAGGTCCAGGAGGCGATGGAGGCGGTCGACAGCGCCTTGATCTGGTAGATGCTGAGATTGGGAACGATGGAGGTCATTGGCAGCGGCCCTCGGAGCAAATGGATTGGCGGCACTACGCGAGCGCCGGCAGCCGACTGCCAGAGTGATCCGCCTGCTTCGGATCGAAAAACTCTGTCGCTCGTCCGATGTCGCCCGGCCGCCGAGTGCCGGTTTCCCTGGCTGCTGCATGCGGATGAGATCCGTTACACCGCATGGCTTGCCCGAGCCTGTGGTGGCTGGCGGGCGCCTTGGCCGCTGGATCAGGCGACCTGCAGTAGCTCCCAGATCCGCCTGACGATCGCCCGGCCGTTGTCGCGTGACCGGTAGAGGCGGATCTCCACCGCGATGTCCCATTCGGGACCGCCCGCCCGCACCAGCACGCCCGCGGCAAGCTCGTCCTTCACCAGGCTTTCCGGCACCCAGGCGAGACCGCAGCCGGCCATCGCCATCGCCTTCAGCCCGACAGACATGCTGCCGACATGCACGCAGGTGTTGGGCGGCAGGCGGTCCGCAAGCGCGCCGGCGATGAGCTGGCCGAAGAACGAGCTCTTCTGGTAGCTGGCATGCAGGAAGCTCGGCTCGATCGGGTGACGCGCCGCGCCCCGTTCATCCGGAGCACTGACCGGCACGATATTTTCACGACCGAGCGTCAGGTGCTCGAACTCCGGCCCGAGCAGCATCGGCACATGCGCGTGCTGGTAGGTGAGGAGGAAATCGGAATGGCCGTCGACCAGCGAGTTGAGGTTCTCCTCCATGCTGCCGGAATCCGGCCGCAGGTGCGAGACGAGCGGTCCGACAGCCGCTCCCAATGTCTGTATCCAGCCCGGAAAGAAGGTGATGGACAGCGTGTGCAGCGCCGTCAGCGTCACCCGCTGCACCTCGGCGCCGTCCTCCGGCCGGAGATTGCGGCGCGCCTGATAGAGTGATCGCAGCGTCTGCTCGGCGACCGGAACGAACCGCTCGCCGGCCTCCGTCAGCCGCGACGGATAAGTGGCGCGATCGATCAGGCTCGTGCCGACCCAGGCCTCCAGCTGGCGGATGCGGCGGCTGAATGCCGATTGCGTCACATGCCGTTCGTCGGCGGCCCTGGAGAAGTTCAAGGTCCCGGCCAGTGCCAGAAAGTCCTCCAGCCATTTGACTTCCACGATGCTCTCCGTTTCCAGGCCACAAGTTGGGCGGTGCCGGTCAGACCGGCATCAGTGCCGACGGGTATATTCCATCATCCGGGCCCGGCCGAGCACCAGTTCCAGCCGATCGTCCGCAAGCATGTGGATACAGACGCGCTTGGTCCATGGCCCGTCCTTCAAGGTGAACAGGAAACGGCCGTTTCCGAGCGCGGCAAGCGGCATGCCATGGCGCACCGGGCCGATCCCCATCGTCAGCACATCCGCCGCAATCTCCAACCGCGCACCTTCGGGAGAAATCCACTCGCCGGACAGGGTCTCCGGCACATCCACAGTCCGGACCGGCACGAAACGCCGTGCCGCGTGACCGACCTCGCCGACGATCTCATCGCCGTCCATCCGCAGCCGCAAGGGAGAGGAGGCGGAGCGGGAGGAGACCCAGCCGTCGCCGTCGTCATAAATCGTTTCGTCGGCATCGAGATAGGTGACCGTGCTGCCGGCGACCTTGATCCACCAGGGGCCCTCCTGCGTGACATAGAGCCCGTCGATCAGGGCCGTCGAAACGCGGGGCAACGGCAGGCCGCGCAGCGCCGCCATGGCCTGCAACGCGATCCCGTAGCCGTTGGTATCCTCGCGGTTCGAGACGACGACGAAGCCGGCGTTCGTGTCCGGATCGAGAAGGAAATAGGTCTTGTAGCCAGGGTGCGACCCGCCGTGGCCGATGAAGTCCTGGCCGTCGAGCACGGACCGGCGCAAGCCGAGGCCATAGCCGCTCGGCCGGCCGTCGGCGAGGAGGCGCGGTGAAGCCAGCCGCTGCAGGATGTCGCCGAACGGTCCTGTGTCGGCCATCAGCATGCGCAGCCAGGCGACGAGGCTTTCGCCGCTGCCGGTCATGCTGCCGGATGCCGACAGGTGCAGGCCGGCAGACGACAGCTGCCAGCGCTCATCGCCGCGCCAGTAGCCGGGGACAAGGCCGGCGACCGGATCGTGCCAGACATCCGGCGCGTCGAACTCGGCGCCCGCCCGGCGTCCGGCTGCCTGGATGAAAGACTTGAACGACATGCCCTTTCGCGCGAGCGCCGCCTCCACCAGCCGATAGCCGGTATTCGAATAGGAGATCTCCGTGCCTGCCTCGTAGTTGAGGCGTGTCTGGCGGAAGATGAAGTTCAGCAGCTCCGTCGAGCGGGTCTCGGTATAGACAGAAAGCCCCAGCAGGGTCACGCATTCGCGTGTATCGGGCAAGCCGCCGCTCATGTCGAGTGCCTGCCCGACGGACACCGCGGCAAGCGGCGCCTGCAGTTCCGGCAGATGATCGCCGAGCCTGTCGTCGAGCCCGATCAGTTCGGGCTGGGACAGCACCATGGCGCAGAAGGCGTGCTTGGTCACCGAGGCGTACCGCACGACACTCCGGGCGCTGAACGGCACCAGCGTCGCAAGGCTTTCCATTCCGCCACAGGCGGAAAACCGGATGCCGTCGAGATCGAAGCCTATGACCGCGCCGCCCGGCGCATCCGGCCCCCAGCCATCGGTGAAGGTTTTGGCCGCGGCAGCGGCGGCGTCCCAGTCCAGTGACATCGTCATTCCTCGCTCGAAGCATCGGCTCTCGGGCGAGCCACTGACGTCCACCGTCTACCAGCGCTCGCCGCCTGCGACCAATTCCATTTTGCACGAACGCCATGCGCAGTTTGCATTTGCCGGGCGGTGCGACCATACCTACCAGTGCATCCACCCTCAGACACAAGCTCCCCGGAATATCGCGATGTCATCCAGTCCTGCCACCATCCCCGTCTTCGACGGCCACAACGACGTCCTGCTGCGCATGCGCCGCGCCGGTCAGGCCGATCCGGTGCAGGGCTTCCTCGACGGCGAGGCAACGGGTCACATCGATCTGCCGCGGTCGCGTGCCGGTCACCTGGCCGGCGGCCTTTGCGCCATATTCGTCCCGCCGCCGAGCATGCGTCCGGATGCCAACGGCGATTTCCTCGCCCCGGCCCAGGCCGACGCCCTGAACGAGACAATGGCCATGACGCGCCTGCTGTTCGAGCTCGAAGCCCGCTCGCAGGGTGCCGTCACCGTCTGCCGCAGCGCTGCGGCCATCCGTGCGGCGATGAACGCGGGATCGTTTGCCGCCGTCTTCCACATCGAGGGTCTGGAGATGGTCGGTGCCGACCTCGACGCGCTCTACCTCCTGCACCAGGCGGGTCTGCGGACGTTGGGACCGGTCTGGAGCCGTCCGAACATCTTCGCCTACGGCGTTCCGTTCCGCTTCGGATCGACGCCGGATATCGGGCCGGGCCTGACGGAAGCGGGCAGGGCCCTCGTGCGGGCCTGCAACGACCTGAAGATCATGATCGATCTTTCGCACATGAACGAGCAGGGTTTCTGGGACATCGCCCGGCTGTCGCAGGCACCGCTCGTCGCCTCGCATTCGAACGTCCACTCCCTCTGCCCGCATAGCCGCAATCTCACAGATCGACAGCTCGATGCCATTCGCGACAGCGGCGGTCTCGTTGGCATCAATTTCGGCGTGCTGTTCCTCCGCGACGATGGGGCCCGCAACGGCGATACGCCGCTGTCGAAGATCGTCGACCATGTCGCCTACGTCGCAGATCGCATCGGTATCCAGCACGTGGCACTGGGATCCGATTTCGACGGCACGACAGTGCCCAAGGAACTCGGTGATGCCGCCGGCCTGCCACGGCTGATCGAGGCCCTGCGTCAGCGCGGCTTCGACGACGCGGCGCTGGCAGCCATCGGCCACGGTAACTGGCTCGACGTGCTGGAGCTCACCTGGGGCGACTGAGCCTAATCCACCTCTTCTCTGTTCAACAAGTCGCGCTTCTCGCAGGGCCGGCACGTAAGCGCTTGCGCACTTAACGTGCGTTGAAGCCACATCAGCGTGCCTGAGCGGCATCGCTCTAAAACAAGAGTCTGTTTGTCATGTTAAATATGTTGACAAAAGGAATCATGTTTTTTATTCGGTAGAAATAAGGCACCGGCGTCTCGGCGGCCTCACCCACCACATCAACGCTCTCTGTGCGCGGCAGCTTCGCCGTGTCCGTGCGCGTGCTCAACATGAAAGATCAGCGATGCTGCCCCGCCTTTCTCGTCTCCTGCTCGCTTGCACCAGCGTCGCGTCCCTGGGCCTCCCCATGACCGCCGTTGCGCAACAGGCGTCCCCGTCGGATGCGACGGTCCTGTCGCGCGTCACCATCAAGGGTGACCGGTCGAGCGTCCCGCAAGGCGGTGCCACAGACAGCCCGCTGACCAGTGAGGTAACCCGGGAGACGATCGAGGCCCGGCAGATCACCAGCGTCCAGGATCTCGGGCGTGTCGCCGAGCCAGGCGTCAACTTCAACCGCGCCAACGATTCGGTCAACATCCGCGGTCTCGAAGGCAGCCGCGTGCTGACCACCGTCGACGGCATACCCTTGCCGTTCCTCAGCGACCCGACCCGCCAGGCGACCGGCGGCGTCGATACCGTCAACTTCAGCGCCCTGTCGGCGGTGGACGTCATGAAGGGTGCCGATTCCAGCCGCGCCGGTGCCGGCGCGCTGGGTGGCGTTCTCGCCTACCGGACGCTGGAGCCCGAGGATCTGATCGGCGAGGGCAAGCAGTGGGGCGGCCTCGTCAAGACGATCTACGACAGCTCGGAGCGCAGCTGGCAGGGCGCGGCAGCGGTCGCCCGCAAGGTCGACGGCACCTCGGTTCTGTTCCAGGGCAGCTACAAGAAGGGCCATGAGCTTGAGACCAATGGCAGCATCGGCGGCTACAGCACGACCCGCACCGAAGCCAACCCGTCGGATTTCAACGAGCACAATCTGCTCTTCAAGCTGCGACAGGAGCTGGCTGGCGGTCACACCATCGGCGTCACGCTGGAGCGATACCGCAAGGATCGCGATATTGATAACCGCATCAACCAGGCGGTGACCGGCAACTATCGGCCGGGCAATTATCAGTCGCAGAAGGAGAGCGATCGCGACCGCGCTTCGCTCGACTACAAGTTCGAAAGCGAGAGCGATACGAGCTTCATCGACAACCTCTGGACCTCGCTCTACGTCCAGAAGATCGGCACTCTCGACGGTTATACAGGGTTCCGTTCGACGTCGATCGTCGGCCCGATCGGCCGCGACAACACCTCCGACGAGCGCGACATCGGCCTGATCGGCGCGGCGCAGAAGAACGTCTCCATCGGCGGCAACAACCACCTGCTGACCTTCGGCTGGGACCTCGCGACGATCACCAGCGATCAGTATTCGGCAGGCTACGACGCGTGCCCGCGCAAGCCGGCCAGCGGCATCTATACGGGCGCCGCAACGGCCTGCAACAACCTGCACACCAACCAGGCCGATACGCCGAAGGTCGATGGCAATCGCATCGGCCTCTATCTCGACGACGCGATCGAACTCGGCCAGTCCGGCTTCACGCTGACGCCCGGCCTGCGCTTCGACTGGGTTCGTTACGAGCCGCAGATGACCGATGGATTTGCCCGCAACGCATCGCGGCCGTCGCTTCCCGCCTCGTTCGAAGACACAGCCGTTTCGCCCAAGCTACGTCTGACCTACGATGCCGCACCGGATATCCAGCTCTTCGGCCAGTGGGCCATGGGCTTCCGCGCACCAACCGCCGGCGAACTCTACAGCCGCTTCGGTGCGAGCGGCACCTATCTGCGCCTCGGCAATCCGGATCTGGAATCAGAAACCAGCAACGGCTTCGAGATCGGCGCCAACCTCGGCGACGAAAGCTTCGGCGGCAGCATCAACCTGTTCTACAACCGCTATGAAAACTTCATCGACTCGCGCAGCCTGACGGCCGGCGAGGCCGCTGCCATGGGCTACAACCTCAACGACTACCGCCAGGGCGGCGTTCAGCAGTTCCGCAACATCTCCAAGGCCGAGATCTACGGTGTCGAGGTCTCCGGCCACCGCGCCTTCGACAACGGCCTGCGCGTCGGCCTCGGACTTTCCGCGCTGAGCGGCAAGGATCTCGACAACGATACCTTCCTGCGCTCCGTCGCGCCGGCCAAGGCCGTCGTCAGCTTCGGCTACGATACGGAAATCTGGGGCGTCGGCGTCGACCTCATCGGCGTCTCGGCGTCGCGCCACGACGACGGCAAGGCCGGCACCTACTTCCGCACGCCGGGCTATGGTCTCGTCGACCTGACCGCATGGTGGGAGCCGGAGCAGGTCAAGGGCCTGCGCATCAATGCCGGCATCTACAATGTCTTCGACAAGACCTATTACGATTACAGCTCGGTGCGCTCGAACGCTGCGACCCAGGCCCGCGAGTTCTATTCGGAGCCGGGCCGCTCGTTCAAGGTGTCGCTGACCCAGCGGTTCTGAAGAAAACGATCCCACCGAAAAAGGGCATCCCTCGCAAGAGGGGTGCCCTTTTTGCATGCGTCGATGGGTCTGATCGTCCGGCCGCTACGGGCAGCGAAATTCCTCTCCGCCGGCAGGCATGGACCAGCCGCCGTCAGGCTCGGGAACCGAAGCCGTCACTATGATGGATCAGGATGAGATCAGCCGATGTGGCGGTCGCGCGATTGCGGCAGCACGAACGGCATATGGCCGACGGGCGTGCGGCCGACTGCGCCGGAGATCTTGTAAACCTGCATGACCATCGCGTCGTTCAGGCTTTCCGCGCAGCTCCCCTGCGCCACGACGCGGCCCTTTTCCAGCACCACGATCCGGTCGGCGAACTCGGCGACCAGGTTCAGGTCATGCAGGATCGCCAGCACGATGCCGCCTTGGCGCGCAAAGGTCTTGGCGATCTCCAGAACGGCAATCTGATGGCTGAGGTCGAGGCTGGAGGTCGGCTCGTCGAGCAGCAGGCCCATCGGCATGCCGTTCTTCACCGGCTGCGGAACCTGCGCCAACGCCCGGGCGAACTGCACGCGCTGCTGTTCGCCGCCGGACAGTGTCGGGAAGGGCCGGCGTTCAAAGCCCGTCAGCCCGACGCGGGCCAGCGCCATTCGTGCGGAGGTACTCGGATCGGCAGCACCCTGGGCGACCGCCCCCATGCGCACGACCTCCAGCACGGTGAACGGGAAGGCTAACTCGCTTGCCTGGGGCAGAACCGCGCGCTTGGCGGACAGCGCCCTGGCGTCCTGCAGCCTGACGTCGACGTCATGATAGGTGACCGATCCCCTGGAGGGCGAAAGCTCGCCAGACAGGACCTTCATCAGCGTCGACTTACCCGCACCGTTCGGACCGATGACCGCCGTCATGGCACCCGGCTGCAGGGTCACCGAGACGTCATCGAGCAATCGCTGGCCACGGCGTTCGACCGTGACGGAATGAGCTTTGAACATCATGCATCTCCTGAGCGCATGCCATTGCGTCCGACGATCAGCAGCAGGAAGACCGGCGCGCCGAACAGCGCCGTGACGATGCCGAGCGGCAGTTCCGCCGGAGCGACGATAGTGCGGGCGACGCTGTCGGCCAGCAGCAGCAGAACCGCGCCGCCGATGGCGGAAGCCGGCAGAAGAAAGCGGTGCGACGGCCCGATGATCAGCCGCAGCAGATGCGGCACGACGATGCCGACGAAGCCGATCGAACCGGCAACGGCGACCGTCGCGCCGCAAGCGGCGGCAACCGCCAGGATGACGAGGCGCTTCAGGCGCTGCACCGGGACGCCCATGTGGAAGGCCGCCGCGTCGCCCAGCACCAGCGCGTCAAGGCCGCGGGCGACGACCGGGATGACGGCCGATACCAGCACCACGAACGGCAGGATGGAGAGGACGCGGGAAAAGGTCGCGCCGCTCAGCGAGCCGAGGCTCCAGAAGGTGATGTCGCGCAGCTGACGATCGTCGGCGACGAAGATCAGCAGACCCATGATCGCGGCGCTGATCGCGCCGACCGCGATGCCGGAGAGGATCAGCGTGCTGGTCTGGGTCTGGCCGGAATGCGTGGCGATCCGGTAGAGCAGCAGCGTGTTGATGAGCCCCCCGGCGAACGCCATCACCGGCAGGAAATGGCTCCCGAGAAAAGCGGAGAGCGAGGCAAGCGGCCCCGATCCCAGCACGATGCCGATGACGGCGAACAGCGCTGCGCCCGAGGTGACGCCGACGACGCCGGGATCGGCGAGCGGATTGCGGAACAGCCCCTGCATCATGGCGCCGGAAACGGCAAGGCCGGCACCCACCAGCACTGCGAGTGCCGTGCGCGGCAGCCGCACCGCCTCCAGGACGACCCGTTCCTGCAGCGTCAATTCCGCCGAGCGACCGGTGACGTAGAGCCACAGATGGCTGAGATCGACGCCGGTCGGACCCTGCGCCAGCGATACGAAGCACGAGACACCGAGAAGCAGGAGCAGGCCCGTCAGGCAGAGTACGCCGAGGCGGGACCGGTCCCCATCCGGCTCGCTCGAACGGATTGCGGCGATCAGGCTGCGGCGCATCTCTAGTTGCTCTGCGGATAGAGCTGCGATGTCAGCATTCCGACGGCTTTCGGCGTGCGCGGGCCAAAGCCGGTCAGCAGCAGGCCGTCCATCTGCAGCAGGGCGCGATTGTCGGCGGCGGGCGTCGACAGGAAGGCCGGCAGGCTGAAGACCTGGTCGGGCGTCAGGTGGTGGTTGCCCGACTGCATGACCAGCACGTAATCCGGCCTTGCGGCGATCACCGCCTCGTCGGTCAGCGGCTTGTAGCCGGTGATCTGGTCGGCGGCGTTGATGCCGCCGGCCATCTCGATCATCGCTGCGGCCTCAGTTCCCTTGCCGCCGGCCATGATCCGGCCATTGGCGACAGAGAGGATGAACAGCACCCGCTTGCGCGGCTGCGGGATTTTTGCAGTCTCGGCGAGCGCAGCGTCGAGCTCGGCCTTGGTTTTCTGCGCCAGCACCTCCGCCTTGTCACCAAGACCGACGGCTGCGCCCACGTCGCGGATCTTGTCGGGGATCGTCTCGCTCAAGGGCAGCGCCTTGATGGTTGCGGTGGCAATGCCGCTGGCGCGCAGGACGGTCAGCGCATCCGGCGGCCCAGCACCGTCCTGCAGCAGGATCAGGTCCGGGTTCTGGCCGATGATGCCCTCCGGGGACAGCGCCCGCAGGTAGCCGATATCCGGCTTTTCCTTTGTCCCCTGCGGATAGGTGCTGGTTGAATCGACGGCGACGATCCGGTCCTGGGCACCAAGATCATAAAGGATCTCGGTGACGGCGCTGCCGATCGACACGATGCGGCGAGCGGCTGGGTTGGCGGGTTCGGCAGCCAGCGCAGAGCCGGCCGCCATCGCCGCGAGAACGCCGAATACCGGAAGGCCAAGCCTCCTGAAACGCCTGTGCTTGGCCATGACTGCTACCCCGTTCCCCTCGACGCCACGCCTTGATCCGGGGCGCGGCGCTAAAACCTGACTGTGATTATCAAGTCTTAGGACTTTCCTTCCGGGAGGGCAATATATATCATGAGCGGATCACACCAGTTTTGATGGGGGTCACAGAATGTACATTGCAATGAACCGCTTCCGGGTTGTGCCGGGCCACGAGGAACGCTTCGAGGAGATCTGGCGCAGCCGCGAACGGCACCTGTCGAGCATGCCGGGCTACCTGGAATTTCGCATGCTGAAGGGCGCCAAGCACGACGACCACACGCTCTACGCATCGCATACGATCTGGGAGAGCGTCGAGCATTTCACCGCCTGGACGAAGTCGGAGCAGTTCCGTGCCGCCCATGCCCGCGCCGGCGAAAATCGCGGCAGCGTGCAGTATCTCTCTGGCCCACACTTCGAAGGCTTCGAGGTCATCATCCACGAAGGCCGCGACGGGAAAGAGGAACAGGCTGCATGACGAAGTCTGTCAGTCCCAAGCTGCAGGCCAATGACGACAGGCGGCAGCGAGCACTCGCGGCGCTGGCGGAAAAGCCGGATGGCGTCGTTGAAGCGATCGCCACCAAGGCCGAGGTCACGCCTGCCGAGATCCTCGCTATACTACCTGCGGGAGCCGCGGTGTCCGTTGGCGCCGATGCCTTCGAGACGATCTGGACCGAGGTCTCCGGCTGGGGCGACGTGCTGTTCATCGTCCATACCGGCGATATCGTGCTGGAAGTGACCGGCAGCCTGCCTCAGGGCAGCGAAGGCCATGGCTGGTTCAACATCCACGGCGACAGCCCCATTGGCGGACATGTCCGCAAGGATCGCTGCGCCGGCATCACCTTCGTCGACCGGATGTTCCACGGCCGCCGGTCGTGCTCGATCTGGTTCATGAACGCCGATGGTGCCGCGATGTTCAAGATCTTCGTCCGGCGCGACGAGGCCCGCGAACTGCTGGCCGAGCAGCTCGGCAGCTTCGAGGCTCTGGCCCACCGCTACGCCGCGGTCTGACGCACACCTGATCGAAGGGCTGCCGGTGCGACGCGCCGGCCGCCTTTTTCTGTCCGGCTCCGCCTTCAGGAGGCAGCGGTCCCGGTTTCGTCACGCGTGCGCCAGTACCGGCGAGGGGCCACTCCATAGATGCGCTTGAACGCATGCCCGAAGGCGCTTTCCGACGAATATCCAACCCTGGCGGCAACCGCTGCGACCGTCGATCCATGGCGAAGATCGTTGCGCGCCAGCCGCA
Organism: Rhizobium sp. 0TCS1.26; assembly: GCF_050455525.1. Classification (NCBI taxonomy): domain Bacteria; kingdom Pseudomonadati; phylum Pseudomonadota; class Alphaproteobacteria; order Hyphomicrobiales; family Rhizobiaceae; genus Rhizobium; species Rhizobium sp. 0TCS1.26. Next base: position 464,221 of record NZ_JBCIYV010000003.1, on the reverse strand, counting down.
TGCGCCAGCGCAGCAGATAATCCAGCGGTGCGGTGCCGACCAATGACTTGAACCGCCTGGAAAATGACGCTCGCGACATCGCCACGGATCCCGCCAGACCGTCGAGCGTCCACGGATAGGCGGCATCGCCATGCATGGACCGGATAGCCTTGCCGATCCGCGGATCGCCCAGCGCGCTGATCCAGCCAAAATCCTCGCCGCTGTCCTGATCGAGCGCCGCCCGCAGAACCTGGATGAGAAGCACGTCGGCCAACCTGTCGGTGAGCACGCCGGCGCCGATCCGCGTGCTCCTGATTTCAAGGTCAAGAATGTCGAGCGTCGCGCGCACGACGGCAGCCGATGCGTTGCCGGACGGGATCAGCAGAAAGCGGGGCAGTGATCCCAGCAGCAGTTCGGCGCCGGAGATCTCGAACCCGAAGGTACCAGCGATCAGCACCGTGTCATCGCCGCGATGATGCGCGACATCCGACAGCGCCCAATCGAACGCCGCGATCCCGTCTTCGGGCGCGATCTGGTCGTCATTCGCCAGCACGTAGCTCGGCGCGTTGGCCAGCAGGAAGCAGTCACCGGATGCGAGCTGCCGGCGATCGCCATCGCCGAAATCGATCCAGCAACTGCCACGCAAGACGGCGCCGAACTTGAATGCCGGCTTCGCCGGGAACCGGTAGGCCCACGGGCCGCTGGCCTCGAAACGTGTGCAGCGCGCACTGCGGATGTTGAGCAGCGAGAAGACTTCCGACAAGGGATCCATGACATCTATCCGATCGCGACGATTTCTGAGTGCTTACAGCATAGATCGGATCAACTAGCGATGCGAGACTCCTTGCGAACAACAGGAGAAGATCATGATTGGTATCGAAGGCAAGGTCATCGCCATCACCGGCGCGAGCAGCGGTATCGGCGAGGCGACAGCGCTGAAGCTGGCAGGGCAGGGCGCCATTCTGGTTCTCGGCGCTCGGCGTGAGGATCGGTTGGCAGCACTCGCGCAGGCGATCGCGTCGAAGGGCGCAACGGCATCCTACCGCGTCACCGATGTCAGGCGCCGCGAACATGTCGAGGCGCTTGTCACGCATGCGGTCGACACATACGGCAAGCTGGACGTTCTGGTAAGCAATGCCGGCATCGCGCCAATTTCGCCACTCGACGATCTGCGGGTCGAGGACTGGGAGGCGATGATCGACGTCAACGTCAAGAGCGTCCTTTACGGCATTGCCGCGGCTCTGCCGGTCTTCCGCCGCCAGGGTTTCGGTCACTTCGTCAACACGATCTCGACCGCCGGGCTGAAGATCGTGCCGACCATGGCCGTCTATGCGGGATCGAAGAACGCCGTGAGAACGATCACCGAAGGGCTTCGCCAGGAAGCCGGCGCGTCGCTGCGGGTGACCGGCATCTCGCCGGGCTTCGTCGATACGGACCTGGCATCCTCGATGACCGATCCCGCGATGCGCGCACAAGGGGAAGCCGGCATGAAGTCGATGGGAATGCCGGCGTCGGCCGTCGCCGATGCGATAGCGTTCGCCATCTCCCAGCCGCCGAATGTCGATGTCGGTGAGATCGTCCTGCGCCCGACGGCGCAGGGATAAAGAAGCTTGCGCAGCGCCCCGTCATGTCCTCGGTCTGCAGGTCGCCGACACACGACAAGGCCGCGATCCACTCATAGATCATGCGTAGATCCCTGGGACGGTCTTTCATGTGCCTGCGACGGAAGATCGTCTAGCGGGCCAACTGCGTGCCGTTCGGCGCTGCGCGAAGCCGGAACAGCCTCCAAAGCCGGAAACCAAGCCCATCCGATGGCATGGGACTGTGCAAAGCGTGTGGTTCTTCCCGCGCCTTTGCAGGTTCGGTCAAAGTCCTCACCCGATCCAGAAATGCCTTGGCGTCGAAGCGCTTCGTCCGGCGTCCGGTCGAGGTCCTGCCTGGATCCGGATGAAAGAAGATCTCCAGGTTGACGACCGGCAGCGGCTGGATGCCGCGCACGGTGTCGATGTCGGGACGGGTGGTGACGACGACACGATACTCCGTTTCGGCGAGAGCCTTCTGAAGCTCGGGCACGGTGCACGCGACGCAAGCAAGATAACCGGCCTCGTTCAGGCGCGTGGCAATCAGAGCTGCTGCGGCGTCTGGCAGGAAGACCAGAATGCGCTGTCCGGGATGGTGATCCATGGCAATATCCTTCACTGATCGGTGCCATGATACGCAGACGCCGCCGGCCCGTGTGTTTGGATAGGTTTAGTTTTGTTGCGGAAAAGACGGCTGATCGCCATGCATTCCGGGGATGGGACGTGCGGGCAGGCAGCGCCTGTGGGTGACTGCGGGCGCTCCTGCCGTCAGCCGTCGCGGCGGGATCAGGCCGTTGCCCGGCTCGCCCCGCTGTGCAGCGGAGACATCGTCAGCATGGAAGCGGCTTCCTCCGTCGGCAGATCGATGTGGACGATAAGGCCGTGCGGCACGGCGTTCAGCAGCCTGGTCTTGCCGCCGTGAGCCCGGACAATGTCGTCGACGATGGAAAGCCCCAGGCCGAAGCCGGTTCGATCGGCGGACGTTCGGGCATTGTCGGCCTTGAAGAACGGCTCGAGCACCCGCGTCCGCAGGTCGGCGGGCAGGCCGGGACCGTCATCCTGGACGCTGATGCGCACCGTGCTTCCCTCAACCACGGAGAGGGTCACCGTGATCCGCTGCGCGAACTTGGTGCTGTTTTCGACGAGATTGGTCACCGCACGGGCCAGCCAGCGAGGCTTGCAGCGATAGGCAAACCGCTCGGGGCCCAGGTATTCGACATTGTAGCCCATGTCGGTAAAGTCGGCGCAGACCGTTTCCAGCAGGCTCGGCAGGTCGGCGTTCAGCAGCTTTTCGGCGCCCATCTCCTTGCTGAGGTAGATCAGCGTGTCATCGATCATGTCGCTGAGAATGGCGATATCGGCGAGGAACGATGCCTTGAGGTCCGGCTGGTTGGATCGTTCGGCGCGCAATCTCAGGCGCGTCAGGGGTGTGCGAAGATCGTGGCTGATGGCCCGCAGCATACGGGTTCGATCCTCGATCATGCCCCGGACGCGGCTGCGCATGTCGTTGAGCGATTTCGCCAGCGTCTGGACCTCGGCCGCTCCGCTTTCTTCGAACGGACGGTCGGGTCCCTCGTCGGGCTTGAGGGTCTCGGCAGCCTCGGCGAATTTCAGAAGCGGGGCGGTGATCATCGATGCAGCGCAGAGCGACAGGAAAAGCACCGGCACGATCACCACGACAACCTTGATCATGAGGTTGATCTGCTTGTTGGTGATCCAGGTGTCGGGCGGAGCAGGCGCCGGCCGGAACGCCAGGGCGCGGCCGTCGCCGGTCGCCACCACCAGCACGTCATTCAGCTTTCCGCTCGATGTCTCGGCCCGAAAACTCGTGAGGATGGCTTCCGGCATGTTCTTTCTCACAAGCTGCCGCGGGTCCCGGCTCGCGACCTCCACCCCGGGATCGGGTGTCAGTTCGGCGGGCGAAACCTCTTCCACCTGAAGCCCGGTCTTCGAAACGATCGCAAGCAGCGCTGCCAGACGTTCGGGCGTATCGGCGGCACGCACCTGCTCGGTCACCATCTCTATCTTGACCGCCGTGCCGCGCGCATAGGACAGGCGCTCGGGTTCGTACAGCGTCATCGGCTCCGTCAGGATCGTCAGGATCGCCACGATCAAGACCGGCACCATTACCGATGCCGCAATCTGCCACCGGATCGATCCGGCTCTCATCCGCTTCAGCATCATCAACGGATCTCCACCCTTGGCGTGAACAGGTAGCCACCGAGCCGAACCGTCTTGATGAACGTCGGCTCGCGGATGTTGGGCTCGATCTTCTGGCGAACGCGGCTGACATGAACATCGATGCTGCGCTCGACCGGTCCCGCGAGACCAGCATGCGTCAGCCCCAGCAACTGCTCGCGCGTCATGACCCGACCGGGATTGCGGCAGAAGGCCAGCAGCACGTCGAACTCCGCCGTCGTCATCGACACATGCACGCCGTCCGGGCTGATCAGTTGACGCGGGACGGGATCGATCAACCATCCCGCAAATTCCATCGGGCCACGGGGTGCGCGCTGATCGGCGCTGTAGGAAGCCCGGCGCAGCAGCCCCTTGATCCGCGCCATCAATTCGCGGGGGTTGAACGGCTTGGTGATGTAGTCGTCGGCGCCGAGTTCGATCCCGACGATCCGGTCGACGTCGTCCTTCAAGGCGGTCAGCATGATGATCGGCGTGACGGAGACAGCCCTCAGGCGCCGGCAGATATTGAACCCGTCTTCCCCGGGCAGCATGGCGTCCAGGACGATCAGGTCGAATGACTGTTTCCGCATCACGGCGTCCATGTCGGCTGCTGATCCGACCGCGACGGCGCTGAAGTTGCTGTCGCGCAGCATCTCGACGACCATCGAGGCGATCTCCTGATCATCCTCGACCAGCAGGATGCGCGAACCGGTTTCCGGGGCGACGAGATGCAGATGAGCGCTCATGGTGTGCCTTATGGTCAGGGCGACTGACGAACATACTCACGAAACAGGCGGGCGAGGTCACGGGGATATTTGTTTTTAAATATTAAGCCGGAACCGATCCGCAGCACGCGAGCCGGGCTGGATCAACCACCGACCCGCACGACGACCGCTCATCAAGGACACTACCCCCCTCTCTTAGCATCAGCATCACGGAACCCGAAGCGGCCTCACACTGTGGGACTGCGGGTGAGAGACTGTGGGCTGAGAGACGGCGGGCGATCGACGCTCGTCATGCGGCGTAACGGTTGCGCAACATAACTTCATCAGCCGCCTTTCTTTTGTCCGGCTTTCGACATCGCGTCGTTGGAAAACCAACCTACATGAGGGTCTGCAACAGGAACAACACGATGACCGAGACCGACCTGACGATCACCGAGATCCTGAGAGACCCCATGATCCGGCTCATGATGCGTGCCGACGGCGTCTCGCTGGAGGCCATGGAGACCTTGCTGGCCGATGCTGCCCTTCGGCAGCGAAGGTCGCTGCTGGCCGGCGGCGAGCGGCAGGAGGTTGCGCGCAACATTGCCGGCAAGTCACAATCCAGGATGTGCCGGCAACAGGTGGACGCGCTCACGCAGGCCTGCCTGTAATGGCTTGCGATCGCGGGTTTGCCGCCTGATGCGGCGATAGCCGCTCAACGAGCCGAGGCGCAGCTCGATCGTCTCCGGCGGGGGCCGGCATTCCTTCCGGCCTCCACCATCCATTTGGACCACGGTTGAGCTCTTCTCAGGGCGAAGGTGAGGGTGCCGCCTTCGCCAGCGCCTTGGCGACGAAGATGGTCGATCCCTGGCCCTTGTCCCAGTCGTTGGTGAAGATCAGCAGTTCGTCGGTGCCGGGCCGGATGACCATGGCTGTCGAACGCAGGTTGTGCCCCTCGTCGCGGCCGGGCAGCAGATACTGGCCGATTGGAAAGCCGAGCGGGTTCATCACCATGATCCGGCCCTGGCCGTACATCGCCACATAGACGTTGCCGTCGGCATCGATGCGCAGCGAATCCGGGCCGCCGCCAACGAAATTGTACACCAGTGACGACCCGAACGGCGCGATGGTGGTGGCGTTGGCCAGCGAGATGCGGTGCAGCCGGCCACCGGCCAGTTCCGTCACCCAGAGCGTCTTGCCGTCCGGGCTAAGGCTCACGCCGTTGGCGATCCGCAGGTTGGGCACCACCAGCACCGGCTTGCCGCCACTCGGGCCGATGTAATAGACGCCGCCGCTCGGTGTGCTCGATCCGCCCTTGAAGTCGGTGAAGTAGAAGCCTCCGTCCTTGTCGAAGACCAGGTCGTCGGGCAGGAAGCCGTCGTTTCGCGAGACCACGGTCTGGACGTCCGTTCCGTCAGGCGCCATCGTCACGACCGAACCCCGCGACCCGAAGTCGCCGAGTTCGGCCATGTAGATGCGGCCGCTTGGATGGACGGCGAGACCGGCCGGGCGAAGTTCGGCATCCGGCACGAAGCTCGACAGCTGCTTGTCGGGCGTCAGGCGAAAGACCGTTCCGCCGAAAACCTCGCAGAACAGCAGGTCGCCCTTCGCATCGAAGGTCGGGCATTCGAGCTGCAGGCCCTTGTCGGAGACCTTGAGATATTCACGCGCCTCGACCGAGGGCAGATCGGCTTCCGCCATCGGCAATGGTACGACGCTTCGCAGTGCCCTGGGAATATCCAGGGCAGGAAGCGTGGTTTTGTCATCGGCTGCGTGGGCTGCGGCACCGATCAGGATCAGTGCCGCTCCCAGAGCCGACATGCGTAGCAGTCGGTTCATCGCTCTCTCCTCCCATAGTCTCTCTGCCGAGCGGCTGGATCAGCCGATCAGCTTCAGGATCGCCGGAACGCTGAGGATCGCGGCGTAGTAGCCCATGAACTGGACACCGGTGTTCATGCCGAGCACGCGGTAGAGCAGGCCGCCGACGAGGCCGACCGTGACGATCACCAGCAGTGCCAGCAATCCGCCCTCCCAGAGGCCGATGACCAGGATGAGGCCCACGAAGGTCGCGATGATCGCTTCATGGCTGATGTATTTGGCGACGAAGGCTGCGGCGCTGCGGGCGTGGTTCATCGCGAATGGGTAGGCAATGGCTGCGGCGATGACGACGGAGATCAGTCCCCAGATGAGGAATTCCGACACCGACATCATCGTGTGCAGGTTGTTGACGACGCCGGTGCCGGCATCGACCGTGAAGCGCGGCGGCGCGTTGAACAGCGGTGCTGCCGGGCCGGCCGCAACCGGGCTCAGCGGCAGCCCGAAGGCGATCAGCGGGATCAGCGCTTCGGCGATGTAGGTGGATTCTGTCACGCCGTTGCGCACCGCAAGCACCGAGGTCAGGCGATGGTAGGCGTGCTTGATGCGCGCGCCAACGATCTCGCCGGCGATGACGGTGACGGCGACCGGGCTGAACACAAAGGTGGCGCTGGTCACGGCGGCGGCTGTCGCAGTCGTCACCACCTGGCTCCGGTCGAGCACCCGGAACGGGTTGGGGAAGTAGCCGCCCCAGCCCTTCACGTCTGGCGCAAGCGTCGTCTGCCGCAATTCGCTGCGGTTCATGCGCTTGCTCTCAAGTGGCGAGACGGCGGAAAACAGTTCCGCCACCAGAGGCCCGACGGCGATGCCGAGGAAGTAGCTGACGCCGAGCTTGATGTTGTGCGTAGCGGTGAAACCCTGCAGTGCGACAATCAGCAGCGTGAACGGGATCAGCGCCAGGACGGACGCCCAGCGGCCGGCCGAGAAATAGGCGATGATGAGCGCCGCACCGATGAACAGCCACGGCGCGGAGGCGGTGATGTAGGTCCCGAACGGTGCCAGGATGACGGCGAACAGCACAGCCAGCGGCACGGCGATGAACGCCGATATGACGGAACCAGCGAGCATCTTGCGCAGTGCCACGTGCGGCGCACCGAGATTGCGAAGCGCCGTCGCCTGCTGCAGAAGCGGCAGTGCCAGGGTGTCGCCGGGAATGCCCAGCAGCGCAGTCGGCACCGCATGCGTCATGTGCTTGGAAACCGCCGCGCACATCCAGAAGGTGAAGACGGCGACCGGCGGCGCACCGAGAAGAACGACGAGAAGGGTGACCGGGGCAATCGTGGTGGTTTCGTCCGTTCCCGAGATCAGGCCGATCGCCGAGAACAGGATCGCCCCCAGGAGACCGAGGGAAAGCGCCATGACGATTTCGTAAAGCATGCCGTCCATGGTCACTCCCCCTGCCTGACAGCACTGCTGCGGTCCTGATATGTCTTGAACAGATCGTAAAGCCCGACCTCACGCATCTCCTGCACCACGACCGGCGGAAGATCCTCCACCCGGCCGATCGGCCCGCCCTCCTGTTCGAGCTGCTCCAGGACGTCGGCCTGCCAGGCGGTCCCGGTCTGCGCCTGTTCGACGACGACGCGCTTCGGCGCAAATATCCGCGAGCATACGGCGCCGCTGATTACCGAGCCGAGGATGCCGGCAAGCATTGCCAGCGCCTTGCCGACGGCCGGCGTGGCAGCCATCGGCGCAATGGCGGCAAGCGTCGCGTAGTAAACCGCGACGCTCAGTATGGCGCCGATGATCATGGCCTTGGCGAGCTGTGGCCGAGACACGACGTCTCCCCAGATCTCGGCAAGCTGACCATGCGCGCCGGCGGCGCGCACAACATTATCGTCTGTCATTGAAAAAACCCTCCCCAAAAAAATCGGCCGGTTGGCCGGTCAAGAAAATGGCCAGCAAGTGGCGCGGCGCCGGGCAAATCTCCTCCTTCGCCCAGCCGCCGGTTTCAGCTTTATCTTCGCAACTCGGCTAGGATTTCTTCCGCGCGCGTGGAGCGGACGTCGTGATCGGCCGCCAGCCGGCGGGCCACCGCGTCGATCTCCGTTCCCACGGCACCGGCACCGATCGCAATGTTGCGGGCGTGCAGCGCCATGTGGCCGCGCTGGATACCTTCCGTGGCAAGCGCCCGGAGCGCCGCCATGTTCTGCGCCAGGCCGACGGCCACCGTCACCTCGGCCAGTTCGATGGCGGAGCCGACATTGAGGATCTGCAGCGCGGCCTGGGCTGCCGGATGGGTCTTGGTCGCACCGCCCACCAGCCCGAGCGCCATCGGCATCTCGATGGTGCCGACGAGCGTTCCCTTGGCGCTGATTTCCCACGTTGTCAGCGAGGTGTAACGACCCGAACGGGCGGCATAGGCATGCGCACCGGCTTCGATCGCCCGCCAGTCGTTGCCGGTGGCGACCACCACCGGATCGACGCCGTTCATGATGCCCTTGTTGTGGGTCGCTGCCCGATAGGGATCGACGGCGGCGAAATCGTAGGCATCGACGATGCCTTCCATCATCCGGCGACCGGAGAATTCCTTGGTGACGAGAGCGTCCTCGGTCAGCTCGATCCGAGCGCGTGCCAGCCGCAGATCCGCGAGGTTCGACAGGATTCGGAGCCGCACTTCGCCGCCGGTGATCCGCTCGACGATCGGTGCAATGGCTTCCGCCATGGTATTGACGGTGTTGGCGCCCATGGCGTCGCGAACGTCGACAAGCAGATGCAGCACGACCATCGGTCCGCGCGATGTCGACGGGAAGACATGGACCTCGATGTCGCGGCAGCCGCCGCCGAACTTCACGAGCACCGGATCCTTGGCATTGGCGGATGCAACGATCTCGTCACGCGCGGCAAGGATCGCCAGTCGCGCACCGTTCGGATCCGTCAGGCCGATGATCTGCACCTGCGCGCGCATGATCGGTGCCGTCGACGACGTCTGGAAGCCGCCGCAGCCGCGGACGATCCGCGCCATGTAGGAGGCAGCGGCAACGACCGACGGTTCCTCGACCGCCATCGGCACGAGATAGTCCCGGCCGTTGACCATGAAATTCGTCGCCACGCCAAGCGGAAGCTGGAAAGTGCCGATGACGTTCTCGATCATCCCGTTGGCGCGCTCGACGGACAGCGCGTCCGGTGCGGACAGAACGGCGCGTGCCCCGTCATCCATCATCGTCGCAGCCGCGACCTGATCCAGTCGCTCCGCGGGCGACAGGTTGCGCATGTTCTCGATGCGAGACGTGGCGGTCTTCTTTGTCAATGGCTCACTCCCAAACCAACTCAACTGGACTTGCGTCAGGTGCGAACTGTCCTAGAATATGCACAGGAAGCAAGGGACAGTTGGCCGGTTTGTTCCAGGCACTGTCCCAGCCGGAAGGTGGGACGATCGATGAAGGTGGTCGACAGTATCGTCGCTCATCTGAGCGGGCAGATTGCTTCCGGCCTCTACAAGGCCGGCCAGAGGCTGCCCTCGGTTCGCGGCGGCGCCGAGCAGTTCGGCGTGTCGAAGAACACCATGGCGGACGCCTATGACCGGCTGGTGGCGCGCGGTCTGGCGGTCGCGCGGCAGGGATCGGGCTATTACGTATCGGAGAACCGCCCGGCGCCGGTGTTCCGCAACCGGCCCGACGTTACCGAGGCCACCAGCATCATGTCGCTGCTGCGCGAACAGCTCGACCAGAACTACCAGACCCGCCCGGGAGACGGACGCCCTCCGGCAAGCTGGACGGAGGACGCCGACATGCGCCGCATCCTGCGCACCAGCCGCAACGCGACTGCCGAAGTGGATTTCGGCTATGGCAGTTCCTGGGGGCTCGGCGCGCTGCGCGAATGGCTGCGGACTTCGCTTGCCGAGCGCTCGATCACCACCGAGGCGGACGGGGTGATGCTGACCAGCGGCGTCAACCACGGCCTCGACCTGATCATCCGACACTTCCTCGAGCCCGGCGACACGGTGTTCGTCGACAGTCCCGGATACTACCCGCTCTATGCCAAGCTGCGGCTGGCGAAGGCGAACGTCGTCGGCATCCGCCGCAACGAGGATGGTCCCGATCTTGACGATCTGCGCCAGAGGCTGGCGGTCCAGCGGCCGAAACTGTTCTTCACCCAGAGCCAGGCGCACAACCCGACCGGCGGCACGCTGTCGCCGGCTCACGCGTTTGCCCTGCTGCAGATGGCGGAGGTGCACGATTTCCGCCTCGTCGAGGACGACATTTTTGCCGACCTTCTGTCTCCCACCCTGCCGCGGTTGGCTGCCTTCGGTCAGCAGCAGCGCGTTCTTTATGTTGGATCGTTCTCCAAGACCCTGTCGGCCAGCCTGCGCTGTGGCTATATCGCCGGAGCGCCGGAAACCATCCGCAGTCTCGTCGACCTGAAGATGATCACCATGGTCGCCACGTCGCTGCATGTGGAGCGGGTCGTGCTCGAGATGATCGAGAGCGGTCAGTACCTCAAGAACCTCAGGCGCCTGCGTGGCTGGATCGAGAATGGCGCCAAGGCCACCGCGCAGGCTCTCTCGGATGTCGGCCTGGAGGTGAAGCTGCCCAAGGTGCAGGGCTTCTACATCTGGGTCCCGCTGCCACCCAGCATCGACGAGACCGCCTTCTGCCGCCGCGCCGCCGAGAGCAACATCTTCATTGCCCCGGCAAGCGTCTTCTATGCCGACCGCGAGGTTCCGGTGCCGCCGGCAATGCGGGTGAACGTCGCCTATGGCGCGGATCCGCGCTTCTGCGCCTTCCTGGCCAAGGAAATCAAGACAGCATGAATTGGAGTTCCCATGGATGATATTCGCCTTGTAGAGGTCGGCCCGCGTGACGGACTGCAGAACGAGGCCCGGCCGCTCACCGTCGCCGATCGCGTCGAGATGATCGAGGGGCTGATCGGCGCGGGTCTGCGCACCATCGAGGCCGGCAGCTTCGTTTCGCCGAAATGGGTGCCGCAGATGGCCGGATCGGGCGAGGTGCTCGCCCTGCTCGGCCGGCGGGAGGGCATCAACCTGCCGATGCTCGTGCCCAATCTCAAAGGCTTCGAGGCAGCACGCGACGCGGGCGCCGAAGAGATCGCAATCTTCGCGTCGGCCTCCGAGACCTTCTCGCAGAAGAACATCAACTGCTCGATCGACGAAAGCTTCGAGCGCTTCGTGCCGGTTCTTGAAGGTGCGCGCGCGGCCGGCATGCGCGTGCGCGGCTATGTATCGTGCGTCCTCGGCTGCCCTTATGAGGGAGAGGTAGCGCTATCGTCGGTGGTCGATGTGGCGCGCCGCCTTCATGACATTGGCTGCTACGAAATCTCGCTGGGCGATACGATCGGCACCGGCACGCCAAGGGCCGCCGCCGCCATGGTGAAGGCCGTTGCCGCAGAGATCCCGATGTCCGCAGTCGCACTTCACGAGCACAACACCTACGGCCAGGCGCTCGCCAACATCCTCGCCTGTCTCGATGCCGGCGTCAGGGTGTTCGATTCCTCCGTCGGCGGGCTGGGCGGCTGCCCCTATGCCAAGGGTGCTACCGGTAATGTCGCGACCGAAGAACTGGTGTACATGCTCGAAGGCATGGGGATCCGCACCGGCGTTGATCTGCCAAAGCTTGCGCAGGTGGCAATCGACACTGCGGCGAAGCTTGGCCGCGATCCCGTGTCGCCGATCTCGAAGATCCTCGCCGCGAGGGCGTAGAATGCCACCGGTAACCTCGCCATCTGTAGGGGTCGGGGGGCGATCCTGCGTATACTCGGTAACACCTGTACTCCCCGGATCGCCTCACACTGCGTCATCCTCGGGCCTGTCCCGAGGATCCGCGACCGCAGAGCCTGAGCGATCTGCGTTGTCCATGGGAGCAAGACCCGCTGCCCTGAAAGCAGCGAACCGGCGGTAGATCCTCGGGGACAAGCCCGAGGATGATGGCATCAGAGCAAAGCTTGTCGTCACGTTGGCCGGGTGCGGCGGGCTTAACCAGAGCATAACGGCGGAGCGCGAGGCATGCCGGCGTCAGAGTACGGCTTGTCCGGTTTCGCTGTCATCGACGTCAGAACTGCCAGCCGGCCGGGACCCAGGCATAGCCGCCGTCGGTCTTCAGCATCCGGCCGAGCCCCGGGAAGGGATAGTGGAAGCCGAGCACCGGCAGCTGATCGGCAGACGCCCGATCGAAGATCCGGCGGCGGGAGGCGAGCGCCGTCTCCTTGTCGCGATCGGGGCCGGGACGCCAGGGATTGTCGATGTTGACGACCGGGTGATAGGCAAGATCCGCCGTCAGCAGCAGCTGATCATTGCCGGAATGGACGAGGAAGGTCGCCATGCCCGGCGTATGCCCGGATGCGACGACCGTCGTCAGGCCCGGGACGATTTCGGCGCCGGCCTCGTAGAGCTCGATATCGCTCCGCACCGGTTCAAGGCTGCTCTTGATGGCGTCACCGAAGCGTAGGCGGAACTCTTGCGGCACCGGCATGTAGGAAAGATCCGGATCATTGCTGACGAAGAACTCCCAGTCTGCCCTTGGCACGAAGACGGTGGCGCGCGGGAAAGCCCTGCCGCCGTCGGCGGTCCTCAGGTTGCCCACATGGTCAGGATGGGTGTGCGAGATGACAACGGCATCGATGTCTTCCGGACCAAGACCGATCGCCGCCAGGTTCTCAAAGATCCGGCCGGCATTCGGACCCATGGTGCCACCTGCACCGGCTTCGATCAGGATCCGCCGGCCGCCGGTCTCGATCAGCAGGGTATTGAGGTTGAGCGTCATGTGGTCGGCGGGCAGGAAGGCCCGTCGCAGCACCTCCTGAAGCTCCGCTTCCGGCGCGTCGCTCGCATAGACCCTGGGCGGTCCGCCGATTACGCCATCGCTCAGCACAGTTGCGCTGATCTCGCCGACCTTGAAGCGGTAGTGGCCGGCATTGCCGCTGACCGCGGACCTGGCCTGCGCGGTCGCGACACCTCTGCTGCCAGTGGCCACGAGGGCCGATGCTCCGGCGACCGCCGACAGCATGATGGCCCGTCTGTTGAGTGTGAAGGCGTTCATCGAGCTTCCCTTTATGTCTGCGGCGTTGCCCGCCACGCCTCAGCGCGACAAGTTCCGAGCGTCCGGATCAATGGTTTCCGAAGGCCGCTGTTGATCAGAAAGCCAGCATGACACGGCAGATTTGCGCTGATAAGCTAGGCAATACAGCTCAGCTTGATTAGGCGTGCTTCGCAATGAACCAACTTCGCCTGGATAGTTTCGATGTCTTCGCCGCTATTGTGCGCTGTGGCGGCTTTCGCGCCGCGGCTTTGGAGCGCGGCGTCTCGTCATCGGCACTCAGCCAGACGATCAATGCGCTGGAAGAAGCGCTCGGCATTCGCCTCCTCAACCGGACAACCCGCAGCGTCTCGGTGACGGAGGCCGGTCAGCGCCTGCTCGATCGCCTTGGGCCGGCGCTGAGCGACATCCGGCTTGCGATCACCGAGGTCGATGACCTCAGGGACAGCCCGTCGGGCACGCTGCGGATCAACGCGCCGGCGCCTGCGGTCGATCACCTCCTGTGCCCGCTGCTGTTCGACTTCATGGAACTCTATCCCGCGGTGAATATCGAGATCGTCAGCGATGCCGCGGTCGTCGATATCGTCGAGCTCGGCTTCGATGCCGGCGTGCGGTTCGGAAAGCAGCTGGCGCAGGACATGATCGCCGTGCCGCTGGGTCTGCCGCTTCGCTATGCGATCGTGGCCGCGCCTAGTTATCTGGAGCGGTATGGACGACCGCTGACGCCGCACGACCTTGTCCGGCACGACTGCATACGGCGGCGTTTTCCAGGCGGCAGGCTGGTGTCCTGGAAGTTCCGAAACAGTGACGAGGAGATGGATGTCAGCCCCACCGGACGCCTGACCCTCAGCTCAGCCCATAACGAGCTGCAGGCGGCGCTGGCGGGACGAGGGATCGCGCATGTGTTCGAGGATTATGCACGACCCCATCTCGCCGATGGCCGGCTGGTCGAGATCCTCTCCGACTGGAGCGCGACGCTGCCGGCTTGGTTCTTGTACTACCCGAGCCGCCGGCTTCCGGGCGCCGCCATGCGGACGTTCCTCAACTATTTGCACGCCTACCGCTGGCCACATGCACCCACCTCCTCTTAAGGGGGACGCTCACGAGCGCGCCGGGCGATTGACGCTTGTCGCCCACGTTGCCGGACGGGCGAAAGGACGTCTACGCTCCCGATTGTCTACCATCAGCCGCCGCCTCACATTCCGTCATCCTCGGGGCCTGTCCCGAGGATCCGCGACCGCAGATCCTTGTACGTCGTCCGTCGAGCAAGATCCGCCGCGCTGAACACGGCCAACCGGCAGTAGATCCTCGGGACAAGCCCGAGGATGATGGCGTCAGAGCGGACTTTGTCCCGAAGGTCGCTTCAACGGTCGCCGGCGCCGGTTTAGGCCGCAGCAGCAGGCCCTGCGGCCGCCCGTCAGGCGGCCGTCAGTCCCGGATGTCTTTGAGTGCTCTGCCAGTCGATGCGCCGCTCCAGCGCTTCGCCGTCTCCATCGAACAGGTGGCAATCGGCAGCGCGGATGCCGGTACGCACCGGCTCGTCCACCTGGATCGGTGCCGAGCCGGGCAGGAGCGCGCAGTAGGGTTCGCCGGTCGGCAGCGCCGCATAGGCCACCGTATTGACGCCCAACCGTTCGATCACCGACGGCGTCACCTCGAGGTTGAGGTCGCCCGAAGACAGCATCGTGTGTTCCGGGCGGATACCGAGTGTCAGCGTCTGGCCGACGAGTTCGGCGCGCGGCGCAACGGGGATCGTCACCCGCTCGCCGCGATAGCCGACGGTCATGCCGTCAGCGGTCGCCGCCTCGCAGACAACCGGCAGGAAATTCATCTTCGGATTGCCGATGAAGCCGGCGACGAACAGGTTCTGCGGCTTGTGGTAAAGCTCCAGCGGCGCGCCGACCTGGGCGATCCGGCCACCATCAAGCACGACGATCCGGTCCGCCATCGTCATCGCCTCGACCTGGTCGTGGGTGACGTAGATCATCGTTGCCTTGAGGTCGCGGTGAAGCTTGGTGAGCTCGATGCGCATGTCGGCGCGCAAGGCGGCGTCGAGGTTCGACAGCGGTTCGTCGAACAGGAAAATCTTCGGCTCGCGGACGATGGCGCGGCCGATCGCGACGCGCTGCCGCTGGCCGCCGGACAGCATGCCCGGCTTCTGCTGCAGGCGTTGTTCAAGCTGCAGGATCTTGGCGACCGCACCCACCTTGTCGCGGATCTTGTCCTCCGCCAGCCCCTCGACGCGCAGCGGAAAGGCGATGTTCTCGAACACCGACATGTGCGGGTAGAGCGCGTAGGACTGGAAGACCATGGCGATGCCACGTTCCACAGGCGGCCTGTCGTTGACGCGGACGCCATCGATGACGATATCGCCGTCGCTGGTCGAATCGAGCCCGGCGATCATCCGCAGAAGCGTTGACTTGCCGCAACCCGAGGGGCCGACGAAAACCACGAACTCGCCGTCGTTGACCTCGAGGCGGATGCGTTTCAGCACCTCGAAGTCACCGTAGAACTTCTGCACGTTGTTGAGGAAAAGCTGTCCCAAGATCTGTTCTCCGTTCGCCGGAACGAGCGGCCTTGCCAAGAGAGGGTGAAGGATCGCGGCGCCTTTTGCGCCGCGATCCGGAGATGGTGGCAGGCCTACTTGTACTGCTCGAGGTCGGCGGCAGCCTTCTTCAGCGCGGCCTCCGGTTCGGTCTTGCCGGTGACGACAGACTGGACCATCTCGATGGTGACGTTCTGGAAGCCCTTGTAGTCGGTGAACAGAGGTTCCGGGCCGCCATAGGTGATACCGTCGATGAGCGGCTTCCAGTAGGGGTCCTTCTTGACGAACTCGTCGACCTTTGCCGACGGCCGCATCGGCGTCAGGCCGGCACCACCCTGCATCTCGTACTCGCCCTGCGGACCCGGCGAGGTGATGAACTTGGCGAATTCGATCGCCTTCTCCTCGACGCCGGAGCCCTTGAACACGGCAAGGCTGTCGGTGATCAGCAGCGTGCCTTCACCCTTGGCCGAGGGGCCGAGCGGCAGCGGCGCGATGCCCCAGTTGATCTTGGTGGCGGCCAGACGCGTTGCCGCACCCGAGCCGGCCTGGATCATGCCGACCTTGCCGTCGAGGAAGATGGCGCGGATTTCGTTCTGCTCGTAGGCGGTCGCACCCTCGACGGAATAGGGCGTGATGTCCTTGTAGGCCTTCAGTGCTGCCAGAACTTCCGGGCTGTCGATGGTGATCTTGTCGCCGTCGATCACCTGGCCGTTGTTGGTGTACACCCAGTGCATGAACTGGTGCATGGTGTTGTCGAAGGTCTTGGCTGGCAGACCGTAACCGGCAATGCCGGTCTTTTCCTTGATCTGCTTGGCAAACGCGATCTCTTCGGCCCAGGTCTTCGGCGGGGTCTCAGGGTCAAGGCCGGCCTGCTTGAAGAGGTCCTTGTTCCAGTACAGCGCCTTGGTCGTGAAGGCTACCGGCACGCCCCACTGAGTGTCCTCGAAGGTCACCGTGTCGACGATGTGCGGGTAGTAGCTCTTCTTTTCCTCGTCGGTCATCGGGATCGGCACGATGAGGTCGTTCTGGGCGAACTCCTTCAGCGTCCGCGAGCCGACATAGGCCATGCTGACCGGCGTACCGGCGGCGGCAAGCGTCGTCGCCTTGTCCTGGCACTGCGCCCAGCCGACGACTTCCGGCGAAACCTTCCAGCCGGCGTTCTTGCCTTCCCATTCCTTGATGTACTTCTCGTGGATCGGGTCGAGCTTGTCGCCGCAATAGATCCACGAAATTTCCTTGTCGGCCGCGTGGGCGGCCATGGCGCTCAGCATGGTGGTGCCGACGAGCGCCGCTGCATAGATCCCAGTCTTGATCGAAAGTGTCACGTTCATGCTCCCGTTATTGTGGTTGTCTTATTGTTTCACCGCGCCGGCGGTCAGACCGCTGACGAGATAGCGTTGCAGGAAGAAGATCACGATCATCGCCGGCGTGATGCCGACGAAGCTCGCCGCCATCAGCTCGTTCCAGACCACTTCCTGGCGACCGAAATAGGCGTAGAGGCCCACCGGCAATGGCATGTATTCGGACTTGGCGTTGAAGGTCAGCGCGAAGATGAACTGCTGGGCGTAGGAGCCGATGAAGGTGGTGATGGCAACCACCGTGATACCCGGCATGGCGATCGGCAGGATCACCCGGCGCAGCGTGTAGAAGTGGCTGGCGCCATCCACATAGGCGGCCTCGTCGAGTTCGCGCGGGATGCGCATCATGTAGGTGCGCAACAGCCAGATGGCCGACGGGATGAGAAAGGCGACGCCCGGGACTATCATGGCGAAATAGGTGTTCAGCACGCCGAGCGTCCGCATCAGCCGGAACAGCGGAATGAGCAGAACGGCGCCAGAGAACATGTTGACCGCCAGGAAGGCGGCAAGCAGCGGACCGCGCCCCTTGAACTCGAAGCGGGCGAACGCATAGGCCGCCGGCACTACCATGATCAGCACGACGACGGTGACGATCGTCGAGATGAAGAAGGAATTGAAGATATAGCGGGCAAAGCCCGGGACGCTGATCCACATCGTCCGGTAGGCCTCGAACGAGCCGTTTTGCGGAATGAAGCGGTAGGGCGAGGAAAACAGCTGGCTGAGCGGCTTCAGCGACACCAGGAAACCCTCGACGAAGGGCGCCAGCACGAAGCACAGGAAGACGAAGATGCCGCAATAGATGCCGATGATCTCGTACCATTTGTAGCGGTTGATCATTTGGGGAGGCGTTTTCATCGCTTGTCTCCGGAAGAAAGCCTGCTGGTGACGCGGAAGTAGCAGAGGCAGAAGATCGACAGGAAAATGCAGATCAGCACGGCGCGGGCGGCACCTTCGCCGTATTTCTTCGATCCGATCGCCGTCCGGTAGGTATCGATGATCATCGTGGTGGTTTCACCATTGGGACCACCTTGCGTCAGAATCCAGATGATGTCGAAGGAATTGAAGGTGGCAATCAGCGACAGCATCGACATGGTGATCATCGACGGCACCAGCAGCGGAAGCGTGATGCGGCGGAAGCGGTAGAAGCGGCCGGCACCATCCGTCCAGGCGGCTTCATAGAGGTCCTGCGGCACGGCCTGCATGGCCGCCAGCATGTAGAGCGTCACCATCGGCACGCCGATCCAGACGTCGGTGATGATCGTCGCCCAGAAGGCGGTCGAACCCTGGGCGAGGAAGGCGATCGGGCTGTCCGACAGGCCGGAGCGCTGCAACAGGCCCGAGATCATGCCGAACTGGCCGTTGTACATCCATCCCCACATGAAGATGCCGATGGCCATCGGTACGATCCATGGCGGCATGGTCAGCACCCGGAACAGGGCACGGCCGGGCACGGCGGCGTTCAGCATCGAAGCGCCGAAGGTGCCGATGATCATCTTGATGGCCACCGAGAAGAACGTCCACACGAAGGTGCGGATGATCACCTCGGCGAAGGTGGCGTTGAAGATCTTTTCGTAGTTCACCCAGCCGACCCATTCGGTCGTCCGCTTCAGCGACGCGTCGGTGAACGACAGGATGAAGGTGTCGACCAGCGGATAGGCGACGATGGCGCAGACATAAAGGAGCGCCGGCGCCAGCAGCAACCAGGCAAAGATGATGGCGCTTCGTCTGGTGTGCATGGCGGCCCCCTTTAAGCCGTCTTCGCCTGGGAGGGAGCCGATGTGCCGTGCAGGCAGGCATCGTACTTTTCCCAGACCGGCCCGAGATCAACTACCTTGCGGGACTGACGTGCCTCGTCCATGGCCAGTGCCAGGATACCGGCCTCGATCGCGTCGAGTGCCGATACCGGCAGCGGAGCACCGGTGGTCACATGCGCCAGAACGTCTGCGGCCATCTGCTCGTCGGCGCCGTAGTGCTGGGAGCTTGCCGACGGCGCCTCATAGCGATTGCCGATCCGTTTGACGCTCGTATGGGCGTCATGGACGTCCAGGAAGCCGCGCACGAAATCGCCTTCGGCCATGCCCTTCGAACCCATCACGCAGAAGCGGCGGAACTCGTCCGGCACGTTGAGGTTGGTGTGGAAGGTCATCGACGCGCCGTTCTCGTATTCGACGATGGCAGTCTGGAAATCGATGATGTCGCCGTCGCTGTCGAACACCTTGTCGGCGCCCATCCAGCCACTCGGCTTGCGGTGGTAGACTTCCAGATCGTTGACGCCGGCGTTCTCCGGGGCATTTTCGGGGACGAAGCTCTTGCGTCCACCGAAGGAGGCGACAAAGCGCGGCCGTGCGCCGACGACGCCGTTGTAGAGGTCGAGGTCGTGGCAGCACTTTTCCAGCATGAAGCCGCCGGCATAATGGTTGTAGCGGCGCCAGTCGCGCATGAAGAAGGCGCCGTGATAGGGGGCGATATGCTCGGAGGCTTCGATCGACACGACGTCGCCCAGCAGGCCCTCGGCCTGCGCCTTGCGCAGATCCTTGTAGAGCGGCGAATAGCGAAGAACGAGCCCGACCAGCAGGCGATCGTGGCCATAGGTATTGAGAAGCGAGGCAAGCTCCAGGCTTTCCTCGATCGAAACGACAATCGGCTTCTCGGTAAACACGGTCAGCCCGGCCTGCAGGCCGATACGGATATGCTCGAGATGCAGATGATTGGGCGAGCCGATCATCAGCAGGTCGAAGGTTTCCGACGCAATCAGCGCTTCCGGCGTGGCATATTCGCGGCCGGGCGAGACGCCGACTTCCTGGAGGCGCGGCATGCCCGCGGGGGCCGGATCCACATAGCCGACGATCTCGAACGTGGGGTCGATTTCGCTCAAGACACGACCAAGATAGCCCAGTCGGAATCCGAGTCCGATGATAGCGACCTTCATAGCGGCCCGTTCCCTGTTTTCGTAATTATTTTTCTTAGCCTGTGGCAGATACGAGAACTCGTCAACTGGAAATCGTCATTTCATTTCGTTCGTGAAATTCGTTTTCATAGACGGTCGCAATTTCGCCGATCCGGCAGAAATCGCGGCGCGTCAGGCAGTTGGCGTGTCCGCTCTCCGACACCGATTAACGAACCATACCAAAAAAATGCCAATCGTCTACCGGTTGAGCGAGAAATTTGCAGAAGCGGGGACGTTTCCGCCGTTCCGGCCCGCTTGCTAGCTAATCTGACCTTACATTCAAAACCATTTGCAGACCTGGACACGTGTTGGTATGGTCGGCGGCATCAGAGGGGGCCAGCCACATGCACCGGCATCGGGAAATCCAGGCAGCGGCCTGCGCGACGGCACCCCATGCCCTGTCCGGCGGAGGCCGGTGATGGCGGTGGATGAAGTGCTGCCGCTGAAGCAGTTGCAGGCGGTGCGCGGCGGGCCGCTCTACGTCAAGCTCAAGAAGATGATCGAGGATGCCGTGGTTTCGGGGCGCCTGAAGCACGGCGATGCGTTGCCGGCGGAGCGCGACATTGCCGATGCCGCGGCCATTTCCCGCGTCACCGTGCGCAAGGCGATCGATGATCTCGTCGATCGGGGCCTGCTGGTGCGCCGGCGCGGGTCAGGCACGTTCGTCGTCAAGCCGGTGCCGCGCATGCAGCAGCCGCTGACACGGCTCACGTCGTTTTCGGAAGACATGCGCCGCCGTGGGATGTCGGCCGGTTCGCGCTGGCTCGACCGCGGCCTGTTTCACCCGACGCCGGAGGAAACCATGACGCTCGGGCTGTCGAGTGCCGCCCGGGTTGCGCGCCTCGTTCGCCTGCGTACAGCAAACGACATGCCGATCGCTCTGGAGCGGACAAGTCTGCCCGACGATATCCTGCCTGATCCCGAAGGTGTGGACAATTCGCTCTACCAGGCGCTGTCACAGCGCAGCATCAGGCCGGTCAGGGCAAACCAGCGGATCTCGGCCATGCTCCTCAATGACGAGGAGACGGAAATGCTCGGCGTCCCCACCGGCTCGGCGGCACTCTGCGTGCAGCGCATCGCCTATCTCGAGACCGGCCGGGTCATGGAAGTCTCGACCGCCCTTTACCGCAGCGACGCCTACGACCTCGTCGCAGAACTGACCATCGGCTCCTGATCACGAGCCGGCACTACGGAAGGCCTTTCAAAATGACATCCATCATGCGCCAGGAGATCGACCAGATCCCGCAGGTGGCAGCATCTCTGCTCTCCAATCAGGCGGCGCTCGACAGCGTCGGCAAGGCACTGCGCGAGCGCGATCCGGCCGTGGTGGTCACCATCGCCCGCGGCTCGTCCGATCACGCTGCGTATTTTCTGAAATACGCGATCGAACTCGAACTCGGCATTCCCGTCGCCTCGCTCGGACCTTCGCTCAGCTCGATCTATCAGGTGCCTCTGAAGCTCGAACGGGCGGCGGCCATAGCCGTCTCGCAATCCGGTGCCAGCCCGGACATCGTCTCGCTGGCCAAGAGCGCCCGCGACGGCGGCGCGCTCACCGTGGCGCTTGCAAACACTCTGCCGTCGCCGCTGACCGAGACAGCAAATTTCGCAGTCGACATCGGTGCGGGGCCGGAAATCGCCGTGGCGGCCACCAAATCCTTCGTCAACTCCATCGTCACCGGGCTCGCCATCCTCGCCGCCTGGAAGGGAGACGCGGCGCTGACGCGCGCCGTGCAGGACCTGCCGAACCAGCTTGGTCGGGCGCTCAGCCTCGACTGGAGCATGCTCGTGGAGCCGCTGTCGAGCGCCGACTCGCTCTACATGCTTGGCCGTGGCCCGACGCTCGCCATCGCCTCGGAAGCCGCGCTGAAGTGCAAGGAAACCTGCGAACTGCATGCGGAGGCGTATTCCTCGGCGGAGGTCCTGCATGGCCCGGTTTCGCTGGTTGCCGACAGTTTCCCGATCATCGCCTTCGCTGCCCGGGACAAGGCAGAGGCATCGATCGCCGAGACCGCGTCGAAGATGGCCGCGAAGAAGGCGTCCGTCTACCTGACCTCGTCCAAGGGTGACGGCCCGACGGCGCTGCCGTTTGTTGAAACCGGCCATCCGCTGACCGATGCGCTCTGCCTCATTATTCCCTATTACGGAATGGTTGAAGCGCTATCGCGCAGCCGGGGCTTCAACCCGGACAAGCCGGCAGCCCTGAAGAAGGTGACGGAAACCCAATGACGACCCGCTTTGCCGTCACCGGCGGCCGGATTTTCGACGGAACGCAGATCCTCGATGGCTCTGCGCTCCTGGTTCAAGACGGCAAGATCGAGAGCATCGTCGCGGAAGCGCTCGTTCCGGCTGACCTCGAAAGGGTAGACGCCAGGGGCAGCCTCGTCGTGCCGGGCTTTGTCGATCTGCAGGTCAATGGCGGCGGCGGCGTGCTGTTCAACAACCGGCCGACGCTTGAGGGTATCGCCACCATCTGCTCGGCGCATGCCCGCTTCGGGACGACGGCACTGATGGTGACGCTGATCACCGATACGCCGGAGGTCCGCGATACCGCGATTGCCGCGGGAGCGAAGGCGCATCGACAGGGAGTGCCGGGATATCTCGGGCTGCATCTGGAGGGGCCGCATCTTTCGCTTGCCCGAAAAGGCACCCATGATCCGGCGCTGATCCGGCCGATGGAGGCGACGGATCTCGCCGCCCTGCAATCTGGTTACGGCACCTTCGGCCACGCGCTGACAACCATTGCACCGGAAAGCGTGACCGTGGAGCAGGTCCGTGCTCTGCGTGAAGGCGGCTACGTCGTCAGCCTGGGACATACCGATTGCGGTGCCGCCACGGCATTCTCCTACCTCCACGCCGGCGCGACGATGGCAACGCACCTCTTCAACGCGATGAGCCAGATGGGCAATCGCGAGCCGGGCATGGTCGGCGCCATGCTGGCCGCGGGCCAGGCGTCCTGCGGCCTGATCGCCGACGGCTTTCATGTCGATCCGCTCGCGATGGGGGTGGCGCTGCGGGCCAAGGCCGGGCCGGGCCGGATCTTCCTGGTCACCGACGCCATGTCGACGATCGGCACCGATGATGACGGCTTCGAACTCAACGGTCGCCGCGTCTATCGGCGCGACGGACGGCTGACGCTTGCCGACGGTACGCTTGCCGGGGCCGATATCGACATGCTGTCCTGCGTCCGCTTCGTCCACCATCGCCTCGACCGGCCGTTGACGGAGGCCCTCAACATGGCGTCTCTTTACCCGGCCGAGGCTATCGGCGCGACAAGCAAGGGGCGGCTTGCCGAGGGCATGGACGCCGATTTTCTGCTGCTTTCACAGGATCTCGAGCTTCTGTCGACCTATATCGGCGGCGTCTGCGTCTACGGCAGACGCAACGACCAGGAGGTGGCGGCGCGGTGATTGTCTGTTTCGATATCGGCGGCACCGCCATCAAGGGTGCGTTTGCCTACAGCCCGGACGATATCCGTCCCGTGCCGCGCCAACCGACACCGACCACGGATTTCAATGCGTTCGTTGCGGTGATGCGCTCCGTGATCGAGGCTGCCGGCGAACGTCCGGATTGCGTCGCATTGTCGATCGCCGGGATCATCGATCCCGATACGCAGCGCGCCGTGGTCGCCAACGTACCGTGCATTCACGGAAGGCGGCTCCAGGACGATCTGCAGTCGGCGCTCGGCCTTCCGGTGCTGATCGCCAACGATGCTGACTGCTTCGTGCTGGCCGAAACCGGTGCCGGCGCGGGACGCGGCCATCGGGTCGTCTTCGGCGTCATCCTCGGCACGGGGATCGGCGGGGGCCTTGTCATCGATGGCCAGTTGATCAACCGCGACGGCGGCTTTGCCGGCGAATGGGGCCATGGCCCGGTTGCCGCCACGGAGGCGGGAAACCCACCCGTCCGGCTGCCGCGCTTCCAATGCGGCTGTGGTCTCCAAGGCTGTCTCGACGTGACCTGCAGCGCCCGCGGGATGGAGAACCTCCACACGCACCTGTCAGGCAAAAGCCTCAGCAGCGAAGAGATCATCTCCGCCTGGCAGACGGGTGATCCGGAGGCGGAACGAACCATCAACGTCTATGTCGACATTATCTCCGGTCCGCTGGCACTCGTCGCCAACATCACCGGCGCGACGATCATGCCGGTGGGCGGCGGGCTGTCTAATGTCTCAGCGCTGCTGACACACATCGACGAGGCGGTCCGGGCGCGAATACTGCGCAAATTCGATCGCCCGTTGGTGGTGCGCGCCGAATGCCAGATCGAGCCGGGGCTGATCGGCGCCGCAATCCTCGGCCTCGGGGCCGTCGCAGGCGGATTGACCCGAGCGGCTATTTGATCGCCAGGATCGCATAGCGATGCTGGGTGGCGCGTTCGAGCCCTTTGAGGAAGCCGAAGTGCTTCTTCTGCGCCCGGTGGATGGCGCGCATGTTCGTATCGATCGTCACGCTCGAGAAGCCGGCGCGGGTCAGCAGTTCGGCCACCGCCTCGGCTCTCGCGCCGCCGGAGAAATACACGCGCGAGAGAATACTGCGATGGGTTTCCATCTGTGCCGGCGCCGGTCCGTTCTGCACCTCGGTGGCGCCGAAGCCTAGCCGCCGAACCCGTTCAGCGATCCGATTGGCGATCCGGGACAGCATGCTCGGGTTGACGAAATCGCCATCGACGATCAGCAGACGGCCAGCGGGTTTGAGCAACCGGTGCCACTCTCGGAAGGCAGCTTCCGGATCGACCAGTGTCCAGACCAGATGACGGTTGGTGATCACGTCATAGGCGGCGTCCGGCTCCAGCGTGTTTTCCGCGTCCCCCATGAAGAACCGGATGGTGCGACCGCGGGCGCTCGCCTTGGCACGAGCCCGCTCGAGCATCGGCTCGGCCCAGTCGAGACCGGTGACTGAAAAACCCAGATCATCGAGCAGATGCGAGACGACACCGGTGCCGGAGGCGAGGTCCAGTGCCTTGCGTCCGTCGCCGTTTCCAAGGTGACGGCGGATCAGAGCGTGCCAGGCGGCGCGCTCCGGCTCCGAGAAGATCTCATGTCCCGGCTGGCTGTCGAAAGTCTCCGCCCGCAGCGACCAATACGCCTTGATCTCGTCTCTCAAGCTGTAGTTCGACTGCGTGGTGGCCGGCTGCATGTCTATATTCCACAAGGTTAAAATATAACTGGAACACTTCTAAAAGATATTTCTTGACTGAGAAAGTCATAAAAACCTAGATGCCACCATAAACATCCCATGGAGGCCGACGTGTTCAAATTTGCTGAGGTGGCCACCGCCGCCGTGCTTTCGCTTGCCCTTTTGTCGGGCATCGCAACTGCGGCCGAGAAGGTCAAGGTAAAGGATATCGCGGGTCGCGAGGTCGAGGTCAACGTTCCGGTGGAGCGGGTGATCCTCGGCGAGGGGCGGCAGATCTATTTCACGGCGGCACTGGACACCGAGGCGCCCTTCAAGCGTGTCGTCGGCTGGCGGGACGACTTCCGGAAGGCCGACCTCGACGGCTACAACATCTATCTGGCGAAGTACCCGGAGATGGGAAAGCTCCCGACCTTCGGCGGCATGAAGGACGGCACGTTCGATATCGAGCAGGCGGTGACGCTGAAGCCTGACGTCATCATCATGAACATCGACGCCAAATCGGCAACCGAAGAGAGCGGCTACATCGAAAAGCTGGGCAAGCTCGGCATTCCGCTTGTCTACGTCGATTTCCGCGAGAAGTCGCTGGAGAACACCGATCCGTCGATGCGACTGATCGGCAAGCTGTTCGGCAAGGAAAAGAAGGCCGAGGAGTTCGTCGAATTCCACGATGCGCAGATCGCCCGGGTGACGGATGTGATTGCCAAGGCGAAGGATCTCAAGAAGCCGGTGGTCTTCATGGAGCGCGCCGGCGGCTACAGCGATGATTGCTGCATGTCCTTCGGCTCTGAAAATTTTGGCAGGATGGTCGAACTTGCAGGCGGCGAGAACCTCGCCAAGGGCATCATTCCTGGCACCTTCGGCACCGTCAATCCGGAGCAGATCATCGCCTCGGATCCGGATCAGGTCATCGTTACGGGCGCCAACTGGGAGCTCTACGTCCCGGCCGGCAAGTGGGTTGGTGTCGGCCCCGGCGCCGACGAGGCGGTTGCCCGCCAGAAGCTCGCCGACCTGATGAAGCGGCCGGCCTTCACCGACATCAAGGCCGTCAAGCAGGGCAATGTGCACGCCATCTGGCACCAGTTCTACAACAACCCGTACCAGTTCGTCGCCATTCAGCAGATGGCCAAGTGGCTGCATCCGGACCTGTTCCAGGATCTCGACCCGGATGCGACGTTCCGCGAATTGCATACGCGCTTCCTGCCCGTCGACTACAAGCCCGGCTACTTCGTCTCGCTGAACGACAAGACGTAAAGCAAACATTGCATCCGGCGGGCGACCTCCCGCCGGATGCAAATCTCCTGAGAAAGGCTAGACCTGATGGCCATCGCCGTTCCCGACAGCACCATCACCGAGGGGCGCGGCCGCTACCGGGCGCTTGCGGCCCGCCGCATCGTCATCCTCTGCGGTCTTGCCATTGCGCTTGCCCTCAGCGTCGCGGTCGATATCGGTCTTGGACCTGCTCGCTACTCGCTGAAGGAAGTGCTTTCGGCGATCTTCACGCCGGACGCCGTCGCCAACCAGTTGCGCGTGGTGATCTGGGATATTCGCATGCCGGTGGCGTTGATGGCGGTGACGGTCGGCGCCTGCCTGTCGCTCGCCGGCGCGCAGATGCAGACCATCCTCGCCAATCCGCTTGCCAGCCCGTTCACACTCGGCATTTCGGCTGCTGCCGGCTTCGGTGCGGCGCTGGCGCTAGTCGGCGGCGTCGCCGTCTTTCCGGCGGCCGTCCAGTACATGGTGCCGATCAATGCATTCCTGATGGCCATGCTGGCGTCGCTGTTCATCTACGGCGTCTCGACGCTGCGCGGTGTCACGGTCGAGACCATCGTGCTCCTCGGCATCGCTCTCGTCTTCACCTTCAACGCGCTTCTGTCGCTGCTCGAATATCTGGCCTCGGAGCAGGCGCTGGCCGCCGTTGTGTTCTGGACCATGGGCAGCCTCACCAAGGCCACCTGGGCGAAAGTCGCCGTCACATTCCTAGTTCTCGTCGTCTGCGTTCCTCTGTTTGCACGGCGCGCCTGGGCGCTGACGGCCCTGCGGCTCGGTGACGACAAGGCCGCAAGCCTCGGCGTCAACGTTCGCGCCATCCGGCTTGAGACCATGATGCTGGTCAGCCTGCTTGCGGCGATCCCCGTCTCCTTCGTCGGGACGATCGGCTTCGTCGGCCTCGTCGGCCCACACATCGCCCGCATGGTTGTCGGCGAGGACCAGCGGTTCTTCCTGCCCGGCTCGGTGATCTGCGGCGCGCTGCTGCTGTCGGCGACCTCCGTCGTCTCGAAGATGCTGATCCCCGGGGCTATCCTGCCGATCGGCGTGATCACCGCGCTTGTCGGCGTTCCCTTCTTCTTCTCGCTCATCTTCACCAACCGGAGGCGCGCATGGTAGCGCTCAAGCTGCAGGACGTCGGCGCCCGCTACGGCAAGACGGAGGTCTTCGACGGCATCACGACGGACTGGCTGAAGGGCGGCGAACTGACGGCGCTGATCGGCCCGAATGCGGCCGGCAAATCGACCCTGTTCAAGCGCATCGCCGGGCTGCTCAAGGGTTCCGGCGTGGTGCAGGTGGAGGACGTCCGGGAAGGATTTCGACCGATCTGCTACATGCCGCAGGACACCGGTGCCAATGCCGTCCTCACGGTCTACGAGTCGATCCTGCTTTCGGCCAAGCAAGGCACCGGCTGGCGGGTCGCCGAACACGATCTGCGCGAAATCGACCGGCTTCTTTCCGCCCTGCACATATCCGACCTCGCTTTCCGCGACCTCGGCGCGCTGTCGGGCGGCCAGCGGCAGTTGGTAGCGATTGCCCAGGCCCTGGTCCGGCGGCCGGAAGTGCTGCTGATGGACGAGCCGACGTCGGCGCTCGATCTGTTTCGCCAGATCGAGGTGTTGCAGTTCATGAAGCGGCTCGCGGCACAGGACCGGATCGCCGTGCTGATCGCGCTGCACGACCTCAACCACGCGCTCCGCTACTGCTCGAACACCATGGTGATTGCTGGCGGAGAGTTGATCGCCAGTGGTCCGACACTCGAGGTGGTGACGCCGGAACTGTTGCGTTCCGTCTACCGCGTCGATGCGCGTATCGAATGCTGCACGCTGGGACGTCCGCTCGTCATCGTCGACGGAACCGCCTGAGCGCTCGTCACATCCCGGTTCGCCCGAGGTTGAACCGAGCCGCGTGCGCCACGCTTGTCTTGCCGAACTCCCCCGGGTCTTGCTAGGCAAGTCGAGGGGGTTGACGTGCGCAAGCGCCGGCCGACCGTCTTTCGTGCCATGACGCGACGTCAGACAGAGGAGGAGGAACCCATGTTCGACATCCAGCAGATCATCGGGGGCAAGACCGTCGGGGCGATATCCGGCAGGACGTTCGACCGTCTCGATCCGTTCACCGGTCAGGTTGCGACACGGGCGCCTGCGGCAGATGTCGAGGACGTGAAGGCAGCGGTGGCTGCGGCACAGGCAGCCTTCCGATCATGGTCACGCACCGGCCCGGGCGAGCGGCGCGCACTGCTGCTGAAGGCTGCAGACGTGATGGAGACCAAGGCCCAGAGGTTCAGCGAACTGATGATCGCCGAGACCGGCGGCACGGCACCCTGGGCCGTCTTCAACACCATGCTGGCCGCCGGCATGCTCCGGGAAGCGGCAAGCATGACCACCCAGATCCAGGGCGAAATCATTCCCTCCAACAAACCCGGCACGATCGCCATGGGGATGCGCCAGGCAGCCGGCGTCTGTGTCGGCATCGCACCGTGGAACGCACCGGTGATCCTCGGCACCCGCGCCGTCGCCATGGCCATCGCCTGCGGCAACACCGTCATCCTCAAGGCATCGTAGGCGTGCCCCGGCATGCATGTGCTGATCGGCGAGGTGCTGGTCGAGGCGGGGCTGCCGGATGGCGTGATCAACGTCATCACAAACGCCCCGCAGGACGCCGCGCGGATCGTCGAGGCGCTGATCGCCGCGCCGGAAGTGCGCCGCGTCAACTTCACCGGATCGACCAGGGTCGGCCGCATCATCGGCGAACTCTGCGGTCGCCACCTGAAGCCGGCGCTCCTGGAACTGGGCGGCAAGGCGCCGCTTCTGGTGCTGGAGGATGCCGATATCGATGCGGCGGTCAACGCGGCCGTCTTCGGCTGCTACATGAACATGGGCCAGATCTGCATGTCGACGGAGCGGCTGATCGTCCACGAGGCGGTCGCCGACGAGTTCGTCGAAAAGCTCGCGGCGCGCGCCGCATCGCTGCCGGCCGGCGATCCGCGCGGCCATGTGGTGCTGGGCTCGCTGGTCAATCCGGAGGCGGCCGTCAAGATGCGGGAGTTCATCGATGATGCGCTCGCCAAGGGCGCAACGCTTGCCGCCGGCGGGCAGATTGACGGCAGCGTCGTCTCGGCCACGCTGCTCGACAACGTCAAGGCGGGCATGCGGTCCTTCGACGAGGAAAGCTTCGGGCCGGTGAAGCCGGTCATCCGCGTCAAGGATGAGGAGGAAGCCATCCGCATCGCCAACGACAGCGACTACGGCCTGTCGGCATCCATCTACAGCCGCGACATCAAGCGGGCAATGGACATTGCCGCCCGTCTGGAGACGGGGATCTGCCACATCAATGGCCCGACGGTTGCCGACGAGGCTCAGATGCCGTTCGGCGGCGTGAAGAGCTCGGGCTATGGCCGGTTCGGCGGCAAGGCGGCGATTGCGGAATTTACCGACCTGCGCTGGATCACCATCGAGGATCCGCACCAACACTATCCGTTCTGACCGCCGCGATCCGCCTGGAACGCAACCGTAAAGGGCGAAACCTGCGGTTCTGCGCTTTTTCGCGCCGGGCGTACCGCATCCGTCCAAAGCGTGGCTTTCACGGCGCCAGATCCGTGCTACCTCCTATACACAAGGTCTGCGCAGCTCGGCTTTCCGGGACTGCCTGATGGCACGGCGACCTTCGGGACGCGTCGCGCTGCAGCCTGACAGGGAGGGGAAGAGGGATGAAGATCGGTTCTCCGAAAGAAGTCTACGCCGGTGAAGCGCGCGTCGCGATGACGCCGGATAGCGCCGTTCAACTGATGAAGCTGGGCTACGACTGCCTCATTCAGTCCGGCGCGGGCAAGGCGGCGGGTTTCTCCGACGAGGCGTTCCGGACCGCCGGCGTGTCGGTGGTCGAGACGGCAGCCGAACTCTTCCAGACCGCCGACGTGATCGCCAAAGTGCGCCCGCCCGAGCCTGCAGAGGTCGAGCGCCTGTCTCCCGGCAAGACGCTCATCTCCTTCTTCTATCCGGCCCAAAACGCCGAGCTTCTTGAGCAGGTGCGGGCGAGGGGCGCCAATGTCATCGCCATGGACATGGTGCCGCGCATCTCGCGGGCCCAGAAGATGGATGCGCTGTCGTCGATGGCCAACATCGCCGGCTACCGGGCCGTCATCGAAGCCGGCAGCAATTTCGGCCGCTTCTTCACCGGGCAGGTCACGGCAGCCGGCAAGGTGCCGCCGGCAAAGGTGCTGGTGATCGGCGCCGGCGTCGCAGGTCTTGCGGCAATCGGAACCGCCACCTCGCTCGGTGCGATCACCTACGCCTTCGACGTTCGCCCGGAAGTCGCCGAACAGATCGAGAGCATGGGCGCGCAATTCGTCTACCTCGACTTCGAGGCGAGCCAGGACGGCGCGGCAGCCGGCGGCTATGCGGCTCCGTCGTCGCCGGAATTCCGCGAGAAGCAGCTGGCAAAATTCCGCGAACTGGCGCCCGAGATCGACATCGTCATCACTACGGCGCTGATCCCCGGCCGCGACGCGCCGAAACTCTGGCTCGCAGACATGGTCGCCGCCATGAAGCCCGGCTCCGTCGTTGTCGATCTTGCCGCCGAACGCGGCGGCAACTGCGACCTCACCGTACCGGACCAGAAGATCGTCTCGGAGAACGGCGTGACCATCGTCGGTTATACGGATTATCCCAGCCGCATGGCCGCCCAGGCCTCGACCCTCTATGCCACCAACATCCGTCACATGATGACGGATCTGACGCCGGCCAAGGACGGGCAGGTGGTGCACAACATGGAAGATGACGTCATTCGTGGCGCCACCGTCATTTTTGATGGGGAGATCACCTATCCCCCGCCACCGCCAAAGATCCAGGCGATCGCGGCGCAGAAGCCGAGGGAAAAGCTGAAGGAGCCGACGCCGGAAGAAAAACGTGCCAGCGAGACCGCAGCGTTCAAGGCGCAGACGAAGAACCAGGTCATGCTTCTCGCCATCGGCACCATCCTGCTGCTGCTGGTTGGCACAGTGGCTCCGGCAAGCTTCATGAGCCACTTCGTGGTATTCGTGCTTGCCTGCTTCATCGGCTTCCAGGTGATCTGGAATGTCAGCCATTCGCTGCACACGCCGCTGATGGCGGTCACCAATGCGGTATCCGGCATCGTCATCCTCGGCGCTCTCCTGCAGGTCGGATCCGGCAACTGGCTGGTCGTCGTGCTTGCCTCGCTTTCGGTGCTGATCGCCACGATCAACATTGTCGGCGGTTTCCTCGTCACACGGCGCATGCTCGCCATGTTCCAGAAGTCGTGAGCGGGGAGGGAAGAAAACAATGACACTCGGTATCGTATCAGCGGCCTATGTCGCCGCAGCCGTCCTCTTCATCCTGTCTCTCGGCGGCCTGTCTGGACAGGAAAGCGCCAAGCGGGCCGTCTGGTACGGCATCACCGGCATGGCGCTGGCGGTGATCGCCACCGTCTTCGGGCCGGATGTCGGCAACTGGTTCATCGTCGTCCTGATGATCGCCGGCGGCTCAGTCCTTGGCTATTACGTTGCATCGCGCGTCCAGATGACGGAAATGCCGCAGCTTGTTGCGGCACTGCATTCCTTCGTCGGCCTTGCCGCCGTGTTCATCGGCTTCAATGCCCATATCGAAGCCTGGCGGATTGCAGGCATGGACGAGACAGCCCGGTCGATGCTCTCCGGCTTTGCCGCGATCCTCGCGCACAAGAGCCCGGTCGAACTGTCGATCATGCGCGTCGAGGTCTTCCTCGGCGTGTTCATCGGCGCCGTCACCTTCACCGGATCCGTCGTCGCCTTCGGCAAGCTGGCCGGCAAGGTCGACGGCAAGGCCAAAAAACTGCCCGGCGGCCATCTGCTCAACGCCGGTGCGGCCGCGCTCAGCATCATCCTTCTGGTCGCCTATGCCAACGGCGCCGGCGCCTGGGCGCTGATCCTGATGACGCTTGCCGCCTTCTTCATCGGCTATCACCTGATCATGGGCATCGGCGGGGCGGACATGCCGGTCGTCGTCTCGATGCTGAACAGCTATTCCGGCTGGGCGGCCGCCGCCATCGGCTTCACGCTGGGCAACGACCTCCTGATCGTCACCGGTGCGCTGGTCGGCTCGTCCGGCGCGATCCTCTCCTACATCATGTGCAGGGCGATGAACCGATCCTTCGTCTCGGTCATCCTCGGTGGCTTCGGCGGCACGGCGGGGCCGGCCATGGCAATCGAGGGCGAGCAGATCGCCATTGACGCAGAGGGCGTAGCGACCGCGCTCAACGAGGCAAACAGCGTCATCATCGTTCCGGGCTACGGCATGGCGGTGGCGCAGGCACAGCAGGCCGTGTCGGAACTGACGCGCAAGCTGCGCGCGGCCGGAAAGACGGTGCGTTTCGCCATCCACCCGGTCGCCGGCCGGCTGCCGGGCCACATGAACGTGCTGCTCGCCGAAGCCAAGGTGCCCTACGACATCGTCATGGAAATGGACGAGATCAACGACGACTTTCCGCAGACTGACGTGGTCATCGTCATCGGCTCCAACGACATCGTCAACCCGGCGGCAGAGGAAGACCCGAATTCGCCGATCGCTGGCATGCCGGTGCTGCAGGTCTGGAAGGCAAAGCAGGTCTTCGTCTCCAAGCGCGGCCAGGGAACAGGCTATTCCGGCATTGAGAACCCGCTGTTTTACAAGGAGAACACCCGGATGTTCTACGGTGATGCCAAGAAGTCGGTGAGCGAGCTTCTGCCGCTGATCCGGTAGCGGTAGCGGTGACGCACCGCACCGGCGGTGTCACTCCTCGTTCGGGATGTTCAGGAGCTCGCCGCATGCCTTGCAGTGGACGGCATCCGCATCGTGCCGCCGCAGACCGCATGTCGGACAGCTGAAGGCAACCTTGTACGGCCGGAAGATCGCCTGTGCGAGCCGCACGAACAGCGAGATGCCGATGATCATCGTCACGACGGAGGTGAGCTTTCCAAGCGTTCCGGGAAGGACGATGTCGCCGAAACCGGTTGTGGTCACCGTCGCGACCGTGAAGTAGAGCGCATCGACGAAACCTTCACCGGCATCCCGGCCGTAGAAGAAGCTCGTGTAGACGAAGCCCGTCACCATGAAAAGAAAGACGACGACGTTGATGCAGGCACGCACCACGTCCCGGTAGACCAGCCAGCCTGCCCAGCGCAGCCCCTCGCGCACCAGCGGGCTGTTGCCGACCGCCCAGACCCGCATTGCCCGCAGGAAGGCAAAGTTGAACAGCGCGTCGGGAAACAGCAAGGTGACCAGGATGATCAGGTCGATCCACGTCATGATCCGCTTGAAGAAGGCGCCAAGCGACGTGGACGTCACCGCCCGCCCGGAAAGCTCGATGCCGATCCAGGCCGCGATCGCGTAGTCTATGAGCAGGTAGCTCGGCGTATCCCTGAGGTATGGACCGAGAATGAAGAAGGCGAGGATCAGCAGGTCGATGCAGGCGAACAGGGCCTGCAACCGAAGCGCCCAGGGCTCGCGCCCTTCCTCCAGCCGCCGCAGGCGCGCCTGCATGCCGGGAAAATAGCCGCCGCGTCTGGCCGCTGTCGCTTTTATCTGATGCATGCGGTGAAGCTAGCCGCTCCAGGCGCGCCGTCAAGTCGCAACGCAAATGCGGGTGCGTTAGGGCAGTCAGGCGGCTGACCCGCACCGATGGCCGCCGGCCCCGACCAACGGCGATTGGATTGCGGATCAGCGAAGGCCACCGATCAGCAGTGGCCGGCACGCAGCGTTGACAGTTGAATGACCCCATCCTTCGACAGGATGCCGGAGAGCTCCGACTGCACGTCGCTCACCAGAGCCTGACGCGCCGCTTCGATATGAGATGCCGCCGACGATGCACCCAGCGATTCTGCGATACCCATGGCATAGCCAATCATGTTGATCAGCGCGAAATACTCCTCGCGCCGTTCGTTGCACTCCAAATCAATTTCAGAACGGTTCATGCCTTACCCCTTCCACAAACGTGAGGGTAAAGTGACACAGGTTATCGTTGCATGCGCGTTGCAAAGCCGTTGCACACGCAGCGCGTGACGCCATTGCGCGGAGCTAACTGGTTAATTCGACGGAAGAACCGGGTAGAGCCGACGCCATAGGGGCGTCGCATGAAACGTCCACTCTCGCTTGGATTGTACGGCGCCGTCGATATGGACGAGTTTGTCCAGTAGCAGACATGCGTCGCTCCGCTTCTGGTCGACGAATGCATCGCTGACGATTGCCCTCAACCAGGTGCCGTCGAAACCGGCTACCGAAGCCATGCTCTTCCATGTGCGGTTCTTGTAGAAGAGCGATCGGCCGGCTTCAGCAAGCCTTGCGGCCTGAGATGGATCAAGAATGTCCAGCCGCACAGCATTTTCGAGGGTGGCGTCGAGATTGACGATCGGAACGGTGAGCGACGGGTAACCGAGCTCCGCCGGCCC
Organism: Rhizobium sp. 0TCS1.26; assembly: GCF_050455525.1. NCBI lineage: Bacteria > Pseudomonadati > Pseudomonadota > Alphaproteobacteria > Hyphomicrobiales > Rhizobiaceae > Rhizobium > Rhizobium sp. 0TCS1.26. The sequence continues at coordinate 429,246 of NZ_JBCIYV010000003.1, read as the reverse complement.
GTGAAGCAGGGCAACATCGGCGTCGTCAACCCGCGCGCCAGACGCATAGTCGTCAAAAATCCGGCCGATGCCGAGCATGCCGAAGGCTTCGCACTCCGCCGCTCTCAGAGCTCCCATGCTGGCAGCGCCGAGCACCGGCACCCCCTGCGACAGCGCGAACAGGAGTTCCTTGTGCCAGACCGGCGCGACCATCTCGAAGAAGCCGTCGATCAGGCCGATAGCCAGTGCGCCATCTTCCAGTGCCCGCATAACGTCCCCCTGCCGCGCGGGAGGTCGGATGTCGACCCAGCCACCGGCAACGGCTGCAGCATCCGGCAGACTCGGACCAACGAAGACCACCTTCATGCGAGAGCCCGCGACAGTGCCCGCGCTCCGAACAGGACCCGGCGGTCACCGTCCGGATTTTCAAGCTGCGGTGCGATAACCTTCACGACCGCCGCCGGCAGCCAATCCGGCGCGAGATCGACGGCGTAGAGCTTGCCAACTCCCTTCGACGTCAACTGGCTGGTGATCACGCCGACGGCTTCCGCCGCCGTGGCGGCATGGAGAAACGGCAATTCGCAGAGGTCAATCTGCCGTGGCGCCTCGAAGGCGGCCAGGGTTTCCGGCGCGACGACCTTCTCGAACATCTGCGGCAGCAGGTCGTCCCGCGCGCCGGCGATGAAGGTCATGCGCGACTGGATGGCTTCCGTCACCGCGCGACCGGCGGCGCCCGTCGGCGAAAGCGAACAGCCGCAACCGAGTGTCACCTCGACATGCCGCGTGGCGGCGTTTGCCGACCCTGCCGCCGGTCCGAGCACGGCCGCGACGCAGGGAATGCCAAGATCGGTGGTGATATCGAACAGCGCGATGTCCAATTCCGCAGCCTTTGTCTTCGCAAGCAACGCCCGCAGATCGTCATCGGCAAGCGTCTCGTGGTCGATCCGCCGCGCGTAACGCTGGTGGAGCGGCAGGATCTGCCACAGGGTCAACGCATCGCGTTCCACGCGCTCCAGCACTGCGTGAAGCACAGCTTCCTCGCGCGTATTGCCGGAGGCGAGCCCGTCCGATGACCGCCAGAACCGGGGATCATCTTCGGTCCGATCGAGATGGACGGCGTCGAAAGGCAGCCAGATCGGTTGGTCGTCGAGGAGATGCTGTGCCCGAACCCACTGCAGCACCTCGTCGGGTGCGAGCGGCTTTTTGCCAGCGGCCACCAGGCCATCCAGTCTATCGGCACGCATGCCCTTCGCCTCGAGACCTGCTACGCTGTCGGTGATGAGCGAGCACGCGGGCTGGGTGGCGACCGATCGCTCGACAGCCTCCATGGCAGCCGAGGTGCGGGCAGCGTCATCCTCAAGACCCTTTCCCTGCGCGATCACGATCGCCCGGGCGTTCGGCGCAAAGGCGCACCAGACAGGGATGCCGATGCGATCGAGATCCGTCTGCCGCGACAGGCGGGTGATGCCGAGCCTCAAAAGGAACGGCGATACCCGATCGAAAGTCTCGCCGGCAGAGCAGATGCGGTGGGAGGGATTTGCCACGAAAGGATCACTGCGTGATTGGGAGTTGCTGCATGGCGCCCCGACAGGCCATCACAGCAAGAAGATGCATCGGCCGAGGGTCGAGTGCATCAGCGCGCTTGGACCGTCGGAACTTTCTCAGAAGCCTCTATAGGTCGACGGCGCTCGAACCGAGCCGACTAGAGCCATCAAATGCCCTACCACCGGCGATGACTAAGGTACCAATCACTCTTCCGCTGGGGCCGCAGGGCGACATGCAAGCCACGACAGAGTCTGCACAATAAGAGGCACCGGCTCCTGCAGGCGGCAGAAGAACCGGGAGCTGACTGATCTGTGCCGCCAAGCAGCCGAACGATCACGCAGCGCGTAACCGCTCAGCAACCGCTTGATTGCCGCGAGCCGGAAAGCCGGTCGCGCCCGACGGTATCAGCCTTCGAGGAAGCCGGAGGCGATCTCCGAGGCCGACGAGACTGCGACGGCGAAATCGACATCCTTCATCACGGTTCCGCCCGCCTGACGCACGGATTCAACCGCTGCCAGGTTGCCGGAAAGACCGCCTTCCAGCGGCGTCACGCTGCCCCTTGCGAGGTCTGCAAGCCAGAGGCCGTCTTCGCCCGGGATGCCGATGAGTACAACTTGTGCCATTGCCATTCCTCCTTAAAATCCGGCCTTCGTCAGGCCTTCGCGATAGATTTCACGCTGCCAGTCTTCCTTGAGCGGGATCACCTGGAGCCAACGCTCGTAATCGAATCCCGGATTGTCTTTAAGGACCCTCTGCCGACAGCGGCGGGCCTTAGAAGTCTCACCGAGCATGCCCCAGCATGCGGCTGCAAGCCGGTCAGCCGGGCGGGAATCGCGCATCCGGCTGATATATTCGATCGAGTCGCTGTAGGCGCCGAGAAAGAAGCTGGCGCCCGCGGCCGACCATAGATAGGTATCCGGCGAAAGCGGGTTGAGATCAATAGCGGCCTTCACCTTATTCAAGCCCTCGGCCGCTTTTCCGGCATGCACCAGGCTGTCGGAATAGCTTAGCAGAACATCCGCATAATGCGGGCTCATGGTTTCCGCCTGTTCGAGGGCGTGGAGGCTGTCGTCGATCCGGCCGCGATACAGCTGGCTGACGCCAAGCTCCTTGTAGGCCCCCGCCAACCGCCCATCGCGCTCGATCGCGGTATTGGCCAGCTTTTCGGCCTGCAGCAGCAATTCGTCATCGCCGCGCGCGGTCAGGATCCATTCAAGGCTGAGCGTTCGGGAAATCCCGACCAACGCCATGCCGAAATCCTGCTCGTGATCGAGCGCCTCGCGAAAATGCCGCCGCGCCTTGCGCACGGCCGGCAAAGTGAGGTCCGACAGGCTCTGCAAGCCGCGCAGATAGGCGAAATAGGCTTCGGGCGCCTGGTGGAACTGGTCGGCAAACGGAGCGCGGCTGTTCATCAGGTCGATCAGCGAGGTCTTGATGGCGCCGGCGATCTCGGCCCGCTGATCGGCGATCAGCCGCGGGTCCATCTGGAAGCGTTTTGCCCAGACGATCTCGTCGGTCGGCATGAAGATCAACTGGACGAACAGCCATTCGCCGGACCTCTGCGTATCGAGCGCGTAGATGACCCGATGACGTTCCAGAAGGCTCGCCTTGTCCTTCGAGGCGCGGATGCGCTCCGACGTATAGGGCGCCACAACCGACACCGCCCGGCTGGAGCACAGGTCGATGGTCAAATCCTCGATCAGCGCATTTGCGACCGAGCCAGCGCGCTGGGCACCCTGCAGCGTTTCCGGCGGAAGAAGCGCGACGCGCGGCGGCGATCCGCCGAGCAGTTCCGACTGCTCGACGATGATCGAAGAGGTCGGCTGCAGCGGGATCGCCTGCTTGGCCGTTGCCGGTACGGAGGCCGCCGGCATTGTTTCGGCGGGCGAGGCGGAAAGATGACGGCGCACCTCTTCGTCACCCGGATCCCATTCAAGAAGGACGATGGCGGCGCGATGCACCTGCGCCCGGGCGCCAGCCGCATCGGGGGAGGCGGCAAAGGCCAGGAAGCGCTCGCGCAGCAGCGAGACGTGTCGGGCACGAACGTGACGAACCCATTGGTCGATCGGCGTCGCGCTCTTACCCTCGCTCGGGAGGAATTGCGTAACGACGGCGCGGCAGGAGGCTTCCAGCTGCTGAACCGGCGTGCCGACGGCCTCGACGTCGAGGTCGCAGGCAAGCGCCGTCCGGTCGACGGTGATCGTCGATCCGTCGGTGGTGATCAGAGGATGGGGAGAATGAGCGCTCGCCTGGACAAGCCGACGGACCGTCGACCGGAGATTGGTCGCCGCCGACTCACGATTGCCGGGCCACAACAGATGCGCGAGGTCCCGACGCTGGATCGGCTGGCCTGTCTCGTAGAGATAGGCCAGCATGATCAACGCCATCAGCGGCGCACGGATCTGGCCGCCGCTGTTGTCGGTAAGTTGGCAATTCCCCAGCGTGGTGAGGGTGAAGGCCATCTGGTGTCAGTGCGCAGCGTGCACCGCGTCCTTGGTCTGGCGACCAGTGGCGGCTTCAGCAGCCAGCGACTGGACGAGACCGAGGATGCTCTGGCGGACGCGCTTGTCTTCGATTGCGGAAAAGGCGGTTGCCAGGGCAACGCATTCGCGCGAGCCGAGAAATTCGCTTGCCGCATCACCGAGCAGTTCCGGGTTGGCGCTCATGGCGCCCGGGCCACCTTCGAAGAAGAACGGGATCGGAACGTTCAGCACCTCGGCAATGTGCTGCAGGCGGCTGGCGCCGACGCGATTGGCGCCCTTTTCGTACTTCTGCACCTGCTGAAAGGTGATGCCCAGGCCCTCGCCCAGCTTTTCCTGACTCATGCCGAGCATGGTCCGACGCAGTCGGATCCGGGATCCGACGTGGACGTCGATGGCATTGGGGGATTTCTTCAAGTTCTTCGCTCCGGCTGAATCGTTGTCTAAAACATCATTGCGGAAAAATTAGCGGCCCGCAACTGAGTTGCGTGCATATACGAGCATGTAACCGAATTAGCAAGATAGAGTTGCATATTCGACACCTTATATTAGCGGCGCCCTCGCGAACCCACGACGCGAGCACCCGAGCCGAACCGGCGCCCTTTGCCCCACGTTCATTTTGTCCTAGGATGAAGATCAAACGAAAGGGACCGCCTATATGCATCTCTCCAGTCGTCAAACCGACATCATGGGGATCGCCAAGCAGCAGGGGCGGGTCCTTGTCGACGAACTGGCGGCGCGTTTCGCAGTTTCCCCACAGACGATCCGCAAGGACCTGAACGACCTCTGCGACGGCCGTGCACTGATCCGCATGCATGGCGGTGCGCTGTTTCCCAGTGGCAACGAGAATGTCCGCTACGAAGCGCGCCGGTCGATGGCGGCCGCCGAGAAGCAGGCGATCGGGAGGGCGGCCGCCTCGATCATCCCCGACCAGTCCTCGCTGTTCATCAACATCGGCACGACCACGGAAGCTGTGGGCGATGCTCTCGTCGATCATCGGGAGCTGATGGTGATCACCAACAACATCAATGTTGCCAATCGCTTGCGGGTCTTCCCATTGATCGAGGTGGTGATTGCCGGGGGCGTCGTGCGCGGCTCGGATGGCGGGATCGTCGGAGAGGCCGCGGTTGATTTCATCCGCCAGTTCAAGGTCGATTTCGCGGTCATCGGCGTCTCCGCCATCGATGAGGACGGCGCTCTCCTGGACTTCGATTTTCGCGAGGTGAAGGTGGCGCAGGCGATCATCGAGAACGCCCGCCACGTCATCCTGGTCTCGGATGCCTCGAAGTTCGACCGCACTGCACCGGTGCGGATCGGCCATATTTCCCAGGTGCACACGTTTATCACCGATCGCTGCACCTCGGAAAATGTCAGGGGCGTCTGCGCCGCGCAGGATATTCGGCTGATCGAGACCAACAGCCGGCCGGAATAACCCACACATCGATGCTTTCGTTTGACGCTCGACACGGGTTCACTTAGGATCTTTTCGGTTTCATTTGAAGTCGTTTGAAGCGGCAAGGGATTGGTTCATGGTGGACGCGCCTGTCTTTGATATCTTCGTGGTCGGCGGCGGCATCAACGGCTGCGGTATCGCCCGCGATGCTGCGGGCCGCGGCTACAGTGTCGCGCTGGCGGAAATGAACGACTTCGCCTCAGGCACCTCGTCGGGTGCTACCAAGCTGATCCATGGCGGGCTTCGCTACCTCGAACACTATGAGTTCCGCCTCGTCCGCGAGGCGCTGATGGAACGCGAAGTGCTCTGGGCGATGGCGCCGCATGTCATCTGGCCGCTGCGTTTCGTGCTGCCTTACCAGAAGGGTGGTATCCGCCCGGCCTGGATGATCCGCCTCGGGCTCTTCCTCTACGATCATCTCGGCGGCCGCAAGCTGCTCCCGGCAACGAAAACGATCGATCTGAAGCGCGACGAGGCCGGCAAATCGCTGAAGCCGATCTTCGGACGCGCGTTCGAGTATTCCGACGGCTGGGTGGACGACGCCCGCATCGTCGTCCTCAACGCCCGCGATGCGGCCATGCGTGGCGCGACCATCTACAACCGGACAAAGGTAGTTTCGGCCCACCGCCAGGAAGGGCACTGGTCGATCAGCATCCAGAACACCGAGACTGGCGACACGCGGACGGTGCAGGCGCGGATGCTCGTCAACGCTGCCGGCCCCTGGGTGGATCAGGTGCTGTCCGGCGTGGTCGGCCGCAACAATGCGCACAACGTCCGTCTGGTGCAGGGCTCGCACATCATCGTCCGCAAGAAGTTCGACCACGCGCGGGCCTACTTCTTCCAGAACCCGGACAACCGGATCTTCTTCGCCATCCCCTACGAAGGCGCTTTCACGCTGATCGGCACCACGGACCGCGACTACACCGGCGATCCGAAGGATGTGAGGATCAGCGGCCCGGAGATCGAGTACCTCTGCAACGCCGCCAGCGAGTATTTCGCGCAACCCGTCCGCCCCGACGATATCGTCTGGAGCTACTCAGCCGTCCGGCCGCTCTTCGACGACGGCGCCTCGAAGGCGCAGGAAGCCACCCGTGACTACGTATTGAAGCTGGAAGCGCCCGATGGCGAGGCAGCGATCCTCAACGTCTTCGGCGGCAAGCTCACCACCTATCGCCGGCTGGCCGAACACGCACTGGAGAAGATCGGCGAAGCGATCGGTACCAAGGGCTCATCCTGGACCGCCGGCAGCCGGCTCCCCGGCGGCAACTTCGCCGTCAATGGCTATGAAGATCAGGTCAAGCGGTTGCGGTCGCTCTATCCGTTCATCGAGAAGCGGCATGCCGAGCGGCTCGTTCGCTGCTACGGCACCGACGCTGCAACCCTTGTGAGCACAGCCGCCAGCACTGCAGACCTTGGGCGCCACTTCGGCGGATCGCTCTACGAGGCGGAAGTTAGCTGGCTGGTCGAGAAGGAATGGGCGCGAACCGCCGAGGACATTCTGTGGCGCCGCACCAAACAGGGTCTGTTCCTGACGACAGATGAGGCGGCCGGCCTCGACGCGTACATGGCGCGGGTCCGCCAGACGGCCTGATCTCCACCCATGAGCTGTCGGATCGGCAGCTCCAACCACCTTCTGAGCTTACCGTTCCACGGCCCTCAACGGCTCGCGGACGCAAGCGTATCGCTGCGCCGTCGGCGGGCCTTACGCGAGGCTTTCGTCACCTCCTCGGCATGGCCTGCTCAAGGGCTTGAACGATGCCGCCAAGGCCTCGCGTTAACCTTTCGTTAACCAAATCAGCAGTACCCATCATCAACGATTTGTTTACGTAGATGACCAAAGTGCTAACAGACGCTCGCTCGATCCGGATCAAGGGACGCTCATTCCTCGCTGTGGTGCTGTCACCGGACCTGCCGCTCAATGACTGGCTGGCACGGCTCGACGACCTCGCCGCACGTTCTGCCGGCTTTTTCCTCAACAGGCCGGTGGTTCTGGACGTCACGGATCTGCCGATCGACCGGGCTCAGCTGAAGGAATTCCTCGGCGAACTGACGGCGCGCAACGTCAGCATCATGGGCATCGAGGGCGCTCGGCCGTCGATGATCGCGGCCGGCATGCCGCCGGTCCTGAAGGGCGGACGACCGGCCGGCGACGTGGAAGTTACCGCGACCGAGCCTACCCTTGAGGCGACCGCCGAGAAGCCGAAGACGGGCGACGAGGATGCGCCGACGGCTGCTCCCGTGACGCTCGAAAGCCGGCCGGTGCTGCAGTCCCTGGTCATCCGCGAACCCGTAAGGTCCGGGCAATCGATCATCTTTACGGAAGGTGACGTCACCGTCATCGGCTCCGTCGCATCCGGCGCGGAAGTGATCGCCGGCGGCTCGGTTCATATCTACGGAGCCCTGCGTGGCCGCGCCATGGCAGGCTCGGTTGGCAATGCTTCAGCGCGCATCTTCTGCCGCAAGCTGGAAGCGGAGCTGATCGCGATCGACGGAATATACAAGGTGGCCGAGGATCTGCCGGCCGATCTGCTGGGCAAGCCCGTGCAGCTCTGGCTCGATGGCGATTCGATCATGGTCGAGAAACTCAATTGAGCGACCAAGCTCAAGCACAGGAGAGAAAGATGGGGAAGGTAATCGTCGTCACGTCGGGCAAGGGCGGGGTTGGCAAGACGACCTCGACGGCAGCGCTCGGTGCAGCGCTGGCGCAGCGCGGCGAAAAGGTCGTCGTCGTCGATTTTGACGTCGGTCTGCGCAATCTGGACCTCGTCATGGGTGCGGAACGCCGGGTCGTCTACGATCTGGTCAACGTCATTCAGGGCGACGCCAAGCTGCCCCAGGCACTGATCCGCGACAAGCGGCTGGAGACGCTGTTCCTGCTGCCAGCCTCACAGACCCGCGACAAGGACAACCTGACGCCCGAAGGCGTCGAATGGGTGATCGCCGAGTTGAAGCGCTACTTCGACTGGGTCATCTGCGACAGCCCGGCCGGCATCGAGCGCGGTGCGACGCTTGCCATGCGGCATGCGGACGTTGCCGTCGTCGTCACCAATCCGGAAGTTTCTTCGGTTCGTGACTCCGACCGGATCATCGGACTGTTGGATTCCAAGACGCTGAAGGCCGAACGCGGCGAGCGGATGGAAAAGCACCTGCTGCTGACCCGCTACGACGCGGCACGCGCCCAGCGCGGCGACATGCTGAAGGTCGAGGACGTGCTCGAGATCCTGTCGATCCCGCTGCTCGGCATCATTCCGGAAAGCATGGACGTGCTGCGCGCCTCCAACCTCGGTGCGCCGGTCACGCTCGCCGACGCGAAGTGCGCTCCGTCGATGGCCTATTTCGAAGCTGCACGTCGCCTGGCAGGCGAGACCGTTCCGGTTTCCATGCCCGAGGACAAGCGCGGTATTTTCGGCAAAATCTTTGCTCGGAGGGCCGCATGAACATCTTCCGGCTTTTCAACAAGCAGCGCTCGGCGCCTTTGGCACGCGAACGCCTTCAGGTCCTGCTCGCCCACGAGCGTGCAGCAACCAGCTGCGATCTCGTCTCTATCCTGCGCGAGGAAATCCTGGCGGTCATCGCCAAGCATGTCGAGGTCGATGCGGACCGGGTGAAGGTCAAGATGGATCGCGACGAGCACGTCTCGATCCTCGAGATCGACGTCGAGATCCCGCTCAACGCCACCATGCAGGCAGCCTGACTGCAAATGCTAGTAAGAACGGGGAGCTGAAAAGCTTCCCGTTCTTCGGGTTTCGTGGAAACCGGTCAGGATGCGTGGGTCAAGAGGGTCGCGCGGATCTTCTGGAGCGCCTGATCGCCATCCGAGCCGTAGGGGATCATTCCCTTGAGACGCCCGTCGGCACCGATCAGCAGCAGCGACGTCGTGTGGCTCATGTGGTAATCGCTGTCGTCGCCGAAGCTGCGCGACGAATGAATCATCCAGCCGTCCGTCACCTTCTTCATTTCCGCGGGATCGCCGGTGACGCCGGTAATCCGGTCGGTAATCGCCGTCACATAGGCATGCATCACCTGCGGCGTATCGCGCTGCGGATCGATGCTGAAGAAGTACGCCTTCAGTTTCTCGCCATCCGGCCCGAGCCTGTTCAGCCAGTCCGTCACTTCGAAGAGTGTCGTCGGGCAGACCTCCGGGCAGTGGGTATAGCCGAAGTAGACGATCGACGGCGCACCCTTGAACAATCCTTCATCGACCGGCGCACCGCGATCGTCGACAAGCGAGAAGCTGGCCTGAAAAGGGCCGTTGCGCGCCCGCGCACTGTCGGCGGAAACCCAGAACATCACGCCGACCAGAACCGCGAAGAACACGCCGGCACATCCCATCGCCAGAAGCGTCAGAGGATTGCGGTTCATTCCATATACTCCGGTTGGTCAGCGTCGCCGTCGGCGAGACAGGTAGCATATCGTCAGGGGGCGGCAATGCGGCAGTTTGACAGGGGCGCTCCACGTTGCACCTGCCACGAGCGTCAAGCCCTTGCCTCGCACGCGCTAAGCACCGCTTCGTCCAGCCGAAACTTTAAGGATCAACAAATCGTTCCCCGCGCCTTTCTAATCAGGCACTCGTTGCCTATCTTCCGCTTAAGCCTTGTCGGTGACAATGGCTTCAGCGGGAGACTGAAGAGGCGGGGTAAGGGCGATTTTCAAGAAGTATGCATGGCCGGTGGTGGGCCTGATTGCCGTCGCGGTGTCCGCCTGGTTTCTGTATCGTGAGCTGCGCGGGGTCTCGCTGGATCAACTCGGCGACAGCTTCTCCGCCATTTCCCTGCATCGGTGGCTGCTGGCAGGCGTCGGCGCCCTCGTCGCCTATATCGCACTGGCCGGATATGATGCCCTGGCGCTCAGGCACCTTCGTCGCAAGATCAGCTTCCTGTTCATCACCCTCACCTCGTTCACCACCTATGCTATTTCGCACAATCTCGGCGCCTCGGTCTTGTCCGGTTCGCTGATCCGCTACCGCGCCTATTCCTCGAAGGGCATGTCGGCGATCGAGATCGGCCAGCTCGTGGCCTTCTGCTCCTTCACCTTCGCGCTCGGCACGATCCTGCTGAGCGGCATCAGCCTGACCTTCGATCCGGCGCTTGCCGGACGCTTCATCGACAGCCTGTCGCCGGAGATGGCACGCGCCATCGGCATCCTGCTGCTGCTTGCGGTGGGTGCCTATGTCTACGGAAGCTGGCGAGGTCTGCGGCCACTGGTTCTCGGCCCGATCAAGATCTTCTATCCCAACCTCCGCACAGTCTTGCTGCAACTGGTCATCGGCCCGCTGGAACTGCTGGGCGCTGCCGCGATCATCTACTTCGCGCTGCCGGAGGCGGCCAATCCCGGCTTTTTCACCGTGCTGGGGATTTTCCTGATGTCATTTTCGGCAGCGCTCGCGTCGACCGCGCCAGGTGGACTGGGCGTTCTGGAGCTGCTGTTCGTCAAGGGGCTGCCGGAGATAGACCCGTCGGATGTCCTTGCCGCCCTGATCGTCTTCCGGCTCCTTTATCTGCTCATCCCGCTCGCATTGTCGCTGGTCGTCGTGCTGGTCTTCGAGCGAAACCTTCTGCGCCGCCAAAGCTGACTTCAGGGACGTCGGCTGGCAGAACGCATCCGCACGTTCATCAGTTTGACAGAAGACGAGGTCAGTTTCGGCGCTGCGTGGTGTTCAGATCGGCATTCCGCTGTGATTTGATGGCACGGCAAACGGAGATGAGACATGCATTGCAAATTGATCGGGGTGCCCCTGCAGGACGGCGCGTCACAGCTGGGTTGTGAAATGGGCCCGAGCGCGCTGCGGACCGCGGGGCTGGCGCCCGCTTTGCGGGACCTTGGCCATCAGGTCACCGATCTCGGCAACCTATCGCCAACGCCATCCGATGCCTCGCCGCACGCCAACCCGACGCTGCGCAATCTGCCCGTCGTCAGCGGCTGGATCCGTGAGATTGCCGATACTGCCTACCGGGAAAGCGCCGAGGGCATGCCCATCTTCCTTGGCGGCGACCACGCGCTGTCCGCCGGCAGTGTCTCGGGCATTGCCCGCCGGGCCGCCGAGGCCGGGAAGCCACTCTTCGTCCTGTGGCTCGACGCGCATACCGATTTCCACACGCTGGAGACCACGACCAGCGGCAACCTGCACGGCGTGCCGGTCGCCTATTTCACTGGCCGGCCCGGTTTCGACGCACATTTCCCGGCCCTCGATACGCCAGTCGATCCCGCCAATGTCTGCATGATCGGCATTCGCAGCGTCGATCCGGCCGAACGCGCGGCACTCAACGAGACCGACGTCGTCGTCCACGACATGCGGGCAATCGACGAATATGGCGTTGCGGTTCTGCTGGGTGCCTTCCTGAAACAGGTGGAGGCGGCCGATGGGCTGCTGCATGTCAGCCTCGACGTCGATTTCCTCGACCCATCCGTCGGACCGGCCGTTGGTACCACCGTTCCGGGCGGCGCGACGTTCCGCGAGGCACATCTGGTGATGGAGATGCTGCACGACAGCGGACTCGTCTCCAGCCTCGATCTGGTCGAGCTCAATCCCTTCCTCGACGAGCGCGGTCGCACGGCAACCATGCTGGTCGACCTGACCGCGAGCCTGATGGGCCGCAAGGTCATGGACCGCCCGACCCGCCGCTACTGATCCATGCGGATCAGTAGGAGGTGCCCTTACCGGTCTTCGGAACCTCGCCGCGTGCCCGCGCCTCGCGGATCGCCCGATAGTCGTTCAACGCGGCGCGGGCGGCGTCGCGCAGCAGCGCCACGTCGTATGGACCCGCGATGAACCGGTAGCCGCGGTCGAGCAGATCGTTGACGCCGGCACCCGCATTGGGAACCGTTCCCATCACCTTGCCTGCCTTGAGGATCGCCTCTTCAGCCTGACGCGTCAGGGCCTGCACGTCCGGATGGTCCGTCTGGCCGATCAGCCCGATGGAGGCGGCCAGGTCGTTGATGCCGATGAAGATGATGTCCGCCCCCTCGATTGCCGAGATCGCCGCCGCGTTCCGGACGGCTGTTTCCGATTCGAGCTGGATTGCGATGAGCATGTTGCCGTTGGCCTTTGCCACGTAATCCGGTTCCATGCCGAAGGTGGAGGCGCGCACGACGGACGCCGCGTAGCCGCGGAAACCCTGCGGCGGGTACAGGCAGGCCTTCACGGCCGCCTCCGCTGCCTCCGGTGTGTCGACCGATGGGATCATCACCGACTGGACGCCGGCGTCGATCACCCGCTTCAACAGCACATGATCGTTCCACGGCACCCGCACCATGGCCGGCGTCGGCGTCCCCTCGATCGCCCGCAGGATGTCGACGATGTCTCGCGTGTCACCAATGCCGTGCTCGTGGTCGGCCAGCACAAAGTCGAAGCCGACATGTCCGAGGATCTCGCCGTTCGTGGCAGAGCCACCCGCCACCCAGCAGCCATAGGCGGCCTCTCCGGACAACAGCTGGCTCTTCAGGCGATTGGGGGTGAACATGCTGGACGTCCTTTCTGGAGATCATGAAGAGGCGGGATGAACAAATACCGCGGCGGCGAAACGCTGCTCACTTGCCAAAGCCGAGTGTGCAATGCACCGCCGAGCCCCATCCGGCCAGCAGTTCGCCCCGCTCGGTTTCATCCATGGATGGCGCGAATTGCCGCTCGCGCTGCCACTCGGCGGCAAAACCCTGCTGGTCCGGCCAGAGACCGGCCCCGTGGCCCGCAAGCCAGGCAGCACCCAGTGCGGTGACCTCCGTCGATGAGGAACGATCGACGGCGACGCCGAGAATGTCCGCCAGCCGCTGCATGGTCCAGTCGTTGGCCGCCATGCCGCCATCGACCCGCAGCAAGGTGTCCGCCTGACCCGGCCAGTCCTTGCGCATTGCGCCGAGCAGATCGTGGGTCTGGAAGCAGACGGATTCGAGCGCTGCCCGGGCGAACTCCGCCGGGCCTGTATTGCGGGTGATGCCGAACATTGCGCCGCGCGCTTCGGCGTCCCACCACGGAGCACCCATCCCGGTAAAGGCCGGAACGAGATAGACCCGCTGGCCGGGATCGGCCTTGGCGGCAAGCTCTGACGTTTCGGAGGCCTTGCCGATCATCTTCAAGCCGTCGCGCAGCCATTGCACCGCAGCCCCGGCAATGAAGATCGAGCCTTCCAGCGCATAATGAATCTCGCCGTCCAACCTGTAGGCAATGGTCGTCAGCAGCCTGTTCTGCGAGGCGACGCGATCGGCGCCGGTGTTGAGCAGCGCAAAGCAGCCCGTACCGTAGGTGGATTTCATCATTCCCGGCGTAAAGCAGGCTTGTCCGATGACAGCCGCCTGCTGGTCGCCGGCGACGCCGCGGATGGCAATAGCACCGCCGAACAGGTCCGGCTCCGTCTCGCCGAATGCGTCGATGTTGGAGAGGATCTCCGGCAGCATCGAGCGCGGCACACCAAACAGCTTCAGCAGGTCGTCGTCCCAGTCGGCGCTGCCGATATTGCACAGCATGGTGCGCGACGCGTTGGTGACGTCGATGACGTGACGCCGGCCGCCGGTCAGCTTGTAGACCAGCCAGCTGTCGACCGTGCCGAAAGCGAGATGGCCGGCCTCTGCCGCCTCGCGGGCGCCAGGAACATTGTCGAGAAGCCAGGCAATTTTGGTCGCCGAGAAATAAGGATCAATCAGGAGGCCGCTGCGCTCGGCGACAAGTTCCGCGTTTCCGTCGCTGCGCAGGCGAGCGCAATGCTCGGCGGTGCGCCGGTCCTGCCAGACGATCGCCTTGTGGATCGCCTTGCCGGTTCGTCTGTCCCAGACGAGGGCGGTCTCGCGCTGATTGGTGATGCCGATAGCGGCTATCTGGTCGGCCGAAACGCCTGCCGCCTGCATTGCAGCGCGAGCCGTCTCGACCGTCGTCGTCCAGAGATCCTCTGGCTCGTGCTCAACCCAGCCCGATCGCGGAAAATGCTGGGTAAATTCCTGCTGTCCGGCGCCGCAGTTCCGATAGCTGCGATCGAGAACGATCGAGCGCGTGGAGGTCGTGCCCTGGTCGATGGCGAGAATGAAGTCCTTCATGCGGCGTATCCGTCTCCCTAACGGCTTGCGATCATGTCTTTGCGGCTAGGAGCAAAGCCGCAGCGCCGCCGGCAACGACAACACGGCGACAGCTGGACGCATCGGATGATTGCGCTCTCTCCCATTCACCGCTCCCGACGATGCGCTGGTGTGGTAGCACATCCGGGGCCAGAGCAAAGAGCCTGCACACGGCCTCTCGCGTGTAAATGTCATGGCTCTTACGACCGGCCCTCATCCCTTGATGCCGCCGCGGGTCAGGCCGGACACGACGCGCTCCTGGAAGATCACAATGAGGATGGCGACCGGCACGATGCCGACGACGAGGGCTGCCGAGATCACCGGCCAGGGAAAGGCGAACTCCCCCTGATAGAGCTGGATGCCGACAGGAAGCGTACGCAAAGCCGGGTTCGAGTTGAACGAAAGCGCCAGCAGGAACTCGTCCCAGGCGTTGACGAAGGCGAGGATACCGGCGGTGAAGACGCCGGGCGCCGACAGCGGGACGACGATCTTGAACAGCGCACCAAGCCGGGTGCATCCGTCGATCATCGCGGCATTCTCCAGATCGCGCGGAATGCCCTCGAAGAACGAGATCAGCATCAGCGTGCAGATCGGCAGCGACAAGACCGTGTAGGGCAGCACCAGCGCGATCCAGGTGTTCAGGAGGTTCAGCGCCCGCATGATCTCGAACAGCGGCACCAGCAGCGTCACCAGCGGAAAGGTGGAGACCGCGATGATCAGCGACAGGATCAGGCCGCGATATTTGAGGTCGAGGCGCGCCAGCGCATAGGCGGCAAGGACCGAGACCAGCAGTGTCAGGCATGTCGACAGCAGGGCGACCATGAAGCTGTTGAACAGGAAGAGGTGCAGCGGCTGGTCGGAAAACGCCTGCATGTAGTTGGCAAGCGTCGCGGCATGCGGCGCCCAAGTGATCGGCTTTACAGTCAGCTCGGCCTCCGTCTTCAGCGAGGTGAAGAGGATCCACAGTGCCGGGAACAGGCCGTTGACCATAAGGATCGCCGCGGCAATGAAGCGCAGCGGTCGCCCCGACAGCCAGGAGCCTGAAGGTGCGCCGCTCACGTGGCCCACTCCCTGGCGCGAAGGATGCGCAGGTAGATCGCGGTCACCCCCATCGAAAGCACGAACATGACCACGGCAAGCGCCGCGCCATATCCGAGGTCGAGGAACGACACCGTGTTCTGGTGGATGTACATGGCAAGCGTCGCAGTCGATGTGCCGGGGCCGCCGCCGGTCATCATGTAGGGGATGTCGAAGGTCTGCAGCGCGGTGATCGTGCGAAAGATCAGCGCCACGACGATGGCCGGCTTCAGCAGCGGCAGGGTGATCTCGACGAACTGCCGGATGCGGCCGGCACCATCGACATCTGCCGCCTCGTAGAGCGAGCGCGGAATGGTTTGCAGGCCGGCCAGGATGATCAGCGCCATGAACGACGACGTCTTCCAGATAATCGTCAGGCAGATGGCGGCGAAGGCGAGGTTCGGCGAGTTGAACCAGATGACGCCCTCGATTCCGAAGCGCGCCAGGACGTCGTTGACCACCCCGTATTCCGAATGGAAGAACCAGGCGAAGATGAGCCCGGCAAACGAGAGCGGCAGCGCCCAGGGGATCAGCAGCGACAGGCGCACCGGCCAGCGCCTGCGAAACCGCAGGTTGGCGAGAATGGCAAGACCCATTCCGACGACCAGCGCACCCGGAACCGTGATCAGGGTGATCAGCACGGTGTTCCAGGTGGTCTCCCAGAACACCGGATCCTCGAGCATCAGACGGTAATTTTCGATGCCGACAAACTCGCCCGGGAGGCCAGAGGTCAGCGACAGGTTGAAGAGACTGGTGTAGAACAACCGCAGCACCGGATAGACGATGATCGCCGACAAGAGGATCGCGGCCGGCGCCAGCAGCAGCCCGGCAAGAAGCCGGTCGCTCGGGTCCAGCATCCGCGTCCAGACCGCCGGTTGCGCGCCGCTGCCGTCGGTGTCGTTAAGGCTTGGCGTCTTCAGGGTTGAGGCTCCCGCGCTTCTGTCATCAATCAGGCGATTCCCGGCAGGCGAGGCGTCTACCGCAGCACGCGCTTGAGGCGAGCCTCGATCTGCGCCGCACCATCCTCCGGCGTCATCACCCCGGCCAGCACGGCATTGACGGTCGTGCGGATCGTTTCGCTGACCTCGTTGTAGCGCGGCGTGACCGGACGCGGCTTGGCGGTTTCGACCACCTGCAGCGCGTCTGCGAACCACGGGGCCGCCTTCAGCACATCGGCATCCTTGTAGAGGTCGCCGTAGGTTGGCAGCAGCGAGCCGTTGATCGCCATGTACTTGGACGAGTCCTTGCCCGACAGGTATTCGACGAGCTTCTTTGCCTCGTCCTGATGCGTCGAATAGGCCGAAACGCCCCATTCCCAGCCGCCGAGGCAGGTCGACTGCTCGCCGCCGGTCATGGCCGGCAGCCTCGCCACGCCAACCTTGCCGGCGACCGCCGAGTCCTTGCCCTGCGACTGCGCCCAGGCATAGGACCAGTTGACGGCGAAGATCGCATCGCCCGCCTGGAATTCCTTGCGCGTATCGTCCGTGGCAACTTCCGCGATGTTCTTCTTCGACATGCCCTCGTCGACGAAGCTCTTCCACAGAGCCAGAGACTTTTCCGCGGCGTCGCGGTCAAAATTCAGCCTTCCATTGTCGACCAGCGTCTTTCCCTGGCTCCAGTAGGGCAGGAGGAAGGTGCACACCGCGCCTTCGATCGCCTTGCCCTGGAAGGACAGTCCCTGCAGGTCCGGGTTCTTTTCGGCGCCGTTGATCGTCTTCACGGCCGCCTTCAACTCGTCCCAGGTCTTCGGCGGCTGGATGCCGTGCTTTTCAAGCAGATCCTTGCGATAGTAGAGGAACATCGCGTCGGCGAAAGCCGGCAGCGCCACGACCTTCCCATCGACCGTATTGGCTTCCGAATAGGCTGGCAGGTAGGCCGACATGTCCTTGCCGTCGAACGGGCTTGTCCAGCCTGCCGCTGCGAACTGCGCCGGGCGGATGACGTCGAGGATCAGCACGTCGAGGGCGGTGTCCTTCGCCGTCATGACGGTGTTGAGATACTGGACCTGCGCTTCAGAGGTGTTGCCGCCGGTTTCGATCGTTACCTTGGTGCCGGGATTGGCAGCCTCGTACTGGTCGAGAACCTTGCGCCAGACGTCCGGCTGATGCTGGCTCGAGACGAATACCTTGAGCTCCGTGTCGGCATGGGCGAGAGGCGCTCCTCCCAGGAGGGCGGCAGACAGCATGGCACCCGCTGCAAATGTCGTCTTCATCTTTACTCTCCCAGTCATTGCTGAAGCGGGCTTCGATAAAGTCCCGCGGGCGAACATCACGCCAGGACCCGACCGGTCCCGGCATCGAATAGATGGAGCTTCGACGGATCGAGGCCAATGCGCATCCGCGTCCCGACCTCGGGTCGCATGTCGGGGGCCATGCGTGCCGTGAGCGGCTCGCCGCCCAGCGACACATGCACAAGCGTATCCGAGCCGAGCGGCTCGACGACCTCGACCGTGACCGTCAGCGCCAGAGAGGGCGCGGCCGCGCCGACGAAGTGCTCCGGGCGAATGCCGACGATCACGTTCTGTCCGTCGCGTATTGCCGCGCGGTCGGTGTGGATGCCGGCAAGCGGCAGGCGGTCACCGTTGGTGAGCATGATCGATCCGGTGTCGATTGTCGCCTTGATGAAGTTCATCGCTGGCGCGCCGACGAAGCCGCCGACGAAAATGCTGCGAGGGTGATTGTAGACCTCGTCCGGCGTCCCGACCTGCTCGATGTCGCCGTCCCGCAGGATAACGATGCGGTCTGCGAGCGTCATCGCCTCAACCTGATCGTGGGTGACGTAGAGAATGGTGGTGCCGATCTGCTGGTGCAGGCGCTTGATTTCTGTGCGCACCTGGCCGCGCAGCTTGGCGTCGAGGTTGGACAGCGGCTCGTCGAACAGGAAGACCTGCGGACGGCGGACGATAGCCCGGCCCATCGCCACGCGCTGGCGCTGGCCGCCCGACAATTGCCCCGGACGCCGGTCAAGGAGATGGCCGATGCCGAGCATCTCGGCGGCATCGCCGACGCGTCCATCCGCTTCCTTCGCCGGCACGCCGCGGACCTTCAGGCTGAAGCCCATGTTCTCGCGCACCGTCTTGTGGGGATAGAGCGCATAGTCTTGGAAGACCATGGCGATGTCGCGGTGGCGCGGCGCGAGCCGGTTGACTACCCGATCGCCGATCCGGATCTCGCCGCCGCTGATCGGCTCAAGCCCCGCCACCATGCGCAAGGTGGTCGACTTGCCGCAGCCCGACGGGCCGACGATCACCACGAACTCGCCGTCGTCGATATCGAGATCGATGCCGTTGACGATACGGTTGGACCCGTAGCTCTTTTCAAGCTTGCGAAGGCTGACAGAAGCCACTCATTCCTCCCGAACGCGAAGACGCTCCACCGGCGCCCTTGCCTGGCGGCGGATCATAGCGACAGGATTTAAAACTGACAGGCCAAAAAGCCAGCCGTCTTGAGCACCCCTGTGGAAGCAATTATCCGTGTGCGGCTAATTTCTCTTCAGCCCTCACGGTCTAGACCTGCCGAAGCTCGATCATCACCGCCGCGCCGTTGCCGCTGACGGAGAGGATGGTGCTTTCGGCGGGGATCATCGCGCAGTCAAGGGTATCGAGGTCGAAGCGGCCGGCCTCGGTCTCCAGGACCACAGGCCCGACACGGCAGAACAGCAGGCAGAGCGCTTCTACGCGCCGCCCGACGTAAGGCAGAGGAAGTCGTTCGACATGATGTTCGAAGCGACCGCGGCGGGTCATCACGTTGAGGTCAGTGATCGGGCCATCAATCAGCCTGGCATCGGTCGCAGCATCCGCCGGGAAGCCATGGGGCAGGGCCGCCGCATCGAGAACCACCGCGGGATGCTCCTCGACAGACAGTTCCACGCCATGGCCCGACAGCACGACCAGCGTCCGGTCGACGCCGTCGAATGTCGAGAACGGCCCGTCGGTTGCGACGGTCGCCATGCTGACGCGCCAGTCGAAATCATCGACCGAGGCACCGGCGGGAAAGACGCCGAGCTCCACCGTCTCTCCGCCGCCGTTCTTCCAGGGCATGCGCCTGTGGTCTGCAGCTTTCAGGATCCTCATTGTCAGTTTCCCAGAATGCCGGGCAGGCGAAGACCCTTTTCCGTGGCGCAATCCAACGCGAGCTCGTAGCCGGCATCGGCATGGCGCATGACGCCGGTTGCCGGATCATTCCACAGCACCCGTTCCAGGCGGCGGGCGGCATCGTCCGTGCCGTCGGCGCAGATGACCATGCCTGAATGCTGGGAAAAGCCCATGCCGACGCCGCCGCCGTGATGCAGCGACACCCAGGTGGCGCCCGATGCGCAGTTGAGCAGTGCGTTCAGGAGCGGCCAGTCGGACACCGCATCCGAGCCGTCTTTCATGGCCTCCGTCTCGCGGTTCGGCGAGGCGACGGAGCCTGAGTCCAGATGATCGCGGCCGATGACGACCGGCGCTTTCAGCTCGCCCGAGCGCACCATCTCGTTGAAGGCGAGGCCGAGCTTGTGGCGGTCGCCGAGGCCGACCCAGCAGATGCGCGCCGGCAGACCCTGGAAGGCGATGCGCTCGCGCGCCATGTCCAGCCAGTTGTGCAGATGGGTGTTGTCCGGCAGCAGTTCCTTCACCTTGGCGTCGGTCTTGTAGATGTCCTCCGGATCGCCCGACAGCGCCGCCCATCGGAACGGGCCGATGCCGCGGCAGAACAGCGGGCGGATATAGGCCGGCACAAAGCCCGGGAAGGCGAATGCGTTTTCGAGGCCCTCTTCCTTGGCCACCTGGCGGATGTTGTTGCCGTAGTCGAGCGTCGGCACGCCCGCGTCCCAGAACGCCACCATCGCCTCGACATGGCTCCGCATCGAGGCACGGGCTGCCACTTCGACGCTCTTCGGATCGCTTTCCCGCTTGGCCTTGGCCTCCTCGACGGTCCAGCCGAGCGGCAGGTAGCCGTTGCGCGGATCATGCGCCGAGGTCTGATCGGTGACGATATCGGGGCGCGGGCCGCCGGCCTGCATGCGGCGGACGAGCTCCGGGAAAACTTCGGCGGCATTGCCAATGAGGCCGACGGATTTGGCCTCGCCGGCCTTCGTCCACTGGTCGATCAGCCCCAGAGCCTCGTCCAGCGTGTGGGCCTTGGCGTCGACGTAACGGGTGCGCAGGCGGAAGTCGACACGCGTCTCGTCGCATTCGACGGCCAGGCAGCAGGCGCCGGCCATGACGGCGGCAAGCGGCTGCGCGCCGCCCATGCCGCCCAGCCCGCCGGTCAGGATCCACTTGCCCTTGAGGCTGCCGCCATAATGCTGCCGACCGGCCTCGACGAACGTCTCGTAGGTCCCCTGAACAATGCCTTGCGTGCCGATATAGATCCACGAGCCGGCGGTCATCTGGCCGTACATGGCCAAGCCCTTCTTATCCAGTTCGTTGAAATGATCCCAGGTCGCCCAGTGCGGCACGAGGTTGGAATTGGCGATCAGCACGCGCGGGGCATCCTTGTGCGTGCGGAACACGCCGACCGGCTTTCCCGACTGGACCAGCAGCGTCTCTTCCTCGGTCAGCGTCTTCAGCGTCTCGACAATGCGATCGAAGTCGTCCCAGGTGCGCGCCGCGCGGCCGATACCGCCATAGACCACCAGCTCGTGCGGATTTTCCGCGACATCCGGATCGAGATTGTTCATCAGCATGCGCAGCGGCGCCTCGGTCATCCAGCTCCTGGCGGAAAGTTCGGTGCCGGTCGCGGCACGCACGTCGCGAATGTTGTGGCGTGGATTATCGGTCATGCTTGTTCCCCTTGTTCGTCAATGTCGCGGCGATCGTCTCGATGCGTTCGAGGATCTCTTTCAGGTGCACGCGCAAGCGCTCGGCCTTGTCGACGTCGTATGCGAAGGGCGGCTGCTCGGTCGCCAGATGCGAGATCTGCGACAGTTCCATCTGGATCGCGTGGACGCCGGTTGCCGGCTGTCCGTAGTGGCGCGTCGTCCAGCCGCCCTTGAAGCGGCCGTTGACGATGGACGTATAGCCTTGAGCGGACGCGGCGATATCGGCAACCGCCGTCTCGATCCGCGCGTCGCAGGTGCGGCCCATGTCCGTGCCGATGTTGAAATCCGGCAGCCGATCTTCGAACAGGAAGGGGATCCGCGAGCGGATCGAATGGCAATCGTAGAGAACCGCGATGCCGTGGATCGCTTTCACCCGCTCGATCTCGGTCGCCAGCGCCGTATGGTAAGGGGCGTGAAATGTCTGCAGGCGGTCGGCGATATCGGTCTCGGTCGGCGCCTCGCCTTCGCGCCAGATCGACAGGCCGTCGAAATCGGTTTCGGGCACGAGGCCGGTGGTGTTCTGGCCGGGATAGAGGCTCGCGCCGGACGGATCCCGGTTGGCGTCGATCACATAGCGATGGAAGGTGGCACGCACCGTCGTCGCCTCTGGCAGGAGACCGCCATAGAGGTCATGAATGTGCCAGTCGGTATCGGCAAGCAGCCGGCCGTTGTCGTTCAGGCGTTCCCAGATGTCCGTCGGCACTTCGGTGCCCGTATGCGGGAAGGCGAGGATAACGGGCGAGGTACCTCTGCTGATTTCGAAATTATTCACCTCAGCCCTCCAGCCCGGGCAATATGTCGTCCGAGACACTGCCGACGAGTGACCCGTCCGCCACCAGGCGTGCGGCTGCCGCAAGGTCCGGCGCCATGAACCGGTCTTCCTCCAGCGTCGGCACCACGGCGCGCAGCGCTGCCATCGCCTTCTGCAGTTCGGGGCTGGTCGTCAGGGGCTCGCGGAACTCCACGCCCTGGGCGGCCGTCATCGCCTCGATGCCGATGATCCCGAACAGGTTCTCGGTCATCTGCAGCAGTCGCCGCGCGCCGTGGCAGGCCATCGACACATGGTCCTCCTGGTTCGCCGAGGTCGGCGTCGAATCCACCGAAGCGGGATGCGCCATCTGCTTGTTCTCGCTCATCAGCGCCGCCGACGTGACTTCGGCGATCATCAGCCCGGAGTTGAGACCCGGCTTCCTGGCGAGAAACGCCGGCAAGCCGTAGGAAAGGGCGGGATCGACGAGCAGCGCCACGCGACGCTGGGCGATCGCACCGATCTCGCAGATGGCGATGGCGATCTGGTCGGCGGCGAAAGCCACCGGTTCGGCGTGAAAATTGCCACCCGACACAACGCTGCCGTCGGACAGCACCAGCGGGTTGTCGGTGACTGCGTTGGCCTCGATCTCGAGTGTCCGCGCCGTCATCCGCAGCAGGTCGAGGCAGGCACCATCCACCTGCGGCTGGCAACGGATGCAATAGGGGTCCTGCACCCGCTCGTCGCCCTGCAGGTGGCTCTCGCGGATGACCGATCCCTCCAGCAGCCGGCGCAGCGATGCCGCCGTATCGATTTGTCCCTTGTGGCCACGCAGCGTGTGGATGTCGGCGGTGAACGGGGCGGACGATCCCATGGCCGCATCGGTGGAAAGCGCTCCGGTGATCAGCGCCGCCTGTGCGGCACGATGGGCGCGAAACAGTCCCGCCAGCGCCAGCGCCGTCGAGGCCTGCGTGCCGTTGATCAGCGCCAGGCCTTCCTTGGCGGCGAGCACGACGGGCTCAAGCCCGGCCCGCTGCAGCGCCACGAGGCCCGGCAATTTCTCGCCGCCGAAGAAGGCTTCCGCCTCGCCCATCATCACCGCCGCCATGTGGGCGAGCGGGGCAAGATCGCCGGAGGCGCCGACCGATCCCTTTTCCGGGATGAGCGGCGTCACGCCATTCTCGAGCATGCCCTCGATCAGCCGGACCAGCTGCAGCCGGACGCCGGAGGCGCCACGACCGAGCGAGATCAGCTTCAGCGCCATGATCAACCGGACGATGTTGTCAGGCATCGGTGCCCCAACGCCGCAGCAGTGCGAGAGGATCAGGTTGCGCTGGAGCGTTGCCGTGTCGGCGCTGTCGATCTTGATCGAGGCAAGCTTTCCAAAGCCCGTATTGATGCCGTAGACCGGCTCATTGCCGGCAGCGATCGCGGCAATCCGGCCGGCTGCGCGCTCGATGCCTGCGTCGAAGCCGCGGTCGAGGACTGCCGCCTCACCATTCCAGTAGATGCGCGCCAGGTCGGCAAGCGTGACGCTCCCCGGATGAAGGGTGATGGTCATGCTGTGGCTCCCGGTGAGGTGGTGTGGCCTTCGAACACCCGCTGGTGAAGCGGGTTGAAGCCGATGCGATAGACAAGTTCTGCGGGTCGTTCGATGTTCCAGATCGCGAAGTCGGCCGACTTGCCGACCTCCAGCGTGCCGGTCTGGGCCTGGAGGCCGAGGGCCCGCGCCGCCTCGCACGTCACCCCGGCCAGGCACTCGTCGACCGTCAGGCCGAACAGCGTGGCGCCCATGTTCATCGTCAAAAGCAGCGAGGTGAGCGGCGACGTGCCGGGATTGCTGTCGGTGGCGAGTGCGATGCCGGTGCCGGCCGCGCGAAGGGCGGCGATCGGCGGCAGCTGCTTTTCACGCAGGGTGTAGAAGGCGCCGGGCAGCAGGACGGCGACCGTTCCTGCCTCTGCCATCACCCCTGCATCCTCCGCAGACAGATATTCGAGATGATCGGCCGACAGTGCGTCATAAGCGGCGGCAAGCCGCGCTCCGCCCAGATCCGACAGCTGTTCGGCATGCAGCTTCACCGGCAGCCCGAGTGCCTTGGCGGCATCGAAGACGCGGGCGATGTCTTCCGGCGAGAAGGCGATGCCCTCGCAGAAGCCATCGACGGCATCGACCAGCCCTTGCGCATGCGCCGCCTCAAGGCCGGGCAGCACGACATTGGTGATGTAGTCGGCGTTGCGTCCCTTGTAGGCCGGCGGCGTGGCATGCGCTGCAAGCCAGCTCGTGACGATGCGCACGGGGCGGATATCGCCGAGCCGGCGGGCGGCGCGCAGCATATTCAACTCGCCCTCTATCGTCAGCGCATAGCCCGACTTGATCTCGACCGTGGAGACGCCTTCGGCAATGAGCGTGTCTAGCCGCGGCAGTGCCTGCTCGACCAGTTGGTCGACCGACAGAGCATTGGTGGCGGTGACCGAGGAAACGATACCGCCGCCGGCACGGGCGATTTCCTCATAGGTGGCGCCTGCAAGCCGCATCTCGAATTCCAGCGCGCGGTTGCCGCCATAGACGAGATGCGTGTGGCAGTCGACGAGGGCAGGGGTGATCCAGCGGCCGCCGCAATCGGTGACGGGCACGCCGGCGCGATCCGCTGCGGCAAGATCCGCCGCTTGCCCGACGAAAGCGATGCGGCCGTCGCGTACCAGGATGGCGCCATGGTCGATCAGGCCTAGACCTGGGCCTTGACCGGCAAGTGTTGCGATGCGCGCATTGACCCAGAGGCCCGAGCCTCTCACCGGTCCGACGTTAACGGCTGAAATTTGATCCTCAGACATCGTTCTTCCGCCTTCTCTTGTGGCAAAACATGTATATACATTAAGGAAACGAGGCAAGACAAAATTGCGGTCAGAAAGCGAAAGGTCAGCACCATGCAGGTGATCCACGCGGCAACAGCGCTGCTGCCGGAAGGCTGGCGCAGCGACGTGCGACTGACGATCGAGCGCGGCAGCATCCAGGCCATCGCAACCGGCGTCCCGGCTCAAGGTGGCGACGAGCGGCACGCCGTCCTGGTTCCGGCGATGCCGAACCTGCACAGCCATGCTTTCCAGCGGGCGATGGCCGGCCTGGCGGAAACCAGGGGTTCGGGCGACGACAGCTTCTGGAGCTGGCGGGTGCTGATGTACCGCTTTGCGCTGTCCATGACGCCGGATCAGGTGGAGGCGGTGGCCGCGCAGCTGTACATGGAAATGCTTGAGGCTGGGTTCGGACGGGTCGGCGAGTTTCACTACCTGCATCACGACAGCGACGGCGGCTTCTATGCCAACCCGGCAGAGATGGCCGAACGCATTGCTGCAGCCAGCAGCGAAACCGGCATCGGCCTGACGCTGCTGCCGGTCTTCTATGCCCATTCCGGCTTCGGCGGTACCGAGCCCAGCGACGGGCAGCGCCGGTTCATCCATGATCCGGACGCCTTCGCGCGGCTGATGGAGGCCTGCCGCGGCATCGTCTCGCGTCTGCCGGGGGGAGAGCTCGGTATCGCTCCGCACAGCCTGCGCGCCGTGACGCAGGCGGAGCTGGCGACGATCCTTCCGCTGGCGGGCAACGGTCCGATCCACATCCACGTGGCCGAGCAGGTGAAGGAAGTGGAGGATTGCCTCGCCCATACCGGTCTGCGGCCGGTCGAATGGCTGCTCGACCATGCGCCTGTCGATGATCGTTGGTGCCTCATCCATGCCACGCAGATGGCGCCCGGCGAGACGCAGCGGATGGCGGCAACCGGCGCAGTGGCCGGTCTCTGCCCGATCACCGAGGCCAATCTCGGCGACGGCATCTTCAACGGTGCGCCATACCTTGCCGCGGGTGGCCGCTTCGGCATCGGCTCTGATTCGAACGTGCTGATCTCGGTGCCGCAGGAGCTGCGGCAACTTGAGTATTCGCAGCGTCTCTCGATGAAGGCCCGCAACGTCATGGCCGAAGCGGGCGGGTCAACCGGCCGGATGCTGTTCGACGGCGCGTTGGCGGGCGGCGCAGCAGCCTTGCAGGCTTCGGCTGGCCTGGCGCCGGGCGCAAGTGCCGACCTCGTCTCGCTCGATCTCGCAGACGCCGGCTACCTGAAGGATGACCAGATCCTCGACCACTGGATCTTTTCCACCGGGATCTCGGTCGATTGCGTCTGGGTGTCCGGCGTCCGGCAGGTGGAAAAGGGTCGTCACCAGCGCCGCGAGGCGATCAGCCAACGGTTCCGCAAGACCATGCAGGAGCTGTTGTCACAATGAACGCGCAGCGCCCGGCGGGTACCGAGAAAGAGCAGACGCTGCACAGCCGCATTCTCGGCGATCTGGAGCGACAGATCCTCTCCGGCGCCTGGCCGCCCGGTCACCGCCTGCCGTTCGAGGTGGATCTCGCCGCACAATATGGCTGCTCACGGATGACGGCGAACAAGGTGCTGACGCAGCTGGCGCGCACCGGCCTGATCGAACGTCGCAAAAAGTCGGGAAGCTTCGTCGCCCAGCCGGTGGCGCAGGCGGCGGTGCTTGAAATCCACGACATCGAGGCAGAGGTGCGGTCGCTGAACCTGCCTTACACCTTCGCCGTCGAAAAGCGCGTCCGCCGCACGGCGAATGCGGCAGACCGCCTGCATCTGGACCTGACGGAAGGAGCCGCACTGGTGGCGATCACCTGCCTGCACAGCGCCGGCAGCCGACCATTCTGTCTCGAAGAGCGGCTGATCAACCTGGAAACCGTACCGGAGGCAGCGACGGAGGAGTTTTCACAGATGGCGCCGGGCGCCTGGCTGATCAGCCGGGTGCCCTGGAACGCGGCCGAGCACCGCATCCAGGCCATTTCGGCCTCGGCGGCCATTGCCGCTGCACTCGATATCCCGCGCCATGCCGCATGCCTTGTCGTCGAGCGGCGCACGTGGGGCGCCAGCGGGCCGGTCACCTTTGTCCGGTTGACCTATCCCGGCGACCGTCATTCCCTCGTTGCGCGCTTTCATCCGGGCGGCGAAGCCTAGCTGAGCCTCCGCTTCCTGCAGTCGGCCGGCGCCGCTGACGCAATGTTTCTTAATGCGATGAAACACCGCCAGCGCGGCCGATAATTATGGTCAATTCCGGATCATCCAGAGGTGAAATGCCTTTGGATCTAATGGAAGGCCGCCTACATGTCCCGGATACCCTCCCCCCTCCCGTTGCAGCTGTGCCCGATCGCCGGCGCCTTGGTGGCTTGGCTCGCGCTTGGCCCGCTGGCGGTGTCGGCGCAGGAGCAGATGCCGGTGACGGTCGTCGTCGCCCGGCAGGAAGCGGTGACAGAACGCATTCCGGTCGTCGGCTCGCTCGCGGCCAGAGAAGAAATCGAGGTGCATCCTCTCATCCAGCAGAGAGCCATCGAGCAGATCCTGGTCGAGACCGGTCAGCATGTGGAGAAGGGCGAGCCGCTTGCGGTGCTCGATACGACCGACGCCCGCATGCTCCTCGACAAGAACTCGGTCAGCATCCTGCGCGCGAAGGCTGCCGTTTCGGTCGAGGCGAGCCGGCTGGATGTCGCGATGGTAACCGAGGCGGAAGCGCGCAAGACACTGCAGCGCAGTCGTGCGCTGGAAGCCAAGGGTGTCGTCTCTCAACAATTGCTGGATGAACACGAGAACGCCCACGCGCGCGCTGTCGCCCAACTCGGACTTGCGCGGCAGTCGCTGCAGCTTTCGGAAGCCGACGCCGAAATCATCGCTCGCGAGCGCAAGGAAATCGAACTGACGATCGAGCGCAGCACGGTGAAGGCGCCAGATGCCGGACTGGTGCTGCGGCGAACCGCCCGCATCGGCGCCATGACCGCGACGTCATCGACGCCGCTGTTCGTCATCGCCAGGGATGCCGTCATCGAGTTTGTCGCGCAGGTGACGGAAACCAGCTTTGTCCGGCTGCGCGAGGGCATGCGTGCCGAGATCGCCCTGCCGGGTTTTGAGCACCCGCTTGGGGGAACGGTCAGGCTGAACGCCGCACAGCTCGATCCGGCGACACGCAGCGGCGAAGTCCGGATCGAACTGGATGAGATGGCCGGACTTTGGCCCGGGATCTTTGCCCGCGGCAGTATTCTGGCAACGGCCAGGCGCAACATCCTGCTGCCGGGCACCGCCGTAAAGACCGGCAGCGGTGCAAGCAGCGTCTTCGTCGTCACCGACGGGACGGTCGATCTCCGGCGTGTGGTTGTCGGGGTGCGGCAGGACGGCCTCGTGGAGATCATCGAGGGCGTCACAGACGGTGAGATGATTGTCCTCAAGTCGGGCAGCTTCCTAAAGGCCGACGAGAAGGTTCAGCCGGTCATCGTCAGTCTAGACAGGCCATCGCCAAACCGTCTGGCTGGATCCTTCCCGGCACAGGGTGCGGAGGCTGCGCGATGAACACCAACATCTCTGCCTGGGCGATCCGCAACCCTCTGCCGTCGATCCTGCTGTTCGTCATCCTGACGGTCGTCGGCCTCTACAGCTTCGGCAAGCTGCCGATCACCTACTTCCCCACCATCGTCACCCCGGCGGTCAAGGTCACAGTCGAGCAATCCGGCGCCACGCCGATCGAGCTTGAGACCGAGGTGACGCGGCTGATTGAGAATGCCATCGCCTCGCTTCCGGCCATCGATGAGCTGTCCTCGACGATCGGCGAGGGCCGGTCGGTAACCACGGTGGAATTCACGCTCGGGCTTGTGTCTCCCGACCGGGCGATGGACGACGTGCGCGACGCGGTTGCCCGCATCCGCGGCGACCTGCCGGGCACGATCGACGAACCGGTCATCGAGCGCATCGAGGAAGAGGCACAATCGGTCGTCACCTATGCCGTTTCCAGCGCCGACATGTCGATGCCCGAGCTGTCCTGGTTCGTCGACGACGTCGTGACGCGCGACCTGCAGGGCCTTTCCGGGGTCGGGCGGGTGGAGCGCATCGGTGGCGCCGACCGGGAGATCCGTGTCGAACTGGATGCCGACCGTCTGCAGGCGCTGTCGCTGACGGTCAACGGCGTCAACGAAAAGATCATGCAGGCGCAGATGGACCGCTCCGGCGGACGAAGCGACATGGAAGGCGGCGAGCAGGTGCTGACGACCGCCGCCGCCGCAAGAACCGTCGCGGAATTGGCCGACCAGCGCCTGGCGATCGCCGGAGAGAATTCCATCCGTCTGGCAGATGTGGCGGCCGTCCTTGATACGGCGGCCGAACCGCGTTCTTTCGCCACCCTCGACGGATCCGATATGGTCGGCTTTGCCGTCTATCGCTCGCAAGGCGCAAGCGAGGTTGCCGTCGCCAAGGCCGTAGCCGAAACAGTCGAGACCCTCAAGGCGAGCCATCCGGACCTGCGGTTCGGCCTCGTGGACGACAATGTCTCCTATACGGCAGGCAATTACCGCTCGGCGATGGATACCCTGCTGGAGGGCGCAGCCCTGTCGATCGTCGTCGTCTTCCTGTTCCTGCGGGACTGGCGTGCGACGCTGGTCGCCGCGGTGGCACTGCCGCTGTCGATCATTCCGACATTCTTCGCGCTCGACCTTCTCGGCTTCTCGCTCAACATCCTCAGTCTGCTCGCCATCACGCTGGTGACCGGCATCCTCGTCGATGATGCGATCGTCGAAATCGAGAACGTCGTGCGCCATCGCAACATGGGAAAGTCGGCCTACCGCGCCGCCCTCGACGCGTCCGACGAAATTGGCCTTGCGGTCATCGCAATCTCGGCGACGATCATCGCGGTTTTCGCGCCGGTCGGGCTGATGAGCGGCGTCGTCGGCCTCTACTTTCGCGAATTCGGCCTGACGGTTGCCGTTGCGGTGTTCTTCTCGCTGCTGGTCGCCCGGCTGATCACGCCGATCATGGCGGCCTACATCATGACCGGGAGCCCGCCGACCGGAGAACGGAAGGGACGGCTGTCGTCGGCCTATGAGACGCTGCTGCGCTTGAGCCTGCGCTGGAAGTGGATGACCGTCGGCTCCGCCTTCATCCTTTTCGCACTGGCACTGGTCTCGCTGATGTCGGTCCCGACCACATTCCTGCCGGCCGAAGATACCGGACGCCTGATGCTTACCGTCGAACTGCCGCCCGGCGCGACGCTTAACGACAACCGAACCGTGACGGATAGGATCGCCGCCGAGGTCGGGCAGATCAGGGAAGTCGAGGGCGTCCTCGTTCGCGCCGGATCCAGCATGAGCGGCCAGCAGGACGTGCGCTACGCCGTCGTCTCCGTCGATCTGGTGCACAAATCCAAGCGCGACCGTTCATCCTTCGCCGTCGAGGCTGAGATCGAAAAGTCGCTCGCGGTGATACCCGACGTCCGGCTGAGGTACCTCAACAACCGCGGCGGCCGCGACCTGTCCTTCGCCATCCTCGGGAGCGACGGGATAGCCGTCCAGAGCGCTGCCGATGCCATTCTACGCGAGATGGCTGAGGACCGGAGCTTCCTCAGCCCGGCCAGCGACAATGTCGCGATGCGGCCGGAACTGCGGATGACCGTACTTTCGGACAAGGCGGAAACGCTCGGCGTCTCCGCCGCAACCATCGCCAGCACCATGCGCATCTCGACCATCGGCGACGTCGACAGCCGGCTGGCGAACTTCATCGAGGGGTCGCGCCAGATCCCCATTCGCGTCGTGCTCGACAGTGATGCACGCGGCCGGCTTCCCATCTTCCAGACGCTGAGCGTTCCTGCCGCCAACGGAAGCCAGGTGCCTCTCGCGGCAGTCGCGGAGATCAGCTTCGACGAGACAGTGGCGGCAATCGACCGTTTCGACCGCCAGCGCCGCATTGAGATCGGCGCCGACATGGCCGAGGGTCTGACTTCGGGCCAGGGCCTCGAGCGGCTGATGCAGCTGCCCAGCGTCGAGAACCTGCCCGCCGGCGTGCGCGTCCAGGCCACCGGCGATTCCGACACGGAAGGCGATGTGTTCGAAAGCTTCGCGGTGGCCATGGGCGCCGGCATCATGCTCGTCCTCATCGTCCTGATCCTGCTGTTCAAGAGCGTCCTGTCGCCCTGGACCATTCTTGCATCCCTGCCGCTGTCCATCGGCGGCGTTGCCGCAGCGCTTCTCGTCAGCGGCAATTCAATTTCGCTGCCCGTGGTCATCGGCATCCTGATGCTGATGGGCATCGTGACCAAGAACGCCATCATG
Organism: Rhizobium sp. 0TCS1.26; assembly: GCF_050455525.1. NCBI lineage: Bacteria > Pseudomonadati > Pseudomonadota > Alphaproteobacteria > Hyphomicrobiales > Rhizobiaceae > Rhizobium > Rhizobium sp. 0TCS1.26. The sequence goes on along the minus strand of NZ_JBCIYV010000003.1, from coordinate 397,987 downwards.
CTCGTCGATTTCGCCATCGAGCGGGAAGCGCACGGACTGCCGCGGATCGAAGCCATCGTCGAGGCATGTCTGGAGCGGATCCGCCCGATCGTCATGACGACGCTAGCGATGGTCGGCGGCATGCTGCCCTCCGCCTTCGGCGTCGGCGATGGCGGTGAATTCCGGGCTCCAATGGCCATCGCGGTAATCGGCGGACTGCTGCTTTCCACCGTGCTGTCGCTGATCGTCATCCCCTCGCTGCACCTCATCCAGTCAGGTTTCGGCGATCGCCTGAACCGTCTCTTCCGGCCGTCCCTCCAGTCGGCCGAAGCGGGTCTCCGCGATCGCTGAATACGGCGCGCCGTGCCGCCCCACATGGCGCCTGCCGACGAGGCCGATCAGCCACTCTGGTCGGCCTCGTCTCGTTTCGCATGAACTGCGCGTCATCGGTTGCCGGTCCGAGACCGGCCGGATAGACTCTCCGCGCAGCCGCAACAATTCTTCATAAACCGAAACATTGACCGTCTGGGCGCCGTGCGATGTGCTGGAGCCAGGACCAACACGGACGGCGAGGCAACCGGTGCAAGCAAATACCGCGAACGCAAAGATCCTGATCGTCGAGGACGACCCGGAGATCGGCAAGCTGCTGGCGCTTGCCGTGCAGGAAAACGGAATGGTTGCCACCGTGGCCGAGGACGGGCAGGTGATGAACGCCCTGCTGCGCAGCAACGACTATGATCTGATCGTCCTGGATGTGATGCTGCCCGGCGAAGACGGCCTCAGCATCTGCCGCCGGATCCGCTCGGAGAAGACGACGCCGATCATTCTGCTGACGGCGCTCGGCGAGGAAATCGACCGTATCGTCGGGCTAGAGGTCGGGGCCGACGATTACGTCACCAAGCCGTTCAGTCCGCGCGAAGTGGTGGCGCGCATTCGCTCCCTCCTGCGGCGGGCGTCCTACGGGCTGGTGAACAGCACGGCCCAGCGCAAGCTGCGCTTTGAAGGCTGGCAGATCGATCCCTTGCGACGACAGTTGCACGACCCCAGCAATGCGAGAGTTGCCCTGACGACCACCGAATTCGACCTGCTGCTGGCCTTCTGCCGCAATCCGGGGCGCGTCATCACCCGCGAGGAGCTTCTGTCGCTGACCCATACGGGACTTGCAGGGCCGATCGAGCGCAGCGTCGATGTGCATATCAGCCGGCTGCGCCAGAAGATCGAGGCCGATCCGAAGATCCCGGTCCTGCTGCAGACCGTCCGGCTCGGCGGCTACATGTTCACCGCATCCGTCGATCAGGGCTAGGCCCGGCCGGCTTTCATCAAGCAGCCAACAGAAGAAGCCGGGACATGCCCGGCTTCTTCTGTTGGTGCGGCTGGCGTCCGGTCTAGAACTTGTAGCCGACGAACAGCGACGTGGAGGGCTGCAGCTCGTCCTTGACGATCGGGCTGTCGGCGGCATCGCCGGTCAGCACGGCAAGGCTTGCCTCGCCGCGAACCAGCCAGTGTTCGCTCAGCATGTAGGTGGCGGATGCGGAGACCTCGACCTGCTTCAGACCGGCTTCGGCCTTGTATGCGGCAAGACCGGAATTCGCCGACTGGATTGCATCGACGCCAAAATAGGCCTGCATGTGTTTGTCGTTGGCGACGACGCCTTCAATGCCGGCGCCGAGGATCAGCTTCTCGGTGACCGGGACGTTGAATTCGGCGCCGAACGTGCCGATCAGGCTTTCGCTGCCTTCAATGGTCTGGTCGACCGTCGCATACAGTTCGAGGCCCTGCCAGGTGTAGGAGGCCTTGGCGCCGACGGTTGCGGCAAAATCGATATCTCCCAAGCCTCTCAGGCGGTCGTCATCGTCCTGGTCTCGACCAGTCTCGTAGCCGACTCGGCCCGCAAGCGCGAAACCATCACGTTGATAGGCCGTGACGGTGACGCCGCCCGGATCGATCTCGAGCCAATCGCCATAAGTGAAGACGACGACCGGCAAGGGGCTGACCTCGAACTTGTCGCTGCCTTCGTATTTTGGCGAATAGCTTCCGCCCGCGCCGACGATCAGGCTCCAGTTGCGGACAGGCGGCTCGGCATTGAACCGCTCCTGATCAAATGGCGGCTCCGGCGATTGATCGGCAAGGCCGGTATCGGCGGCATTGGCGATCGATGCCGAGGCGGCAAGTATGAGCGTGACGCCCACGACGCCTGACAGGGCGCTTGAGTGTAGTCGCCGGTGGGTCCGTTGAAGTAAAGACATAGGTGCTCCAGTTATTTGACACGGACGTCGCCGGCGCTCGCCGCGGACCGTGTGTGCAACACATCCGTCGTCTCACGAACGGCTGCTGCACGGCGTGTTTTTGCGTTACGAAATGTTGCGGGTGCTCTGCAGACGACGGTATCAGGGCGCTTCGGCGACCTACAGACGTTGCAAGCCAGCCTTCTTGGACAGACACAAAACTTAATGTCCGGATCGCGCGACGGGCACTATCCTGCGCCACCCCGGCTCTGCCACAACAATGTCATCCGTCGTCATCCGGTGCGCCGCACCCTGGGAGGTCTCTTGCGATTTCGCCTGCCGCTGTCGGGTTCGACCATTTACGGGCAGATCACGGTCATCATCGTCGTCTGCATGATCATCGTCATCATCGGCGGCTCGACGCTCGAGCGCTGGGTCCGCGACGATTACAACGTGCCCGACCTGGAGGTGCTGTCGGAAAAGATGGCGGCGATCGGCTCCCTGGTTGCCGTTGCCACACCGGCGGAGCGACAGGAGATCATCGAGATCGCCGGGCGCGGTGGATGGCGCCTGTCGCTGCAGCCGCTCTCGGTTGCCGACCGCTTCACCACCTCGTCGACGGACCAACCGTTCATCCAGGCCGCCACCGACTGGTTCTTTCCGCCCGATGACGGGTCGACGCCCTATGGAGGCTGGAGAACCTTTCTCGATGACAAGCGGGTGATCTCGGTAAAGGTCGATGATGCGACCCTTCTTCTCCTCGAACAGGTGCCGACCAGCCTCCTGAGCAGCGATGCCCTGAGTTTCGGCTCCAACTATCTCGTCGCCATGGTGACACTGATCCTGCTCTTCTTCATCTTCGCCGTCTGGGCGATCACACGTCCACTGCGGCGGATCGCGGTGGCGGCGATGAAAGCCGATATATCGCTCGGACCGGCACCCTTCGAAGAGCGCGGCAGCGTCGAGATCGTCGCACTCGCGCGCGCCCTGAATGCCATGCAGCGCCGCATCTCGATCATGATCGAAGGCAGAACCCGTATGCTGCGCGGCATCAGCCACGATCTTCGCACGCCGCTGACGCGGTTACGGCTGCGCACCGAGCGTCTGCAAGATGAGGAGACGCGCGATGCCCTGCTCGGCGATATCCTGCGCATTGACCATCTCTTGAAGGAGAGCCTCGGCTACCTGCGTGACAATCACCAGCGTGAGCCCTCCCAGCGTGCCGACCTGGCTTCGCTCCTGCAGACCATCTCCGACGAGTTTGCCGATATGGGGCATGACGTCACCTACGACGGCCCGCCGAGACTGATCGCCGAGTTCAGGCCGCTCGCCATCACCCGGGCGGTGACGAACCTTTGCGAGAACGGCATCAAGTTTGCGACACGGGTCGAAATCGGGCTGAAGACGATCGACGCCGAGGCGATCATCGAGGTAGCGGACGATGGCCCCGGCATTACCGAGCAGTATCGCGAGCGGGTGATGGAGCCGTTCTTCAAGATCGATGCCGCCCGCGGCGGGTCCGACACCGGTTTCGGTCTCGGCCTGTCGATCGTGACAGAAATCGTCGAGGCTCATCATGGCCGCTTCGAACTGCTTGATCGGATGCCCCACGGACTGATCGCGACGATCCGGCTTCCGCTGGGAAGGCAGTAAGCGACGGAGCGATTGTCGTAGAAATTGAAGGCTTCAGAGTATTGAATGCAGATTCGCTCACGAAATCTTTCGAGCACCTTCTAAAATTCACTAAAAGTTGAACATTGTGATCGATGTTCTCCCCGACTAGGGCACTTTGGCTGGGGGACATAATGACGGCCGGTACGACAATTAGACGACCTCTCTGGGTTACCATCACGGCATGCGGCTTTGCGGCAGTGCTGTTCACCGGCGCACTGATCGGCGGAAGCGCCTGGGTCCGCCAGAACGCGGCGACCCAGGATACGCTGGATCGCGAAGCGAAGGGCGACAGGGCGCTCATCGAAACCGATATGCTCGCCCAGAAGAAGGCCGCTTCGGCACTCGCCATGGCGCTGGCCGGCGAGCCGGATATCGCCGATCTCCTGGCACGCGGCGCGCGTGACGAGATCATCGCCCGCTACGCTACCTCGATGCCGGGCATCGTCGCCGAAGGCAACATTCAGCTGATCACCTTCGTCAACGCCAAGGGCGAAGCCGTCGCCCGCGTTCATACGCCGGACAAGTTCGGCGACGACATGAAGGGACGTCGCAAGACGATCGTCTCGGCGCTTGCCAGCGGCAAGCTGGTCGCCGGCACCGAACCTGGCCGAAACGCCGTCAGCATGTTCGCATCCGCGCCGGTCATCCGTAACAACACCGTGGTCGGCGTTGTCGATACCGGCACGAGCCTGACCAACGACTATTTCAAGCCGCTTGCAGCCCGGATGGGCGGCGAGATCGGTGTCCATGTGATGGTCGACGGCAAGTTCCAGAAGCAGACTGCAACGTCGGACCAGACCTTCCTGTCGGAAGCCCGACTGGTGGAAGCTCTCGACGGCAAGCCGGTCCGCGAGCAGGTGACGAGCGGCGATCGCAGCTTCCTCGTCGAAGCAACACCGATCACCAATTTCTCGGGCGAGAAGATCGGCGTTCTGGAGATTGCCTCGGATGTGACGTCTGTCGTCAACGATGCCGCTTCGACGATGTGGACCACCGTGATCGGCACGATCGTCGTGTCGCTGGTATCGCTGCTCGGCTTCCTCTTCTTCGCCCACCGTCTGGGCGGCGCAATCTCGCGCCTCACCGGTACGATGTCCAAGCTCGCCTCGGGTGATCTCGATGCCAGCGTGGAAGGCGAAGGTCGTCACGACGAGATCGGCGCAATGGCGAAGGCCGTGCGGATCTTCAAGGACAACGCGCTGAAGACCAACGAACTGGAACGCCAGGCGGAAGAACAGCGCAACCTCACCGAGGACCAGCGCCGCCGCAACGCCGAGGACGAGCGCCTGCGCGCCGATGCCATGGCCGAAGCGACGACCGGACTTGCGACGGGCCTCAAGCATCTTTCGGCCGGCGACCTGACCTTCCAGCTCGACCGTCCGTTCGCCGAGCATTTCGAGAGCCTGCGCGTCGACTTCAACACTGCCGTCGAGCAGCTCCGCGGCACGCTGACCTCGGTTGCCCAGGCCACCAGCTCGATCGATGGCGGCTCGCGCGAGATCAGCCAGAGCGCCGACGACCTGTCGAAGCGGACCGAACAGCAGGCAGCCTCTCTGGAAGAGACGGCCGCTGCCCTGGACCAGATCACTACCAATGTCTCCAACTCGTCCAAGCGTGCCGAAGAGGCTCGCTCGGTTGCCATCCAGGCCAACGAAAGTGCCCGTCATTCCGGCGCGGTGGTTTCCAATGCCGTACAGGCCATGGGCCGCATCGAACAGTCGTCGGGGCAGATCGCCAACATCATCGGCGTCATCGACGAGATCGCCTTCCAGACCAACCTCCTGGCGCTGAATGCAGGCGTCGAGGCGGCACGAGCCGGTGAGGCCGGCAAGGGCTTTGCCGTCGTCGCTCAGGAAGTTCGCGAACTGGCACAGCGCTCGGCGCAGGCTGCCAAGGAGATCAAGGACCTGATCGGCAAGTCCTCCGTCGAAGTCGGCACCGGCGTCAAGCTGGTCAGCGATACCGGCGAGGCGCTGAAGACGATCGAGAACTACATCGTCACGATCAACCAGCACATGGATGCGATTGCCACCTCGTCCCGCGAGCAGTCGGTCGGGTTGTCCGAGGTCAACACGGCCGTCAACCAGATGGACCAGGTGACCCAGCAGAATGCCGCGATGGTGGAAGAGGCCAATGCCGCCGGTGCGACGCTGGCCACGGAGGCCGGCCGACTGCGCGAACTGATCGGCCAGTTCCAGCTCGGCAATCGCGCAGCGGTGCAGAGCGCTCCGGCACAGGCGGCAAGCCTGCGCAAAGCAGCTTCGATGATGTCTGCCTCGCAGCATTCGGCGCCGTCTGCGTCGCCGGCTCGCGGCATGGTCGGCAAGCTCGCCCAAGCCTTCTCGGGCCGCGGCTCGGCGGCAGCAGCGCCGGCGGCCTCCGCCGACAACTGGGAAGAGTTCTGATCGCGTCGGACACGGCATCGTCCAGACACAGAAGAAGGCGGGGCTGCCAGACAGCCCCGCCTTCTTCTTGTTGCGTTCTTCGGTGCGCTTCAGCCGTTCATCGCACCCACTGCATCCCGTCGATCTGGATATCCTGCCCGGTCATGAAATTAGGCTCGGCGGTCGCGAGGAAGGTGACGACGCTTGCAACGTCCTGCGGCGTCCCCACCCGTTTCATCGAAATGCCGGCGGCCAGCTGCGCTTCGCGGGCATCGATCATCGCATTGGACCGTTCCGTCTTGATGACGCCGGGGCAGACGGCATTGACGACGATCTCCGGCGCCAGCTCCTTGGCGAGCGCCCGGGTCATGCCGAGAATGCCGGCCTTCGCCGCCGTATACGAGAACTTGCTGACGGCGCTGGTGACGCCGCCGGTGTGGGCGTTCATCGACGACATGTTGATGATCCGCCCGCCGCCGTTTCGGCGCATCACCGGCACGACAGGCTGGATGTAGTTGAAGGCGCCCTTGAGGTTGATGTCGACGGTAGCGTCGAATTCTTCCTCCGAGATCTCCAGGATCCCCTTCGGCATCGGCCGCCCTGCGTTGTTGAACAGCACGTCGATCCGCCCCCATTGGGCATCGACCTCACCGACGATTTCGGCGGCGCGATTGTGCTCCCGCACATCGGCGACGAAGGTCAGCGCCTCGCGACCGAGATCGTGGATCTCGCCGGCGGTGCGGGTGAGATCATCCTCGATCAGGTCGACCAACACGATATCGAAGCCACGGCTTGCCAGATCCAGCGCGCAGGCGCGACCGATGCCGCGGCCACCACCGGTGACCAGCGCCACCTTGCGGGTCGTCTCAGCCATCGGCATTCTCCTTGGCAAAGCGGGCGATGTCGGCATGCGTGCCGAACCAGACGCCTTCGTGCCCCTGGATGTGGCGGATTAGATCCTCAAGGATGAAGATGCGCGAGCGATATCCTGTGACATGCGGGTGCATGGTCAGCAGGAACAGCCCGCCTTCCTGATAGGCGCGGTCAAATTCGCGCTTGAAGATGTCGAGCACCGCCGGTGGCGGGGTGTAGGGGCGGTGGGCGGTGAAGCGGTTCATGTTGAAATACACCGCATCGTCGCGGATCCACTCGACCGGCAGCTCGACCATCCCCGTCGGCTGGCCATTCTCGACCAGTTCGTACGGATCATCGTCGGCCATCAGGGACGAGTCGTAGAGGAGGCCGAGCTCGCGCTCGATCTCCAGCGTCACGGCGGAAAAATCCCAGGACGGTGTGCGCATGCCAACCGGGCGGACGCCGGTGATCTTCTCCAGCGTGTCGGCGGCGCGCAGATGCAGCTCGCGCTCGTTCTGCGGCGGCACCTTGGTGTTGACCTCGTGGATCCAGCCATGCAGGCCGATCTCGTGACCTTCGGCGATGACACGCTTCTGTTCGTCGGGGTAGAGGAGGGCAGCCACAGCCGGCACGAAGAATGTCGCCGGAACCCCGGCCTTCTGCAGCGTCTCAAGAATGCGCGGCATGCCCCTGCGGCTTCCGTACTGACCCCAGGACAGCCGGCCGATGGACTCGCCGCCGTCCCGCAGTTCGTTGGTCTCGTGGTCGCTGTCGAAGGAAAGTGCGACGGCGCAGCGCGCACCGTCCTTCCAGGCTTTCGGCTTCAACGAGCGCCCGGCCCGCACCTTGTCGACCTTGCCGCGCCAGGTGGCCTCGTCCCATTCCCAGGGTTCCATCTGTGGTTCTCCCATTGTTATTCGGCGGCCTGAGGCAGCACCGGTACTGCCGCCAGCAGGCGTTTCGTGTAGTCGTGCTGCGGGTTCGCATAGATCGCGCCGGCATCGCCTTCCTCGACGATCAGGCCCTGATACATGATGGCGACGCGGTCGCAGAGATGACGGACAACCGAGAGATCGTGGCTGATGAACACCAGCGACAGATCGAGTTCCGATCGCAGGCGGATCAGCAGATTGATGATCTGCGCCTGGATGGACACATCGAGCGAGGCGACCGGCTCGTCGCAGACGACGACATCCGGCTGCATGGCGAGTGCCCGCGCAATGGCGATGCGCTGACGCTGGCCCCCGGAGAACTGATGCGGGAACCGATTGGCAAAGGTCGGATCAAGCCCGACCGCCGCCAGCCACTGCTGCACGTAACCCTGTGCATCGGCGCGGCTGACGAGCCGGTGGGCGAGGGGACCTTCGGCAACGATGTCGCCGATCCGCATGCGGCCGTTCAGCGAGGCGAACGGGTCCTGGAAGATCGTCTGGATGCGGGTGGTGATCTTCGAGGGGCTGCGTCCGCGGCTCATCACCGGCTGGCCATTGAGCCTGATCGTGCCCGAGGTCGGCACGGTGATGCCGGCGGCCATCCGGCCGAGCGTCGATTTTCCGGAGCCGGATTCGCCGACCAGCCCCAGCACTTCGCCGCGCTTGACGGTGAGCGACACGCCGCCGACGGCCTGGACGAAACTCGGCGGCTGCGACAGGCCGGACTTGATCGCCAGGTTCCGGAACAGCCCTGCCGGCTTCTCGAAGCGCTTCACGACATTGTCGATGACCAGATACGGGCTGCCGAGCGGCGGCAGGTTGGCGGTCGCGGACTTGCGTGGCGGCGGTGCCGCGTCAGCGATGCCGCTGCCGCGCAGCAGCAGTTCGCCGGGCTTGGCGCGCGACGGCAGGGCGTCGAGCAACGCCCGCGTATACTCGTGCTGGGGCTTCGTCAGGACGCCGAGCGCCGGGCCGATTTCGACGATGTTGCCGGATTTCATCACCGCGACCCGGTCGGCAATCGACGAGACGATCGCCAGATCGTGGCTGATCCAGATCAGCGCCGTACCGAGTTCGGAAACCAGCTCCTTCATCTCGACCAGGATTTCCGCCTGGATGGACACGTCGAGTGCCGTGGTCGGTTCATCGCAGATGATCAGCTTTGGCCGATGCAGGAGGGCGATGGCGATCGCCACGCGCTGCCGCATGCCGCCCGAAAACTGGTGCGGGAAGAAATCGACCTTGCGTTCCGGATCGCTGATTCGGACCTGCGCCAACGCCTTGATCGCCCGTGCCCGCGCATCGGTGGCGCTGATGCGTCCGTGTGCTTCGAGTGCCAGCCTGATCTGCGTGCCGATGCTGAGCACCGGGTTCAGCGTCATCATCGGATCCTGGAAGACCATCGAAATGGTCTTGCCACGGATGGCGCGCAGCTCGCGGCTCGGCAGGCCGACCAGCTCGCGGCCTTCGAGCTTGATCGAGCCCTCGACGATGCGGCCCGGCTCGTCGATCAGGCCAATGATCGAAAATCCGGTGATCGATTTGCCGGAACCGGATTCGCCAACCAGGCCCAGGACTTCGCCAGGGGCGATGGAGAAGGAGACGCCATCGACGGCCTTCACTTCGCCGCGGCCGCTCGGGAACCAGGTCTTGAGGTTGGTGACTTCCAGCAGCGGCGTCGTCTGTTGTGTAGTGAGAGTATCTGTCATCGGCGGAGCCTCGGGTTGAGCTGGTCGCGGATCTGGTCGCCGACGAGGTTGAGCGAGACGATGAAGAGGATCAGCGCCACGCCCGGATAGATCGAGATCCAGTAGCGGCCCGACAGGAGATACTGGAAGCCGTTGGCGATCAGCATGCCGAGCGAGGGTTCGGTCGGCGGCAAGCCGACGCCGAGGAAGGAGAGGGTGGCTTCCAGCGAGATCGCGCTTGCCACCTGCACCGTCGCGACGACGATCAACGGCGGCAGCGAGTTTGGCAGGATATGCTTCAGCACGACGCGCCAGGGTGATAGCGGGATCGACAGCGCTGCCTCGACGTAGTCCTTCTGCCGCTCGGCCGCCGCAGCGCCATGGGCAGTGCGGACAAAATACGCGTACTGGGCAAAGATCAGCGCGAGGATCAGCTGGTAGCGGCCCTGGCCCAGCATCGCCGCGATGACGAAAGCAAGCAGGATTGCCGGAAACGACAGCTGCAGGTCGACGATCCGCATGACGAGGCTTTCGAAGCGGCCGCCGATATAGGCTGCAGCGCATCCGACCACGGCTCCGACGACGAAGGCAACGCCGCCGGCAATCACGCCCATCTGCAGCGAAATGCGCAGGCCGTAGATGATCGCCGACAGCAGGTCGCGCCCCTGAGAATCCGTTCCGAGCCAATGCGTGTAGCCGGCGGTGCCGACATAGCCCGGAGGCCGCCGGGCATCCCGCAGCACCAGATTGGCAAGATCATAGGGGTCCTGGGGCGTCACCAGCGGTGCGATCAGCGCGATCAGCACGATGATGAAGACGACGGCGGCAGCACCAGTCGCCACCTTGTTGCGGCGGAATTCGCCGAGGAAACGGGAGAGCGGAGTGTCGCGCATCAGGCACGCCCCTTTCTCAAACGCGGGTCGAGGATCGCATAGGTGAGATCGACCACGAGGTTGATGACGATGAACAGGAGGGCGACGAGCATCAGGTAGGCGACCATGACAGGACGGTCGAGCGAGGTGATGCTGTCGATGATCAGTTTGCCAAGTCCGGGCCAGGAGAAGATCGTCTCGGTGACGACGGCAAACGCCAGCGTCGAGCCGAGTTCCAGGCCAAACACCGTCACCAGCGGGATCGAGATGAGCCGCAGCACGTGCCGCCTCAGCACCGTGAACTCGGACAAGCCGGCGGCTCGGGCGAATTTCACGGTGTCGCTCAACATCAGTTCGCGGGTGCCGGCGCGTGCCAGCCGGATCATCAGCGAGAACTTGAAGAGCGCCAGGTTGAGCGCCGGAAGAACCATGTGCGCAAGCCCGTCACCGGTGAGGAAGCTGAAGTCGACGCCGAACAGGCTGACGGTCTCGCCGCGTCCGCCGGCCGGCATGCAGCCGCACTGCACGGCAAACACCATGATCAGCATCAGGCCGAACCAGAAGGTCGGCACCGAAAAGCCGAGGATCGACAAGGCCATCACCGCCCGCGAAATCGGGCTGTTCGGCCGGTAGCCGGCATACATGCCGATCGGGATGCCGACGAGGCTGGCAAACAGCACGGCGGCAAGCGTCAGTTCCAGCGTCGCCGGCAGGCGCGACAGGATCAGCTCGCTGACCGGCATGTTGTAGACGAAGGAGCGGCCGAACTCGCCGTGCAGGATGCGCCCGACAAAGGTCAGGTATTGCTGCCACAGCGGCTGGTCCAGGCCGTACTGCGCGATCACTGCAGCGCGGATGTCCTGCGTCGCATCAGGCGAGATCAGCACGTCGATGGGATTGCCCACGGCATAGACGCCGCAGAAGACGAGCGCCGACATCGCGATGACCACGATCACCGCCTGCCAGAGCCTTTGCAGAATGAATCCAAACATTCGTTCCCAGTTCTCCCGCCGTTTGCGGGCTTTGCCCGTCTTGCGCGGGCTTGGAAATGTATCGCAGTTGCTAGCGGGTCAGTGCCAGTCGCTCTCCAGGAGGCCACGCGTTTCCGACACGGCAACCTCCCAGATCGTCATCATGTCCTCGTCGGGGCGCTGGTAGAGACCATGGTAGTTGCCGTCGCCAAGCAGCGTGCGCTTCTGGTCGGCACCGACGCGGGCGAGGGCTGCAAAGTCGATCTTCGGCTTCGAAACCGTCGGCTGGCGCTCGTCGCTGGTGCGTGTCCACGGAAAGTTTTCCATCCACGAGGCGTGCGAGGCGGCCGGATCGATCTCCTGCACCTTGGCCAGTGTCTGCGGCGCCCGCCACCAGTCATGGAACTTCACGGAGGCGTCCGGGTGGGCGTTCAGCCACTCTGAGATCACCACGGTCGCCGGCATGTTGCCGCCATGACCGTTGACCACAAGGATGCGGCGGAAGCCCGAGCGGTAGATGCTGTCGAGCAGGTCGCGGATGACGCCGATATAGGTGGCGACCGACAGCGTCAGCGTTCCGGGGAAGGTGGCGAACGACGAGGCGAGGCCATAGGCAAGAACCGGGAAGACCGGGATGCCGAGCGGTTCGGCAGCATCCACCGAGACCTTTTCAGCGAGGATCATGTCGGTCGCGAGGCTCAGATAGGCGTGCTGCTCGACACTGCCGATCGGCAGGATGCAGCGATCGTCCTGTGCTGCCCGCTCTTCCACCTGAAACCAGTTCATGTCGGCGATCTTCAATCTGCTCTCCTCATTCTCGATGCCTTGCCCGCTCCCCGCGAGGCGAAACCTTTCGCATCGCACAAGATTTGTGCTTCCGGCAGCAGTGCGCTCACCGATGCAAAGTTCCATACGGGACTAAAAAAAGAAATTGACAGCCATTTATCCGCACGTCAAGTTCCATACGGTACTAGCTTTTGGATAACAGGCGAGGATGTGAAGACATTGAAACGGTCACGCGGTCCATCACTGGAGACGCTGTTGCAGGAAGGCGGCAAGTCCGCTGCCGGCCATCACGGCGTCGAGGATCTCGTGTCGGTCAAGCTCTGGCAGAACCCCTGCTGGCTGTCCTTTCGCATCAACTTTCTGGCGCTGCAGTTCAATGAGCCGATCTATCGGCACATCGAGAAGGAACACGGCCTGCCGCGGCCGGAATTCGTCGTTCTGTATTCGCTCGGCCTTGCCGACGGGCTGACGGCGAGCGCCATCTGCAGTTCCTCGGGCTTTCCCAAGAACACGATCAGCCGGGCGATCCAGAAGCTGATCGACAAGAACATCATCCGCCGCGAAGTCGACCAGGCGGATCTGAGAAGTTTCGTCCTCTACATCACCGAAGAGGGCAAACGCATCGTCGACCAGGCCATGCAGCCGATGGTGGAGCGCGAGAACCTGATGGTCTCGTCGCTGACGCCGGCCGAACAGCTGATGCTGTCGGAACTGCTGGCCAAGGTCGTCGTGGATTCACCAAGCTGGCCATCAATGACAACAATAGAGGAGAACGAAGAATGACGATTTCCAGGACCTTCCGGACGACGCTGCTCGCCGCCGCACTGCTGGGTGGCGTATCGACCGCCGCACTTGCCGCTGATCTGACCGTTGGCGTGCGCGCCGGCCCGCTGTCGATCGACCCCGACTTCACCGCCGCCGGCACCCATGCCGAAGCGATGAAGCACATCTACGATTCGCTGATCAAGTCGGGCAACAACCTTGAGCTCGAGCCGGGTCTTGCCACCAGCTGGACGGCTGTCGACGACACGACCTGGGAGTTCAAGCTGCGCTCGGGCGTCAAATTCCACGATGGCTCCGACTTCACCGCCGAAGACGTGAAATTCTCGATCGAGCGCATTCCGCGCGTCACCGGCCCGAACCCCACGACCATCTATGTGCGCCGCGTCAAGGGCGTCGAGATCGTCGATCCGCTGACCATCCGCGTCAAGACCGACGGCCCCGCACCGACGCTGCCGAACGACTTCATTCGCCTGTTCATCGTCTCGCATGTTGCAGCCAAGGATTACTCCGACAGCGCCGAGAAGGCAGCCGAAGGCTTCAACTCCGGCAAGGCGGCGATCGGCACCGGCCCTTACAAGTTCGTCTCCTGGACCCCCAAGGAACAGCTGGTGATGCAGAGCTTCGACGGCTACTGGGGCGGCAAGGAGCCGTGGGACAAGGTGACCCGCAAGGAGATCCCCAATGATGCGGCCCGCGTTGCGCAGCTGAAGGCCGGCCAGGTCGACCTGATCGCCCGCATTCCGGCCTCCGACGTGCCGACGTTGGAAACCGACAGCAAGCTGACCGTGGTTCGCCAGGACAGCGTCTACCTGTTCAACATGGCCTTCGACTTCCGCGAAAAGTCGCCGCAGGTCAGCGCCAAGGACGGCTCGCCGCTGCCGAAGAACCCCTTCCTCGACCCGCGCGTGCGTGAAGCCTTCGATCTGGCCATCGACCGCGAAACGATCACCGAGATCGCTATGGAAGGCATGGGCGCCGTTCAGTCGCAGCTCGTGACGCCGAACATCTTCGGCTACAACCCGGATGTGAAGCCGACCAAGTCGGATCCCGCCAAGGCCAAGCAGCTGCTCGCCGAAGCAGGTTACCCGAACGGCTTCAAGGTGGCCTTCTCGTTCACCAACGACCGCCTGCCGGGCGACAAGGATGCCGGCACCACGATCGCCCAAATGCTGACCGCGATCGGCATCCAGGTCGAAGCAAACGCACAGCCGGGCGCCGTCTACTTCCCGGCCAACACGCGCGGCGACTACTCGCTGACCATGTCCGGCTGGGGCACGCTGACGGGTGAGGCGAACTACACGCTGTCGTCGCTGGTTCACACCAACGATCCGGCCACCAAGCTCGGTGCCTTCAACGTCCGCGGTTACTCCAACAAGGCGATGGACAAGCTGATCGAGGCTGCCGCCGTCGAGATGGATGCCGCCAAGCGCGAGCAGCTTCTGAAGGATGCCAACGCTCTGGTGGCAACCGATCGCCCCAACCTGACGATCGCCTCGATCGTCTCGGCCTGGGGCATGAAGAAGACGATCACCATCGTGCCGCGCTCTGACGAAGACACGCTGGCCATGAACATCCGGGCTGCGAAATAACCTCCCCCAACCGGAGGTCACTGGCCGGGCATTGCGCCCGGCCTTTTTTATGAAGGCGAATGGGAGGATCCAATGACGAAAACGGCACTCGCAATTCACGGTGGCTGCGGCGTGATGGCCAAGCTCGATCTTAGCGAAGCCGAATGGGCGGCCGCACGGGTCGACCTGCTTCGGGCACTGAAAGCCGGCTGGGCGATCCTCAGCAATGGCGGTAGCGCACTCGATGCGGTCCAGGCGTGCGTCGTCGTGATGGAGGACAGCCCGCATTTCAATGCCGGATATGGCGCGGCACTCAACGCCAATGGCGAGCACGAACTGGACGCCTCGATCATGGATGGCGCGACGCTGGAAGCTGGGGCCGTGACGCTGGTGCGGCGGATCCGCAATCCGGTGAAGGCGGCGCGCCGGGTGATGGAAAAGGGCGATGCGGTGCTTATGGGCGGCACGTCAGCCGATGATTTCGCCAAGGCTGAGGGTCTCGATGTCGTCGAGCCCGAGTATTTCACCACGGAGCGGCGCGTAAAGGCGCTGGCATCGATGAAGGCGCATGCGGCGGCGGGCACGGCAGCAAAAGCCAGCGAGTCCGAAAAGCATGGAACGGTCGGCGCGGTGGCGCTCGATGCGGCGGGACATCTGGCGGCGGCCACCTCGACGGGCGGCTATAACAACAAGCCGGCCGGCCGTATCGGCGACACGCCGATCGTCGGCGCCGGAACCTACGCACGCGACGGGCTCTGTGCCGTCTCCGGCACCGGCAAGGGCGAATTCTTCATCCGCTATGCTGTCGGCCACGAGATTGCCAGCCGCATCGGCTACCTGGGCGAAAGCGTGCAGCAGGCCGCCGACAAGGTCATCATGGAGGACCTGAAGCCGCATGCGATCGGCGCCGGTCTCGTCGCCGTCGGGGCCGATGGCTCGATCGCCGCGCCCTACAACACCGATGGCATGTTCCGCGGCTGGGTGACGCCGGAGGGAGAGTTCTTTGTCGGAACGCATGGCGATGTCCATGCCTGCGATCCGTCTTCCGCGCCCTGAGCGTGACCTGATCGGGCGGCAGGAGCGATCCTGCCGTCCTGCAATACAGACCTTAGTGGTTACGCCACGGCGCCGATGTCCGTCTCCGGCGGACCTGCCGCCGGGCGCGTGGCGCGATAGACCTCGTCGAGCGTCATCATGTTCGACAGGTCGACCGCCATCGGAGCGGCATGCCCGAAGGCGCCGCGCATCAGGCAAGTACTTGCGGCCGCCTCAGCCGCGCGGCTAAGAATGTCGTCCGGGTGCTGATCGTTCAGCAGCCCCACCAGCACGTTGGCGATGAACGTATCTCCGGCTCCCAATGTATCGACTGCCTCGACCGGCTGGGCGGATGCCTCGAACAATCCCTGATCGCCGAGCAGAAGTGCACCCTCCATGCCCCGCGTCACGAGGCTCCAGCGAGCGCCGTCCGCCCGCGCCCGTTCGGCGAGCGCCACGGCCTCTGCACGCGAAAGGCCACCGCCGGAAAATGCCAGCAGAAAGCAGTGCGGCGCCACCCGGGCGATGCGGTCGGGATCATGGACCGTCGCCAGATCGTAGGACACCTTCACCGCCCGGCTGAAGCGCGGCAACCAGGCGTCGACATGGCTCGAGCGACCGGTATGGACCGCGTCGAACTGCGACAACTGCGCAAGATCGCCTCCCGAAGGCGCGATGATCGAGGGGCCGAGATTGGCGCCGACGAAGACGCGCTCGCCCTCCTGCGTCTCGATCACGCAGTAGGCGGTCTGGCCGGGCTCCATCCGCAGCATCGACACGTCAACGCCTTCCTCGACCAGCGCCGATCGGATCAGGCGGCCCGCATCGTCGTCGCAGACGGCACCGGCATAGGCGGTCTCGGCTCCGGCACGGCGGGCAAAGACGGCGTGATTGACGCAGTTACCGCCGGGGAACATGAGATCCTGGTCACGATAGCAATCCACGACATTATCGCCGAAGGCGAGGATTCTGACGGTTGAAGACATTCGAAGTTTCCTGAGCAGGCAATGAGAACGTTCTCATTTAATAGGCTGCTTCTGGAAAGGCAACAGGCTGCGGATCGAGGCAAGAGCCGGCACGTGCCAAGGATGCGGTTGATGGTGGCGGTTGATGGGCGAGGAGCGCTAGCAAGCGCGCAGCAGACGGACCTGTCGAGAGGTCAGTGGGCTGCGACCTTGAGTGGAGCGACCGAGCCTCGCTCGATCAGTTCCGCAGGCATCAGCACCGTGCGCGCCGGGTACTCTTCGCCGCGGATCCGCTCGAGCAGCATGCGCGCGGCGGCCTCGCCCATTGCCAGGCGCGGCTGTGACACGGTGGTGATGCCTGGCCTCAGAAAGCTCATCCAGTCGAGATCGTCGAAGCAGATCAGCGACAGGTCCGACGGTATCGACAGCTTCAGCCCGGCAATCGCGCGCATGGCGCCCTCCGACATCGTGCCGTCGGTGGTGAACAGCGCGGTGGGCCGATCCGGCTCCGTCAGCAGGGGCGGCACGACCGCCTGTGCGGCGAGCGCCGAATAGCTACCGGCCCGCAGGGTCAGGCGGGGATCGATCGGCAGGCCGGCGATCCGATGGGCGCGGATATAGCCGAGGAGGCGCTGCCAGCTGGGATAGAGCGTCTCGCTTTCCACCGGTTCGCCGGCGATGGCGCGTTTGAGGAAGGCGTCGAGACCGCCGCTCTCTTCATCCACAAGTTCGGCGACGATGCCGATCCGCCGGTGGCCGGCGGCGATCAGATGACGCACCGCATGTTCCGCCGCGGCGATGTTGTCGGTTGCCACTCGATCGACCATCAGTCCGGCGACAGCGCGATCGATCAGCACCAGCGGCACGCCCATCGCCTGAAGATTGAAGAGATGCCGTGCCTTGCGCGTATCACTTGGCGTAACGATCAGCCCGTCGACCTGCTTCTGCGCCAGGAGCTCGACAGACAGCACTTCCTTGGACTGGGCTTCGTCGCTGTTGGTGATCAGAAGCCCGAAGCCGTTGGCTTCAGCGACGTTGGAGATGCCGCGCAGCACCGAGGCGTAGAAAGGGTTCTGGATGTCGCCTGCAACCACCCCGATCGTACGCGTCTTGCCGGTGATCAGGCTGCGGGCCAGCGCGTTCGGTCGATATCCGAGCCCTTGCGCTGCCTTCAGCACCTGCTCCTTCTTCGCCTCGCTGGTATATCCGTATCCACCCAGCACGCGTCCCGCCGTCGCCGTCGAAACGCCCGCCGCCCGCGCGACATCTGCGATTGTCGCCTTGCCCTTCGGAGTCAATGGATGATCCTTCTCACATACGTCTGTGTGGAAAAGAGAATATTTCATGCGCGCGACGCTCGTATCTGAGCGATAGAACAATCGTTTAAGGAGATCGGCGGTCGATTTCAACGGAATAACGCGGCAAAGCTTGCCTACAGGGTGCTTGACGGACGCCGCATCTCGATGTCACATATGTGAGAACGTTCTCGCTACGAATTCAGTTAAAAGGGAACTCGAGAACGCTGTGCGGCCGGCAGGCCTTGTTCAAATAGGAGGATTCCATGATCAAATCGATTCTGACGGGTTGCATTCTGACGCTGGTGATGGGCATGCCGGCAATGGCCGATGTCATCCCGGCCCTGCACGATGCGCTGCCGCAGGAATACAAGGACAAGGGCATCAAGGCTGCCGTCTTCAACGATTGGGCGCCGGACGAATTCGTCGATGCCGATGGCCAGCTGAAGGGCTGGAGCGTCGACATCGCCAAGGAAATGGAGAGCCGGCTCGGCGTGCCGTTCCATTTCGAAGGCACCAGCTTCGACGCCATCATCCCAGGCATCCAGGCCAAGCGCTTCGACGCCGGCTTCTCGTCTTTCGGCACGACGGCGGAACGCCTGAAGGCGATCGATTTCGTCGCGCAGCGCAAGATCGGCACGTCGTTTGCCTATCCGCAGGACAGCAAGCTCGACATCAAGGTTTCTTCCGACGTCTGCGGCCTGACGGTCGCCGTGTTGAACGGTTCCTGGGACCTCGGGCTCCTGGAGAAACTGAACGCCGAAGAGTGCAAGGAAAAGCCCGTCGTCATGCAGACGCATGGTACGCAGGCGCAGGCGGAACTTGCGGTGCGCTCGCGGCGTGCCGATGCGACCGTCGCTGGTTCGGTGAAGCTTGCCTACATGGCCAAGCAGACCAAGGACCTCAAGGTTTCCGAGCTTGTGCTGTCGCCGGTCAACAGCTGCATCGGCCTGCGCAAGGGCGATCCGCTCGGCCCGATCATGCGTGATGCCATCCAGTCGATGATCGACGATGGGACCTACGAGAAGATCATGGCCAAGTGGGGCATCGCCGATTCCGGCATGCTCACCAAGGCACTCGTGATCACCGAGGAAAACCCGGACCTGTAAGATCGTCGCCCGCCCCGGGACCGCTCGGGGCGGGATTTTCGCGGTACTAGCTAGGAAGACCAGATGTCGCAACCTCCCTCTCAACGTCCCTCGATTCACGATGTGAAAGCGATTGCCATACCGAAGATCGGTCACTGGGTCGGCGGAGTGGCGCTTGCGGTCTTCGTGGTGATCTTCCTGCAGGTGCTAGTGATCAACAAGAACATGCAGTGGGAAGTGGTCGGGCAGTACATGTTCAACCGGTCGATCCTGTCCGGGCTCGGCACCACGCTGCTTTTGACATTCCTCGCCATGGTGCTCGGCCTGCTGATCGGCGTCATCCTCGCCGTCATGCGGCTGTCCGGCAGCAAGGTCTTCCAGGCCGCCAGCTGGGGCTGGATCTGGTTCTTCCGGGGCGTGCCGCCGCTCGTCCAGATGGTCTTCTGGTACAATCTGGCGCTTCTCCTGCCGGAAATTTCGATCGGCGTGCCGTTCGACGGTCCGAAGCTGATTTCCTGGCAGACCAATGACCTGATCACACCGTTCAGCGCCGCCATCATGGGCCTGGCGTTCACCGAGAGCGCCTATGCCGCGGAAATGATCCGCGCCGGCATCCAGGCCGTCAGCGGCGGCCAGACCGAAGCGGCCGCAACGCTCGGCATGACCCGCTGGCAGCTGATGCGCCGGATCGTGCTGCCGCAGGCGCTCCGGATCGTCATCCCGCCGATCGGCAACGATACGATCTCGATGCTCAAGTTCACCTCGCTGGTCTCTGTCCTGGCCCTCCCGGATCTCCTCTATTCGGCGCAGCTGGTCTATGCACGCACCTATCAGACCGTGCCGCTGCTGCTTGTCGCGACCATCTGGTACCTCGTCCTGACGACCATCCTGACGATCGTCGAACATGCCGTCGAACATCGGCTTAAATCCGAACACCACTCAAGCACCGGGAAATCGGGTGGGTTTTCCTTCTTCCGCCTGTTCGGCCGCCAGCAGGAGGCATTGTGATGAACGACCAGATGACGGCGGCGCCTCTGCTGAAGGTCGAGCGACTGCGCAAGAGCTTCGGCACCCACGAAGTCCTCCAGGGCATCGATCTTGCGGTCAACCGCGGCGACGTGACCTGCATCGTCGGCCCCTCCGGTTCAGGCAAGAGCACCCTGCTGCGCTGCCTCAACTATCTCGAAAAGCCGACCGGCGGCGCGATCTTCCTGCACGGCGAGCCGGTCGGCGTGAAGTGGAAGGGCGCCAAGCTTTATGAGATGAGCTTCAACGAACTGGCGCGCCAGCGTCAGCGAATGGGCATGGTCTTCCAGGGTTTTCATCTCTTCCCGCACAAGACGGTGCTGGAGAACGTCATCGAAGCGCCGATGCTGGTGAAGGGCGAACCGCGGGCCAAGGCCACCGACAAGGCCATGCTGCTCCTGGAGCGGGTCGGCATGAAGGAACGCGCTCATTACTATCCGGCACAGCTTTCCGGCGGGCAGCAGCAGCGCGCCGCAATTGCCCGTTCGCTGGCCATGGAGCCCGACGTCATGCTGTTCGACGAGCCCACCTCCGCGCTCGATCCGGAACTGGTAGGCGAGGTTCTGGCCGCAATGAGGCAGCTTGCCGACGACGGCATGACCATGGTCGTGGTGACCCACGAAATGGGCTTTGCCAGGGACGTGGCGGATCACCTTATCTTCATGGATGGCGGCGTGATCGTCGAGCAGGGGAAGCCGGCGGACGTGCTGACGAACCCGCAGCAGGATCGCACCCGCTCCTTCCTCGCCCGCGTGCTTGCGGAGGCTTAAGCCTCGTCCTGGCCGAAGCCTGTTGGGCATCGGCCAGGATGCAGCCAAGGAACCACTTGAAGCGGGCGACCGGTTCGCCGGTCCGCTCGACCTGCATGCGCAGCAACGTTCTGCACGATCTCTTCCACCCGTCCGCAAACTATTGCAGAACCTCAACGCCGAAGCGTTCCTTCGAGCGGAAGTGGTTGTTGAGAGATCCCTTCGGCAAGCTGGCTTGGGACGCAACTTCAGGGAGCCGGTCGCTGTATAGCCGCGGGTGGAAGATCTCAGCCGTCGTTTCGATCAGCCTTGCCCGTTGGGACGCGACAAAGCCTGGTCGCTTAGCTGATCCGCGTCGCCAGGGCCGAGGCGGTGAACAGGTCAAGGTGAGCGCCGCCATTGTTCTTGAAGACCGTGATCTGCTGGTCGGAGGTGCGCCCCTCGGCCTTCCCCTGGACGAGGTCGAACAGGTCCGCACGGACGGCATCCCAAGTGATTGCGCCGGAGGCCACCGCCTGTGAAAGATCGCCGCCACTCTGCATGTTGTTGCGGCAGTCGACGAAGATCGTGCCCCGCGCCAGGGCTTCGTCGTCGGCTTCGCGCAGCGTCGGCATGTAGGCACCGACGAGATCGAGATGGGCGCCGGGACGCAGCAGGACGCCCTTGATCAGCGCGGAGTCCGACATGGTTACGCACGAGACCACATCAGCCTTTGCAACCGAGCGATCGAGATCGTCGCTCACCGTGATCTCCAGTCCCTTGTCACGCAACTGGGCGGCAACCGCCTCGGCGCGTGACGCGGTGCGGTTCCAGATCGTCACCCGGCGCAGCGATGGCCGGGCGGCCAGATGCGCCTGTGCAAAATACGGCGCCAGCGCCCCGGCGCCGACGATCAGCAGATCCTCGACATCGTGGCGGGCGAGGATAGAGGCGCCGAGAGCCGAATCGGCAGCTGTCTTGCGCGCCGTCATGGCAGCGCCGTCTGCGGTGAGGACAGGCGCGCCGGTCTTGCCATCAAACAGGGCCACCAGCCCCTGCACGGCCGGCTGCGGCGGTTGCAGGGAAGCGTTCTGGGGAAATACGCCGACCATCTTGACGACGATCGGACCGCCGGGCGCCCAACCGGGCAAGGTGACGAACTGGCCCTCGCTGCCGCCCGGATCCGACTGGACGACGACATTGGAGGCCGGCATCGCGCCCAGATGCGCCTGGCGCAACGCCTCGATCAGAAACTCCCATGCAAGCGCATCATGAACGGCGGCGGCGTCGAAAACATGCATGTCGGATCTTTCAGGTCTTGATTGTGTAGGTGACGAGGTGGCTTGGGGTGACCAGCTGCGACAGGGCGAGCGGCTGTCCCTCGCTGTCGGTGACGATCTTCTCGATCCGGTAGACCGGCTGCGTTGCCGTGACCGGAAGGACGTTGCGCTCGGCCGGCGAAGCGAAGCCGACATCGATTTGCCGCTCCGCATGGGCGGGCACGATGCCGGCGAGATTGCGCAGCGCGGCGAAAAACGAGCCGCCCGCCGCCACCGTGTCGACGACCTCGGGAAACCGTGCCGCATCGAACCACAGGCTTTCTAGCGTCATCGGCATGCCGTTGTCTTCCAGCAGCCGGTCGAAGCGGATCAGCGACGCCGCCCGCAGCCGATCGCGGACAACCGGCGCCTCGGGATGGTCGTCGCGCGACAGGATGCGATGGCCGGCCTTGCGACCAAGACCGTCCATCGTTTCGGAAAAACCCGACAGCGAGACCAGCGTCTGGCGAACCTTGTTCGGCATGACCAGCGTTCCGCGACCCTGCTGGCGCTGGAGGCGACCTTCGGCGCACAGGTCGCCAATGGCGCGCCGGAGCGTGACCCGGCTGACCCCGTAGAGCGACATCAGCTCCGGCTCGGCGGGCAGGAACCCGCCTTTCGAAAACTGGCCGGACTGGATGCCGGCGAGGATCGAATGCCGAACCTGTTCATAGAGCGGCAAGAGCTGTGCTTGATCTTCCATCCGCTCCAATCCAGGGCTCGATCAGTAGGCGATCTTCTTCATGTAACGCCGGCCCTCAAGCATTTCGTGCTGGCGCAGATCGGCGATCTTATAGGCGAAACGCCACAGCGTGTCGAAGAAGATCAACGGCACGACATTGCCGCGGAACTGCGGATCGATGCCTGAGAGATCGAGCTTCTCGGCATCGAGAGCCAGGATCTTTTCCGCCGAGCCGAAGCGGTGCAGGAACTCGTCGGCACGCTGTTCGAGCGGCCGGGTGCTGTCGACGCCCTTCAACAGAATGAAGGCGCGATCCTTGTCGAGAACCTCGAAGGGGCCATGGAAGAACTCGTTGGCGTGGATCGCCTGGCTGTTGATCCACTGCATCTCCATCAGCACGCAGATGGAGAATGAGTAGGCCGCACCGTAGCTCGCGCCGCTGGCGACCGTGTAGATCACGTCTTCCTTGGCAAAGCGCGGCGCGTAATCCGCAAACATCGGCGCGAACGTTTCATGCGCGCGGTCGATGGCCGGCTGCAGTGCCTTCAGGCTGTCGATCAGCGTCTGCGTCAGGTCGTCGCCGCCGGTCAGCGCCACCAGGCCCATGACGATCTGGTAGATCCGCGAATAATTGCTGTCCTTCGCATCGATCGGCACGCCGGTCGTGTAGGGGGCTGCAAAGCCGACCACGTGATCGACGGCCTTGCCGAGCGGCGAGGCGGGCTCAAGCGTCAGACCGATGGTCGCCGCACCCTTCGAGCGGGCGAATTCGGCAGCCGCCGTCGTTTCCTTGGTGGTGCCGGTCATCGAGCAGAGGATCACCAGCGAGTTCTTGTCCAGCGATCGCGGCGCACGGGCAACGAATTCTGCGCCGTTGAAGACGTCCGAGGACAACGGCGAATGCTGGTCGAGCAGGAACTTTGCCGGATGCATGATCGACAGCGAGCCGCCGCAGGCGACGAAGAAGACATGGGTGATGGACTTCGCGTCGAGAGCGGAAAGCGCCGCGACAACGCCGGCGTCGAAATCAGAGGGGAGAGACATGGCAGGACCTTTCGATAAGACGTCCTAATACGTATTGCCAGATGCCACTCTGCGTCAAGTGCCCTTGACAGCCCAGCCACAATTTTGCGAACGTTCTCACATAGAGCGGCGAAAGCTTCAATTGAAGCCGCAGCGCGGGGGACGTGAACGTGACTGAGCCCTACGACACTCTCGTCATCGGCGGCGGCATCATCGGCGCCGCAGCCGGTCAGCACCTGACCGCCGCCGGCTACCGCACGCTGCTGGCGGAACGAGACGATTACGGCTCCGGCACATCGTCCAAGACATCGAGGCTGCAGCACTGCGGACTCGGCTACCTGTCCGCTGCCAGCGGCTCCATCGCATCCTTCCTTGCGCATCCGCGCAACGCCATCGAGTGCTTCGACCTGATGCGCCGGTCCATGCGGGGCAGGGCGGAATTCGTTCAGGAGGCGCCCGAACGGGTAAGACCGGTCACCTTCATCGTGCCGCTGACGCAGGAAAATGCCATTCCACCGTGGAAGGCGCGTCTGGCGTTCCGGTTGATGGCGGCCAGCGACGGCGGCCGCGTGCCGCTCGATCTCTGCCTTCTTTCGGCGCAGGAGGCCAAGGCTCATCCGGCGCTCGCGGGCATGGCGGGACTGGCCGAAATCCGGGGCGCCATGACCTTCACCGAGTACCAGTATCACTGGCCGGAACGCATCGTGGTCGATACCGTGATGAAGGCGCGCGCCATCGGCATGGAGGCGCTCAACCACACGCCGGTGACTGCCATCGCGCGGGAAGGGGAGTATTGGCGCGTCGAGCTGAGGTCGGCAGACGGGACCCGCACCGTCCTGACCCGCGCCATCGTCAACTGCGCCGGCGTCTGGGTCGATGAACTGACAGCGCTCACCGGATCTTCGCATTTGCGTCGCAGCACAGGCGAAAAGGGCACCAACATTGTCGTTCGGCTGCCCTCCAACCTCCGCGGCATCGGGTTCGAGACGGTCACCGCAGCCGGCGCACCCTTCTACCTGATCCCTTGGGGCGACCTGCATTATGTCGGCCCGTGGGATTGCCCAGCCGACGGCAGCCCTGAAGGTTTCCGCGCAACCGAAGCCGAGATCTCAGCTATCCTCGATCAGCTGTCGCGGCTGTTTCCCGAGATCCGCCTTGATCGCCAGGACGTCCTTTATTCCTGGGCAGGTGTGCGACCGCGCAGCCTGTCAAAGGACGGCCGCGGTTCTTCGTCATCGGTGAGGGAGCACGACCTGACATCCGAGGGCTTGCCGAACTTCTTTACCTTCACCGGCGGATTGCTGATGACCCACCGCGAGGCCGGGCGCCGGCTGACGGCGGCCGTCGCGCGTCGACTGAAGCCATCGGGCCCGTTGCGCGTATTCAGTCCGGCGTCACCGGCTCCCGAGCCCGTTGATCGCGTCACGCCCGCCACAGTCGCCCACGCGGTGCTCAACGAGCAGGCCCGGACGCTCGGCGACATCCTGCGCCGCCGCCTGTCGGTCGGCTGGGAGGCGGATCTCGGCCTGTCACATGCAGACACCGCGGCGCGCCTTGCCGCACCCCACCTGCACTGGACAGCCGAGGAAACCGAGCGACAGATCACCGACTTCATCAACCAGACGGAAGTCGAATTCGGCCTCTTGAAATCAGTCAGCAGGTGAGGGCGGCGCCACATATGATATGAGAACGTTACCAGAATTTTGAGCGCTAGTCGTTGAAATCACCTTACAGCGCGCCCGAGTCGGACGCTGCTTATCAGCCTGGGAGGACTGGACATGGCATTGGACGAACGCAGCATCGCGGTGATGAACTTCCACTACGTCCGACACACGTTCGACAGGTTTCTTGCGGATGTCTGCGACGCTGGCGTATCCCGCATCGAACTCTGGGCCGCCGCGCCGCACTTCTATATCGGTGACAGGACGCTCGCCGAGGCGCGCCAGCTTGGACAGACGGTGCGCGGCATGGGCCTCGACATCGTTGCCTTCACGCCCGAGCAGTGCATTTACCCCATCAACATCTCGGCGAAAGAGCCGGCCCTTCGCGATCGTTCGCTGCGCTACTTCATCGAATCCATGGAATTTGCAGTCGAGTGCGGTGCGCCGGCGATGCTGGTCACCGCCGGCGGCGGCTACCGCGACGAGCCGGCCGCCGACGCACTGACGCGCTGCGTTGATTCCATGGGCATGTTGTGCGATCGCGCCCAAAAGCTCGGCGTCGACCTCTGGATGGAATCTCTTCCGGATTCTTTTGCCAACATCATCCGCTCGGCCAAGGAAATCCGCGCTCTGATGGACACGCTGGCGAGCCCCGCACTGCACGCGGTGTACGATGTCGCCGGAGCGATTATGACCCAGGAGCAGCCCGAGGACTACTTTACCCATCTCGCCGGGCGGATCGCCCATGTTCACTTCACCGATTCCGATGCGGGCGGCAGCCATCTCGCCTGGGGCGACGGGATCATCGATCTCGACAAGCTCATCGCCTACCTGCGCAGCCAGAACTACGACGGTTCGCTGACGATCGAGTTGACCAACTGGAAATACAATATCGATCCGACGCCGCCGCTCAGGCAATGCGTCAGCGCAATGCGAACCGCACTCGGACCGGGCTAGCCTATGCGCTGATGGCTCGGGCACGGCCAGACGATCGATCATCCGACGGGGGGCGGGACATGGACCAGGCACAGTTACCGAGTAAACCTGCATCGACGAAGGAACGATCCGGCGATCTTCCAACGTCTTCCGAGGAGGTCTGGGTGGATCGAGAGAAAAAGCTGGACCCGCTCCTGACGACACTGCGGATCGGCAAGCTTACCCTGCGCAACCGGATCATGAGCACTAGCCACGAGACCGGGCTCGACGAAGGCGGCCATCCGATGGAGGCCTATCAGCGGTACCACGAAGAGAAGGCCAAGGGCGGCCTGGCGCTGACGATGTTCGGCGGCTCAAGCCGGGTATCCGCCGATTCGAGCTGGGGCGGAACCCAGCTCGACATCAGCAGCGACGCGGTCATTCCGGTGTTTGAGGCGTTCTCCGAGCGGATCCACCGGCACGGCGCAGCACTCATGTGTCAGATCTCGCATGTCGGTCGCCGTGCCAACGCGACCGTCGGCAACTGGCTGCCGGCACTTGGCCCGTCGCACGGGCGCGAGGACTACAATCGCGATTTTTCGCACGAGATAGACAGGCACGACATCAACCGCATCGTCCGCGAGTTCGGCCAGGCCGCGCGGCGGGCGAGGGAGGGTGGGCTGGACGGTATCGAGACGATGACCGGCGGCCACCTCATCGGGCAGTTCCTGTCGCCGATGGTCAATCGCCGCACGGACGAATTCGGCGGCTCGCTCGACAATCGGATGCGGTTTCTGCGCATGGTCCATGAGGAAATTCGCAGCCAGGTCGGCGCCGATTATATCGTCGGCATCCGCTATACGATCGACGAGGACCATGCCGAAGGCCTCAGTTTCGCCGAATCGGTCGAAGTTGCGAACATCCTCGAGCGGGACGGACTTGTCGATTTCTTCAACTGCATCTTCGGGCGGTTCGACACCCGCCTGAACCTGCTTCGCTACAACATCCCCGACATGGTGTCCGCCTCGGCGCCCTGGCTGAGCCAGGTCGGTTCGTTCAAGGCAGAAACCGGCCTGCCAATCTTCCACGCCGCCAAGATTGCCGACGTCGCAACCGCCCGCTTCGCCATCGATGCCGGGCTTGTCGACATGGTCGGCATGACCCGGGCGCACATGGCCGATCCGCAGATCGTCAACAAGCTGCGTTCCGGCAGAGCCGATGAAATCCGCCCTTGCGTCGGCGCCTCACATTGCCTGTACCGCCCGGTGAACTGCATTCACAACCCGGCAACCGGCCGAGAGACCTGGTTGCCGCAGACGATCGAACGCTCGCCGCATGCCGGTCGCAGGGCCGTGGTTGTGGGTGGCGGGCCCGCCGGACTGGAGGCCGCCCGGGTACTGGCCGAACGCGGCCATCACGTCGTGCTGTTCGAAGCAACCGACCGCCTCGGCGGACAGCTGGTGCTGGCGGCGAAGGCGGATCTTCGGCGCGACCTGATCGGCATCGTCGACTGGCGAGCGGCCGAACTGGAGCGGCTTCATGTCGACATTCGCCTCAATGCCTACGTGGATGCCGAAGAGGTCCTGGCCGAGACGCCGGACCTGGTGATCATCGCAACCGGCGGCGTTCCGGATTTCGGACCGGTGTCAGGCAACGAGCTGTGTCTCAGCGTCTGGGATGTTCTGGCGAGCCCTCCGCAGGCGAAAGCAGATGTTCTGATCTACGACGCGACCGGCCGTCATCCTGCACCGTCGGCCGCGGCACTGTTGGCGGCCGCCGGCCACGCCGTGACGTTTGTTGCCCGCGATCCGTCGCTCGCACCGGAAATGGAACATCATTCGAGCATCACCTATCGAAAGGCGATGGCCGAGCGCGACGTCCAGGTCATCCTTGAGCATGAGTTGGTATCAGTCGCCCTGATCGGCGACCGCCGCCAGGTGGTGTTGCGCCACCTGCTGACCGGCCGGGAGACGCGTTCCACCCATGACCAGGTGGTCGTCGAGCATGGGACGGTGCCGGTCACCGATCTGTTCGACGAACTGCGTTCATACTCGATCAACGACGGGGTGACGGACATCGATACGCTTATCGGCAGCGCACCGCTACGTCAGCCACCGGGGGCTGGTTTCGAACTGCACCGCATCGGCGACGCGATCAGCAGCCGCTCGGTGCACGCGGCGATGCTGGATGCGCTGCGGCTGGGCCTGCAGTTTTAGGCGGGCGGGAGGCAAGGATGTGGGGATGGGCTGGCGTTTGAACAGACCGGAAGACCAGGTATTCGGGGCCATCAGTTAAGTTCCATAACATACGTTATCGGATCAGTTCGTGTAGGGGCTATTTAGTAATGCGACGGTTGGGCCAGTTAGAGATGCGACAGTCTCGCCTCTCGACGTTCTGGTCAATGCCAACGTTGGGAGCAAGGATGACGACCTTCAGCCTGGTCCAGACCAGCGGTCGGAGTCGTCATGTCCTGTTTGATCACCATGTCGCAGAAAGAATTGCATCGCCTCGAAGTCATTCAGAAGATTCGTGACGAGCGCCTGAGCGTCGTCCAGGCTGCCGAACTGCTCGACCTCAGTCGAAGCCAGGTTCACAGGCTGCTGCAGGCCTATGACCAGGATGGTCCAGCCGGTCTTGTTTCCAGGAAGCGATCGCGGCCGAGCAACCGGCGCCATAGCGAGGAGTTTCGCAATGCGGTGCTGGATCTGATTCGCGAACGCTATCTGGATTTCGGTCCGACGCTGGCGCGTGAGAAGCTGATCGAGCTGCACCGGATCTTTGTTGCCAAGGAGACGCTGCGACAATGGATGACCGAGGCTGGTATCTGGGTTTCACGCAGAGAACGCAAGAAACGGGTTTTCCAGCCACGCGGCCGACGCGATTGCTTTGGCGAACTGGTGCAGATCGATGGCTCGCATCACTGGTGGTTCGAGAACCGTGGGCCCAAATGCGCCCTGCTCGTCTATATCGATGACGCGACCGGCAAGCTGCTGCATCTACGTTTTGCCGGTTCGGAGAACACATTCGACTATCTGCACGCGACCAAGGCCTATCTGCAGCAATGGGGCAAACCGCTGGCCTTCTACAGCGACAAGCACGGCGTCTTTCGTTCGACCCATGCGTCGGAGAAGGACCGGACGAGCGGCCTGACACAATTCGGCCGGGCGCTTTATGAGCTGAACATCGACATCATCTGTGCCAACACCCCGCAGGCCAAGGGCCGGGTGGAACGTGCCAACCAGACATTGCAGGATCGGTTGGTCAAGGAGATGCGGCTTCGCGGCATTGACACGATTGAGGAAGCCAACGCCTATGCACCTAAGTTCATTACGGATTTCAATGCGCGTTTCGGCAAACAGCCGCGCAATCCGAAGGACATGCACCGGCCGTTGGCCGATCACGAGAACCTTGATGGCGCCATGTGCCGCAAGGAAGTTCGCACGCTGTCGCAGGCTTTGACGCTGCGCTACGACAAGGTGCTGTTCATTCTCGATCCGACCGACGTTTCCAGACCCTTGGCCGGCCAAAAGGTGATTGTTTGCGACTATCCGGACGGTCGCCTCGAGATTATGCACGAGAGTTTTGCCCTACCCTACAGAACCTTTGACAAGCTGCGGTCGGTCCATCGGCCGGAAGTCGTCGAGAACAAGCGTCTGGACGACATGCTGTCGATCGTCGCCGAGATGCAGGCTGGACGAGAACAGCAACGGAGCAAGAGCGGCCCATCCCCGACGGGCCAGAAAGATCATATGTTTGGCATTCGGGACGGCAGCATTGGAAACGGTTACCAGAAGCGCGGCCGCAAGCCCGGCCGTCGGGCGGACTTCATGAACGATTCGGAAGTCATCACTAAAAGGAAGAAGGCATTGGCGCGCATGGAGGCCGCAGAACGACGTTAGCCAGCCTCAAAGCTAAAGCCGAAGAGGTGCGCCCCACCCGCCCCGATCTGATCTCGCAAGCGGGTCTGCCGCTCAGATCGGGGCTGACCGGCAGCGCCAGTGTCGCGTTTCTAACTGGCTGGCGAGCACGCGCCTCTAACTAGCTTTGACAACTGTGTTGGGAGAGATGGGCTCAAGGATGACGTGCGACTGTCCCTAAGTTCAGCGCCCACCGGTGCCTCAATGTTCCACCTCCCTTGAGTGGGAAGCAGAACGCGCCGGGTAAGTGACTCTCACAGGCGGGCGGACGGCGTGACGCTGGTAAACGCACTGGATGCTGCGGGAAACGCTGGATGCGCTCCTCTTCATCCTTTCGTCTCCCACCAGCCGTCACCACAAACTGCGTCATCCTCGGGCCTGTCCCGAGGATCCACGACATCAGACACTGGCCAGTGCCCAGTCGTTCATGGGAGAAATCTCCGCGCGGTCGATGACAGAGCGAAGCGGCGGCAGATCCCCGGGACAAGCCCGAGGATGACGGCGGCAGATGAGGAAGCCTAGTAGTCCAGAGGATGACGACGAGAAACAGCGGCTGCCGAGCAGATAGGCCGGCTCGCTGTTAGGGTCTATGCGTACCGGCAGTATCAGATCCTGATGGCGCTGGTTGCCACTTCGACCCGGCAGATCACCCTGTCGAAGCCTGCCAGATCACAGGCGACGTCCATCGTCCGCATGTAGTCAAGATCGGAGCCCACTGTTCCCTCGATGATGATGCTCGAGCCGGCGGCATAGACGATCAGGTCGCGACCGGAAAAATCCGGCAGGTTGCGCAGGTCCGCTTCGATGAATGCGCGGACCGATGATGTGTCGCTGAAATACTCGAGGCTGGAGGAGTTCTGGGTGTGCAGGCTGCTGAGGAACATAGCGCGACTCCGTGTCTGGACATGAATGTCAGATGAACAAACGGTTGTCTGACGTTTAGGTTCCAAATGAGGCTCAAACGTGTTGCTCCTCGGAAAGCGCTAAAGATCATGGTCTTGGGCGACACAGTTGAAGCATTGAAGTCAATTGCCCAGCCGGTCCAATCCTGCCCTGCAGCGGAATAAAATCCTGTTACTGCAGCCCGTCGAGCCAATATCCTCTAGCAGCGGGTCTGCAGGAGAGCGGCGATGTAGCCGTAGCAGAAGGCGAAGGCCACCTGCTGCTGGTTCTCGCCCGACAGCGTCGGCGCGTGGTCCGGCATCACCATGTATTGGTAGCCGGTGTCGCGCAGCGCATCGATGACGGCCGGCATGTCGATATCGCCATCCTCGGGAAAGCTCTCGCGGAACGAATAGCGCTTGCCGGCGATGTTTCGGAAATGGATGTTCATGATCTTGCCGCGCTCGCCGAACCACCGAGTGATCGCCGGCACCTGCGAGACGTCCTCGACCATTTCGCCGAGCGTGCCGATGCAGAAATTCAGGCCGTGCACCGGGCTCTCGTGCATCTGTACGAAACGCTTCATCCCCTCGACCGTACCGAGCACCCGGGTCACGCCCATGTAGCCAGGCGGTGTCGCCGGATCGTGCGGATGGCAAGCCAGCCGCACATTGACCGACTGCGCCACCGGCACGACGCGCGCCAGGAAATAATCCACCCGCTCCCAGATGGTGTCTTCGTCGAGCGCGCCAATGCCGGCCGGCGCCGGCTCATGAGGGTCGGCAAGTTCGAGGCGAAAGGCCTCTGCTTGGTAGCTGCCCCGGCCCGGCTCCATCGCCGTGCGCGGGATGCCGATATAGTTGAAGTTGTAGCGGACGGCCGGAATGCCGGCAGCGGCACAGTTCTCGATGAGGCGGCAGATGCCGTCGATCTGCCGGTCGCGGTCCGGTCCTGCCAGCATGATGTCCCTGCACGGCACGTCGCGGTCCACCCGGATCGACGGCATCGGCAGTTGCGTCATATCGAGCACCAGGCCAAAGCTCTCGATCTTCTCCCGGAAGGCTTCGAGCGTTGGCCGGTCCCAGCCCTGCCAGTCGCCGTCGGGCGTTGCCGAGACGTGGCTGACGCCGAGCTGTTTCATCACCCGGTAATCATCATCGTGGCGTGCCGGAAGTTGTGTTCCCAGATACATGCATTCCTCCCCGAAAGGGCATTGCCCGCGTCACTCCCAGGTTTGCAGGAAACCGGGCCTCCCGTAACGGAGCAAGCCAACCGGTTGATCATAGCCGCGCCGGATCCGATTTTGTAAGCGGAAAAGCACACGGCCTGACCGCCGAAGCATCGAATGGGCTTCCGGCGGCAGACAACCTAGTCGACGCGCAGCCCCGCCTGTTTCAGGAGCGGCATGACGCGATCGCAGAAGAACGGCAGCTCATAGGTATAGTTGACGAAGGACATGGCGATGCCGGAATAGCCCTGCTGCGAGATCGCGATCATCTCCTCGACGATCTTCTCCGGCGTCCCGATGAGCGGATAGCCTCCCGCGCCACCGGCGAACCGCTTGCGATAACGGTCATAGCTGTCCTTGTCGTGCGACTGGGAGAACTCCTTCTTGCCGGCCATGTGCGCGTCTACCGCCTCGTGATCGGCCATGGTGACGGCGTAGCGTTCATAATAGTCCTCCGCCTCCTGCTGGGTCTCGCGGCAGACGACGTGGCAGACGGTATAGGCGCCGACATCCCGGTCCACCGCCCCTGCCCGTCCACGGATGTCCTCGACATGCTTGCCGGCCTCGGCGATCTCGGTGAAGGTGGTGAAGAGATAATCGCAGTTCTTCGCCGCAAAGTCCCGGCCCGGTCCGCCGAAGGCAGCATTCATGGTCACCGGACGCGGCGACTGCAGGCTGGCGGGCCGGCTCACCACATCCTTCAGCGTGTAATAGGCGCCGTCATAGTCGAACGGCGCTTGCGAGGCATAGGCCCGCTCGACCACTTCCAGCCATTCGGCGGCCTGGTCATAGCCCTTTTCGACGAGCGGCACGCCGAACATGCCGAATTCCTTCGGATTCCAGCCGCAGACGATGTTGAGGCCGGCGCGGCCGCCGCTGATGTGGTCGACGGTTGCCAGTGCCTTTGCCGCATAGAGCGGGTGGATGAGCGGCACGTGCACGGTCATGAACAGCGCGATCCGCTCGGTGACGGAGGCCAGACCGGCCGCCCAGGTAAAGGTCTCGAAGGACCATTCCCGCACCCGGTTCTTGCCGCCAAAACCCTTCCAGCGGGCGATCGGCAGCAGGAAGTCCAGGCCGCCGCGGTCGGCGATCTGCGCGGCGTTGAGATTGTCCTGCCAGCGCGCCTGCCAGCGCTCCGGAACATCGGTGATAGCAAGACCACCATCGGCATTGGGAGAGAAGATCCCGAGCTTCAGCGGGCTCGGCCCTTTCAGCGGATGCGGCTTTATCATGATACTGCTCTCCTCTTGTTCTTTCTGCGCGACTGACGTTGCGTCTTGAAGTCTTCCAGCTGGCGTCGCCGGACGGCAAGAAATGCCTCTTCGGCGGCGAACATGAACAGCGTCATGCGCTCCTCGACCAGCAGCGGATCGCGCGCCAGGAAGGCTTCATGGATGCGGGAAAGGCCGGTGATATAGTGCTTGACGGTTTCGGCGTCGGCGAACGTATCGAGCCGCACCGACTGGAAATAGTTCATGAAGCGGGCGACCGTGGCCGCCATGTGCGGGTTGCGGACCGCCTTCAGCCAGGCGTTGCGGAAGTCGACATTGGCGCCTAGCAGGACCGGAATATCACCCTGCTGCAGCGCATCGTGGATCCGGGTCATGGCATCGCTGAGTTCGGTCTCCACCTCGGGCGTCATGTCGCGGGCAGCACTGGCAGCAGCCCGGGGCTCCAGCTGACGGCGCACCTCGAAGAGGCCGCCGATGTCCTCCACCGACAGTTCCCTCACGGCAAAGCCGCGCGTCGTGCCGATGAGATAGCCTTCCGCCACCAGCCGCAGCAAAGCCTCGCGCGCCGGCATCCGGGAGGTCCCGTAGCGAGCCGCGATACCCGTGTCGACCAGCCTGTCCGACGCCGACACCTGGCTCCGCTGCAGCTTCAGCCGCAGATCGGCATAGATCGTTTCGACCAGATTATCGGACGGGGTTTGCATGATGTTCTCCGACAGAAACAGTATACGGATTTGAGCCTATATCAAGCCGTTCCGAATCAGACGACGCTACAGCGTCATAATCCGTATACCGATTTATCAACTTGCTCCGCCAGGAATTTCAGGCTTAAAGTAAGTGATGTGACGATTTCCCGTCTCGCTTTCCGAGGCCCTGATGAGCAGTTTCCGCAGCACGTGTCTTGCCGATGATCGGCTCGTCGGTACATTCGTCGCGATCCCGCATCCCGTCGCCGTGGAGGTGGTGGCCGCTGCCGGGCCCGACTTCATCTGCATCGATGCCGAGCATTCCCAGATCGGCCGCGAACTCATCGAAAACCTGATCCGCGCCGCCGATGTGCACCACGTGCCGACAATGGTGCGGGTTCCGGGCCATACGCCGGAATCGATCGCCGGCGTCCTGGATGCCGGAGCGGCCGGTGTTCTGGTGCCACGGGTCTCGACCGCTGCGCAGGCGCAAGCCGCCGTTGCCGCCACACGATATCCGCCGCTCGGCGAGCGAGGCGTCGGCCCGGGCCGGGCCGCGGGTTACGGCTACCGGATCCCGGATTATCTGAAGAGCGCCAACGACAGCCTCGTTCTCGCGGTGCAGATCGAAACGGCCGAGGGTCTCCGGAACGTCGAAGACATCGTTGCGGTCGACGGCATCGACGTGATCTTCATCGGACCCGGCGACCTGTCGGTGTCGATCAACGCCATGGGTCCGGACGGCGCCGGCCGGCTGGACGCGGCGATCCTGACGATTACCGAAGCCGCGGCCAAGGCCGGCAAGACCGTCGGCATCTTCCGTCCCACGCCCGACGACGTCGGCAAATGGTCGAAGGCCGGCATCAGCTTCTACCTGCTGGCCAGCGACACCATGTTTCTCGGCGCCAGCCTCGCGGCTGGCGTCAAAGCCGCCCGCAACGCCTGAGCGTGTCGAAGGAGATATCATGAAGGCGATCCAGTACAACGAGCACGGCCCGGCCGAGGTAATGAGGTACGTCGATCTGCCCGATCCGGTTGCCGGTCCGGGCCAGATCCTCGTCCGGCTGGAGGCGGCAAGCGTCACGCCCTTCGACTGGAAACTGCGCGCCGGACACCTGCGTAACCATTTCACCCTGCCGATGCCGAGCGTACCCGGCCGCGATGGCGGCGGAACGGTGGTCTCTGTCGGTGAGGCAACAGGCGAATTTTCCATCGGCGACCGCGTGGCGATCATGGCCGGTGCCCTGGCACAGGGCGGCTACGCCGAGATGATCGCCGTCGACGAAAACCATGCGGTGAAGATCCCGGAGCGGCTGTCGACCACCGAGGCCGTTGCCCTGACCAATGCAGGCCTCAGCACCTGGATCGCGGTTAACACCGCCGAAGTCAAATCCGGAGACAAGGTTCTGGTGCATTCCGGTGCCGGGGCCGTCGGCGGGCTGCTGATCCAGCTCTGCCACCACCTCGGCGCAAAGGTCAGCACCACCTGCCGTTCGCACAATCGCGACTACGTGCTTGGCCTGGGTGCTGATCGCGCCATCGCCTACGACGAAGAGGACTTTTCCGAAATCCTGCAGGACCAGGATATCGTCTTCGACCTGATGGGTGGGGCCGTCCACGACAAGTCCTACCGCGTCCTGAAAAAAGGTGGCCATCTGGTGTGGCTGGTTGCCGATCAGATCGTCGACCGGGGAGAGGAATTCGACGTCCGGGTGACGCGCGCCGTGGTGACCGATGACCGCTCGGCGCTCCAGTCGATGATGGATCTCGCCGCGGCCGGCCTGCTGAAGCCGCAGGTCGCCCGAACAATGCCGCTGTCGCAAGCGGCGGAAGCCCATCGCCTGCTGGAACAGGGCGCCATATCGCGCGGCCGCATCGTATTGACGATGTGAAGAGGCCTGCGTCGTCGGACGTTCGTCCCGCGACCAGCCCTCAGCTTTTTGAGGGAAGAAGCGGCGCCCCTCGCCCGTTGGCGACGAAGTTGCGGAAATCCATGACGGCATCGTCGCTGGCGAGCGAGCAGAACGGCCCGCGGCTCACCTCGATGCCGTTGAGCTTCTGCAGGCGAACATCCATCTCGGCGCTTTTCAACGTCACCGCCGCCGTGTTGACCACCGGCGCATGCAAGACCTTGAAGCCGAATTCACCGCCCACCAGCAGGCCCGGCAGCACGCCGGCTGGCACGACCACGTCGGCGCCATCGCGTACCAGGGGTTCGGCGCAGGCGGTGAAAGCCGCCAGCATGCGCTGTCGCGCCTCGTCGTCGCCGGCAAAGGCGGCACTGAAGTCGGCGGGCGTGCAGTTCATGCCGACCACGTGGCGGACGCGGCTGCCCAGCCCGTAAAGGTCGGCCTGCTCGTAATGCCAGACCTGAAACACATCATCCAGCGTCACGAGCGCCAGCCGCCGGCCAAGACGTGCGGCATAGTGCATGCACACCTCTCCTGCACCGATCACCGGTATCGTCAGCGCCGATTTGAGCTCATAGAGACCCGGATCCTGGAAGTGTCCGATGACCACGGCATCATAGCCGCGGCTGGCGGCCTCCAGCCCGTTGTCGATGGCGATCGCCGCACAGCGGAACTCGGCCAGGCGACCGAAATGCCGGTCCGGCGGGCTGATGCCGAAGACATCGACGGTCGTGCCCGGTTCGGCGATGCCATTCAGGTAGTCCGACAGCCGCTTCATATAGGCGGCGCTGGCGGTGGCATCGATGAAGCTTTGCCAGAAGATGCGCATCGTCCTCGTCTCGCTTTCGTCGTTGAACCGATATTGCTCTCGTCAAAACGTGAATTTAAGGCTTTACTCGCAGCATGGAAAGCAACCGGAGAGCCGCATGACATCGTCGAACGCGCCCGAAACCCAGTCGATCGACGCCGGGATGGAACTGTCTGAGGCGGCGCTGACGGAGTTCGAATGGTCGCTCTGGCGGATCTCGGCGGCCTTCCTGCGCTGGCAGGCGGAATGCTCGAGCGAACTTGCCGGCGCCGGGCTCAGCGGCCTGGATACGGCCGTCCTGCACACGATCCGCTACCGTAACAAGGCCAAGGGACTGGGCGAGATCTCCCGTCTGCTCGGACGCGACGATACCGCCAATATCCAGTATGCGATCAAGAAGTTGCAGACGCTGCAGCTGATCGAACGGGTCAAGGGTCGCTCGCGCAAGGACACGCTCTACACGCCGACCCGCAAGGGCAGCAAGCTGACCCAGGACTACCGGGCGCTGCGCCGGCACCTGCTCGTTTCGCTGATCCAGAAGATGGACCATGCGGAGAAAGGGCTGGGCGACGCCACCGAGATGCTGGAACTGCTGACCAGCTTCTACGATACCGCCGCGCGGCGCGTGGCAAGCGGATCTCATCCTGTCGAGCGCTCCTGAACGAGCGCGAGAACACGCAGCGGGCTGCCCGAGCCGTGGTGGATCTTGAGCGGTGCCGAAACGATCACGGCGCCGGTCGCCGGCAGACGATCGAGGTTCGTCAGGCACTGCAGACCGTAACGTCCGGCTCCGTGCAGATAATGGTGCGCCGGATAGGGCGGCGAGAAATGGCCGGCCTGGCCGGCATCGGTGCCGATGGTTTCCGTGCCAAAGCCGATGATGCCGCGCTCCTCGACCAGGAAGCGCATCACGGCGACATCCGGCCCCGGCGTATGCGCACCGTCGTCGCGCAAGCCGGCATAGTCTGCGCCAGATTTCCTCGACCAGTCGGTGCGCATCAGAACCCAGGAGCGCTCCGGGATGCGGCCATGCTGGTCCTCCCAGGCCCTCACGTCGTCGACGCCGAGCAGGAAGTCGGCGTTCTCGTTCGCCTGGGCCGAGCAATCGATGACGCAGGCCGGCGCAATCATGTCTGCCGGCGGCAGCGTGTCGACCGTGTTGAGCGGTAGGTCCCGGCCGGTATACCAGTGGATCGGCGCGTCGAAATGCGTGCCGGTATGTTCGCCGAACGAGAGATTGTTCCAGTACCAGGCCGGTCCGCTGGCGTCGTAACGGGAAATCTGCTCCATGCGGAACGGCGCCGACTGCCCGAGCTCCGGCGGCATGACGATCACCGGAAAATCCGCAGACAGCGTCTGGGTGAGATCCACAATGCGGATCCGACCCGTTGCCAGAGCCCCGGCGAACGCTCCGAGAATGTCGTCGGTCATTGCCCCGCCTCCCGCTCGACGGCTTTCGGATTGTCGAATAGCCGCGCCTCGATATCCTTGGCGACATCGCCGACATAGATGTCTTCCAGGCCTCGCTTCAATCCATCGACCACCGCGTCGGCCAGCGTCTTCGGCGCAACCTTGGGGGCCGGCAGTGTCTGGTACCACTCGGTATCGAGCGGCCCGGCGAAGGCATTGATGACCCGCACACCGCCCTGTCGAAGCTCGCCGCGCAGCCACTGTGACAGCGACAGGCAGGCCGCATGCGCCGCCGACTGGATGCCGAACTGCGGCGCGCTGCTCAGTGCATGGACTGACAACAAATTGACCCAGGCCACCGCGCCTGTCGCCCCATCGGCCCCGCGGGCTCGCATGATCGGCCCGAAAGCCTGCGCAAGACGCATCATGCCCATCACCGTCTGATCGAGCGTCTCGCGTGCGGTGCCCGCAGCCGCCGCATCGAACAGATGCGCCGGCCGCACATGGTCGGCGGTGTTGACGAGGATCTCGACCTTGGCGCCAATATCCATCGCCAGATCCTGCACCGCACGCTCGCTGGTCAGGTCCAATTCCACCAGTTCGACGCCTTCGATCGCTTCAAGCGCCGTCTTCGTAGCGAAAGGCTTCCATCGATCTGCGATGCCGACGAAGACCTTGGCGGCACCGGCCTTGCTGAGAGAAGCGGCGAGCGGCAAGGCCATCGGGCTCCGGCCATCGGTGATCAGCACCCGCCGATGTTTTGGATCGGCAGTCAGCTCCCGCCATTGGCGATCGTCTTCCATATGCGGCATCTCCGACAGGGGTTTGGCGAACAACACGGCCTGACCGGCACGATCCAGCTGCAGCGACAGCAGAAGTTCGCTGCCCGGTCCGCCGCAATCGCCATGCATGTGGACGACTGCGACGGGGCCGCATTGAAGCTTCACGAGGCCGGTGCGCCATGGCATGTGCTCGCGAAAATAAGGATCGCTGGTCACCTCGATGCGGGTTTCCGACAGCAGCACACCGCTTGGCTGCGCATCACGGAAGGCAAGGTCGGCGGACAGGCAGTGCGGGCAGGCGTCGCGCGGCGGGTAGGTGTAGCGGCCGCATTCGTCGCAGCACTGGATCATGAACCGCCCGCTGGCGGCTGCAAGTGTCAGTCCATGGGCCTTGCGGCTGCGTGCGGATGGCGGAAGCAGAGGCTGCTGCGTGCGCTCCAGAGGGTTCTTGCGGCGGGGTTTGGCGAGCGGTTCGGCCATCATGCCCTCGCCAGGATTGCTGCCGAAGACGCCAGTCCCCGGTCGTAGTTGATCATGCCGAAGCCGGACACCAGTCCGAGGGCGGCATCCTTCACCTGCGTGCCGTCGGCAGTGCCCAGCAACTGGCGCATCGCTTCGGTAATACCCAGATGACCGCCCGCCGCACCGGCCTGGCCGACGGATAGCTGGCCGCCGGATGTATTGTGCGGAAAGGAGCCGTCCACCGTAAACGTGTGTTGGCGGACGAAATCCGGCCCCTCGCCCTTGGCGCAGAAGCCGAGATCTTCGAACTGCATCATCGAGATCACCGCATAATCGTCGTAGGTCTGGACGAAATCCATGTCGTCCGGCCGGACATCCGCCATGCCGTACAACTCATCGCGATCAATCAGCCAGCCGCCGCGCTCCTGCACCGGATCCTCGGCGAATGCGTTGTGGCGCTCGATCGCCGACAGCAGACGGACGAAGGCAAGGCCGAGCGACCGCGCGGTCTCCTCGCGCATTACCAGAAAGCCTTCAGCGCCGGCGCAGGGCATGACGCAGTCGAACAGGTGGAAGGGTTCGGCGATCGGCCGCGCCGAGAGGTACTGTTCGAGCGTCAGCGGCTTCTTCATCAGCGCGTGCGGATTTTTCAGCGCATTGTCCCGCTGCGCCACGCAAATCCTCCCGAAATCCTCGCGCGTCGCGCCATAGCGGTCCATGTAATGGTGGGCAATCAGCGCGAAGCTGGCGTTCGGGCCGCCCGCCCCATAGGGGTAAGAGGCATCCTGGGCGAAGCGGGAGAAACTGGCGAGCGTCTTGCGGAACGTATCCACCTGGTTGGTGTCGGCCGCAACGCAGGCGACGATGTCGGCATCACCGGCCTGCACGGCGCGCGCCGCCCGGCGGATCGCAACGATGCCGGCGGCACCGCCAAGTGCCACGTGATCGATCCAGCGCGGCGAGAGGCCAAAATGCTGGGTGAGCGCGATCGCCGAGTCCGGTCCCATTGTGAAGCTTGCGGTGGAGAAGCCGTCGAATTCCCGATGGCTGATACCGGCGCCGTCCGCCAGCCCCCGAAGCGCTCTGCCCATCCACCAGTGCGCGGTCTCGATGGAATAGCGCTGGTACGGAACCGTCACCGGAACCGCCAGCACCACCCCGTCATAGCTCTGCCGCGCACGGTGTCCCGACATCAGGCAACCGTCAGCTTGACGTCGATATTGCCGCGCGTCGCATTCGAATAGGGGCAGCGCTCATGCGCGCCGGCAACGATCTCTTCGGCGACGGCGCGGTCCAGGCCGGGAAGCGATGCGACAAGCTCGACGGTCAGCGCATAACCCACGGGGACCGGGCCGATGCCGACCTTGGCGGTAATCGTCACATCGTCGGGAAGAGCGATCTTGCCCGTGCGCGCCACGAGCTTCACGGCACCGAGGAAGCAGGCGGCATAGCCGGCGGCAAAGAGCTGTTCGGGATTGGTCCCCTCACCGCCCGGTCCGCCAAGCCCCTTCGGCACCGAGAGGTCGACGGAAAAGCCGCCATCGGCGCTTTCGGCCCTGCCTTCGCGCCCGCCACGGGCCGTTACCGCTGTCTCGTACAGGATCTTCTCGGGTGTCATGATCGCCTCGATGTTGGTGTTGCCGTCTGGTTTGAATGGTCTATCAGCCTGCCTTGCGGATGGAGGCCTTGAGCCTGCGCAGATCGATAGCCGTGCCCTCTTCGATCGCCCGGGCCGCCATGGCCTTGATCTCGCCGCGCTGGAGTTTCTGGGTCGAACTCAGCGGCAAGCGGTCGATGAAAACGATGTAGCCCGGAAGCTTATGGTAGGCGATGTGGCTGCCGGCGGCCTCGACAATGCGCGCCGCCGTCGCCTCTTCATCCTCCGGCGAGATCGGCCGGTCGGCGACGATGAAGGCAAACACCTCCTCGCCGCGCAAGTCGTCGGCCACCGGCGTCACCGCCGATGCCATCACGCCGGGATCCTTTGCCAGCGCCGCCTCGACCTCCAGCACGGCGATGTTTTCGCCGCTGCGCCGCACGATGCTCTTCTTGCGGTCGAAGAAGTACAGCAGCCCCTTCTCGTCGGCGTAGACGACGTCGCCGGTATGGAACCAGCCGCCCTCCCAGGCCTCTTCCGTGGCTGCCTCATCCTTCAGATAGCCGCTGAAAAACCCGTGCCGGGGATCTTCCCCCGCCGCCCGGACGAGCAGTTCGCCGGGCTTTCCCAGCTCGACGTCGGTGCCGGTATCGTCGGCGATGCGGAACTGCATGCCGGCGCGCGGGCGTCCGATGCAGCGCAGGCCTGGCGCATAATCGTCGGCCGCCGTCGTCGTCACCGCCCGGCCGCCGGTTTCGGTCATCGCCCAGGCCTCGACGATCGGAATGCCGTAGCGCTCCTCGAACTCGATCTTGTGGCGTGCATCCACGCCGGGGCCGAGCGCAAACTTCACCCGGTGGGAGCGCTCCGCTTCGGTGACGGGAAGCTGCAGGAGGATTGCCGGGATGACGCCAAGGCAATGGATGATGGTCGCCTGCGAATCCGCGATCGATGCCCACCACGTGCTTGAGTGGAAGCGATCGAGCGGCACGATGGCGCCGCCCTTCATGATCATGCCGACGGCCGTGCAGCCGAGCGCATTCATATGGAACATCGGAAGCGGCGTCAGCGCCACTTCGCAGCCCTCGCCCATCTCGGCAATGCCGCCCTGGCTCGTGTACCATTCGGCGATCGTGACGAAATAGATGTTCGACAGGATGCAGCCCTTCGGCTTGCCGGTGCTGCCGGAGGTAAACAGAAGCGCGCACTCGGCATCCGGTCCGCCCGGGCGAGGATCGTGTTTGGTCGCCGATGGCGGGATCGCATCGCCGGCGGCAATGACCGCCACCGCGCCCGGCTTGATGTCCCGCATCTCGTCCAGTCGCTCGGCGATGACGACCATCAGCGGCGCCTCCGACATGTCGAGCTGGAACAGCAACTCGTCGCGCCGCAGATCCGGATTGATCGGCACGATCGAGGCCCCCACGGCATTGAGGGCAAGCCAGTAGTCGAAGAATTCCGGCCGGTTTTCCAGCAGCAGGGCGACCCGCGATCCGAGACCGAAACCGGCATCGGCAAACTCCTGGCTCAGACGCTCGACCCTTTGGAACACCTCACCGTAGGAATACCGGAATCCGCCCGGCGCATAACCGAGATGGGCACTTTCCGGGGCGAGCAAAAAGGTGGCCTGCGGGCGGAGAGCAGACTGATGCTGGAAAAGCAGGTAGGGGGAGTGCATGTCGTCTGTTCCTAAATCCGTTCCACCAGGCCCTTGATCAGGAACATCTCGGCTTCATGGATGGTGCCGAACTGAACCCATTCCGCGTCCGTCTGCGTCGCGAGCCGCCAGGTGATCAACGACACCACGCATGTGTCGGGAGGCATGCGCAGCAACGCGCCGGGAATGACCCTCGACAT
This sequence comes from Rhizobium sp. 0TCS1.26, assembly GCF_050455525.1. NCBI lineage: Bacteria > Pseudomonadati > Pseudomonadota > Alphaproteobacteria > Hyphomicrobiales > Rhizobiaceae > Rhizobium > Rhizobium sp. 0TCS1.26. The sequence continues at coordinate 354,759 of NZ_JBCIYV010000003.1, read as the reverse complement.
GTTGCGGAACTGCATGGCGTCTGGCGTGGCGCCCACCTCGTAATCCACCTGGAACCGCGCTTGGTCGACATTCAGCCGAACGAAGGTGTGTTTGCCGGTGAAGACCGACGTGCCGCGGAACAGTCCGGGCTCGACCTCAATCCGGTCGGCACTGCCCCAGGCCCACTCGCCCTGCTTCAACCCGTCCGCCATCAGCGTAAACGCGACCTCGGCCGGGCGCTCCACCAGGATGCTGCTGGAATGACAATGCGGATCGATCATGACGCACCTCCTGCAGCCGGACCGGCGGCGATTTCCCTAAAGGCGTTTTAAGCGTAAAATAATTTGTAAGAACGTCAACGCCTATTTGCGGTTCAAGGCAAGCAACGTCCCACCGAAGATTGTCGCGACTAATTTTTTTCAACCGACTTTAGGTCAGAAGCCTTGTTTTCCGGCATTTGGATGCGAACGAAGCAGCGTCGCATCGATTTTTGTAAGGACGAAATTTTAGGCTTGAAGTAATCGATACCTCGTTTTACGATCCCTCCAATTGTTGAGGGGACGCCGCACAGAACGGCGCAAAACGATACGATCAGAAGCCCCTGGCAGGAATGCAGGCCCGCGTTTTCAAGAACCGCCGCAGGTCCATCGGCTCCATGAGATGATGGACGAACCAGAGGGATCGTCATGACTTTTGAACTCGACCGCAGAAATCTTCTGCAGATGCTCGGGCTTGCCGCCGTCGGCGGCTCCGTCCTGTCGCAGGCCAGCTTCGCCTTTGCCGAGGGACCTGACAGCGTCACCATCGGCTGGCCCAGTGACGTGCCGTCATGGGATCCGAACGTCCGCTTCGTTCCGGACGCCCAGCCGCTCTTCAAGATGGTCTTCGACCAGCCGCTCGATCAGTCACCCGACCTGAAGCTCGTCGGCAACTTGATCACGAAATGGGAACTGAAGCCGGACGGCCTGTCGATGCCGTTCGAGATCCGCAGCGACGTGAAGTTCCACAATGGCGATCCGATGACGATCGAGGACTTCAAGTACACTTTCGTCGACCGCATCAAGTCGGGCATCAAGCTCGACATCGCCAACTCCTGGCGCACCCTAACCGACATCGAGATCGTCTCGCCGACCTCCGGCATCATGAAGTTCTCCGCCCCGACGCCGACTGCGCCGCAGTGGCTCGCCTTCCTCGGCAGCTATCTGGTACCGAAGAAGTACCTGGAGAGCGTCGGCCCGGAAGAATTCGCCAAGAAGCCGATCGGCACCGGACCCTACAAGCTCGTCGACTACCAGATGAACTCGCGCATCGTGCTGGAACGCAACGACGATTATTTCGGCCCCAAGCCGAAGATCAAGCGCGTCACGATCGACATCATCAAGGATCCGTCGGCGCGCACCGCCGCCATCCAGTCCGGCCAGGTCGACATCACAGTCAACATCCCGGTGCGCGAGGCTGAGCGCCTCGGCAAGACCGATGGCCTGACCGCCGAGATCAACCCGTTCACCCGCCTCATCCTCCTGCAGATGCGCAACGACATGGGCTTTGCCGACAAGGCCGTCCGTCTCGCCGCCCACCATGCCATCGACAAGGCGGCGCTCTCCAAGGCGTTCTACGGTGGTGCCGCAGTGCCGCTCTCTATCCCCGCCACGCCCGGCACTCCCGGCTATATCGACGACTACAAGTTCGCCTATGACCCGGAACTGTCGAAGAAGCTGTTGGCCGATGCCGGCTTCACCAAGGACAAGCCCGCGACATTCAAGCTGGCGGCCACCAACGGCCAGTTCCCGAGCGATTTCGACATGGCCCGGGCGCTCGTCCAGATGTGGCAGAAGGTCGGCCTGAAGGTCGAGCTGGAGCAGATCGAGTATTCGAAATATTTCGAGCTGAACCGCGGCGGCAAGCTGCCGGAAGCCACCCTCTACAGCTTCGACAACGCCACCGGCGATCCGGAAATCTTCTCCGGCTACCTGATGAACCCGAAGATGCCGTTCGGCGCCTGGAAGGGGCAGGAGATCGGCGACAAGATCCTCAAGCTGTTCGTCGAGCCGGTCTACGAAACCCGTATCGCCGGATACAAGGCTCTTGCCCAGGAGATCGTTGAGACGGGGGCCAACATCCCGCTGCTGCAGAGCGTCCAGACGCTCGTGCGCAAGAAGAACCTGTCCTACGTCAAGTATGGCAATGCCTGGGTTCTCGGCAGCACGATGTCCTGGTCCTGATACCGGGCTGAACCGGATGCAATGCTGGGTCCGGCACGCTGTCGGACCCGATCCCCTGAAGTTCTTGAATGAGGCATGCGCATGATCGCGACCATTGCCAAGCTATTGGTGAAGCGCGTCCTCACCGCGATCCCCATCCTGCTCGTCGTTTCCGCCCTTCTCTTCTGCATTTTGCGGATCCTGCCCGTCGATCCCGCGGCCATGTCGCTGCCGCCCAATGCCACGACGCAGGAAGTCGAGGCGATGCGCAGCGAGATGGGCCTCGACCGGCCGTTGTACGAGCAGTACAGCATCTGGCTGGGCAAGCTGCTGCAAGGTGATATCGGTCGCTCCATCCACTTTCGCCAGGACGTCACCGCGCTGATCGGCTCGACCCTGCCCGCGACGATCGAGCTAGCGGTAATCGCCATGGTGGTCGCGACCGTCTTCGGCCTCGCCGGCGGCCTTTTCCTCTTCTACGTGCGCGGCACGAGGGCAGAGGCGGTGATGGACTTCGTCTCCATCCTGCTCTTGTCGCTGCCGGAATTCCTCTGGAGCCTCTTCCTGCTGCTGATCTTCGGGGTGTTTTTCGAGATCCTGCCGTTTACCGGGCGCCTCAGCCCGGGTTTCGAACGCCCCATGGTCACCGGCTTCCTGCTGTTCGACAGCCTGATCACCGGCAATATCGCGACCTTCTTCAACGCGCTGGAACACATGATCCTGCCATGCCTGGCGCTGGGCATCGCGCTTTCGCCGTCGCTGATGCGGGTGCTGCGCTCCAGCCTGCTCGACGCCTACCAGGACGACTACATCCACCAGGCGCGGCTGCGCGGTCTCTCGGAGAAGCGCATCCTCATCCGTCACGGTCTGAAGAACGCCATCCTGCCGACGCTCAGCCTCATGGGCGTGCAATTCGGTTTCCTGTTCGGCGGCACGCTGCTGGTCGAGATCATCTATTCCTACCCGGGCATGGGCAACCTGATGGTCGACGCCATCCGCAACGCCGACCTGCCGATCATCCAGGGCGCCGGATTGACCTACTGTATCGCCGTCCTGATCATCAGCATCATCGTCGACAGCCTCTACCTGGTCCTCAACCCCAAACTGAGGATGCGCTGACATGCGACCGCTTCCGCTCTGGCTGAAATCCGGCCGTGTCCAGACAGGCCTCGTCATCATCTTCATTCTCGGCGTGCTGGCAATCTTCGCGCCCTACATTGCACCCAACGACCCGAACGAGCAGAACCTGCTGGCTATTCTGTCGCCGCCGTTCTGGGCCGACGCCGCCGATCCGATGTTCCCGCTCGGCACCGACAGTCTCGGCCGCTGCGTGCTGTCGCGCCTCATCTTCGGCGCCCGCGTAGCGCTGACCGTCGCCTTCACCGCCTCGATCGGTGCCATGCTGATCGGCGCCTTCTTCGCCCACATCGCCGGCTATTTCGGTGGCTGGGTCGATTGGCTGATCGGCCGCATCGTCGAGATCTGGCTCTCCTTTCCGCCGGTCATCCTGTCGCTGATCCTGATGGTGGGTCTCGGCACCGGCCTGCGCAACGTCGTGCTCGCGATCATCCTCGTCGACTGGACACGCTTCTGCCGCGTGCTGCGAAGCGAGGTCATCGTCCTGCGCCGCCGGGACTACGTATCGGCGGCACAACTCGTCGGCTTCTCCCACTGGCGCACGATCACTCGCGAGATCCTGCCCGGCACGCTGCCACTGCTGATTACCCTGATGAGCCTGGAGATGGGCGTCGCGGTCATCGTCGAGGCTATCCTCTCCTTCGTCGGCATGAGCGTCAGCTCCGAGACGCCGGCATGGGGCCAGATGATCGCCGATGCCCGGCAGAACATCTACGACGCGCCGTTCAACCTCATCGCGCCGATCCTGGCGATCTTCTTCGCCGTGTTCGGCTTCAACATATTGGGGGATGGCCTGCGCCGGACGCTGGACACGCGCCTCACCCAGACGGAGCGCAGCTGATGACTGGTCCCATCCTTCAGGCCCAAGGCCTGTGCGTCGAATCTGTCGGGGCCAAGGAAAGTTTCCCGGTCCTCACCGACCTGAACTTCTCGCTGCAGCCGGGAAAGATCCTCGGTCTCGTCGGCGAATCGGGTGCTGGCAAATCGATGATCGGCCGGACGATCTCGCAGTATCTGCCGAATGGCTTTGCCGTCACCAAGGGCACGCTGAAGTTCGATGGCGAGGATCTCGTCGGCATGGCGGCGGAGCGCCGGCGCAATCTGCTTGGCCGCGACATCGCCTTCATTCCCCAGGAGCCGCTTTCGGGCCTCAACCCGGTGCTGAGCGTCGGCCAGCAGATGAAGGAGCATCTGCTTCGCATCGGTCTGGCGCCCGGTGAGAACTGGCGCGAGCGGGCGCTTAAGGAATTCGAGGCGGTGCACCTGCCGCATGGCGCAGCGCTGCTGGAACGTTACCCGCACCAGCTGTCCGGCGGCATGTGCCAGCGCATCCTGATTGCCATGGCATTTGCCAGCCGGCCACGGCTGTTGATCGCCGACGAGCCGACGACGGCGCTCGACGTGACGATCCAGGCGCGCATCGTCAAGCTGATTGCCGAGATGCAGAAGCGCGACGGCACCGCGGTGATCTTCATCACCCATGACCTGCGGCTCGCCTCGCAGATCAGCGACGAGATTATGGTGCTCTACGCGGGCCGTCCGGCGGAACTCGGACCGGCTAAACAGCTGTTTTCGGCGCCGGCGCATCCCTACACGCGCTGTCTGCAGCTCGCCAATCCGACGATCACCGGCCCGAGGCGCGGCCTCTATATCCTGCCGGAGCGCATGCCCGGTCTGCGGGTGCTGAAGGAATTGAAGGGCTGTCGCTTCGCTTCCCGCTGCCCGAACGTGATCGACGCCTGCACGCGCACCGAGCCGCCGTTCATGGCGATCGGTCCCGATCACATTGCCGCCTGCATCCGCACGGAGGCGACGCCGGAGATTGTTGCGCCGCCCGCCGTGCCCGCTCGCGACCAGACGACTGCCAAGACACATTTGTCGGCCGAGAAGCTGGCCAAGGCCTACACCACAAGCTGGAGCCCGTTTGCCAAGCGCGGCACCTTCAAGGCGGTCAACAGCGTCCACCTGACCCTTGCGGAAGGCGAGTTCGTCGGCATCGTCGGTGAAAGCGGCAGTGGCAAGAGCTCGCTTGCCCGCCTGGTCGTCGGGCTCGACAAGCCGACTGACGGTCGAATCGAGCTTGCCGGCCGCGACGTAACCGCCAATGGTGCATCCGACCGGGCCTACCGTCGCCAGTATATCCAGATGGTCTTCCAGGATCCGCAGTCGGCGCTCAATCCGAGGCGTCGCATCGGCAGCATCGTTACGCAGGCGAATGAGGCGACTGGGCTGCACAACAGCAGTCGCGAACGAATGGATCGAGCCGCCGAACTGTTGAAGGAGATCGGCCTGCCGCCGGATGCCGCGCTGCGTTACCCCTCGCAGCTTTCCGGCGGCCAGAAGCAGCGCGTCAACATTGCGCGTGCCCTCTGCACCCTGCCGAAGATCCTCGTCGCGGACGAGATCGTGTCCGGCCTCGACGTGTCGGTCCAGGCGCAGCTTCTCGACCTGCTGCTGAAGCTGCGTGATGAGCACGGCTTCTCGATGCTGTTCATCAGCCACGACCTGTCGGTCGTGCGTTATCTCTGCGACCGGGTGCTGGTGATGTATCGCGGCGAGGTGGTGGAGAGCGGCCGCACCGAGGCGGTCTTTGCCAATCCGCAGCATCCCTATACCCGCAGCCTGCTGGCAGCGGTGCCGCCGGATGACGTCAGTCTGGAATGGTCACCGGTCCTGGCGGAGGCAGGCTATCAGGTCGAGTAACGCCGATAGCCTGCACCAACTCCGTCAGGGGCGGATGATCTTCGTCGCCATCGGATAGTGCGAATTGCCGCCCTCAAAGGGCGGGAAATGGTTGAAATCCTCCCGCATGGCGACTCGCGCGGGGGATTGAAGCGCCGCCGTCAGCGCCGCCTGGCTGTCGAACATCACGCGGTTTCGCTGCATGTGGTTGACGCGCTGCCAGGGCAGGAAGCCTGTCCAGTCCACCCGCGACAGGATCTCGATACTGCGGATGCCCGGAAAGGTTCGCATCACCTGCGGATGGTGCGTGACATAGTAGTGCGTCCAGACGTTCAGGTCTTCGGCCGGGCCGGCATAGTGGACGACGTAGGAACAGGGATTGCCGTTGCGGGTGATGTCCAGCTTTCCGTCGTCGACCGGGAAGTGCCGGACATACATCGCCTGTTGTGTGGCTTTGGCGCCGCGAATGCTGGCAAGGACGCCAGCGGCCGCAAGCTGGTGCAGATGGCCAGCGGGTGCCAGCGCCTCCTCCAGCTCTGACAGTTCCTCGAAATAGAGCTGCATGCCGAAAATCGGCGCCTCCTCGTCCGGATTATACAGATCCTGCGTCGTCTCCGGCGTGAAGAGGTTCGCCGCAGTCAGCCCCGGCGTCAGCTTGATGATCTCGGACACCGTTTCGACGTCCGGCTTGCTGACGGCGAGCTGGCTGCCATCGGTGTTTTCGAAGAAGGCAAGATAGGCAAAACGCATGGACGAGCTCCCGCTTTTCGATCAGATCGGAGGATTGCGCTTGCGCCCTCTCCGCCCGGAACAAGATCGTACTATCGAACCGCCGAACGGGAAAAACAAGTTGAAACCTCAACTATTTTCCGTCTGCCGTGGATCGCGTGTTTCATGATTGAAGCTTAAATCTTTTTGCTTGAAGCGCCTCCGATTTTGCCTCACGATCCCCAAGGATGACGCGTCGACGGCGGTGCAGGGAACACCGCATGAGGACGGCTTCGGAGCGAGCCGCCTCGGCGCACGACGATCGTCAACGAGCAGGAAAATCGAAGTCAGAACCGGCGAGACGACAAGGCCGGACAAGAAACAAAGGGAACAGAACCGATGACCACCACCGTCTTCCGCCGCACCTTCATCGGCCTTGCGGCAGCTACCGCCTTCTCGATCGCAGGGGCCTCTATCGCGTCCGCGGCAGCGCTCGTCGTCGGCGCCTATCCGAGCAACCCGCCGTTCGAATACAAGAACTCCAGCGGTTCCTTCGAAGGTTTCGAGGTGGACGTCGTCACCGAAGTCGCCAAGCGCCTCGGCATGACGGTAGAGATTTCCGACCTGGGCTTCCAGGCGCTCTTCGCCGCCACCGCCTCCAAGCGCATTGACGTGGCGATCTCGTCGATCACCATCACCAAGGAGCGCCTCGGCAGCCAGTCCTTCACCCAGGCCTATTACGATGCCGACATGGGCATTGCCAGCCGCAAGGAAGCCAAGCTCTCGGCGCCTGAAGACCTGAAGGGCAAGGTCGTCGGCGTCCTAGCCGGCTCCACCGGCGACAAATGGGCCAAGGACAACAAGGAAAAATACGGCATCAGCGACATCAAGAGCTACAACGCTCAGCAGGACATGCTGATGGACCTTTCCGCCGGCCGCAGCGATGCAGCCGTCAGCGACGTGCCGGGCATGCAGTACGCGTTCCTCAAGATGAAGGATCTCGTCGTCAAGGTGCCGATCAAGACCGGCGAGCAGTACGGGCTGATGATGACCAAGGACCATCCGCTCCTCCTCAAGGCCAACGACGCGCTGACCGAGATGAAGAAGGACGGCTCGCTTGCGGCAATCCACAAGAAGTGGTTCGGCAGCGATCCGGCTTCCAATTCGGCCTCTGCCGTCGAACAGCCGATGCCCAAGCCCTGAGCCTGTTCCTGAGTTGCCAAGACATTGTGGTGCCGGTCGGCAACGGTCGGCACCACTACGAGATGACGTGCCGCGCCGGAGACCGGTTGTAGGGCGCTGCAAGCAGCAATTCTCCATGCCCACCCGATCGCGGACCAATGCCGCAGGCGGACGGCATGCCTCAGGGGCCGATGGCAATGACCCTCTTCGACACATTCTTCAATATCGGGGTCCTCGGCGATGCCTTCCCGGCACTACTTCGCGGCCTGATCAATACCTTTATTCTCGGCATCGCCGGCATCGGGTTTGGCATTCCGCTGGGGCTGGTCATCGGGCTGTTGCGCCTCTACGGGCCGAAGCCTGTGCGCTACGTCAGCGTCTTCTACATCGACATCCTTCGGGCAAGCCCGATGCTGGTCGTGCTGATGGTCATGTATTTCGCCCTGCCCTTCGTCGGCATCCGTCTTTCGTCCTGGACCTGCGCGATCCTCGCCTTCACCATCGTCATGGCAGCCTACATGGCAGAAGTCTTCCGTTCTGGTATCGAGGGTATCCCGAAGGGCCAGTTCGAGGCAGCCGCGGCACTCGGCCTGCCGTTCGTCGTCACCTTGCGCAAAGTCATCCTGCCCCAGGCGATCCGCGTCGTCATTCCGCCGGCGACCAACAACTGCGTGTCGATGTTCAAGGACACGTCGCTTGCCTCGACCGTAGCGCTGGCAGAACTGATGAAGGAGGGACTGGATGCGCAGGCGCTTTATGCCAACCCGACGCCGCTGATCGGCGCGGCGCTGATCTACATCGCCTTCCTCTGGCCGATGGTACGGCTGGTCGGCCTGCTCGAGAAGAAGTTCAGCAAGGAGAAGACGCGCTGAAGCTTCTTCCCTCGGAGCGGTTTCCCTTTCATTGTTAATCGGCTTGAGCACCGCGCCCTTTCCCCGTGACCCGAGCCGCTTCAAAACATATTCCTGCGCATATACCCGCTGATATTGAGCTTGGGATGGCCTTGAAACCGAGGCCTATCGAATGGAATTCTGAGGACCGCAATTCAACTGACTTCGGCGCGATCCCCGCAGGTCTCGCGTCCACCAAACGATCGCAGAAAGAGCTTTGTTAGCGCCCTCTCCATTGCTTGCATCCTCATATTTTCTGCAATACGCTCCTTCATCGGCACGCGACATCCGGAGAGGAAACCGGGTCTCGCCGGCAACGATACCGGTCATCAAAGGGGAACTTACACATGTCTTCCGCAACGCTCGCCACGCTCGCTTCCGCGCTCGTTTCAGGATCGGTCAAGGTCGTCGACCTGACCGCTCCACTCGGACCCGAGACGCCGGTCCTTTACCTGCCGCCGCAGTTCGGCAAGAACACGCCGAAGGTCACCGTCCACACGATTTCCGAGTACAACGAAGATGGCCCATTCTGGGCTTGGAACTGGCTGGAGCTCGGCGAACACACCGGCACTCACTTCGATGCGCCCTGTCACTGGATCACCGGCAAGGACAAACCGAACAATACGACCGACACCATCCCGCCGCAGAACTTCGTCGCACCGGTCAACGTCATCGACCGCTCGAAAGAAGCCGCAGAAAACCCGGATTACCTGCTCACCGTCGACAGCATCAAGGAGTGGGAAGCGGAGAACGGCGAGATCGAGGCGGGCAGCTGGGTGCTGATGCGGTCCGACTGGTACAAGCGCAACGGCTCGAGCGACACCTTCCTCAACGCCGATGAAAACGGTCCGCACTCGCCCGGCCCGACTGCCGAGGCCATCCAGTACCTGCTGTCGAAGGGCATCATCGGCTGGGGTCAGGAAACGATCGGCACGGATGCCGGTTCGGCCGGCGGCATGAACCCGCCCTTCCCCGCCCACAACCTGATGCACGGCGCCGGCAAATACGGCCTTGCATCGCTGTCGAACCTCGACCAACTGCCGGCAAAGGGTGCCGTTTTGATCGCCGCGCCGCTGAAGATCGTCAAGGGGACTGGGTCGCCGGTGCGCGCCCTGGCAATGATTGCCGGCTGATCCTTCGAGGGCCGGACCTCACCGGTTCCGGCCCTCCGCTTTCGGGAGGACGGCGGCATGGCGGATTTCGACTACATCATCGTCGGCAGCGGCATCAATGCGCTGGTGGCTGCCGCCTTGCTCGGCAAGAAGGGCAAGCGGGTTCTCGTTCTTGAACGCAGCGAGGAAGCCGGCGGCTGCCTGCGCAGCGCCGAAGTCACCGCGCCGGGCTTCGTTCACGACGTGATGGCAACGACGATGGTGCTGTTCCTCACCTCGCCTGCCTACGGCGCTCTCGCCAAGGATCTCGAAGCTCGCGGGCTTGAATTTGCGCATGCCGACCTGCCGACGGGCGTGCTGCGACCTGACGGATCGTCCGTCATCCTCTCCAAGGACCGCCAGCGCAACATTGCGACGTTCGAGGCGCGCGCCGCCGGAGACGGACACGCATTCGACCGCGAGATGAACCTGCTCGGGGCCGATGCGGCATTCCTGTTCTCGCTGCTCGGCGGCGCGCTGTGGTCCGGCACCACCTTCAACACCATCGCCAGACAGGGCTGGAGCAAGGGGCTGCGGAAACTCGCAGCCTGGTTCGGCAGTGCGCTGACCCCGGCGCGCGGCTATCTCGAAACCACCTATTCCTCCGAGGCGACGCGGGCGTTCTGGGCGCCGTGGGTACTGCATTGCGGCCTGGCACCGGAAAGCGCCTACTCGGCCGAGATGCTGAAAGTCGTCGGCTTTGCCATCGAGCTTGCCGGCTGCCCGATCGTCAAGGGCGGCGCCGGCAATCTGGTCAAGGCCTTCGAACGGCTGATCACCGATCAGGGCGGCGACATCCGCACCGGCACAGACGTCGCGGGCATTCTGGCCGGCCCGCGCAACAGGGCTGCGGGCGTAAGGCTCACGACCGGCGAAACGATTGCTGCTGCGGCCGGCGTCGTCTGTTCGATGACGCCGCACCAGCTCTACGGCCGACTTCTCGCGGACTGGCCGCAGCCGATGCCGGCCGACGTCCGCGACGGCGTCAAGCGGTACCGCTACGGCAAAGGCAACATGCAGATCCATTATGCGCTGTCTGCGCCGCCGCGCTGGAAGGGTGATCCCGACCTCGCCAAGGTCGCGCTGCTACATCTGACGCCCGGGCTCGACGGGGTGTCGCGTGCCTCGAACGAATGCGAGCGCGGCCTGCTTCCGGCGGAGCCCACCGTCTGTGTCGGACAGCCGGCCAGCCTCGATCCAAGCCGTGCACCGGACGGCCAGTCGATCCTCTGGCTGCAGCTGCCCGAAGCGCCGCGCTTCATCAAGGGCGATGCCTTGGGCGAAATCGCAGCGCCTGCGGACGGACGCTGGACCGGGGAGATACGCGAACGCTACGCGGATCGGATCGAGGCGATGCTTGCCCGTCACATCGAGAACTTCGACGCGATCAAGCTGGCGCGGCGCGCCTACTCTCCCCTGGACCTCGAGGCGATGAACATGAACCTCGTGGGCGGCGACCCGTATGGCGGCTTCTGCGGCATCGACCAGTTTTTCCTGTGGCGGCCCTTCAAATCCTCTGTTAACCACCGGACGCACGTGGAAGGCCTGTATCACATCGGCGCCTCCACCCATCCGGGACCGGGACTGGCCGGTGGTTCCGGCTTCCTGCTCGCGTCGTCTCTGCGCTGACCGAGCGCCAACTTGATGAGGTTTCATGGCAGAGCGGTTTTCAGGCGTCGTGCTGAGGCGGTCGGAACAAGACGATCAGCCTGATCGTCCGACGATCGGCGAGATCGGCCTGAACCATTTCGCCCCCTATCTGATGAACCGGATCGTCGCCCGCTGGAACGCGACGATGGCCGAGGAGCTCCGCGAGTACGAGCTGTCGACGGCAAAGATGCGCACGCTGGCGGTGCTCAGCGTCTCGGCGTCGCTGACCATCAACGAGCTTTCGGTATTTGCAGTCATCGAACAGTCGACGATGAGCCGGACGCTGGAGTCACTCGAGGATCAGGGCTACATCCGTCGCACACCGCGTGCGGAAGACATGCGCATCCGCGACGTGACGATCACGGAGAACGGCCGCACCGCGTTCGCCAGCTTCTGGCCGACCATGTATGATTCCATGCTGCAGATGTTCGACGGCATCGACGAGGACGAGTACCGGGCCTTCACCGCGACACTGCACAAGATCCTCGTCAATATTCGCAAGCACGAACTCTAGCTGACGGGCTGTCCGGGAGGCCGCACGGGTGCGACCTTGCGAGCGGCAGCTAGCCCTGCTTCTTGTTCGGGATGAGTGAGGTCGCCAGGGCGGCAATGGCAGCGACGAAGGCAAACACATAGAAATTCCATTCCGGGGCGACGTTGAGGCTGGCGATATAGCCGCCGATCAACGGACCGCAGAGCGCTCCGATCCGCGAGAAGCTGAGCGCCCAGCCTGTTCCGGCGGCGCGCACGGACGGCTGAAGATACGCAGCCAGATAGCCGGTGAGGATCAGCGAGGCGGAGACAGTGCCGAAGCCGGCCAGGGCGACCACCGCATAGTTGAGCCAGATGGACCCCTTGAAGGCGAGCATCGCGATGCCGATCGCGCCGAGCAGATAGGACAGCGTTACCGTCCGCTTGACGCCAAACCGATCCGCCCACTGCCCAAGCACGATGCCGCCGATGGCCGAGGTGAAACTGAAGACGGCGAGGAACAGCAGGCTGTCACCCAGATCGTAGCCGCTCTTGCGCATGATCTGCGGCAGCCACTGCGCCAGTCCGTAGACCAGCAGCAATCCCATGAACAGCGCTGTCCAGAAGCAGGCCGTGGCGTAGGCGTTGCGGGCCGAGAAGATCTCGCCAAGCACGGTCCGCCACCCGACGCGCGTCTTCTGCTGACCCGACGGCGCGGGAACATCGACACCGAGCCGCGACGCCAGCCGCTGGGCGGCGTCCTGGCGACGTCGGGCAACGAGGAAGTCGAGCGATTCCGGCAGCAGAAGCGCCATGATCGGAACGATCAGAACCGGTAGCGCACCGATCAGCATGACGGGCCGCCAGCCGTAATCAGGCAGCAGCCAGCGTCCGACCAATGCGGCAGCGAACAGTCCCAGCGAGTAGCCGGAATACATCAGCCCGTAATTGAAGTTCTTCTTGGCGCTCGGCGAATATTCGATGGTGAGTGCAGCGGCCAGCGGAATGATGCCGCCCAGGCCAAGGCCAGAGACGAAGCGGGTGATGCCGAAGACCATCGGGGTCGGCGACCAGGCCGTCACTGCGGTGCACAGCGAAAACAGCGACAGGCAGATGAGGAACATTGGCTTGCGGCCATAGATCTCGCTCAACGTGCCGATGACGATACCGCCGACGAGCATGCCGAACACCGTGTAGCTGCCCATGGCGCCAAGCTGCATGGGCGACAGGTTCCACGCATTGTCGGTGGCGAGCGCCGGCAGGATCGCTCCGAGTACACCGACATCATAGCCTTCGGCAAAGATTGCCACCCAGCATAGGAGGACGACCATCAGGCTCTTCGGGTGAGAGATCTCACGTGTCGGAGAGACGACCGACGATGCCGCCGCCGGATTCGATGCATAGGTCATTGCCGCTGTTCCCTCATTATCGATACAGGCTGCGCCCGACGCGCAAGGCTGGCAGCCCTGCGCACGTACTCCTCAGAGCGTCGCCACCGTCTTCAACGCGCCGTCGAGCGCGATGCCGCTTTCGTCGAGCAGCGCCGCCTGCCGGAGCCGCTTCATCCAGGCGCCACCGTCCTCGCGTTCGCTTAGCGCCGGAACCGCCGACATCACGCGGTCGAACTTGGAAAGGCCGCGGGCATGGGTGTCGGAATAGCCTTTCACCAGGCGGCGATTGTTGATCACCTCGACGGCAAGGTCGTAGTTGCGTGGCAGGAGCGCGGCGGCGGCAACGAGCCAGGCTTCGCGGTGCTCGCCCTCGCGCATGTGCCGCAGGGTCCCGCGACGAAACCGCCGAAGCCCCGCCATTGCGTAGAGCCCAACGAACCAGAACAGCGTTGCCGTCTGCACCCGGCGGCCCTTGTTGATGCGGCGGTCCAGCCAGGCGAACACTTTCGGCCGCTTCTCGACCCAGAGCCCGAGCCTCTTCGGCATGGTGCCGCAAACCTCATCCATGCGCGGATGCATGTACTCGGTCATGTAGAGGAGCTGGTCCGCCTTGACCCCGACCTCCTTGGCGACACGGTTGAAGCGGCTGCCGCGCGTCTTTAAGTCCGCGACCCGGATCACGTCGTCATAAGCCATCGCCACGGCCACGTATTTCGCCGCCTGCACGGTGAAGGCATAGTCCTTCTCCGCCCCGCCTTCGGCTCGGTCAAGCGCATGGAGCTTGCCGACACGGTCGAGATACTCGCTCGCATAGGCCGGATCCTGGAAATCGGTGAGCTTCTTCACGCCGGCTAACAGCAGCGGCCAGGCGACCTCCGGAAACTCGGCACGCATGCGGTGAACGAGCCTGTCGAGCGCCGGGTGGCCTGCCGTTTCCGGCATGGTGTCGAAGCGTTTGATCGGCGTTGCACTGACCTCGTCGCGCGGCTTGGCCTTTGCCCGGTCGTAGGAGGCGTTGAAGGCCTTGAGACTTGGCTCGACGCCCTTGCCGCCGCCGCGAATGGTCGCCTCGAAGGCTTCCTTCGGGAACGGCAGGACGTCGGCTGCGGCCAAAGCACCGAACATCGAGGCCGAGATCACGCTGCCGTTCTTCGCTGCCAGCGTATCCATGTCGAAGGCGATGGTGCGCTTGGCCGCAAAATCCGTCGCTCCGACGACGACCGTCGGATCGCCGATGCCGTCGCCCGGCTTTTCCTTCTCGCCGACGGCGAACGAACGGTGGGTCGAGGCGATCAGAACCGTCTTGTCCGGCGTTACCAGCCCGCGCAGGACCGAGCGACCGGCCTCCATCAGTTCGGACGCCAGCACCACGTCGACATCACCCGGCGTCGGCATCAGCGAAAAGATCGGCGACACCCCGCCCCGCGCCGGAAGCATCTCGATATAGTAGATGGTCGCACCGGTGCGCTGGGCAACGCCCGGCACCGACGTCGACTGCGCCATCCAGCCCTGAGCTTCCGCAAGGCCGACGATCCAGTCGGCGAGCACGCCGCCGCCCTGGCCGCCCATCGCCATGATGGCGAGCGCCAGCGGCTTGTCGGATACCAGCAGGGTCTTCGGGTTGACCGTCTCGTTCATGATCAAGCCTCCGCGAACGCAACGCGGCCGCTGGCGCGGCGCGCCTGCAGCCAGCCGATCACCGAAGCCCGCATCCTGGACAGGAACTTGTCCCAGCCGGTCGGGTTCATGATGACGTCGGCGCGGTAGAAGGACGGACAGAGGACGGCGGCTTCGGAGACTTCGCCGCAATTGCCGCAGCCGACGCAGGAATTGTCGATCGCCGCGACCGGATCGTCCTTCAGCGGATCGTCCGTGTGCTTGACCGAAAGCGAAGGACAGCCGGACAGGCGGATGCAGGCGTGATCGCCGGTGCAGACATCTTCGTCGACGCCGAAACGCTCCTTAACCATGCGCTTGCCATCCTTCACCGCCTTGGCAAATTGCGGCTTCACCCGGCGCTGCTTGTTGAGCATGCATTCCGACGAGGCGACAATGATCTTCGGCCCCTTCTCGGTGGTTGTCAGCGCTTCCTTCAGCGTGTCGCGCATCTTGGCGACGTCGTAGGTGCGGTCGATCTGACGCACCCATGTGGCGCCGATCCCCTTCACCGCGTTGACGATCGAGTTGTTCGTCTTGCGGTTCGGATTGTCGGCGCGCGACGACAGGATGTCCTGACCGCCGGTGGCTGCCGAATAGAAATTGTCGACAACGAGGATGACGCCGTCCTGCTTGTTGAACACCGCATTGCCGACCGAGGTGGCAAGGCCGTTGTGCCAGAAGCCGCCATCGCCCATGACGGCGATCGAGCGCTTGTCGGCCTCGACGTTGAAGGCCGAGGCCGACGCCGGACCGAGGCCGTAGCCCATCGTCGTGCCGCCGATGTTGAAGGGCGGCAGGATGGAAAACAGGTGACAGCCGATGTCGGCGGAGACGTGGTGCTCGCCGAGCTCCTTCTCGACCAGTTTCATCGCCGCAAAGATCGGTCGCTCGGGACAGCCGGTGCAGAAGCCGGCGGGCCTGGCGGGCACCACTTCGGCAAGCGCCTTGATGCGCGGGTCGTTGAGCACCGGCGTCGCATCCGGTACCGGCGGCTGGTTGCCGAGCAGCAGGCGGTCATACATCTCGATGAAGGTCTTCAGGCCCTTCATCATGATCGGCGCCGTGTATTCACCACCGAGCGGCAGGATGTCCTTGCCGTGCAGGCGGGTCTGGATGTCGCGGCGGCGCATCATCGTGTGCAACGACTGCTCGATGTATTCGGGCGCCCCCTCCTCGATCATGATCACCGCCTGCTTGCCGAGACAGAAGTCGATGACCTCGTCGTCGATCATCGGATAGGCGACGTTCATCACGTAGATCGGGATCAGCGAATTGCCGTAGACATCGGCAAGGCCCAGTTGCTGCAAGCCGCGCATGACGCCGTTATAGAGCCCGCCCAGCGTGATGATGCCGATCTCGCCTTCCGTCGGGCCGAAGAACTCGTTGAGCTTGCGCTCCTTGACGAAGTTGACGGCGGCCGGCCAGCGGCGCTCCAGCTTGTCCTTGTCCTGGGCGAAATTCGCCGGCGGCAGGACGATGCGGTTGACGTCGCGCACCGGGTTTTCCAGCGCCTGGCGCAGCGTAAAGTCCGGACGCTTGTTGTCCTTGGCGACGAACTGGCCATGCACGTGGCACGCACGGATGCGCACCTCCAGCATGACCGGCGTGTTGGAGGCTTCCGAGAGCTGGAAGCCGTCCTCGACGGCCTGCACCATCGACGGCAGGTTGGGACGCGGATCGAGCAGCCACATCTGCGATTTCATGGCGAAGGCGTGGCTGCGCTCCTGCATGATCGACGATCCCTCGCCGAAATCCTCGCCGAGGATGATCAGCGCACCGCCGTTGACGCCGCCGGAGGAGAGGTTGGACAGCGCGTCGGAGGCGACGTTGGTGCCGGCCGTCGACTTCCAGGTCACCGCACCCCGCACGGGATACATTACGGAAGCCGACAGCATGGCAGCAGCCGCCGCTTCCGAAGCCGAGGTTTCAAAGTGGACGCCGAGATCCTCCATGATCTCCTTGGCATCGGCCAGCACGTCCATCAGGTGCGAGATCGGCGATCCCTGGTAGCCGCCAACATAGGACACGCCCGACTGGAGCAGTGCCTTGGTGATGGCGAGGATGCCCTCACCCCGGAAGATTTCGCCTTCGCCGAGCTTAAGATCCTCGACTTCGCGTGCAAAAGATCGCTCGGCCATGGCAGTTCCCCTTTGCCTTATCGGCTTGTCGCCATATCATTTGCAAAAGCATATTTTCGGCGCGGCGCGTTTGTCAATTCAGTATTGCAGATTTGTGCAAGGCAGGTACTCAACGAAGTACCGCTGCCGACAGAATGATCATTCGGAGGATGTTAAATATGCATATGCATATTATAGGTGCTCGTTACGCGGAAAACTTTGTTGCGGCGCCGTCGCCCGACTCGCTGTCGCTGCTTCACCTCGAAGGATCTCGCCTGCTTCGCTCCGATGCCGCCGCATGATCGACGCGAAAGGGATGGCTAGCATGATGACCGCAACTTTGTCGGTGGCAGTGTTTAAAGCCTCATTTGCCAACAATCCGCTTGACGACCATCGAAAACGGTATCTATTTTAAACTTAAAATAATCGTGTAGCGCGAGGAGGAATTGGATATGCGGATCGTCTGTATCGGTGGTGGCCCGGCCGGTCTCTACTTCGCGCTGCTGATGAAGAAGCTCCATCCCGAGCACGACATCCGCGTCATCGAGCGCAACCGGCCTTACGACACCTTCGGCTGGGGCGTCGTCTTCTCCGACGCCACAATGGTCTCGATGAAGGCCTGGGACGCGGAAAGCGCTGCCGAAATCGAGGACGCCTTCAATCACTGGGACGACATCGAGCTGCTGTTCAAGGGCACTCGCCAGCGCACCTCCGGCCATGGTTTCGTCGGCATCGGCCGCAAGAAGCTGCTCAACATCTTGCAGCGCCGCTGCGAGGCGCTCGGCGTCGAACTGGTCTTCGAAACCGATGCGGCAGGCGACCAGGACTATCCGGATGCGGATCTTGTCATCGCCTCGGACGGCGTCAATTCCCGTATCCGCCAGCAATATGCCGAGATTTTCCAGCCGGACATGCTGATCCGCCCCAACCGCTACATCTGGCTCGGTACCAACAAGCTTTTCGACGCCTTCACCTTCGATTTCCGCCGCACCGAGCACGGCTGGTTCCAGGCGCATATCTATAAGTTCGACGAGAACACCTCGACCTTCATCATCGAGACGACCGAAGAGGCCTATCAGGCGCATAAGCTCGGCGAGATGGACCAGCAGGGGTCGATCGACTTCTGCCAGGATCTGTTCTCCGAGGTGCTTGAAGGCGCACCGCTGATGACCAATGCGCGGCATACGCGCGGCTCCTCCTGGCTCAATTTCCAGCGGCTGATCTGCGACAAGTGGAGCCATTTCAACGGCAACAGCCACGTTGTGCTGATGGGCGATGCTGCCCATACCGCGCATTTCGCCATCGGCTCCGGCACCAAGCTTGCCATCGACGATGCGATCGAGCTTGCCAACCAGTTCAACAAGGCAGGTCACGGCAAGGATGGCATCCCGGCCGTTCTGCAAACCTACGAAGAGATCCGTCGCGTCGACGTGGCGCGCATCCAGAATGCCGCCCGCAACGCCATGGAGTGGTTCGAAGTGGTCGGCCAGCGCTATGCCGATACGCTGCCGCCGGAACAGTTCATGTATTCGATGCTGACCCGCTCGCAGCGCATCAGCCACGAGAACCTGCGCCTGCGCGACAAGACCTGGTTGGAAGGCTACGAGCGCTGGTTCGCTTCATATAACGGCATCGACGTTTCCGGCAACGGCCGCACGCTGCCGCCGATGTTCACGCCCTACACGGTGCGCGGTGTAACGCTGCCGAACCGCATCGTGATGTCGCCGATGGCGATGTATTCGGCCAAGGACGGGCTGCTCGACGACTTCCATCTCGTGCATCTGGGAAGCCGTGCGCTCGGCGGTGCAGGGCTGGTCTTCGCGGAAATGACCTGCACCTCGCCGGACGCCCGCATCACTCCCGGCTGCCTCGGACTGTGGAACGAAGAGCAGGCGGCAGGCTGGAAACGCTTCGTCACCTTCGTTCACGCCAACAGCAGCGCCAAGGTCGGCATCCAGCTCGGCCATGCCGGCCGCAAGGGTTCGACGAAGGTCGCCTGGGAAGGCATGGACCAGCCGGTCGCCGAGGGTGGCTGGCCGCTGATCTCGGCGTCTGCCCTGCCCTACCTGAAGACCAGCCAGGTGCCGAAGGCGATGGACCGCGCCGACATGGACCGCGTCAAGGCGGACCACGTGCGCTCGGCGATCTTTGCCGCCGAGGCCGGCGCCGACTGGCTGGAGCTGCACTGCGCCCACGGCTACCTGCTGTCGAGCTTCCTGTCGCCGCTCACCAACATCCGCACCGACGAATATGGCGGCAGCCACGAAAACCGCGCCCGCTATCCGCTGGAGATCTTCAAGGCGATCCGCGAAGTCTGGCCTGCTGAGAAGCCGATCTCCGTGCGCCTCTCCTGCAACGACTGGTTCGAAGGCGGAAACACGCCTGAAGACGCGATGATCTATGCACGGATGTTCAAGGAAGCCGGCGCCGACGTCATCGACTGCTCGTCGGGCCAGGTCTGGAAGGAAGAAAAGCCGATCTATGGCCGCCTCTTTCAGACGCCGTTCTCCGACAAGATCCGCAACGAGGTGGGCATTGCGACGATCGCCGTCGGCGCCATCTCCGAGGCCGACCACGCCAATTCGATCATCGCCGCCGGCCGTGCCGACCTTTGCGCCGTGGCGCGTCCGCATCTTGCCGATCCGGCGTGGGTGCTGCACGAGGCGGCCAGGATCGGCCTGACGAACGTGCCGTGGCCGAAGCAGTACTATTCCGGCAAGTCGCAGTACGAGACCAATCTTGCCCGCGCGGCAGCAGCCGTTCCTGCACCCGCCGCGGCAAAGTGAGGGGGTACCGATGACCTTGACCACCAGCAGGCTTGCCAACCGCCACGCGCTGGTGACCGGCGCAGGCTCAGGCATCGGCGCGGCGATCGCGACGGCGCTGGTCGAGGCCGGTGCACGGGTGACGCTCGCCGGCCGGCGGGCGGAACCCTTGGAACAGCTCGCCGCAGCGCTCGGTGCAGACAAGGCATTTGTCGCCGCCGGCTTCGACGTGACCGATCCCGAGGCGATCGGTGCAGGTCTGGTAGCGGCCCGCAGCGCCTTTGGTGCCATCGACATTCTCGTCAACAATGCCGGCGAAGGTCCGAGTGCTGCTTTCGAGAAGACATCGCTCGACATGTGGAACCGTGTCCTGTCAGTCGATCTCACTGGCGTCTTCCTGGTCACCCAGGCCGTGCTGCCGGACCTGAAGGCATTCGGCACCGGCGCCCGCATCATCAATGTCGCCTCAACGGCAGGTCTCACCGGCTACGCCTATGTGTCTGCCTATGTGGCTGCCAAGCATGGTGTCGTCGGCCTGACCCGGTCGCTGGCGCTCGAGCTTGCGAAGACCGGCATCACCGTCAACGCCGTCTGCCCCGGCTTTACCGACACGCCACTGATTGCCCGCTCGGTCGATGTGATCGTCGAGAAGACCGGCCGGTCGCGCGACGAGGCGCTGAAGGAGTTCACCAAGCACAATCCGCAGGGACGACTTGTGGCT
Source organism: Rhizobium sp. 0TCS1.26 (assembly GCF_050455525.1). NCBI lineage: Bacteria > Pseudomonadati > Pseudomonadota > Alphaproteobacteria > Hyphomicrobiales > Rhizobiaceae > Rhizobium > Rhizobium sp. 0TCS1.26. The sequence continues at coordinate 334,054 of NZ_JBCIYV010000003.1, read as the reverse complement.
CCGCAGGAAGTCGCGGACGCTGTGCTGTGGCTGGCATCGCCGGGATCAGCGTCGATCAACGGGCAAGCCATCGCCGTTGCCGGCGGGGAAATTTGAGCCAAGGATCAACAGAGCGAGCGGGAGAGACCGATGGAACTGGAAAAGGGCATTACCGCAAACGGCAGTGGACTGAATAATGTCACCTGGAACATCCTGGGCCAGGTCTATTACCCGAAGGCCGTCTGCGACGACACCTTCGCCTTCGAGACCAATAGCGAGCCGGGCCAGTACGTGCCGGTGCACATCCATCCGAACCAGGACGAGTTTATTCTGGTGCAGGAAGGCGAACTCGACCTGAAGCTGGACGGCGAGTGGCAGAAGGCGAAGGCAGGCGATCTGGTTCGCATGCCGCGCGGTGTTCCGCACGGCTATTTCAACAAGTCGGACAAACCCTGCCGGGCACTGTTCTGGGTGGCGCCGGCCGGCAGGCTTGAGCAGCTTTTCATCGGGCTGGACCGCATGACCGATGTCGAGGCAATCGTGAAGCTTTCGGCCGAACACGACGTGGAATTCCTACCGCCTTCGGCCAACGACTGAAGATGAGCAGATAACGACCGGCCGCCCACGCGGTGGCCGGCAGACCATGGGAGAGGACCGGGCATGAGTGACGTGATGAAAGAGATGAAGCGGAGCTTCCGCGATTTCCAGCCGAAGCACTTCCTCTGGGAGGTCAGCGAAAACGGCCGCGTCGCGACGATCCGGCTGAACCGTCCGGAACGCAAGAATCCGCTGACCTTCGACAGCTATGCCGAGCTGCGCGACCTGTTCCGCGATCTTGCCTATGCCTCCGATATCCGCGCCGTGGTGCTGACCGGCGCCGGCGGCAATTTCTCCTCCGGCGGCGATGTGTTCGAGATCATCGAGCCTTTGACCCGCATGGCGATGCCCGACCTTTTGGCCTTCACCCGCATGACCGGCGATTTGGTCAAGGCGATGAAGAAATGCCCGCAGCCGATCATCGCCGCCGTCGACGGCATCTGCGCCGGTGCCGGCGCGATCCTCGCGATGGCGTCCGACATGCGGCTAGCGACGCCTGAGGCCAAGACTGCCTTCCTGTTCACCCGGGTCGGCCTTGCCGGTGCCGACATGGGCGCCTGCGGGATCCTGCCGCGCATCATCGGTCAGGGCCGCGCCGCCGAACTTCTCTTCACAGGCCGGTCGATGTCTGCCGACGAAGGCTCGGCCTGGGGTTTCTACAACGCGGTCCACTCTGCCGAAGCCATCGAGGCCGAGGCAGAAAAGCTCGCCCATTCGCTGGCCGACGGCCCGTGGTTTGCCCACACGATGACCAAGACCATGCTGAACCAGGAGTGGGCGATGGGTCTCGACGAGATGATCGAATCGGAAGCCCAGGCGCAGGCCGTCTGCATGGCGACGCAGGATTTCCGTCGCGCATTCGAAGCCTTCGCCGAAAAGCGCAAGCCGGTCTTCGAGGGCAACTGATGAACGCGCCCACCACCACGCTGAAGGGACCCGGCCGCGATTTCCTCGACTGGCCATTCTTCGACCCTAGCCACGCGGTACTCGCCGAGAAGCTCGACGGTTTTGCCGCCTCGGGTGCGCTTGCCGGCATAGATCATGCGGATACCGACAACGCCTGCCGGGCGCTGGTGAAATCGCTCGGCCAGGCCGGACTGCTGGATGCGGCGACCGGGTCGGGCGGCACGAAGCCGATCGACAGCCGCGCCGCCTGCCTGACCCGCGAGACGCTTGCCTGGCATGACGGGCTCGCCGACTTCGCCTTCGCCATGCAGGGGCTCGGTACTGGCGCGATCGGGCTCTCCGGTTCGGACGAGCTTCGCCGCAGCGTTCTGCCCAAGGCCCAATCGGGCGACTGGATCGCAGCCTTTGCGCTGTCGGAAAAGGATGCCGGTTCAGATGTCGCGGCCATGGCCTGCGCCGCGCGCCGTGACGGCGACCACTTTGTCCTCGATGGCGAGAAGACCTGGATCTCCAACGGCGGTATCGCCGACGTCTACACCGTCTTTGCCCGCACCGGCGAGGCACCCGGCACGCGCGGTATTTCCGCCTTCGTTGTGTTTGCCGACGATCCCGGGTTCTCGATCGCCGAGCGCATCGACGTGATCGCGCCGCATCCGCTGGCGACCATCCGCTTCGACAACTGCCGCATTCCGGCGTCGCGGCTGCTCGGCTCTCCGGGCGAAGGCTTCAAGATCGCCATGCGCACGCTCGACATTTTTCGCGCTTCGGTGGCTGCAGCAGCGCTGGGCTTTGCCAAGCGGGCGCTCGACGAGGCAGTTGCGCACGCCAAGACGCGAAACATGTTCGGCAACCATCTCTCCGACCTGCAGCTCACCCAGGCCGCTTTCGGCGACATGGCAGCCCAGATCGATGCCGCAGCCCTGCTGACCTACCGCGCCGCCTGGCGGCGCGACGTGCAGGGCCTGCCGACCACCAAGGAGGCTGCCATGGCCAAGATGGTAGCGACCGAGAATGCGCAGGCCGTCATCGATCGCGCGGTGCAGATTTTTGGCGGACGCGGTGTGAAGGTCGGCGAGACGACCGAGAGCCTCTACCGCGAGATCCGCGCACTGCGCATCTACGAGGGGGCGACCGAGGTGCAGAAGCTGATCATCGCCCGCGAACTGTTGAAGGCGTGAGGCGAACATGGCTTACCAGACGACACGACGCCTGAATTTCGGAGACTGCGATCCTTCGGGCATCGCCTATTTCCCCTCCTACCTGAACATCCTGGTCGGCGTGTACGAGGAGTTCTTCGAGACCCTCGGCTTCCCTTGGCCGCAGCTCGTCACTGAGCGCAAGCTTGGCCTGCCGACGGTGACGCTGGATCTCGCCTTCAAGAGCCCCGGTTTCCACGGCGACCAGATGCAGTTCACGCTGAAGGTCATGCGCATCGGCAACAGCTCCGCCGATCTCGCACACGAAGTTCGGGCGGGCGACCGGCTGCTCTGGACGGCCAAACAACGGCTGGTACTGACCAGCCATGAAACCCACAAGGCCCAGGCGTGGCCTGACGACATGCGCGCGGCGCTCACACAGCATTTGGAGAATGATGATGCAAACGATCCTGCAGCCTGAAGGCTGGGCAAAACCGATCGGCTACGCAAACGGCGTCGCTGCCAGCGGCCGCCAGATCTTCGTCGGCGGCCAGATCGGCTGGAACGGCCAGTGCCAGTTCGAGACTGATGACTTCGTCGGCCAGGTGCGCCAGACGCTGGCAAACATCGTCGCCGTGCTGGCCGAAGCCGGTGCCGGCCCGCAGCACATCACCACGATGACCTGGTACTTCACCGACAAGGCCGAATATCTCGGCAATCTGAAAGGGATCGGCCAGGCCTACCGAGAGGTCATCGGCAAGCATTTCCCGGCGATGGCGGCGGTACAGGTGGTGGCGCTGATCGAGGACCGGGCAAAAATCGAAATCCAGGCCACGGCCGTCATTCCGGAATGAACGCATGAGCGAGCCAAGGGCATTCTCCGCAACCGTTTCAGCCATCGTCCAGGACGGCACTCTGGTCGTCACGATCGACAATCCGCCTGTCAACGCGACGTCAGCGGACGTCCGCAGCGGGCTGCAACAGGCGCTGGCGCATGCCGAGCAAAATGCCGATGTAACGGCTGTCGTGCTGACCAGCGCCGGCCGCACCTTCATCGGTGGCGCCGACATCAAGGAATTCGGCAAGCCCGCCGTAGAGCCGACCCTGCCCGCCGTCATCGAGATGATAGAAGCCCTGTCGAAGCCTGTGGTTGCCGCCCTGAATGGCGCGGCCCTTGGTGGCGGGCTGGAAGTGGCGCTTGCCTGCCATCATCGCATCGCCTCCCCCACGGCGCAGGTCGGCCTGCCCGAGGTGAAGCTCGGCATCGTGCCAGGCGCAGGCGGTACGCAGCGCCTGCCACGGCTGATCGGCATTCCGGCGGCACTCGACCTGATCGCTTCGGGCCGCCTGGTGAAAGCCGGCGAGGCACTGGCGCTTGGCGTGATCGATGCGGTGGCCGAGGGTGATCTCGTCGACGCGGCGATCGCCGCCGCCTCCGGCCTCGTGGGCAGGCCGTTGCGGCGGACGGGCCCTCTCACCGTTGCGGCTGCGGATCCTGCCGAAATCGAGAAGACGGCGGCCAAGATCCTCGCCAAGGCGCGCGGACAAAAGGCGCCGGCGGAAGCGGTGCGCCTTGTCACTTCTGCCTCGCGGCCGCTGCAGGACGGACTGGCGGATGAGCGCTCGACCTTTCTCGCATTGCGCGACAGCGACGAGGCCAAGGCGCTGCGGCATGTGTTTTTCGCCGAGCGCGAGGCTTCCAAGGTCGACGGCCTGGACGGCGTGAAGCCTCGGCCGGTCACGACGATCGGCATTTGCGGGCTCGGCCTGATGGGCAGCGGCATTGCCGTTGCAGCACTCGGGGCCGGCTATTCCGTCATCGGCCTCGACCAGACGGAAGATGCCGCCGACAAGGGTCGCGAACGGATCCTCGGGCTGCTGCAGCGTAATCTTGCCACAGGCCGGCTCGACCAGGCCGGATTCGACGCCCAGGCCTCGCGGCTCTCGGTTACCGCTTCGGATGCCGACCTCGAACCGTGCGATCTGGTGATCGAGGCAGTGTTCGACGATCTTGCCGTGAAGACCAATCTCTTCCGCCGGCTCGACGCCGTCATCCGTCCGGACGCGATCCTCGCCACCAATACCAGCTACCTGAACCCGGACGAGATCGCCGCCGCCACCGCCCACCCGGAACGGGTTCTCGGCCTGCATTTCTTCTCGCCGGCGCATGTAATGCGCCTGCTCGAGGTGGTGCGGTGCGCGGCAACCGCGCCTGACGTGCTGGCGACCGGTCTTGCCGTTGCGAAGGCGCTGCGCAAGCTGGCGGTCGTCACCGGCGTCACCGAAGGCTTCATCGGCAACCGCATCTTTTCCGCCTACCGCCGGGAGGCCGAATTCCTGCTGGAGGACGGTGCCCTGCCGCACGAGATCGACGCCGCGCTGGAAGACTACGGCTTCCCGATGGGTCTGTTTGCCGTCTACGACATGGCGGGTCTCGAAATCGCCTGGGCGCGTCGCAAGCGCCAGGCAGCCACGCGCGATCCGTCCGAGCGCTACGTCGAGATCGCCGACAGGCTCTGCGAGGCCGGTCGGCTCGGCCAGAAATCCGGCCGGGGCTGGTACGCCTATCCCGACGGCAAACGCACCGTAGACCCGCAAGTGACAGCGATCATAGAAGCCTGCCGGGCCGAGAAGGGCATTGCGCCGCGCAGCTTTTCGGTTGCCGAAATTGAGCAAAGGCTGCTCAAGGCGATGGCCGACGAAGGAAGCGCCCTTCTGGCCGAAGGCATTGCCGCGCGGCCCGGCGACATCGACCTGGTGATGATCAACGGCTACGGCTTCCCGGCCCACAAGGGCGGTCCGATGTTCGCGAAGGGCTGATGGTCGGCATCAGAACGTCGGATTGCTCAGCAGCGCGCAATCGCTGCTGAGGCTTGCTGCTGCCTGCGTCGTCGCGGCGATGTACTCCGCCTCGCGCTTGTCGATTTCCTGCAAGGCGACAACGAGGCAAATGACGCCTATGCAACGCCCCTCGCGGTTGCGCACCGGTGCGGTGACGCAGGCGACATACGGGTCGACTATCGCACGGGTTATCCAGTACCCCTGGCGCCGCGCCTCGCCGATCTCCTGATGCAGCAGTTCCGGCGACAGCACCATGCCGGTCGGGGTGGTAAAGTCAGCAGCAGGGATCGACCGCTCCAGTTCGGCAATGCTGTAACCTTCGAGCAGGAAGCGCGCCGCAGCGGTTGCCGGCAGGGGGAAGCGTGACCCCTCGACCGCCGATCGATATCCGTGGCCACGTCCCGATCGCGAGATCAGGATCAACTGCGTCCAGTCCTGCAACACGTCGAGTTCGCTCACCTCTCCCGTTGCGAGTGCCAGTTCCGTCACCACCTCTCTTGCCCGGCGCGCCAAGGGTGCACTGCGTTCGTAGACCTGGCCAAGCAAGCCGCAAAGCCTGCCCGGTACGATCAGCCCTTCCGGCTCCATCTGGTCTAGGAACCCGCGCGCCATCAGCGCGTCGATGATGCTGTAGACTGTCGAGCGCGGGGCGCCGAGTTTCGCGGCTATCGCATTGCGCGTTACCGGCTGCTGCTGGGCTGCAATCAGGTCGAGCACGTCCAGCAACCGGTCAGTCCCCCGCGCCCTCATATGCATTTGCAACTATCTCCGTTGACAATCAAAAAACTTTGAACCTAAACTATTCTTATAAGGATCATGTGTCCACTGTAGCGGACATGGAAGAATCCAGAACACAATAAGGGAACAGATCATGCAGCCATCAGCGAAGAATACGCATTCCCGCGTCCGCCGACTTGGCGCCATCCTGGTGGTGTCGACACTTCTGCCCGCATCCGGTGCCTGGGCCGCCGACCTGAAGCTCGCCTACAGTTCGGCCGCGACTTCCATGGATCCCCACTTTCACAATGCCAGCCAGAACATCGCCGTGGCGCGCAACATGTTCGAGACGCTGACTCAGATGGATGCAGACAGCCGCATCATCCCAGGCCTTGCGGAAGGCTGGACCAAGGTCGACGACCTGACCTGGGAGTTCAAGCTGCGGGCCGCGAAGTTCCAGGACGGCAGCGACCTGACCGCGGAAGACGTTGCCTGGTCGCTTCAGCGGCCGAACAAGATCGAGAACAGCCCCTCCAGCTTCGCCATCTATACGCGCGCCATCGCCAAGACCGAAATCGTTGACGCCCGCACGATCCGCCTGGTTACGGCGACCCCCTATCCGCTGCTGCCGGCCGACCTCACCTCGATCTTCATCGTCAGCAAGAAGGCGAGCGAGGGCATCACCAGCGACAAGTTCGCCACCCCCGAGCACATGGTCGGCACGGGTCCCTACAAGTTCGAAAGCTACACGCCCGACGACCGCGTCGTGATGGACCGCTTCGACGATTACTGGGGCGGCAAGCCCGCCTGGAACAATGTCACCATCCGCTTCATGCCGAACGACGGGAGCCGCATGACGGCGCTTCTTTCTGGGGACGTCAACGCCATCGAGAACGTGCCGACGCCCGATATCGAGAAGGTCAAGGCCAATCCCGATCTCGTCTACGCGGCCAAGAAGACCCACCGGATGATCTTCCTGTTCCTCGACGGCGGCCGCGACAAATCCCCCGGCGTCACGGCATCCGACGGATCGCCGATTGCCAAGAACCCGCTGACCGACGTTCGCGTCCGCCGCGCGATCAACATGGCGATCGACCGCAAGGCGATCAACGACCGTCTGATGATGGGCCTCGCCTACCCGACGAACAACATGGCGACCGACCAGATGATGGGCTTCGATCCCGCCCTGGAGACGGTGCCGTTCGACCAGGCTGGCGCCAAGAAGCTGCTGTCGGAAGCCGGCTATCCGGATGGTTTTCGGCTCGTTCTCGGCACGCCGAACAACCGCCTCCTGAACGACGAGCGCGTGGCCCAGGCGATCGCCCAGATGCTGACCCGCATCGGCATTCGCACCGATGTTGACGCCGTGCCGTTCTCGGCCATCAACACCAAAGGCAATCGCGGCGATTTCTCCGCCGTCATGATGGGCTGGGGCGTGCAGACGGCGGAAGCCTCTTCCGGCATCCGCATGATGGTCGCCTGCCCTGACAAGGCGCGCGGCTGGGGCGTGGTGAACTGGAGCAATTACTGCAATCCGGCACTCACTGACCAGCTCGTGGCGCTGACCGCCGAGATGGACGATACCAAGCGCAACGACATGCTGAAGGCGGCCGTCCATACGGTCATCGACGACATGGCGATCGTGCCTCTCTACTTCCAGGGCATGACCTGGGCGGCGCGCAAGGGCATCGCCATCATCCCGCGCATGGATGAACGCACCTCGGCCTTCACCTTCGAGCCGGCACCGTAAGCCGCAGAAGCGCGCGGGCCGGACACGATCCGGCTCGCCACCTTCAGATCCGCCATCCGGTGCTCTCATACACTCGGCGGCACCTATCGGAGAACGGCAAGAATGATCGCCTATCTCATACGCCGGCTGGGGCAGTCCGTCCTCGTACTGTTCACCATGGCCGTGCTGGTCTTCCTCGCAGTCTTCGCGCTTGGCAGCCCGGTAGACATGCTGGCAAGCCCCGACGCCGACCAGGCTGAGCGCGCCGCACTCGCCGCCCGGTTCGGCCTCGACCAGCCGCTGCCCGTGCAGTTCACCACCTTCATCGGCAACGCGCTGCAAGGCGATCTCGGCGCCTCCTTCGTCTACGGCAAGTCTGCCTTGGCGGTCATTGGAGAGCGGCTGCCCGCGACAATCGAACTGGCGCTCCTCGCGCTCTGTTTCTCCGTCGCCATCGGCGTGCCCCTCGGCATCCTTGCCGGCCTGAAACCTAAGTCGATTGCCGGGCGGGCGATCATGTCGACCTCGATCTTCGGCTTCTCGCTGCCGAATTTCTGGATCGGACTGATGCTGATCCTGCTGTTTTCCGTCTACCTCGGATGGCTCCCCGCCGGCGGCCGAGGCCCGACGACGACGGTGCTCGGCATGCAGCTGTCGATTTTCTCCGTGGAAGGCTGGCGGCACCTCATCCTGCCCGCCTTGACGCTGGCACTCTACAAGTCGTCGCTGGTCGTCAGGCTCTGCGAGGCCGGCACCCGGGAGATCGTCACCCAGGACTACATCCGCTTTGCCCGCGCCAAGGGCCTCAGCAGCTTCCGCATCATCCGGCTGCACCTGTTGAAGAACATGATGATCCCGGTCGTCACCATTCTCGGCATGGAGTTCGGCGCGATGATCGCCTTCACCGTCGTCATCGAGACCGTATTCGCCTATCCCGGCATGGGCAAGCTGCTGATCGAATCGATCAACCGTCTCGATCGTCCTGTCGTCGTTGCCTACCTGATGGTCACCACGGTGATCTTCGTCGTCATCAACTTCATCGTCGACCTGCTCTATGTCGCGCTCGATCCGCGCGTCCGGCTCGGCGGAGCAAGCGAGTAGGCCATGAGCGAGATCATCACCCCCGTCCCCGCGCTGTCGACCCCGCCCGTGAAGAACGAGAGACTGCTGGTCCGCCAGGCGAAGGACCTCGTCGCGAGCCCCGAAGCCGTCGTCGGCCTCGCCGTCCTTCTGGTGCTGGCATTTCTCGCGCTGTTTGCGCCGCTGATCGCGCCGCAGAACCCGTACGATCTGATGCAGCTCGACATCATGGACAACATGCTGCCGCCGGGCACGATGCTCGGCAGCGGTATCACCGCTTGGCTCGGCACCGACGACCAGGGCCGCGACATGCTGTCGGCGATCATGTATGGCATGCGCGTCTCGCTCGGCGTCGGCATCGCCTCGGTGGCAATCGCCAGCGTCATCGGCGCCCTCATCGGCGTGCTGTCTGCCTATATCGGCGGCCGCTTCGATGCGCTCGTCATGCGCATCGTCGACCTGCAGCTGTCGTTCCCGTCGATCCTCATCGCCCTTGTTCTCCTCACCGTCTTCGGGCGCGGCCTCGACAAGGTCATCCTGTCGCTCGTCTTCGTCCAGTGGGCCTACTATGCCCGCACGGTGCGGGGCTCGGCGCTGGTGGAGAAGAACAAGGACTACATCGCCGCAGCACGCTGTCTGGAGATCTCCCAGTGGCGGATCCTCGTGCGGCACATGCTGCCCAACTGCATTCCGCCACTCATCGTCGTGTCCACGGTTCAGGTGGCGCACGCGATCACACTGGAATCGACACTCTCTTTCCTCGGCGTCGGCGTCCCGGTCACCCAGCCATCGCTCGGCATGCTGATCGCCACCGGCTACGACTTCCTGCTGTCGGGAAACTACTGGGTCTCCACCTATCCAGGCGTCGCGCTGGTGCTGATCGTCGTTGCCATCAACCTGGTCGGCGACCGGCTGCGCGCCATCCTCAATCCGAGGTTCGTCCAATGATGGCGCTGCAGAAAACTGCGACACGGCCGGCGCTCTCGGTCGAAAATCTCAGCGTCACCTTCGGAACCCGCAAGGGCCGGGTGACCGCCGTCGACGATGTGAGCTTCCACGTCGATCCCGGCGAGGTGCTCGGCGTGGTCGGCGAATCCGGATCGGGCAAGTCGGTGACGGGCCTTGCCGTGATGGGCCTGATCGACGCTCCGGGGACGGTGTCTGCCGGACGCGTGATGCTGGAGGGCGAGCCTATCTCCGGCCTCACCGACGGCGCCATGCGGGGCCTGCGCGGCAAGCGCATGGCGATGATCTTTCAGGATCCGATCTCGACGCTGAACCCTGTGCTGCGCATCGACACCCAGATCATCGAGGCGATCACCGCGCATGAGCGGGTCTCGGCGTCTGCTGCCCGCGCCCGCGCCGTCGAGGCGCTCCGCGCCGTCGGCATCCCTTCGCCGGAATCGCGGCTGGAAGCCTATCCGCACCAGTTCTCCGGCGGCATGCGCCAGCGCGTCGCCATCGCCATCGCGCTCCTGCATCGGCCGGCCGTGCTGATTGCCGACGAACCGACGACGGCGCTCGACGTGACGATCCAGGCGCAGATCCTTGGCGAAGTCCAGAAGCTTGCCGCCGAGAGCGGCACGGCGCTCGTGTGGATCACCCATGATCTCTCGGTGGTGGCCGGCCTCGCAGATCGCATCGCCGTCATGTATGCCGGGCGCATCGTCGAGAGCGGAACCGTCGCCGAGGTGCTGACCACGCCGCGCCACCACTACACGGCCGGCCTGATCGCCTCCGTTCCAAGCCGCAACCGGCGCGGCCAACCTCTGGCGCAGATCCCCGGCTCGGCGCCAAGCCTTGCCAACATGCCGCCGGGATGCACCTTCCACCCGCGCTGCGCTGCCCGCACGGAGATCTGTTCCACCACCCGACCGCCGCTCATCGACGGTCCCTCCGGCCGCTTCGCCCGATGCCACCATCCGCGACAGGAGGCCTGAGCCATGCAACCGATCCTCAAACTCGATGCCGTGTCGCGCCAGTTCCGCAGCGCGCCGGACTTTGCCCAGCGCATTGCGGACCTGCTGACGCGCAAGAATTCCGAGCAGATTGTGCGCGCCGTCGACGACATCGATCTCGACGTCATGCCCGGCGAAATCGTCGGCATCGTCGGCGAATCCGGCTGCGGCAAGTCGACTCTCGCGCGCATCGTCTCCGGCATCCTGCCGCCGTCGAACGGACGCGTCCTTCTTGAAGGGCGGGACATGGCAACCATGAAGGAGGCCGACCGTCGCAAGGCGAGCCTTTCCGTGCAGATGGTGTTCCAGGATGCCACCGCCTCGCTCAATCCGCGCAAGCGGGTCGTCGAGACGATTGGCGAGGCTGCCGTGGTGCACGGGATCGTCAGCTCGGGAGAGGCAGTCGCCTATGTCAGCGACCTGATGGCGCGTGTCGGGCTCGATCCTGCCAGCCGCAACCTCTATCCGCATCAGTTTTCCGGTGGCCAGCGTGCGCGCATCGGCATCGCCCGGGCTCTCGCCGTCAAGCCGCGTATTCTCGTCTGCGACGAATCCACTGCAGCACTCGACGTCTCGATCCAGGCGCAGATCCTCAACCTGTTCGTCCAGCTGAAGCGCGATCTGGATCTGACCTACATCTTCGTCAGTCATGATCTCGGCATGATCGAGAATTTCTGCGATCGCATCGCCGTCATGTATCTCGGCCGCATCGTCGAGATGGCGGAGACGGAGGCACTGTTTGCCAGCCCGCAGCATCCCTATACGCGGGCGCTGCTGAAGGAGATCCCGACGCTCGAGCCGAAGAAGCGCGCCTTCACGGCCATCAAGGGCGAGATGCCCTCGCCGCTCAATCCGCCGAGCGGTTGCCACTTCCATCCGCGCTGCGTGATGGCGCAGGCTATCTGTTCGAGCGACAGTCCCGCCCTGCGCGAGATCGCGCCATTGCGCCTGGCAGCCTGTCATTTTGCCGGCGACGTCGAAACCCGGGTCCTGTCCGATGTCATCTGAACGCAGACCGAAGCATTCGAGGGGTCAAGCATGCCGATAAATACCGACGTCACCCGGCATCTCGCCGATCTCGTCGCCTTCCCGACGGTGAGCGCGGTATCCAACCTCGCCATCCTCGATCATCTGGAAAAGGTCGTCGCCCCCTTCGGCGCTCGGGTCAGGCGGTTTGCCAATGCCGAAGGCGACAAGGCAAACCTGTTCGTCTCCGTCGGCCCCGAGACCCCGGGCGGGATCGTCTTCAGCGGTCACACGGATGTCGTGCCGACAGCCGGGCAGGCATGGGGCGGCGATCCTTGGACGCTTCGCCAGACGGGTTCGCGCGTCGTCGGACGTGGCGCCACCGACATGAAGGGCTTTCTTGCCTGCTGCCTGACCGCCCTGCCCACTATCGCCGCGCGTCCGCTGAAGCGGCCGGTGCATCTGGCGTTTTCCTACGATGAAGAGGTCGGCTGCACCGGCGTCGGCGACATGGCCGAATGGGTCGGAACGAGCGGACTTCAACCGCGCATGGCGATCATCGGCGAGGCGACCAGCATGGAACTTGTCTCGGCCCACAAGGGTGGGTTGATCGGCTGGGCAAGGGTCCGCGGCAAGCCGGGCCACTCGTCGCAACCGGATCGCTACGTCAACGCCGTCATGGCGGCGGCCGAGCTGATTGCCGAGATCAACCGGATCCGCGTCGACATGCGCAGCGGCCCGCAGTTCGAGGGCCTCGACCCGCCCTATTCGACGATCCAGGTGAACCAGATCAAGGGCGGCCTGCACGGCAACATCGTCGCGGAAACCTGCGACTTCTTCTGGGAGATGCGCGTCATTCCGGGCGAAAACGATCTCGCCGTGCTCGATCGCATCAGGAGCTACGCGGCAAATGTCCTGGAGCCTGCGATGAAGGCCGTCGATCCGGCCTGCGGCATCAGCATCGAGGTGCAGGCGCGCATTCCGGGCCTCAAGCCCGAGACCGACGGGCTGACCCGCGAGGTGCTCGGCCTTCTCGACCGTCAGGCACTCCGCTACGTGTCCTACGGGACCGAAGCCGGCATCTTCCAGCTCGCCGGAACGCCGTCCTTCGTCGTCGGCCCGGGCGATATTGCCGACGCGCATCAGCCGGACGAGGGCATCGAGATTGCCGAGCTGGAACGTTGTGTTGCCTTTCTCGATCGGCTCGGCGAGAGCTGCTGCCATGACTGATCCGCAATTCAGAGGCACGGGGACCAGAGGATGACCGAGACCGCATCGACCCGCGACGACGCCATCGCCAAGGCCGTCGGACAGCTTGAGGACGGATCGTTGGAGGCGGTGATGCGTCGACGCGTTGCCATCCCCTCGGCGAGCCGCCTGCCGGAGCGCAAGACGGACCTTGTCCGCTATCTGACGGAAGAGATGCAGCCGCATTTCGAGCGGATGGGGTTTGCCACGCGTCTGCTGCATGACGACAACGCTCCCGGGCCCTTCCTGCTTGCCGAGCGGATCGAGGACCCGGCCTTCCTCACTATCCTGCAATACGGACATGGCGACGTGGTGGCCGGTCTCGACGGAAAGTGGTCGGAGGGACTTTCGCCCTTCGAGATGACCGAGCGGGACGGAAGCTGGTATGGCCGCGGTACGGCCGACAACAAGGGCCAGCATTCGATCAACATGGCAGCGATCGAGGCGGTGCTTTCCGTGCGCGGTTCGCTCGGCTTCAACCTGAAATACCTGATCGAGATGGGCGAAGAGTCCGGCTCGCCGGGCCTCGACACGGTCTGTGAGGCCAATCGCGAACTGCTCAAGGCCGATGTGCTGATCGCCTCCGACGGGCCGCGGCTGGCTCTCAACCAGCCAACGATCTTTCTCGGCGCGCGCGGCGGCCTCTCCTTCCACATGGAGGTGAACGCGCGCGAGGATTTCCAGCATTCCGGCAACTGGGGCGGGCTGCTGGCCAATCCCGGCATCGAGCTTTGCCACGCGATTACCGCCCTCATCAGCCGGACCGGCCAGATCAAGGTACCGGAGATGACGCCGGGCACCATTCCCGACAACGTCCGCGCCGCGCTTGCAAAATGCCACATCGAACCGGCGCCCGGCGATTCGCCGATCGAAGCGTGGTGGGGCGAGCCGGGCCTCACGGCTGAGGAGAAAGTGTTCGGCTGGTCCTCCTTCGAGGTGATGGAAATGGAATGCGGCAACCTCGCGCAGCCGCTCTATGCCATCCCGCCGCGCGCCCGGGCCCGCATGCAGCTGCGCTTTCCCGTCAATGTCGATTATGCGGCTGTCGTGCCGGCTGTCCGGCGTGTGCTGAAGGAGGCAGGCTTCGACCGCGTGATCGTGAGCGATCCCTCCGACGCGATCTTTCCGGCAAGCCGGCTTGATCCCGATCACCCCTGGGTAAAGCGCGTCGCCGCATCCATCGAGAAGACCACGGGAAGCGCGCCGGCCATCCTGCCCAATCTCGGCGGTTCGCTGCCCAACAACATCTTTTCGGATCAGCTCGGACTGCCGACCGTGTGGATCCCGCATTCCTATCCGGGCTGCCTGCAGCATGCCGCCAACGAGCATCTGCCGGTCGGCATCGTCCGAGAGGGCCTCGCGATCATGGCAGCCCTCTATCACGACCTCGGACAGGCCGACGCCTGACCGCACATTGCCAATAACACGGTGCCCCATCAGGTGCCGCATCACTATGGGAGAGAAACATGTCGTCCATCGACAGCCGCATCGTCGCAAAACACCAGGCACTGACCGCATTCAGTGGCATCCGCGACCAGATCAAGGACCTGCACACCGAAAACATCGCGGCCATGGCGGTGCGGGCAGCCAAGCTCGAGGACGTGATCGCCCTCTGGTACGGCGAAGGAGACATGGTCACCCCCGGCTTCATCCGTGAGGCGGCGAAGAAGTCGCTGGACGACGGCGAAACCTTCTACGTGCCCGACATGCGCGGCACCAGCCGGTTGCAGACGGCGATCAGCGATTACCAATCGCGGCTTCACAGCAGGACGATCGACGTAACCCGCTCGACAGTTGCGCCGGGTGGCATGCAGGCGCTCTACGTGGCGCTGGCACTGATTGCCGAAGTCGGCACGAACGTCGTCTATGTCGCGCCGCAATGGCCCAACATCAACAACGCCATCCACCTGCTGGGTGCCGAGGCGCGCCCCGTCTCGCTCGTTTTCGATGGTGACTGGAAGCTCGATCTCGACCGGCTGTTTGCCGCCTGCGATGCGCGCACCCGGGCGATCTTCCTCTCGACGCCGGCCAATCCGACGGGATGGACGGCGAGCGCCGAAGAAATGGCAGCGCTGTTGGAATTCAGCCGCCAGACCGGCATCTGGATCATTTCCGACGAAGTCTACGGTCGCATGTACTTCCACGGCGACGTGGCCCCATCGATGCTGGCGATCTCCGACGAGGAGGATCGCGTGCTGACCATCAACAGCTTCTCCAAGGCCTGGGCAATGACCGGCTGGCGGGTCGGCTGGCTGACGCATCCGAAGAGCGTCGGCGCCCAGATCGCCGCGATGACCCAGTATATCAACAGCGGCACGGCAGCTGTGATCCAGGCGGGTGCCGTGGCAGCGCTCGAACAGGGCGAGCCGCTGGTCGCCGACATCCGCCAGCGCGTCGAAGCGGGCATGGACATCGTTTACGAGGGCCTGTCGAAGGTCAATTCGATCGTCCTGCCGACCAAGCCGAAGGGAGGCATGTATGCCTTCTTTGGCATGCGCGACGTGCCGGATGCGCGCGAGGCCTGCTCGATGATCCTCGAAAAGGCCCGCGTCGGCCTGGCCCCCGGTCACCTGTTCGGATCCTCGTCAATGGGCTTCATCCGGCTCTGCGTGTTCCGCGACAAGGCGCGGCTCGCGACAGCTGTCGAGCGGATGGTCGAAGCCTTGCGCTGACGCGCCGATGTCCGGCCGCAGCGACCTTGCGGCCGGACCTCATGCATGCTGGACTGCCGTCAGCAGACGCCGGCACCTTTCAAACGCTGGATGAAGAAAGCCTGGGCAGACACCGATGAGCAATGATTTCCTGGAGAGCCTGAAGGCCGAACTTGGCGCCGATGTGTTCGTCGGCGACGACATCCCCGTCCGTTTTCACAACGACTGGTCGGGCATGACGCCTGTCGTGCCGCTGGCTCTGGTGCGACCGCGAACGACGGCGCAGGTCTCGGCGACGCTTCGCCTCTGCAACCAGTTCATGGTGCCGGTCACGCCGCAGGGCGGGCTGACGGGCCTGGCCGGCGGCGGAAGGCCTATCGACGGCGGCGTTGCCTTGTCGCTCGACCGGATGAATGCGATCGAGGAAGTCGACCCGGTGATGGCGACTATGACGGTGCAGGCTGGTGTTCCGCTCGGTGTGGCGCAGCAGGCGGCGGAGCAGGCAGGGCTGTTCCTCGGGCTCGATCTCGGCGCCCGCGATAGCTGCGTCATCGGCGGCAATCTCTCCACAAATGCCGGCGGCAACCGCGTCATCCGCTTCGGCATGGCGCGCGAGCATGTGCTGGGGCTGGAAGTCGTGCTGCCGGACGGCACCGTCGTCACCTCGCTCAACAAGATGCTGAAGAACAATGCCGGGTATGACCTGAAGCAGCTGTTCGTCGGATCGGAGGGCACGCTCGGTGTAATCACCCGTGCCGTCCTGCGGCTACAGGCAAAGCCGGCCGACCTCGCCAGCGCCTTCTGCGGTTGTCCAGACTTTCCCTCGATGCTCGAGCTTTTGAAAAGCTCCCGCCAGCGCATGGGGTCGGCGCTCACCTCCTTCGAGGTCATGTGGCCAAGCTTCTACGACTTCATGACCGGCGGGCTGCCGGACCTGCGCCGGGCGCTTGCCGAGGCGCACGGCATCTATGTGCTGATCGAGACCGGCGGCCGCGATGCCGCGGAGAACCGCGTACTTCTGGAGCAGGTGCTCTCCGATGCGCTGGAAGCAGGCTGGGTTTCTGACGCGGTCCTTCCTAATTCCGAGCGCGAGGCGCGAGATCTCTGGGCGGTGCGCGAAAGCGTTTCGGAGTATGGGAAGCTGATGGGGCCGATGACCGCCTTCGACGTCGGCGTTCCGACGAGCGACGCCGGTGATCTGGTGGCTGAAATCGAAGCGGCCGTCTCGCAACGCTGGCCCGATGCTATCGGGCTCAGCTACGGCCATATCGGCGACAGCAACCTGCACTTCGTCTGCAATATTCCCTCAGCCCGCGCGCAACAGCCGAACAAGGAAATCACCGAGCTCGTCTTTGGCCTGGTGGCCGAAAAAGGCGGCACGATCTCCGCCGAGCACGGCATCGGGCTCCTCAAGAAGCCCTACCTCAAGCTCTCCCGGAGCCCGGAGGAACTGGCGCTGATGGCGACCATCAAGCGGGCGCTCGACCCGAACAATATCCTCAATACCGGCAAGGTGCTGTCGCTCTGATGGCATCCTGCCGCCGATCCCGCAGCGGTGATGACGGCGAAACCGCCTTCGCTACGCCGCAGAAATGGGCCACTGCGCGTCGCGCCGACCGACGCACCTGACGGAGCTGCCGATGTCCCCGATCCCTCCCCGCGATTTCCTCAAGAGCCTGTTCTTCGAGGCCGTCAACGCGGCCGATCCGCTGACCTGCATCATTGCGCATCTGCCCGAGAAGCCGAAGGGCCGGACAGTGGTGATCGGCGCGGGCAAGGGCGCGGCGCAGATGGCACGGGCGCTGGAAAGCGTCTGGGATGGTCCGCTCGAAGGCGTGGTCGTAACGCGTTACGGCTACGGCTGCGAAACGCGCAACATCGAGATCATCGAGGCGGCCCATCCGGTGCCGGATGCGGCCGGTCTGGCTGCCGGCCGACGGCTGATGCAGGCGATCGGCGAACTTGGCGAAGATGATCTGGTGATCGCGCTGATCTGCGGCGGCGGGTCGGCACTTCTCCCCTCGCCGCCACCCGGGCTGACGCTCGAGGACGAGATCGCGCTCAACGAGATGCTGCTGGCCTCCGGCGCGCCGATCTCGGCGATGAATGTCGTGCGCAAGCATCTGTCGACGATCAAGGGCGGCCGGCTCGCGGCGATGACCAGAGCCATGGTGGCGAGCCTCATCGTCTCGGATATCCCCGGCGACAATCCCGCGCATGTCGCGTCCGGTCCGACGGTCGCCGACGGTTCGACGCGGCACGACGCGCTGGACATCGTGCGCCAATACGGCCTGAAACTGCCGCAAGCGGCAACTGATCACCTCAACTCGCCGGCCGCCGACGCGCCGCGCCCCGACGATCCGGTGTTTGCCCGCCACACGCATCACATCATTGCCTCGGCCGGTGTTTCGCTGGAAGCGGCCGCGAGACTGGCGCGTGCGAATGGTATCGAGGCGGCGATCCTGTCGGACTCGATGGAGGGAGAAGCGCGCGACGTGGCCTCAGTTCACGCCGCTATCGCCCGCGAAATCGGAACCCGCGACAGGCCGTTTGCCAAGCCGGTGGTGTTGCTGTCCGGCGGCGAGACGACCGTGACGATAAAAGCCAAGGGCGGCAGAGGCGGGCGCAACGGTGAGTTCGCGCTGGCGGCTGCCATCGCGCTCGACGGCCACGCGGTGCACCTGCTGGCGGCCGACACGGACGGTATCGACGGATCTGAGGACAATGCCGGAGCGTTCGCCGATGGTGCAAGCGTCAGACGTCTGCGTGCTGCGGGCCTGGATCCGCGACGCCTGCTCGACGGCAATGACAGCTATACGGGATTTGCGGCGATCGGCGATCTCTTCGAGACCGGACCGACCGGCACCAACGTCAACGACTTCAGGGCCATCCTGATCACCCGGTGATCTCGACGAGGGCGTGCGTCAGTCTTTCGGCGCTTCGGAAGACGGCGCCCGTCGCAGCCAGTTTCGCAAGTACAGGCCGGCTGCGGCGATCAGGAACAGCCCGGCGGCAAGTGCCATCAGCAGATGCAGGTGTAGCCGCAGCCTGCCGAACAGCGCTTCCACGGCATTGCCGAAAAGGTAGCCGATGGTGGTGATGGCGATCCCCCAGACAATCGCGGCGATGGCATTCAGCACCAGGAAGCGCATTGCCGGGATCTTCGACAGGCCGATCGCCAGCGGACTTGCGGTGCGCATGCCGTAGATGAAGCGGAAGGCCAGGATGAAGCCGGTGGGATGCCGTTCGAGGAGATCGAGGATCCTGGCGGTAATCGGGGCCGATCGCACCCTGCGGACCAGCGAGAATTCCCGGGCATAGCGGCCGGCGAGAAAGAAGAACTGATCGGCAATGAACGAGCCGAGACAGGCAGCCAGCGCCACCTGCCAATAGGACAGCAGCTGACGGTGAGCGAATACGCCTCCGAGGAAAACTGCCGTCTCGCCCTCGACAGCGGCACCGACGAAGACGGCCAGCGCTCCGTATTCCCTGATCAGATGTTCGAGCATGAGCCTCCGGGAGGGTAGAGCGCGCGCGGTTTGCGCTGCCGACACTTGCAGCCATTTGCGCTGCTGCCGCAAGTTCTCAACCTCACGTCCGCTATTCCCTTTCGACAAATAATTTATTCTTCATCGCAAGCACAATGGGAATTGATAATTCCTTCCATCTTTGCCAGTGTGGGCAGCAAGAGGTCCCGGAATTCAACGGGACCCGGGGAGCACGAGAATACGCGCAATGGCGGATCATCACCGACACGACAAGGTTCCAGCGCGTCTGTTCGTCTTCGACGTCGGCGGCGTGTTCATCGGCCTTGCGCCGGAGCGGCGCCGCGCGATCCTGTCATCCGCCGTCAGCCGTCCTTCGTCGACAAATGCCGGTGAAGCTCT
The DNA here is from genome assembly GCF_050455525.1 of Rhizobium sp. 0TCS1.26. Classification (NCBI taxonomy): domain Bacteria; kingdom Pseudomonadati; phylum Pseudomonadota; class Alphaproteobacteria; order Hyphomicrobiales; family Rhizobiaceae; genus Rhizobium; species Rhizobium sp. 0TCS1.26. The sequence continues at coordinate 314,359 of NZ_JBCIYV010000003.1, read as the reverse complement.
CGGCGCACTCGATCGAGCCTTCCGTCTCGGCCTCACCGACGAGAAAACCTATGTCGAGGAGGCATCGGCCCTGCATGGCGTGACACCTGCCGAACTGCGTCGTGCCGAAACCGAGTTTCTCCTGCAGGGCGATCCGGCAATGATCGCACTCGTCAGACGGCTGCGTGGCGAGCATCGGGTGGTCGCCTTCTCCAACACCAACGCCCTGCACTGGCAGCACGTTACCGAACGGCTGCTGGAGCCCGACCTGTTCCACCACGCCCATGTGTCGCACCTGACGGGACTGCAGAAGCCGGACCTCGACAGCTACGAGGCGCTCGCTGAACAGGAAGCCGTCGATCCGCAGCACATCGTCTTCATCGACGATTCGCTGGACAACGTGAACGCCGCCCAGTCGGCGGGCTGGGGGCTCTGCATCCATCACGTGACACCGCAGCAGACGATCGACGCCATCGACGCGGTACTTCACCGATAGAGCCATGAGGAGCGCCGGCGCAAGCATCCGGCGACACATCGACAGACGACAGGAGAAGCAAGCGTGGCCCGACTGACACTCAGCGGCATCAAGAAGCGGTTCAAGACGACCGATGTCCTGCACGGCATCGACCTTGAAATGCACGACCGCGAATTGATCGTCTTCGTCGGTCCGTCTGGCTGCGGGAAATCGACTCTTCTGCGGCTGATCGCTGGGCTCGATCCGATCACCGACGGCGAGTTCCTGCTCGATGGCCGACGGATGAACGAGGTCGCCCCGTCCAAGCGCGGCATCGCCATGGTCTTCCAGTCCTACGCGCTCTATCCGCACATGGACGTATACGAGAACATGGCATTCGGCGCCCGGCTGATGGGCCTGCCCAAGGGCGAGGTCGAGACGCGTATCGCCGAAGCCTCCCGCATGCTGCAGCTCGACCCGCTGCTGAAGCGCAAGCCGCGCGAGCTTTCCGGTGGCCAGCGGCAGCGTGTCGCCATCGGTCGGGCGCTGGTGCGCAAGCCGAAGGTGCTGCTGCTCGACGAGCCGCTCTCCAATCTCGACGCGGCCCTGCGTTCCGACGTCCGGCTGGAGATCGCCCGCCTGCACCGCGAGATCGGCGGGACGACGGTCTACGTGACCCATGATCAGGTGGAAGCGATGACGCTGGCCGATCGGATCGTGGTGATGAACAAGGGTCGCATCGAACAATTCGGCACGCCCCGCGAGCTGTACGAGACGCCGGCCAACACCTTCGTCGCCACCTTCATCGGTTCGCCGCGCATGGCGCTCCTTTCGGTCGAGCGCCAGGGCGAGGTGCTCGTTGCCCCCGGTATCGGGACGCTGCGGCCGACGCTCCTGCCGAAGAGCGACGACAGCAGCCTGCTGATCGGCATGCGGCCGGACGGGATCGCAATCCTTCCTGTCGATGCGGCCGAAGGCCTTGCCGCAAAGGTGGTCTACACCGAATATCTCGGCGACAACGCCTTCGTCTACGTGCGCATCGGCAACGAGCCGCCGATCGCCGTGCGTGCGACGCCGGATGTCGACCTTGCCCCCGATACGCCCGTGAAGCTCGGGCTGCTGCCCGGCAAGGCCCACTATTTCAGCCAGAAGACGGCGCAGCGCCTGCCCGTCTGACCACGCCAACTATCCGCAGAGATACAACGCGAAAAGAGAGAGGAACACATGAAACACTACATTCTGGGAGCCACCCTCGCCGTCTCGGCCCTGATGTCCGCCACGGCGACCTTTGCCGCAGACCTCACCTTCTGGACCTGGCGCCAGGAGGACAAGGCGCAGTACGAGAAGTTCTTCAAGGATTTCGAGGCCGAGAACCCGGGCACGACGATCAGGTTCGAGGCCTTCGAGGCGACGAGCTACAACACGGTCCTGTCGACGGCGCTGGCCGGCGGCAAGGGTCCCGACCTGATGATGACCCGCACCTATGGCGGCATCGAGAGCCTTGCCGGTGCCGGTTACCTGATGCCGCTCGACAAGACAAAGATCCCGGCACTTGCGGGCTTCTCGGAACCGGCGCTCGCCTCGGAGACGATGCGCTCCGACAAGACGCTCTACGCCGTGCCGGCTGCCAGCCAGACCATGCTGGTGATCTACAACACCGAGATCTTCGAGAAGAACAACATCGCCGAGCCCAAATCCTGGGACGAGTTCCTCAAGGCCTGCGAAACGCTGAAGGCGGCCGGCATCATGCCATTTGCCAACGGCACCGCGACCGGCTGGCAGAACGAGACGATCGTTTCGGCGCTCACCTCGTCGATCATGGGCAAGGGCTTCTATGACGACCTGATGGCCGGCAAGACCGACTTCAACGATCCGCGTTACGTCGAGGCGATCTCGCGGCTGAAGGAAATCTCCGCCTATTTCCCGGAAGGCTTCGTCGGCCTCGACTACGCGTCTGCCCAGCAGCTGTTCACCTCCGGCATGGCGGGCATGTTTGCCGGCGGCTCCTTCGAGCTGTCGAACTTCGCCAAGCAGAACCCGGACCTGAAGATGGGCGTCTTCCCGGCGCCCGGCCTGAAGGCCGAGGATGAGAAGCTCGTCGGTCTGTTCTTCGACTCTGGCTTCGCCGCCAACGCCAAGAGCAAGGACAACGAGGCGGCGCTGAAATTCCTCAACTACGTGGCGGGGAAGAAATTCGCCCAGGCCTTCGCCAACGAGTTGAACAACGTTTCGGCCGTGCCGGGCGTGACCTTCGACAGCCCGGTGCTGGCAGAGGTTGCCGAGCTCAACAAGAACTCGATCTCCTACATGACGCTCGTCAACTTCCGCTACGGCGAACCGACTGGATCGAACCTCATCCAGGCCGGTGTCAGCAAGCTGTTCAACGGTCAGATGACACCCGCCGAAGTGGGCAAGTCGATGACCGATGGGCTCGCTGCCTGGTACGCGCCGTTCAAGAAGAAGTAAGTGCCACAAGCCGCCGGGAGATCCTTCCTTCCGGCGGCCCTCGACCTCCTGAAAATCGCACAGGACGAAGCATGCTATCCACCCAGTTCACCGGACGGCGTTTGTGGATCACGGCCCTCATCGTGCCGCCGATGGCCTTCATGTGCCTGTTTCTCGTCTACCCGATCCTGTCGGCCTTCGCCTATGCCTTCTTCGAGTGGCGCGGGCTGGTGCGCGGCGATTTCATCTGGTTTGAAAATTTCCGCAGGGTGCTCTTCGAGTTCCCGTTCTCCGAACGGACGATGAATGCCTTCGTCCACAACATCTACGTTTTCTTCGCCCTGATGATCCTGCAGAACGGCGTCGGCTTCGCGCTCGCCTACTGCCTCTGGCGCGATCTTCCCGGCGCCCGCTTCCACCGGATCGCGGTGTTCCTGCCGGTCGTCCTGTCGACGGTCATCGTCGGCCTCCTGTGGAAGCTGTTCCTGCATCCGCTGTTCGGAGTGGTGAACATCTCACTGCGCTCGGTCGGCCTCGGCTTTCTCGCGCAACCCTGGCTCGGCCAGGATTCGACCGCGCTGACCGCCATCGTCGTTGCCAATGCCTGGCACATGGTCGGCTTCCCGACGCTCGTCTTCCTGGCCGGCATGCAGCGGATCCCCGGCGAGATCCTCGATGCCGTTCGCATGGAAACCACCAGCGAATGGCTGATCATCCGCAAGATCATCTGGCCGCTGGTTGCGCCCAGCGCCACCGTCGTCTTCACGCTGCTGTTCGTCGGCGCCTTCAACTGGTTCGAGATGCCCTACATCATGGGCGGCATCGATGGTGCCCCGCATGGCGCGACCGACGTGCTCGGCCTCTATTTCTACCGCACCGCCTTCGGCAGCATGTCGGCATCGGCCGAGAATTTCGGCCCCGGCAGCGCGCTCGCCGTGCTGATCTTCATGTTCATCGCCGTCGTCTCGAGTTTCCTGACGCTTTATCTGCGCAAGCGGGAGATCCAGCTGTGAGCCGCCCCGCACGCGACACCTTCGACCGCGGCCTCCTGGCGACGCTTGGCCGCGATGGGCTGATCCAGATCATCCTCATCGCCAACAGCGTGATCATGCTGGGGCCGATCGTGATCATGATCTTCTCGGCGTTCAAGACTAACGCGCAGATCTTCCAGACGCCGTTTGCGGTTCCCGATGTCACCCATGTCGGCAGCCTCCTGCGGGTGTGGACCGAAACCAACTTCCTGCGTTACCTCGCCAATTCCTTCATCGTCACCAGCACGTCGATCGTCCTCATCCTGACGCTCGGGACGATGGCCGCCTACGCGATCGCGCGATATGATTTCCGCGGGTCGAGCCTGGTGCTGCTGTTCTTCCTCGCTGGCCTGACCCTGCCGCTGAAGCTTGCCATCATCCCGCTGTTCATCCAGATGCGCGATTTCGGCCTTCTCGATTCACGGCTTTCGCTGATCTGCATCTATGTGGCGACGGGGCTTCCGACCACCGTCTTCATCATGACCGGCTTCATCCGCAGCCTGCCCAACGAGCTGGAGGATGCCGCCCGGATGGACGGGGCGAGCGAGGCGCGGATCATGTGGTCGATCATGCTGCCGCTGGTGCGCCCGGCGATGGTCATCTCGGCGATCCAGAACATCGTGCCGATCTGGAACGACTTCTTCTTTCCGCTGATCTTCATCCAGAACGACGACCTGAAAACCCTGCCGCAGGGCCTCACGACCTTCATGGGCGAATATGGCACCGACTGGGGCGTGCTGTTTTCCGGCCTCACCCTCTCGGCGCTGCCTGTCATCATTCTCTACATAACCCTGTCGCGGCAGTTCATCAGCGGCATGACGGCGGGAGCGGTCAAATGACCGGTCGCTCAGGCCTTCAGCACGGAGACAGCCGCTTCGCTGGCATGGATGTAGTCGTTGGCATCGGCCTGGTGCTGGACCAGCATCAGGAACAAGAGGTCGGTGAGGATCAGCTGCGCGTCGCGCGAGGTGATGGCAGACGAACGCACCCGCTCCTCGTCGGCAATCGTGTAGAGATGCAGGTGGGCGATGCCTGTCAACGGGTTCGGCTGCAGGCCGGTCAGCGACAGCACCGACGCGCCTCGTTTGGCGGCGAGCTCCGCCACCCGCAGCGTTTCCAGGCTCGCGCCCGAATAGGAGATGGCAAACAGTGCGTCGCCTTCACCCAGCGTCGCGGCATTGGCAATCTGCACATGGCTGTCGCTGTCGATCAGCACCATCCGTCCGAGCTTCTGCAACTTGTAGGAAAAATCGCGCGCTACAAGCGAGGAGGCGCCGACGCCGGCCAGGTGGATGCGGCGCGCTTCGGCGAGCATCTTCACCGCACGCGCGACGCTGTCTTCGCCGTTCACCTGCATCGTCTCCTGCATCGAATGCAGCTTGCTCGCCACCAGCTTCTGCTGGATCGTCATGTAATCGTCGCTGGCATCGATCGAGCCGTGGATCATGCCGGACGGCACCTGCCATTCCTGCGCCTTGGCCCGGGTGACGGCGAGCTTCAGCTGCTGGTAGCCGCCATAACCGATCTTCTGGGCGAACTTGACGACGCTCGACTGGCTACGGCCGGTCGCCGAGGCAAGTTCGGCCGACGACAGCGCCACCATGCGATCCGGATTGTCGAGGATGAACCGGCCGATCGTCTGCTCCGCCTGCGTCAGGCTGTCCAGCTTGGCGCGAATGATGTTGAGGACGGACATGGCAGCATTCCTCTCGGCGGGACGGATAGGCGACGGGCATCGACAGGCGCGGAATTTTCCATTCGCCGTTCCGAAATCATCCGGAATTATACCAACCGCATCGACAGCCTGACCAGCCCCTCTCGGTCACGTCTGCAGAATTTCCCCGGAAAGACTTGAGATGGATCAACTGCGCATCATCGGCGGGCAGCCGCTTAGCGGCGCCGTCTCCATCGCCGGCGCCAAGAATGCGGGTCTTCCGCAGATTGCTGCCGCGCTCCTCTCAACCGCTCCGCTCGAACTGACGAACCTGCCCAAGGTGTCGGACGTCGCCAACATGCTGCGCGTCGCCGGTATCTACGGCGCCGAGGTGACGCAGGACGCGCGCGCGGTGCGCATCGACGCCTCGGCCATCGAACCGCGCGAGGTGGACTACGAGACGGTGCGCAAGATGCGTGCGACAATGCTGGTGCTCGCTCCGCTTCTGGTGCGCTTCGGCAAGGCGCGCGTCTCGCTTCCGGGTGGCTGCGCGATCGGCGCTCGCCCGGTCGACATGCACCTGAAGGCGCTCTCAGCACTCGGTGCTACGGTATCGGTGGAAGGCGGCTACATCGTCGCCGACGCTGCCGCCGGCCTTACCGGCGGGCGCATCGTCCTGCCCGGTCCCTCCGTCGGCGCCACCGAGACGGCGCTGATGGCGGCAACGGGCGCGCGTGGCGAAACCGAGATCGTCAACGCCGCGCGCGAGCCGGAAGTGGTCGACCTCGCCCACTGCCTCATCGCCATGGGAGCCGAGATCGAAGGCGCCGGCACGCATCGGATCCTCGTGCGTGGGCCGACGCAGTGGCGTGCGGCGAGCCACCACGGCATTCCCGACCGGATCGAGGCCGGCACCTATGCCGCAGCCGTCGCGGTGGCCGGCGGACAGATCGAACTCGTTAATGCCCGGCTGGAGCATATGGCGGCGGCCTGCCAGACCCTTGAGGCGATGGGGATCACGCTGTGGCCGAGCGATCGAGGCGTCGTGGTCAGCGGCACGGACCGGCGCAAGCCCGCCGAGATCGCCACCGAACCTTATCCCGGCTTTCCGACAGACCTGCAGGCGCAGTTCATGGCCATCGCGTGCCTGGCATCCGGCACGACGATCATCCGCGAGACGATCTTCGAGAACCGCTTCATGCATGTGCCGGAACTACGCCGGCTGGGCGCCGATATCACGCTCAGCGGCTCGACGGCCATCGTTAGGGGCGGTGCACCGCTGAAGGGCGCGCAGGTGATGGCGACCGATCTTCGCGCCTCCGTCTCGCTGGTGCTGGCAGGGCTGGCGGCCGAGGGAGAGACCATTGTCAACCGCGTCTATCATCTGGATCGCGGCTACGAACACCTGGACCGCAAGCTTGCCCAGTGCGGCGCGCAGATCGAGCGGATCTCGCAATGACCGTTCCATCGCAGCAGCCGGTGCTTTTCCTCGGCGTCGATGGCGGCGGTACCGGATGCCGGGCGCGCATCGTCGACATCGACGGCAATGTCGTCGGCGAAGGCTTGTCCGGTCCGGCAACCACGCGCCTCGGCGTCGCGGAGGCCTGGGCGTCACTGATGCGCGCCTGGGGAGCGGCCGCCGAAGAGGCGGGGCTTGATCCCGCCCACGCTCCAACCGTGCATGCCGGCATCGGCATCGCCGGCGTCAGCCGCGCAGGTTCGCTTGCCGAACTGAAGGCGCTCGCGCATCCATTCGCCAGCACCAGCTTCATCTCGGACGGCGCCTGCGCCTGCCTTGGTGCCCATTCCGGCCGCGACGGCGCGATCGTCATTGCAGGCACAGGCTCGATCGGGCTCGCCTTCATCGGCGGTAAGGAGTTGCGCGCAGGCGGCTATGGCTTTCCGATCTCCGACGAGGGCAGCGGCGCGGATCTCGGCCTCAAAGCCATTCAGCTGGCGCTGCGCGCGCATGACGGAAGGCGCGACAAGACAGCGCTGCTGGCCGAGGTGATGAACCGCTTCGACAACTCGCCGGGCGAAGTGGTCGGCTGGATGGACCGGGCAACTGCCACGGACTATGCGACCCTAGCGCCGATGGTCCTGCGGCATGCCGACCAGGGCGATGCGGCGGCACGGTTCATCGTGCAGATGGCGGCCGAACAGATCGACGCGCTGGTGCGGCGGATGGTGGAGCTCGGTGCACAGCTGGTGACGTTGCTCGGGGGTCTGTCGGGCCCGATCGAGCCCTGGCTTTCGCCGGATGTCCGGCGGCGATTGAAACCGGCGGATGGCGATGCTGTTTCCGGGTCGATCATCCTTGCCCGACGCGCGGCCGGAATGGCCGCATGACCGACCGGACGACAGGCCGCGCCATACCTCATCAGGAATAATATATTCCCGATCCAGATTGACAATCGGAATATTCAATCCTACGAATTTGACAACGAAAGAGTGATCATCCATGTCCCACGAGCGTCTTTTGTCCGAGCTCGACCTGTTGGTTTCGGAAGCCCGCAACCCGAAATCGATGGACATTGATCTCCTCGAAACCGGCGAGATCCTGCGCGTGATGAACGACGAGGACCGGCTGGTTCCGCTGGCCGTGGAGAAGGTCATTCCGCAGATCACCCTCGCCGTAGACGAGATCGTCCGCGCGTTCCGGCAGGGTGGCCGGCTGATCTACAGCGGCGCCGGAACCAGCGCCCGGCTCGGCGTTCTCGACGCATCGGAATGCCCGCCGACCTTCAGCGTGCCGGACGACATGGTCATCGGCCTGATCGCCGGTGGCCCCCGGGCACTGCTCAAGGCCGTGGAGGGTGCCGAGGACGACGCCGGCGAAGGCGCGCAGAACCTCCGCGACATAGGGCTGACGCCCAAGGACGTCGTCGTCGGCATCGCCGTCAGCGGCCGCACGCCGTATGTGCTCGGCGCCCTCGACTATGCAAAATCCATCGGCGCGACCACAGTCGGACTGTCGTGCAATCCGGATTCGGCACTGGCGACGATCGCCGATATCGCCATTTCTCCGGTCGTCGGCCCAGAAGTCGTCACCGGCTCGACGCGGCTAAAATCCGGCACCGCCCAGAAGCTCGTGCTCAACATGCTGACGACGGCCAGCATGATCCGCATCGGCAAGACCTACGAGAACCTGATGGTCGACCTCGCGATCAGCAATCAGAAGCTTCACGCACGGGCGATCCGCATGATCGTCCAGGCGACCGGTTGTGCCGCCGACGTCGCCGAACAGGCGCTCGACGACAGCGGCCGCAACGTCAAGCTGGCGATCCTGATGGTGGTAACGGGCTTGCCGGCAGGATTGGCGGAGACCGCACTGGAAAAGGCGGACGGATTCTTGCGCAAGGCGATTGCCGATGCCGGCAGAGATCTGGCACACCGTGCAGTCTAAATCGATCAACGATAAAAGAGGGAGAATGACATGACCAAGACACTGCGACACTCACTGATGTCCTGCGCCACGGCGGCAATCGCCCTTGGCTTTTCCGTGGCACTGCCCGTGCAGGCCGGCGCCGCGACGCTGAAGATGGCCTGGTCGCAGGATGCGACAGGGCTTGATCCGCACAAGCAGACGGCCTTCTCGTCGATCCGGCTTCTCGAACTCGTCTACGAGCCGCTGATCCGGCTCGACGCCAACCTGCAGCCGATCCCGGCGATCGCCGCCTCGTGGACCTTCGCCGACGACGCAAAGAGCCTGACCTTCAAGCTCGACCCGAAGGCGAAATTCCACAACGGCGCGACGGTCACCGCCAAGGACGTGAAGGCCTCGTTCGAGCGCATTCTCGACCAGGCGACGGCCGCCGCCGCCCGTGCCAACTACCTGTCGATCGCCAGCATCGACACGCCCGACGATCAGACCGTCGTCTTCAACCTGTCGCAGCCGGACGTGCCGCTCTTGACGGCGATGAGCAGCATCAACGCCGCCATCGTTCCGGCCTCGGAAATCGCGGCTGGCAAGGTCGGCACGCAGGCCGTCGGTTCCGGTCCGTTCAAGCTCGCCAAGTGGGAGCCGAACGTGCGCGAGACGCTGACCGCCAATGCCGAGTGGGCCGGCGGCAAGACCGGCGTCGAGGGCATCGACATCACAGTGCTGCCGGACGAGAACGCCATCCTCGCCGCGCTGCGTGCCAAGAAGGTCGATTTCGCGCTGATCAATGATCCGCTGGTCGCGACGCTGGTGCCGAGCGTGCCGACGCTGAAGCTCAACAAGGTGCAGGTGCTCGCCTACCACGTGCTGCAGCTCAACCCGTCGCGCAAGCCGATGACCGAGCTTGCCGTGCGCCAGGCGATCTCCTGCGCCGTCGACCGCAAGGACATCCTCGACACGGCCCTGCTGGGCGAAGGCGAGGTCACCGGCCCGCTGACCATGCCGACCTACCGCTCCAAGCCGGAAGACCTGTTCTGCTACAAGCAGGATCTCGAGAAGGCGAAGAAGCTGATGGCGGATGCGGGCTATGCGGATGGCTTCTCGGCAACCGTGATTGCCGCGACCGGCGAGCCGCCGACCGCCGCCTCCGAGGCGCAGGTGCTGCAGTCGCAGCTGAAGGAGATCGGCATCAACCTCGACATCCGGCTGATGGAATTGAACGTCTTTGTCGACACCTGGCTGAAGGGCGACTTCGACATGGCCGTGGCGCTGAACGGCGGCCGTGCCGACCCGTACTCGATGTACAACCGCTACTTCACCAAGACCGGCAACCTGCAGAAGGTCGCCAACTACATCGACGACACGCTGGACGACCTGATGCAGAAGGGCCGCGTCGAAACCGATGTTGCCAAGCGCAAGGAAATCTTCTCCGCCTTCGACAAGCACCTGGCGGAAAAGGCCCCGTGGATCTGGCTCTACACCGGCTTCAGCTACACCGCACAGCAGCAGAACGTCGACGGCTTCGTCTCCTCGCCGGACGGCTCGCTGTTCGGTCTGGCGAAGACGACCCTGAAGCCGTAATGCTAAAGGGGCGGATCGCGACATGAACTACCTGACCAGACGGCTGATCACCTTTCCGATCGTCATGCTCGGAGTCTCCATCCTGGTCTTCGTCGCCATCCGCCTCATCCCCGGCGACAGCATCACCGCCATGCTCGGCACGGAGGCAGGCCTGCTGACGCCAGAGCAGAAGCAGGCGCTCGCCGCCTATTTCGGCATCGACCAGAGCTGGCTCACCCAGTACTGGCGGTGGATCTCCGGCCTCGTGCGCGGCGATTTCGGCGTCTCCGTCACCTATGGCAAGCCGGTGCTGGAGGTGATCCTCGGCCGCTTTCCGCTGACGCTGGAACTGGCGGTGCTGGCGATGATCATCGCGATTGCCGTCGGCCTGCCGGCCGGCGTCTTTGCCGCCACCCGCAGCGAGAAGCGATCCGATCTCGTCGTGCGCGTGCTGGCGATGATCGGCCAGTCGACACCCAGCTTCGTCGTCGGTCTCGTCGTCATCTACATTCTCTCGGCCGGCTTCGGCATCCTGCCGAGCATGGGCGAATTCGTGCCGCTCACTGTCGACCCTGTGGCTAACCTCACCCAGATGATCCTACCGGCGGCAGTGCTCGGGCTTGCCTTCACCGCCTCGGTCACCCGCATCTCGCGCTCGGCCATGCTCGACGTGCTGGGAGACGACTACGTGCGCACTGCCCGCGCCAAGGGCGCACCCGCCCGCGATGTCATCTGGCGCCACGCGCTTCCCAACGCGCTGATCCCGGTCGTGACGCTGAGCGGCGTCGAATGCGGCTATCTGCTGGGCGGCGCAGTGCTGGTTGAGCAGATCTTTGCGCTTCCCGGCCTCGGCCGTATGACGCTCGACGCCATCCTGCAGCGCGACTATGCGCTGGTGCAGGGCAGCGTGCTGTTCGTCGCCTTGAATTTCATGATCGTCAACCTGCTGGTCGATCTCGTCTACGTGGCGCTTGATCCGCGCATTCGCCTCGGGGGCCGCTCATGACATCGATCATCCGCAGCCTCGCCCGCCACCCGAGCGGGCGCATCGGCGGTTTCATCGTGCTGGCCTATCTGCTGGTGGCGCTCGCCGCCGCCTGTGGCCTCACACCTTATGATCCGCTGATGCAGTTCCGCGTCGAGCGGCTGCAGGGTCCGAGCCTCACGCACTGGATGGGCACCGACATGTTCGGCCGCGACGTGGCGAGCCGGCTGATGATCGGCATCAGCCAGTCCTTTCTCGTCGCCTTCTCGTCGGTCGGTATCGCAGCAACACTTGGCACCGTCCTCGGGCTGACAGCCGCCTGGTTCGGCCATCTCTGGGACGGGCTGGTCATGCGCTGCATGGACGTGCTCCTCGCCTTCCCGGCCATTCTGCTGGCGCTGCTGATCGTCGTCGTCGCCGGCACCGGCACGTTCTCCAGCATCGTCGCTATCGCCATCGTCTACACGCCGATCTTCACCCGCGTCGTGCGCGGCCCGGCGCTGTCGATCAAGTCGCGCGATTTCGTCGACGCGGCGCGCACCTTCGGCAGCAGCCGCACCTATATCCTGACACGTCACCTGATGCTGAACCTCGTCGCGCCGCTCACCGTGCAGGTGACGCTGGCGCTCGCCTGGTCGCTGCTGACAGAAGCCGGCCTCAGTTTCCTCGGTCTCGGCACCCAGCCTCCCGCCTCGTCGCTCGGGCTGATGCTGGCCGACAGCAGCAACCTGATGGAAATGGCGCCGTGGCTGCTCGCCTTCCCGGGGCTTGCGATCATGCTCGGCATCCTCGGCTTCAACCTCTTGGGCGACGCGCTGCGCGATGTCCTCGATCCCAAGGCGCGGAGGGCATTCGCATGACCCGCCTTCTCGATGTCTCCGGCCTGAAAGTCGGTTTCGGCCGCGGCGCGCAGATGAAACCCGTCGTCCACGGCATCGACTTCACGCTCGACGCCGGCGAGACGCTCGCCATCGTCGGCGAAAGCGGCTCCGGCAAGTCGGTGACCGCGCTGTCGATCAACCGCCTGGTAGACTATGGCGGCGGCCACATTCTTCAGGGAAAACTCGATTTCAGCTGCGCCGACGGCAACATCGTCGATCTGGCGCATGCTCCCGAACGGCAGCTCGAAAAGATCCGGGGTGCCGAGATCGGCATGATCTTCCAGGAGCCGATGACCTCGCTCAATCCGGTCCTGCCGATCGGCCGGCAGATCGAGGAGGCCTTCCGCCTGCATCGCGGCGTGTCCGGCCAGCAGGCGAAGACGGCGGCGCTCGAGGCGCTTGACCGGGTGCGCATACCCGACGCCAAACGCCGGCTCAGCTATTTCCCGCACCAGCTGTCCGGCGGCATGTTGCAGCGGGTGATGATCGCCATGGCGCTCGCCTGCAGCCCGCGCCTGCTGATCGCCGACGAACCGACGACGGCGCTCGACGTCAGCGTCCAGGCGCAGATCATGGCGCTGCTCGCCGAGCTGAAGCGCGAGACCGGCATGGGCATGATCTTCATCACCCACGACATGGGCCTCGTCGCCGGCATCGCAGACCGCGTGATGGTCATGCAGTCCGGCCGCGCCGTCGAACACGGACGGCTTGACGACGTGCTCGACCGGCCGCAGCACGCCTACACGCAGCATTTGCTCTCCGCCGTGCCGCACTTCACTGCCGGACGGCATGCGCGCAGCGACTACACGCGGCCGTCGGACACCGCAGTCCCTCCGGCGCTCTCCGTCGAGGGCCTGACCGTCCGTTTCCCGGTGACCGGCGGCCTGCTGCGTCGCCAGACCGGCGCGGTACATGCCGTCGAGGACGTTACATTCGAGGTGATGCCCGGCGAAACGCTGGCCGTGGTCGGCGAGAGCGGCTCGGGCAAGTCGACGACGGCGCGCGCGATCCTCGGCCTCGTCGCGCCGACGCGCGGGACGTTCGAGACCGTTGCGAGCGGCGAAGATCATGGTCGCCGCCCGGTGCAGATGGTGTTCCAGAACCCTTACGCCTCTCTCAACCCGCGGCTTTCGGTCGAAAGCCTGCTCGGCGAGCCGGTGATCGCCTCGGGCGGGCGGATCGACGCGCCGATGAAGACCCGGATGGCCCAGCTTCTGGAGCGGGTCGGGCTGCCCTCCGACAGCCTGGGGCGCTATGCCCACGAGTTTTCCGGCGGCCAGCGGCAGCGGCTCTGCATTGCACGGGCACTGATGGTCAATCCTTCGGTGCTGGTGCTCGACGAAGCGGTATCGGCGCTCGATGTCAGCGTGCAGGCAAAGGTGCTCGACCTGCTCGTCGACCTGCAGAAGGAGATGAAGCTCGCCTACCTGTTCGTTTCGCACGACATGGCGGTGGTGGAGCGGATCGCCCATCGGATCGCGGTCCTCTATGCAGGGCGGATCGTCGAGATCGGCGATGCGGGCGCGATCCTTGCCAATCCGCAGCATGCCTACACGAAGCGGCTGATTGCCGCCGTGCCGACCATGGAGCGAAGGCGCGAGCATTTTTCGCTCGATACAAGCTCGGTGCCGAGCCTGCTGCGGCCGATCGGTTACGAGCCGCCCGCACTGGACTGGCGCGAGCATGGCATCGATCACCGGTCGCGGGTCGAGGCCTGAGATTGACGACGACGGGAGAAGCCTGTGACGGATGAGACTGACATTGCCGGAGATCCAGCCTTCGTGGACGGTTTCGAAGCGGCATTCGCACCCCTGAAGCATTGGGTAGATAGCCTGCGCATCCCCGGCGGCGTGCTCGGCATGGTCGATCTTGCCGGCAACCGGATGACGCGTGCCACGGGCCTTGCCCAGCGCGCGGGCGGCGCCTGGGACGGCGGCGAACGTCCGATGACGGTCTCCACCTGGTTCGACCTAGCCTCGCTCTCCAAGGTGATCTTCACCACGCCGCGCATTCTGGCGCTGGCTGAACAGGGCATCATCGACCTCGATGCGCCGGTCACCAGCATCATTCCGGACCTGCGCCAGTATGCGCCGAACGGCTGGGAGCGGGCCGTCACCTTCCGCCAGTGCCTCGGTCACCAGACGCCCTTCCCCGCCGTCGAGCCCATCTACACCTATGATGGGGATCCGCAGCGGCTGCGCGCGTTTGTCCTTCAGCGCGAATGGCGCGCCGGACCGCCGGTCTATTCCGACATCAACTACATCCTGCTCGGCATCGCGCTGGAGCGGATCGAGGGTCGGTTGATCCGCGAGATGGATCCCGGCGCCGGCTTTGCCTTTTCCACCGATCCGCAGCAAACGGCAGCGACGGAATTCTGCACCTGGCGCGGACGCCTTCTGTCGGGCGAAGTGCATGACGAGAACTGCGCGGCGCTGCAGGGATCCGGTCATGCCGGCCTCTTCGGCACGGCAACATCCGTGCTCGACTTTGCCCATCGCCTGCTGCGGGGCAATGCCTCCGGCGACCACAAGGTCGCGTGGATGCGCCAGCCGCTTTCGCCAAAGCGCACGCATGGCTGGGAGCGACCCTATGACGGATGGTCGGGCGGCAGTCTTTGCAACGCCTCGGTGATCGGCCATACAGGCTTTACCGGAACCGGCCTCTGGATCGACTTCGAGCGCGGCCGGGCCTGGACGCTGCTCACCAACCGCGTTCATCCGAGCCGGCATTTCGACAGCGGCATCGTGGCGCTTCGCGCCGCCGTCGGCGATGCCGTCAACAGTCACTGAGGGATCACACAGATGCAGCCAATCTGGGCCGTCGGCCTGATGACCGGAACCGTTCTCGACGGCAATATCGACGTGGCGCTCCTGAAAACGGATGGCGAGCGGATCGAAGAGTTCGGCGCCTACACGCTGGCGCCCTATCCGCGCGAGATCCGAGACCTTCTGGAAGAGACGCTGACGCAGGCCCGCGCCTGGAACTTCGAGGGGCCGGAGCCGGAGATCTTCAGCACCGCCGAAGAACAGCTGACGCGCGCGCAGTCTGAGGCCGTGCGGGCGCTGGTGCAGGAGGCCGGACTGTCGCTCGCTGACATCGGCGTCGTCGGTTTTCATGGCCAGACGGTGCTGCACAGGGCACCTGAGCCGGGCCGCAAGGGTGCCACCCGCCAGCTCGGCGATGGCGCGCTGATGAGCACCATCCTTGGGGTCAAGGTGGCCTATGATTTCCGCAGCGCCGATGTCGCGGCCGGCGGCCAGGGCGCGCCGCTCGCCGCCGCCTATCACGCGGCTCTGCTGTCGGGCGTGGCGCAGGACGGCGACACCGCGATCCTCAATCTCGGCGGCGTCGCCAATATCACCTGGACCGACGGCCGCAGCGAACTGGTGGCCTTCGATACCGGCCCGGCCAATGCGCCGATCAACGACTTCGTAAAGCGGCACGGCCTTGGCGACATGGACCGCGACGGCAGGCTTGCCGCCAGGGGAACGGTGGACGAGGCAAGGCTCGCCAAGCTGCTCGAGCATGCCTATCTCACCAAGGCCTATCCGAAATCGCTCGACCGCTTCGATTTCACCGCCGACATGGCCGGCGATCTCGGACCGGAAGATGGTGCCGCGACGCTGACGGCGTTTACTGCATCGGCTGTCGGCAAGGCGCTTGACCTGCTGCCGCAGCGGCCGAAAAAGCTGATGGTAAGCGGCGGCGGACGTCACAATCCGACGCTGATGGACATGTTGCGGAAGCGCGCCGGCGTCGAAGCGGTGTCGGCCGATACCATCGGCTGGCGCGGCGATGCGGTGGAGGCCGAGTGCTTCGCGTTCCTCGCGGTGCGTGTACTGCGTGGCCTGCCGATCAGTTTCCCCTCGACAACCGGGGCGCCGGAACCGCTGAAGGGCGGGCGCCTGGCCGGCTGACGAAAGAGGCCGAGCGCGACGTCGAGCAGTGGGGCCCTGCCTTGTCGGGTGAGCCTCCGCTCGCTATACCGCCTTGACTGGCCTGCCTGACGCCTTCCCGGCGCCGGCCATGCGCCACCCGGAACCACATGACAGCTGACAGGATCTCCTCCATGGCGCAAATGCAGACTTCTTCCCCCGCGCCGCAGCGCCTCGTGCTGATGGGTGTCGCCGGCTCCGGCAAGTCGACGGTTGGCGAGGCGCTGGCCAAGCGCATCGGCGCCACCTATTTCGACGGTGACGACCTGCATCCGCGTGCCAATATCGAGAAGATGAGCCATGGGGAGCCGCTGACTGACGAGGACCGCTGGCCGTGGCTGACGCTGGTCGGCGAAGCGTTGGCGGAGGGTGATGGTACCAAGATCGTCGGCTGCTCGGCGCTGAAGCGCATCTACCGCGACCACATCCGCAACAAGGCGAAGGTGCCGGTGATCTTCGTGCATCTGGCCGGATCGCGGGAAGTGATCTCCGGTCGAATGGGAGCCCGCACCGGGCACTTCATGCCGACGACGCTGCTCGACAGCCAGTTCGCCGCGCTTGAACCACCGGCCGCCGACGAGATGTCGGTGACGGTCGATATCGACCAGCCGCTGGAGGGCGTTGTCGACGTGATCGTCGAGCAGCTGTCCCGGCTTGCCGCGTAACCGTTCCTGAACTCAGGCGGCTTGCGGGAAAAAGATCGCCCGCGCCGGATCGAACCCGTAGTGGCGGCGGTAATCGACCGCGTCGCTCGCCAGCTGGGTGAGGCTGTCGAGGATGAAGTCTAACTTTTCCGCGCAAAGCAGCACAGACAGGTTGAGCCGGGTGAAGCCGGGCTTCTCCATCTCGTCGCCGGCAAGGATCGCTGCCCGCATGCGATCTGATTCCGCCTCGTCTATGCCGAGAAGCCGATGAACGTAGGGGCCGGCGCAGGCACAGCCGCCGCGCGCCTGGATACCGAACCGGTCGGACAGCATGCGTGTCACCAGCTGCTGATGGACATGACCGCCCTCGCCGTCGCGAATGCGAAAGGAGAAGATAGGCAACCGCTGCGCCGTCAGCGAGCCGAGCAGTTCGATGCGCGGATGATGCCGCCACGTCTCGATCGCCCGTTCCGCCAGTTCCGCGTTCCGTTCAGCCATCCGCGTCTTGCCGATCGCATCCTTGACCAGGAAGGCGAGCGCTGCGCGGATATCGCCGACGACATTGGGGGTGCCCGCCTCTTCGCGTGCTTCCAGGCTGCCGGAATAGTCATGGCCGCTCGCCGAGACGAAACGCACCGTGCCGCCGCCGCTCCAGGTCGGCTTATCGCGAATGACGGCATCGCGCCGGACGATCAGCACGCCCGAGGCGCCAGGCCCGCCAAGGAACTTGTGCGGTGAGACGACGATGGCGTCGATCTCCGTACCCGGCTGCGGCCTCATGGAGATCGGCAGGTACGGACCGCCGCCCGCGTAGTCCCAGACGATCGTCGCGCCGGCACTTTTTACACAAGCCGTCACCGCGGCGACGTCGGCGATGATGCCGGTCACGTTTGAGGCCGCGGAGAAGGAGCAGATCACCCGATCAAAGCCGGCGGATCCTTGCAGTACTGCCTCGAGTTCACCAAGGTCGGGCCCACCATCAGCGGCCTCACCGAGCTCGACGATATCGGCTCCGGCTTCACGCCAGGGCAGGATGTTGGAGTGATGCTCGTAGGGCCCGATGATGACGCGGGTGCCGGGCCGGTCCGCACCCAGCAGCGCGACCAGCCGGTTGATGCCAGCCGTCGCTCCGGACCCGGCAAAGATGACGGCGTGGCGGTCGTCGGCGCCACAGCAGGCAGCGATCGTGGCGCGTGCCTCGCGCCGTAGCCGGGTCATCATGCTTCCGCAATAAGAGGCTTCCGTGTGGCTGTTGGCATAGAAGGGCAGCACCTGCCGCAGGACGAAGGTCTCGACCTGCATCAGCGCCCGCCCGGAGGCGACATAATCGGCATAGACGAGCGGCTTTGGCCCGAACGGCCCGTCGACCACGGCATCCGAACCGATCAGTCCCTCGGCCAGCAGATCGAGGATCTGCGGGCTTTCGAACTCGGCGCGGAACCGTTGAAGAAGGTCAGACGTCTGTCCCGTTGCAGCGCTTGCCATCGATTCGTCCCCTCATGTCATCGCTGATGAAGGATAGACGTTGCATCGCGGTGCTTTCATTGCCTATTTTATCCGAAATGGAGCGGTGAGTGTGTCGTATGATCGATCAGGAGCAGAAATTCGATGCGATCGATAGGCGGATTCTGACGTTCCTGCAGCGCGACGGATCGCTGTCGCAGCGCGAGCTTGCTGAAAAGGTCGGACTTTCGCAGAACGCCTGCTGGCGTCGGCTGCAGCGGCTGCAGGAAAGCGGGATCCTCAAGGGCTCGCAGGCGGCGGTGGATCTGCCCGCTCTCGGGCTCGACCTGACGGTCTTCGTGATGATCCGCACCCGTCACCATTCGAAGGAATGGGCTGAGGGTTTTCGCCGCCATGTCGAAAAGCTGCCCGAGGTGGTCGATTTCTATCGGATCGGCGGCGATTGGGACTATCTGCTGAAAGTCGTGACGCGCGGCATGCGCGGCTATGACGCCTTCTACCAGAAGCTCATCACCGACTTCGATTTCTCCACTGTCACCGGCTTCTTCTCGATGGAGGCCATGATGCAGAACCGCCCGACCGACCTGACGCGGCTATGACCTGACGCAATACCGCCATGCGGGAATGTCGCTTGATGCCGGCTCATCGGGCTGTCACCTATTGTGCACCGCACAATGACAAAGGTGGACCGCGATGACGGAACAACAGGACGAGCCCAAGGGCGATCTGACGCTGCGTACGCTGGCAATGCCGGCCGACGCCAACCCGTCGGGCGACATCTTCGGCGGCTGGGTGATGGCACAGATGGATCTGGCTGCCGGCATCGCCTCCTCGGAGCGCGCCAGGGGCCGCACCGTGACTGCAGCGATGCGCGAGATGATCTTCCGCCAGCCGATCAAGGTCGGCGATACGCTGTGCATCTACACGACCGTCACCGGCGTCGGCCGGACTTCCATGACGCTTTCGGTCGAATGCTGGGTCCGCCGACAATTTTCGGAAACCCGGCAGAAGGTAACGGAGGCGAGCTTCGTCATGGTGGCGTTGGACGAGAGCGGCACGCCGCGTCCTGTCGACGGCTGAGCCGCTGCGGGCAAGACCTCCATTTGTTGACCGCCAGTCCATCACCGACATGTGAAAGCAACCCTCCCTCGCACCATCGTGCCTCGGAAAACCTGTGTTACAGTCTCCGTTCACGAACGCTTGTGAAGGGAATGCCATGCTTGCCACCCTCGCGATGCTGATGAACCTGACCGCCGTTCCTGCAGCAGCGACTGCCGCAGGCGAGGTCGACGTGGAGCTTGTCCTGGCGGTCGATACCTCCCGCTCCATGGATTACGAGGAGATGCGCGTTCAGCGCGAGGGCTATATCGGCGCGTTGCAGCACCAGGACTTCATCAATGCGGTCCGCAACGGGCTGACCGGCCGGATCGCCATTACCTACTTCGAGTGGGCCGGCGAGGTCGATGGAAGCTCCGTCATCGACTGGCAGGTCATCGAAACGGCCGACGACGCCAAGGCCTTCGCCGACAAGCTGGCGGCACGTTCCATCGTCACCCAGCGGCGCACCTCGATCTCGGCGGCGATCGGCTTCGGCGCCCGCACGATCAGCGAAAACAGCTATGACGGGATGCGCCGGGTCATCGACGTTTCCGGCGATGGTCCGAACAACATTGGCGATCCTGTCGAGCCGGCACGCGACAAGGCGCTGGAGGCCGGCATCATCATCAACGGGCTGGCGCTGATGCTGCGGCCTTCCGGCACGTCCAGCGGGCTCGACAACTATTACGGAGACTGCGTCATCGGTGGTCTAGGCTCGTTCGTCCTGCCCGTGCACAACATCGAGGATTTCGCCGTCGCCATCCGCCGCAAGCTGGTGCTTGAGGTCAGCGGGCTGACACCCGACGTCAAAGTCCAGCGCATCGCCGCCAGCCCCAAGGCCGACTGCCTGATGGGCGAGATGCAGTGGCAGCAGTTCCTCGATCGCTAGCGGTCTAGCGCAGCAACCCCTGCCCGCCGTCGATGAAGACCGGCGTGCCGGATACGTGACGGGCGCGCTCAGAGGCGAGGAAGAGGATGAGATCCGCCACATCCTGGCTCTTGCCGGGCTTCCCGTCGTTGACCGGTATCTCACCGTCCGGCCACTCGACCGGCACCTCTGTCTCCTCGCGATTACGCATGCTGGTATTGTCGTTGATCGCCGTGTCGATTTCGCCGGGGCAGACGGCGTTGACGCGGATGTGGTGCTTGCCCAGTTCCAGCGCCAGTTGCTGCGCCATGGCGACCTGCGCCGCCTTGGTGGCGGAATAGGCGGTGGCGCCGGGAGAGGTGAAGGTGCGGTTGCCGTTGATCGACGATACGATGACGATGGCGCCGCCCTGCTTCTTCAGATGCGACACAGTGGTGTGCAGCGTCAGGTAGGTGCCGCGCAGGTTCACCGAAATGGTCTTGTCGAACTCTTCCGGCTTCAGATCGTCGATCGGTGCCCAGACGCCGTTGATGCCGGCATTGGCGACCACGATGTCGAGCCTGCCATACCGCTCC
This sequence comes from Rhizobium sp. 0TCS1.26, assembly GCF_050455525.1. Lineage (NCBI taxonomy): Bacteria > Pseudomonadati > Pseudomonadota > Alphaproteobacteria > Hyphomicrobiales > Rhizobiaceae > Rhizobium > Rhizobium sp. 0TCS1.26. The sequence continues at coordinate 293,404 of NZ_JBCIYV010000003.1, read as the reverse complement.
ACCAGAGCCTCCACCGCCTTACGCATCTCCCCCTCGTCCGAGACGTCCGCGGTGATGGCCATGGCTTCTCCGCCAGCTTCCGTGATTTCGCCGACCGCCTTGTCGATCTCGTCGGCGGTATGGCTGAGGAGGCCGACCTTGGCTCCTGCCTTGGCGAGCGCCACCGCAGTCGCCTTGCCGATTCCGGATCCCGCACCGGTGACCAATGCCACTTTCGACGAAAATTCCATTGCGCTCTTCTCCTCGTCATCGATGGTGCGGTGCAAACCGCAGAGGCAAGTAATAGTTCCGGCGCAGCCGCTGGCTCCTGGGCCAAGCGGCGCTACCGGGTGTCACGGCTGCTCTGCGGTCAGTAGGCGCAGAGCCTCCCCGTATTTATGCGTTTCGCTGCCGATCCGCCGCGCCTGGTCGAGATTGTCGAGCAGATCGGCCCGCTTGACCGGACGCGCCAGCGGGTTGGCGATCGCCCTTCGGCAAAATGCAAGATACTCCTCGCCCGGGCGCTTGCTCATGGCGTCCACCGCCTGAACCACGGCGTCGTCGAAGCCGGCCGCACGCAACCGCTCCAGCGGCCATTCCGGGCATTTCTCGACCACGTCGTGCAGCCAGGCGACTGTCTGCTCCGTCTCGGTGCGCACACCGGCTGCGACGCGCGCGACATGATCGATCAGCGGCTCACCGGTCTTTGCCGTCTGCCCCTGATGGGCGGCCGATGCGATGGCCTGCGCCTGAAGCAGTTGCACGCCGACCGTCGATCCGGCACTCATCCGGTCCGATCCTCGACGAACTGATCCTTGCCCGGCAGCGGCTCCAGCCACCCTTCGCGCCGCTTGGTCCACAGCTCGTAGGTCGGCTCAAGGTCCGTCGGCGCCATGTCGAGACTGCCGACACGGACCTCGACGGTTTCCTCCTCGACATTGAAGAGGCGCGACCCGCAATCCGGGCAGAAACCTCGACCATTGAAGTGCTTCACGTCGCCGGTGTGGGAAAATGCATGGCGGGGCCAGACGGCAAAGGTGACGAAGGCAGAGCCGCTTTCCTTGCGGCAGTCGGCACAGTGACAGACACCGACGCGCAATGGCGCATCGTTGACGGTGTAGCGGACCGCTCCGCAGAGGCAGCCTCCCGACCGAATAATCATGCTTCTTCCTCCCTTGTCTGACCGACGTCGTAATGACCTAGGGCACGATCGGCAGCCGGCCAGAATGCCGCGAGTGGATCATACGGCTATCGCCAGGAGGCAGCATCCTTCGGCAGCCGCCCCTCGGGATCCGTCACCGTAAGGCTGAGGCCGTCGCCATCGTTCCAGCGCCACAGCGCCACGCAGGTGCCGCCGGGCGACATGAACGACTGATAAATCAGGCCGTCGAAGCCGTCTGCTACCAACCGCTCCTGGATGCGATGGGTTTCCGGCCGCCTTCCTGCCGCCATCTCGGCCCGCCACTCGCAGGCATGAATTTCCGATGCTGATCCCAGCGCTGCCAGCACCTGCGGATCGGACAGATCGATGATCCGGGCACCCTTCAATGTCATCTGCACGATCAGCGCCGGATGCTGAACAAAGCCCTGATTGTACTCGGCCCACGCGGTCGATAACTCCCGCGCCGCATAGAGTGCCGGTTGCCCGATCGGATTCCAACGTCCACCGAACCGGGCCGCACCCTCACCGGACAGCGGCACGTACGCCCAGCGCGGAACATAGGCGCGCCAGAGGACGATGTCAGGCATAGACGCCCGACCGTACCGCTTCGAGATAACGAAGAACCTCGTCCGCCCGGCCCTCGCGAACGAGGTCATAGGCCGTCATGCCGGACCAGCCGGGGATGGGCTGGTGCTTGAACCACACCGCCGCCCGGCTTTCGTCACCCGCCATCTCAACGACCACGGACAGGATGCGGACAACCGGGCTCAGCGCCTGATCGACTTTGCGCGCACTTGCCGTCCCGGCCAGCGTGTTGCGAGCGACACCGATCATCTGCGCTAGCTCGGTCTGCGTCAGGCCAAGCAGATCCGCCACGCGCCGCGGCGAGAGAAACGGAGACTGCGGGTCGCCAAATGAAATGGCGCCGCCTTCCAGGATGTGGGCAGTCATTGAGCGTCTCCTGACCGGTTTCTCATAGGATGGCGACCAATCTATGCCCTGAGCAGGATCGAGACAAGCCAGTGGATGGTGTCCCGTAGGGAAAAGGGGATCCGCACGTGGTGCGGATCCCTCGTTCAGGTGCTGCGGTTCCGGCGTCAGGCGGGGTGTGTGCCGCCCTTACTGCCGCTGTCGTGTGTGTGGTTGCGATCGTGCTCGCCGCCGCCGCCGGAGACCTTGGACCGCGTGCGTTCATCGCTGTCGGCCGGCGGCTTCTTCACTTCGAGCGGCGCCTTGGCGTTTTCGTGCGATGCGCCGGGACCGCCCTGGCGAATGGTGTTGGGATGTTTGCTGGACGTGCTCATGCGCGCCTCCTATCGATCCTGCTGGTAGCCCTGGTTGGTGGTGTTGACCTTGGAGTTTCCCTGCTGGCCCTGCTTGTCGAAGTTCTTCGAGCCCGGGTCGGCTGTACGCTCGGCAGCAGTCGATGGCGTGGCGGCGTCTCCGGTTCCCTTCGGGCTGCGATTGTCCTCTGGGACGGGGGGAAGTCGACTGTTCATGCTCTGCCTCCTTGCTGTCACGTGAACATGCGGACCCAACCGTGGGGGTGGGGTGATGTTCCCGCAAACGGCCCTATCTGAAGCAGACGAACAGTGATGCCATCAGCAGACCGGTTGCCAGGAAGAGAAACGATGTCCGAACTCCAGCCCAAAAATTCCGTCTCAAGCATCGATCGCAAGTGGTGGCACCGGTCGACGGTCTACCAGATCTACCCGCGCAGCTTTGCCGACAGCAACGGCGACGGCATCGGCGACATTCCAGGCATCATCGAGAGGCTGGACTATCTGCAAACGCTCGGGATCGACGTCATCTGGCTGTCGCCGATCTTCGCCTCGCCGATGGACGACAACGGCTACGACATCTCCGATTACCAGGACATCGCGCCGGAGTTCGGAACGCTCGCCGATTTCGACCGGCTGCTGGCGGAGGCCAGGACGAGGGGCATTGGCATCATGCTCGATCTCGTCGTCAATCATACCTCCGATGCGCATCCGTGGTTCGTCGAGGCCCGCAAGTCGCGCGATAACCCGTTCCACGATTTCTACGTCTGGCGGGATCCGGGATCGAACGGCGAGCCGCCGAACGACCTGCAGTCCTCGTTTGGCGGACCGGCCTGGGAATTCGATCCTCATCTGGGCCGCTACTACCTGCACATCTTCTCGCGGCGGCAGCCGGACCTCAACTGGGAGAACCCGGCCGTGCGGGCCGAGATCTACAAGATGATGAACTGGTGGCTGGACCGCGGGATTGCCGGCTTCCGGATGGATGTCATCGACCTCATCGGCAAGCAGGTGGATCTCGGCATCACCAGCGACGGCGCCCATCTGCACGATTATCTGCAGGAGATGCACCGCGAGACCTTCGGCGCTCGCGAGGTGCTGACCGTCGGCGAGACCTGGAGCGTCAGCCCCAGCTCCGCCCTCCTCTATTCCGGCCGTGATCGCGGCGAGCTGTCGATGGTCTTCCAGTTCGAGCACGTGACGCAGAGATGGGATCCCGTCTACGGCAAATGGCGTTCGAAGCCTTTCGATCTGCCAGCCCTCAAGGCCGTCTTCTCAAAATGGCAGCATGCGCTGGCGGACGATGGCTGGAACTCGCTGTTCTGGGGCAATCACGATCTGCCGCGCGCCCTCTCCCGCTACGGCGACGAGAAAGGCTATCCGGTCCAGTCGGCCAAGACGCTGGCGACCGTCCTGCACCTGATGAAGGGCACTCCCTACATCTACCAGGGCGAGGAAATCGGCATGACCAACGTGTCCTTCGAAAGCATCGACCAGTACAAGGACATCGAAACCCTCAACATGTACAGGCTGCACCAACAGGCAGGCCTGTCGCCGGACGACTTCATCCGCGGCGCAAACGAAAATGGCCGCGACAACGCCCGCACCCCGATGCAATGGAGCGCCGACCCGTATGGAGGGTTCACCACGGGCACGCCCTGGATCGAAGCCAATCCCAACTTTGCCAGCATCAATGCTGCCGCAAGCCTGGCCGACAAGTCCTCCGTCTTCCATCACTATCGGAAGCTCGCCGGGCTGCGCAAACAGCACGACGTGATCGTTTACGGCCGGTTCCAGCTGTTTCTCGACCAGCATCCGGATGTGTTTGTCTACACCCGCACGCTCGGCGGGCAAACGCTGCTGGTGGTGGCAAGCTTTTCCGCCCGGCCGCTGTCGCTGGAACTGCCGGACGAGCTGGCAACCACCGGCCGCAGCCTGATCTTCAACTACGAGCCGGTGGAGAGGGTCGGAGCGACCCTGCAGCTGCAGCCTTACGAATCCTTCGCCATCCTGCGCGATTGAGGGCACGGGCGTCTTGCTCGCCCTGTGCCAGGATCCAGACGCCTGAGGCTCAGTCGCCGTAGCGCGTCAGGGCGTCTGCGAACACATCGGGATCAACATTGCCGCCCGAGCAGACGGCGATGACGGTATCGGCAGTGATCTCGTCCTTGCGGAACAAGGCTGCGGCCAGCGCAACCGCGCCACCCGGCTCGACGACGATCCGCAACCGGTTGAAGGCAAGCACCATCGCCCGCAGCGCCTCTTCATCGGTGACCACGAGACCGGGACCGCACAGACGCGAAGTGATGGGAAAGGTGATGTTGCCAGGCTGCGGGGTGACGATCGCGTCGCAGACGGATCCGCCCATCGCCTCGTTGCGCTCGATCCGTCCACTCTTTAGCGAGCGTGCGGTATCGTCGAAGCCGGCCGGCTCCACCGGCCGCGCCGTCAGCCCGGGCGCCCGTGCTTCGAGCGCCAGCGCAATGCCGGAGGTCAGTCCGCCACCGCCGCAGCAGACCAGCACGTCGGCCGACGAGATGTCTTCCTCGCGCGCCTGCTCGGCAATTTCCAGCCCCACCGTCCCCTGCCCGGCGATCACCAGCGGCTCGTCGAATGGCCGGATCAGCGACAGGCGGCGTTCTTCGGCAAGACGCGCCCCCAACAGATCGCGGTCCTCGGTCAGCCGGTCATAGAGCACTACTTCGGCGCCATAGGCGCGGGTGTTCTCGATCTTCGAGCGCGGTGCATCGGACGGCATGACGATGACTGCGGCGATGCCATGCATGCGCGCCGCAAGCGCCACGCCCTGCGCGTGGTTGCCGGAGGAAACGGCCAGAACGCCGCGGCTTCTGGTCTCTGGGTCGAGCGCCGAGACGGCCGACCATGCGCCGCGGAACTTGAAAGAACCGGTGCGCTGCAGGCACTCGGGTTTGACGAACACCCGGCGGCCGGCGATCTCGTCGAGGAAAGGCGAGGATAGAAGCGGCGTGTAGAGGGCGCGACGACCGATGCGCAGGCGCGCCGCTTCGATCATGTCTATGTCGGTCATGTGGAAGATCCCCGAAAATTGCAGCTGAAAGAGCCTCAAGCCTAGGGCCTGTCGCGTCCGGCAGCAATGGCGAGGAGCCGTTCACCCCCGGCAAATCGGCAGGGATAGATCGGCGAGACGGGGCCGAAAAAGGCCACCGTCTCGCCTGCCGCATCTCCCGGAGAAGGGGGATGATCACGTTCAGGGGGACCTGAGATATGGGGTTGGTGGCAGAGATATGTCGGTGGTCCGGAAAGGCAACCGGCCGCTGCGGCCGCTTCCCAAATTTTCTTTGACCGTCAGGCGGCCGGTGCGCCAAACACCGACCAGCCGGTACGGTTGGCAAGCATTTCCAGCGCAAGCGAGCCGATAAGGGAGTTGCCGTTGTCGTTCAGACCCGGGGACCAGACTGCGACCGAGGCACGGCCCGGCGCCACGGCCAGAATGCCGCCGCCGACACCGCTCTTTCCAGGAAGACCGACATGATAGGCGAAGTCGCCCGAGCCGTCATAGTGGCCGCAAGTCAGCATCAACGCGTTGATACGGCGTGCCCGCTGGCTGGAAACGACGGTGTGTCCCGTCAGCGGGTTCTTGCCGTTAGCGGCCAGAAACAGGCCCGACCGGGCCAGCTGCGTGCAGGTCATTGCCAGCGCACACTGATGGAAATAGACGCCCAGCACATGCTCGACGGGGTGCTCCAGCCTGCCGAAGGACTTCATGAAGTTCGCCAGCGCGAAATTGCGAAAACCGGTCGCCGTTTCAGACCGCGCCACCTCGGGGTCGATGGTGATCGAGGGATCGTCGGCAAGGTACTGGACGAAGCGGACGATCTCGGCGATCGCCTCCTTCGGCGTATGCCCCGCCAGCACCAGGTCGCTGACGGCGATCGCGCCGGCGTTGATGAACGGATTTCTCGGTTTGCCGCTCTCGTGCTCCAGCTGGACGATGGAGTTGAAGGCCGAGCCGGATGGCTCGCGCCCGACGCGGTTCCAGGTGGTTTCGCCGTGCTTGCCGAGCGCCAGCGTCAACGTGAACACCTTGGACACGCTCTGGATCGAAAACGGCTCGTCGCAATCGCCGGCTTTGTAGATCCTGCCATCGAGATCGATGATCGCCATGCCGAACTTGCGCGGATCCACATGGGCGAGCTGCGGAATATAGTCGGCGACCTTGCCCTCACCAAGGCGCGGCTGGAGCGCGAGATAGATGTCGTCGATGATCTCCTGGAGGTCCATGCCGGGCGTCACTCTTCCGCGACGCTTGACAGATGATTGGCCGCCGACGCCTTGACCAGACCGACCTCTTCCCAGAGAGAGGCGACGAGCGCCGGGTCGACATCGTCCATCATGTCGCGCAGCCAGCCCTCATGCGCTGCAGCCATGGCGGAGAAAAGCCGCGTGCCGGCCTCCGTCAGCCGGGCGACAGTGACCCGCCGATCGCCCGTGGGCGTTTCCCGCACCACCAGTCCGTCCGCTTCCAGCCGCTCCACCAGCCCGGTGATATTGCCGTTGGTGACCATGGTGCGCTTGGAGAGCTCGCCAAGCCGCAACCCATCCGGCTCCCGGTAAAGTTGCGCCATCAGGTCGAACTGCGGCAACGTGGCGCCGAACTCGGCACGCAGGCGCTTGCGGATCTCGCCCGAGATCAGCTTGGTGGTCGACAGCATTCTCAGCCATAGCCGGGTCTCCGGCTTGCTTCTGGCATACGGCCCGTGCGCGGTGATTTCGAGGTCCAAAGCTGTTTCGACAAATTCCGTCATTGGTCGATCCTGCTCCCCATGATTGTCTCGGTAAGCTGTAAGAAGAGGTATTTGAAATGTCAAAGGTCTCGATCTGCATCTCGTGCCCGCCATCAAAGTTTCGCGGAAGCCGGCTGCATGCCCGAGCCACAATTCTGCTCCTAGCGCTGCCGGGCTGAGAACGGTTTTGCGGCTATCGGCCTTCAGTTGAAATCCGCGCCCTCGCATTTGCCGCCACTTCGCCTATGTTGAGCCCCTAACCTGAGTTGAAGGAGACTAAGCTCGTGTCGCTGCGCATCAATGACGTTGCTCCGGATTTTACTGCGGACACCACGGTCGGCCCGCTTCAATTCCACGACTGGATCGGCGACGGCTGGGCAGTGCTGTTCTCGCATCCGAAGAACTTCACGCCGGTCTGCACGACGGAACTAGGCACCATGGCCGGCCTCGAAGGCGAGTTTCGCAAGCGCGGCGTCAAGATCATCGGCATCTCCGTCGATCCGGTCGAAAGCCACGGCAAGTGGAAGGACGACATCCGCACCGCCACCGGTTTCGATGTCGAATACCCGCTGATCGGCGACAAGGACCTGAAGATCGCCAAGCTGTACGACATGCTTCCGGCAGCTGCCGGGGATACGTCGGGGGGCCGCACGCCGGCCGACAACGCAACGGTGCGCTCGGTCTATGTCGTCGGCCCGGACAAGAAGATCAAGCTGATCCTCACCTATCCGATGACCACCGGCCGCAACTTCAACGAGATCCTGCGGGCGATCGATTCGATCCAGCTGACGGCGAAGCACCAGGTGGCGACGCCTGCGAACTGGCAGAACGGCGACGACGTGATCATCACCGCGGCAGTATCGAACGAAGACGCCATCGCGCGCTTCGGCTCGTTCGACACCGTGCTGCCCTACCTGCGCAAGACCAAGCAGCCGACCGCCTGATCTGCATCAGGGCGCGTGCCGGGCTGACAATTCACGCGCTCTTCCACCGCAAACCGGATGGACATCTGTCCGTCGATGGTTTCCACCTGCGCATCGACCTCGAAGACATCCCGGATGAGGTCCGCCGTCAGGACCTCATCCGGAGCACCGATCGCCGCGAGCCGGCCGTGCTTCATGACGGCGATCCGGTCACAGAAAAGCGCTGCATGATTGAGGTCGTGCAATGCAGCGACCACGGTCAGCTGCAGCCGGCGCACGAGACGCAGCAATCCGATCTGGTGTCCGATGTCGAGATGGTTCGTCGGCTCGTCAAGGATCAGTAGCTGCGGCTGCTGAACGAGCGCGCGGGCAATATGCAGGCGCTGGCGTTCTCCGCCCGACAGGGTGTGCCAGCTGCGCGAGCCGAACGCCGCCATGTCGACGGCTTCAAGTGCCTCGTCGACGATGCGGTCATCGGCCCCCGACCACGGGTCGAAGAAGCCAAGATGCGGCGTCCGGCCCAATTCCACCGCCTGGCGCGCCGTCAGCCGCTCGGAGGTTTCCGCCTGCTGCTCGACCAGCGCCACCCGCGCTGCGAGATCACGGCGGGCGATGCCGGCAATGTCTGCGCCGTCGAGCTCGACGGTTCCGCCTTTTGGTCGGCGCAGGCCGGCGAGCATGCTGATGAGCGTCGTCTTGCCGGAACCGTTCGGGCCGATGATGCCGAGAAACTCTCCCGAGGCAACGGACAGCGAGACCTCGTCGACGATCTTCGTCGTGCCGCTCGCCCAGCTGACCTGTCGTGCGTCGATCCTCACAGGCTTGTCCTCCTGCGGCTCATGATGAGGGCGAAGGCCGGCGCACCGACCAGGGCGGTGATGACGCCGATCGGCAGCACCTGGCCCGCGACGAGGACCCGCGACAGGATATCGGCGAGGATCATGAAGACGGCACCCGTCACCGCCGCCGCCGGCAGGAGGACGCCGTGGCGGATGCCGACCAGCATGCGCGTGGCATGCGGAATGACCAGACCGACGAAGCCGATCGAGCCGACAAGCGACACCATAACGGCCGTCATCATCGCCGTGACACCGATCAGCACCACGTAGACGCGCGGCACCGAAATGCCGAGGGACGCGGCCGAAGCCGTCCCGAAGGCAAAGGCATCAAGCGCCCGCGCATGGGCGAGACAGACAAGCAGCCCTACGCCGACCGCCGGCAGCGCCAGCCCGACATCCGGCCAGCGCACGCCCGACAGATTGCCGAGGAGCCAGAACATGATGCCGCGCGCCTGTTCGGCATTGGCGGCCTTGGTCACCACGAACGAAGTGAGCGCGTGGAACAGCTGCGAGCCGGCGACGCCCGCAAGAATGATCGCCGCCGACCCCCGGCCGGCCCGCCAGGCCAGCAGCAAGACCAGCGCGAAGGCGAGAACGGCGCCGGCGAATGCGCCGAGCGGCAGGCCGACCAGCCCGCCGCCGAAACCGAGGATCGCCACCGCCACCGCACCGGTGGAAGCGCCTGCCGAAATGCCGAGGATGTAGGGGTCGGCAAGCGGATTGCGCAGCAGCGCCTGCAGGACGACACCCGAGAGAGCAAGGGCGGCGCCGCAGCAGGCTGCGACAACCACCCGGCTCAGCCGGTAACTCCAGATAACGCCGGCGTCGATCTGGTCCACCGCGTAACCGGCGTTCCATGCCTTGTTGGCGACAGTCTTCCAAACGACATCGATCGGTATTCGCGTCTCGCCGATCGCTGCCCCGAGCCCCAGGGCCGCAACGAGCAGCATCAGGGCGACGACAGTCGCCGCGGTACGAATGGCGGGCTTGCGTATCCTCACCGGCTGAGGCCCGCCGAGGCGATCGCGTCGGCGAGGATCTCGATCCCGTCGATGGTGCGGATGGTCGGGTTCATGGCCTGCGCATCGAGTTCGATGATGTGACCCTTCTGTACCGCGTCCATCAGGCTGGCCACCGGATCGGTCTTGAGGAACTGACGCTTGACGGCGATCTCGTCGGCCGGATAGCGGCGCCGGTCCATGCGCGCCGCAACGATCACCGACGGATTGGCCTTGGCTACGGTTTCCCAGCCAATCGTCGGCCATTCCTCATCGCTATCGATGATGTTGCGGATGCCGAGAGCCTCCATGATGTAGCTCGGCGCGCCGTTTCGCCCGGCCACGTAGGGATCGGCCGCCGGCGACGCGCTGGAGAACCAGAAGACCGCCGACAGCGCGCCGCTCGCGGACGCGACCTTGGCGCGTGCCGCGGCTTCGCGTTTCTGCAGATCGGCGACCACCTGCTCACCGCGATCCTGCACGTCGAAGATCTTCGCAAGGTCGCGGATTTCCGCGTAGATCAGGTCCATGGTGAACGGCGCGACGCGAACGCCATCGCCGCCTGTCGAATTGTCCTTGCCTGTGCAGTCGGAAGGCGATGTGTAGACCGGCACCTGCAGGTCTTCGAACTGCTTCAAAGTGCCCACCGTGCCCTTTGCCCCGACGTGCCACTGAAACTGCACCGCCACCAGATCCGGCCGCGTCGCGATGACGCTTTCGAAGCTCGGATCGTTGTCGGCCAGCCGCTTCACCTTAGCATCGACCGCCTCGTAGCCCGGCAACACCGGTCCGACCCAGACCGCCGTGCCGGCAACGCGGTCGCCGAGCCCGAGCAGATAGAGGATCTCCGCCGAACTCTGGCCAATCGCCACGGCGCGCTTCGGCGCGTGCTGGAAAGTGACGTCACTCCCGCAATTCCGGATCGTCAGGGGATAGGCGGTCGAAGAGGCTTCCGCCTCGCCGCCCACCAGACCTGCGGCCAGCATCAGGATCGCGGTTGCCGTACCGGCACCGCGGGCTCGAAATTTCATCATGGATGACCCCAGAGTGAGAAGGAACAGGATTGCAGGCGTCACGCGCTGCATCCGGTGATCGATGTGGCTCGTCCGGGGATATGGCTGTGCAAGAGAGTGCGCTCGCTGATGCGAGAGAAGGTCATGGTCAACTCCTGTTCCGGGCATCCCCGCCCGTGACTTTGGACTTTTCGATCGATGGCAGGTCTCCTGGCTCACGGTAGTCGCGTCCCATCTGCCTTCCCGCGCTTTCGGCGCAGTGGCATGGCGCTTGCGCGCCACGAGGATGTTCAGCTCCGCTTACAGTTGCGGGGGCAGCCCCGGCATTGGCAGCTCGAATAAGATGCCGCACCGAGTTCCCTATTAATCCCCTTGCCCGTGGAGGGCGTGAGGAACCATCCGCGCCAGATAAACGTGGCATCGCTGCTTGGTCAAGGCGAAGCGTACCCTGGATCTTCTGCTTCGTCTGATCGGCAGTAATGTAATATCATTACTGCATAGCCGTCCTTTTTTGATCTGTCCACTGCCAAAAGGCCACCGGCGGAATTTCTGTGATCTCCAACGCGGTGATCGGGGGCGCCGGATGCTTTGGCCGGTCGCGACGGAGATGAACGGGCCGATGGCGCAACCGAGATGGCAAAGCCCGCCGTCGGCTCTAAGCTTCAACCCAGGTCGCCTGCGAGAGAAGGCGGCACATCCTGCATGTGACCTTGATATTCGGCGTGCCTCGGCTATTGCGGTTAGGCTGCCTTTCCACTTCGAGGGGCACCGCCCCGCACCAACCCGCCTCGCCCGTCCGGGCTCTGGAGACCGACGATGAAGAACTACGTGCTGACCGTATCCTGCCCCACTGCCCGCGGCATCGTCGCGGCTCTGTCGGGCTATCTTGCGGAGAACGGCTGCAACATCGTCGATTCCTCGCAATTCGACGACCTCGATACCGGCCGCTTCTTCATGCGCATCAGCTTTCTGTCGGAAACGGGTCTCGGCCTTGCCGATTTGGCGGAGGGCCTCAAACCGATTGCAGAACGGTTGGGCATGCAGGCGGAGATCCATGACGGGTCAAGCCGCATGAAGGTTCTGCTGATGGTGTCGCGCTTCGGCCACTGCCTCAACGATCTGCTCTACCGCTGGAAGATCGGCGCCCTGCCGATCGACATCGTCGGCGTCGTCTCCAACCATTTCGACTATCAGAAGGTGGTCGTGAACCACGATATCCCCTTCCACCACATACCGGTGACGAAGGAGAACAAGCCGCAGGCCGAGGCGCGGATCATGGACCTGGTCGAGCAGACCGGCACCGAGCTGATCGTCCTTGCCCGCTACATGCAGATCCTGTCGGACCGCATGTGCACGGAAATGTCGGGCAAGATCATCAACATTCACCACTCCTTCCTGCCGAGCTTCAAGGGCGCCAATCCCTACAAGCAGGCCTACCAGCGCGGCGTGAAGCTGATCGGAGCGACCGCCCACTATGTCACGGCCGACCTCGACGAAGGCCCGATCATCGAACAGGACACGGTCCGCGTCACGCATGCACAGTCGCCGGACGATTATGTATCGCTCGGCCGCGACGTGGAAGCACAGGTGCTGGCGCGTGCGATCCACGCCCACATCCACCGCCGGACATTCATCAACGGCAACCGCACCATCGTCTTTCCGCCAAGCCCGGGAAGCTATGCGTCGGAGCGCATGGGATGATCGACCGGCGTCTTCAGCGTCAGGTGACGGAGAAAACCTTGCCTGTGTCGTACTGGCGAACATAATCCACCCGGCCGCCGTCCCAGTGGTAGCTGTAGTGGCGCCCTTGAGCCGGGACGGGAATGATGTCCGGCCAGAAGAGACCGATGCACTGGCCGCCCGACCAGCGCACGCTGTTCCACAACAGCCCGTCGCTTCCGGCGGCCCGTCGCATCCGGCCTTCCTCTTGCGAGGCCCTATAATCGTCGGGATCGAGCACGCCAGGAACACCATTAACATCGTCGAGCCTGCGGTCGATGGTCCCGACCAACACGCGGAAATCGGATGTCCATCCGGCGGCTTCACCGGTAGCACGCATGAAGGCCTGATGATGATGGATGGTTTCGGCCAGCGCGACCTCTTCGCTGTCACCGGCATAATAGATGCCGTAGCTGCCATCCGTGAATCGGCCCGGCCTAGCGGTCGAGCAATGCACGAAGGGCGCCATCAAGAGGCTCGATCCCGGACCTGATACCCTTCGCTGGACAGGCACCTTGCCGAGATCGCCGACAGCCAGCCGTATGCGAGGGTTGGTTTTCTCCTCCACCGAAAGCAGCGCTTCCCAGTCGCGCGGATCGGCAATGTCCTCGAACAGGTCGATCGGCGGATAGATGGAGCGGATGATGCGAAACGTCTGAGCCCATCGGACGTCTCGCGAAACGGCACCTGCGGCTACCACGCAGACCTCTCGGCGTTCAGCCAGTCGCGAAGGGCCGCGAGATCGGCCATTTCCCCGCGCATCATGATGTCGAGTGCCGACTGTCCGCCGAAGGCAGCATTTGCCTTGCGGATCCAGGCATAACCGCGCGCGGCATCCTTGAAGATGTATCGCAGCCCTTTGTGGATTCCCATGAGATGCGCCATGCGCATACGCAGGTCCCGGTCAGTACGACCGATCGACCCTTCCTTCCAGCGTGCCCAGGTGCGCGCCGACATGCCGCCGAGCAGCGTGCACGCTTCCGCATCGGACAGTTGCCAAGCCCGAAACAGGTTGACCGTGGTTCGCGCCAGAGCACCTGCTTCCTCGTCGGTTATGATGGGGCTGGAGCCCGCGACGGGCGTCTCCACGATCTGCTGCAACTGCATCATCATTCCCTCCTGCCGTACGGCAATAACATAATCATGATTTGCCATTTGGCAAGACATGGATGTGTGTCGACATACGCGAAAAGCCGCGGGGTCTCTGCGATCCCGCGGCTTTCGAAGATGGGTGGGCGTTGCGTTTAGCGGCGCTGGTTGTAGACGTCGACGCAGACGGCGCCAAGCAGCACCAGGCCCTTGATCACCTGCTGGTAGTCGATGCCGATACCAAGGATCGACATGCCGTTGTTCATCACACCCATCAGGAAGGCGCCGATCACGGCACCCGTCACTTTGCCGACACCGCCATAGGCAGAGGCGCCGCCGATGAAGCAGGCGGCGATGACGTCGAGCTCGAAACCGGAGCCGGCCTTGGGGGTGGCGCTGTTCAAGCGTGCGGCAACCACGAGGCCACCCAGTGCTGCCAGAACGCCCATGTTGACGAAGGTGAAGAAGGTCAGACGCGCGGTCTTGACGCCCGACAGTTCGGCGGCGCGGATATTGCCGCCGACGGCATAGATCTGTCGGCCGATGATCGTGCGGTTGGTGAAGAAACCATAGCCTACAATCAGAAGTGCCATGATGATCAGCACGTTCGGCATGCCGCGATGCGACGAGATCAGGTAGGCGATGTAACCGACTGCGGCGAGAACGACGATGTTCTTTCCGATGAAGAAGCCGAATGGCTCACTCTCTACGCCGTGGGACTGGCGACGGGCGCGGCTGCGGATGTTCTGCCAGACCAGCAGCAGGGCCAACGCCACGCCGAGGATCAGCGACGTGATGTAGAGACCGCCTTCTGCCGAAATGAATTCCGGGATGAAGCCCGAGGAGAGCTTCTGGAACGTCGGGTCAAACGGACCGATGGAACGGCCGCTCAGCACCGCGATCATCAAACCGCGGAAGACCAGCATGCCGGCCAGCGTGACGATGAAGGACGGGATCTTCAAATACGCCACGAAGTAGCCCTGTACCGCACCGATCACGCCGCCGATGATCAGGCAGATGATGCTAGCGGTGACGAAGTCGAAGCTGTACTGCACCATCATCATCGCCGCCACCGCGCCGACGAAGCCGGCAACCGAGCCAACCGACAGGTCGATATGGCCGGTGATGATGATCAACAGCATGCCAAGCGCCATGATGACGATGTAGCTGTTCTGCAGGATGATGTTCGTCAGGTTCAGCGGCTTCAGGAGAATCCCGCCGGTGGCGAACTGGAAGAACAGGACGATCACCACCAGCGACAGCAGCATGCCGTAGTCGCGAAGGTTATCTTTCAGGAAGCCCGCAACCGATTGTGGCGCGGGTGCGGTGGTCTCTGGCGTTGTCATTCGTTTCTCCCCTTGCGGCGCATGATAGCACGCATGATGTTCTCCTGGGTGGCGCCTTCACCGGCGACTTCGCCGACAAATTCACCCTCATGCATGACCATGATGCGGTCGCATATGCCGATCAGCTCGGGCATTTCAGAGGAGATCACCACGACCGCCTTGCCGGCGTCCGCGAGTTCGTTGATGATGGAATAGATTTCGTACTTGGCGCCGACATCGATGCCGCGTGTCGGCTCATCGAGGATCAGCAGATCCGGACCGGTGAACAGCCATTTCGACAGCACAACCTTCTGCTGGTTGCCGCCGGATAGCTTGCCGGTCTCCTGGTAGACGTCATGGCTGCGGATTCGCATGCGGGTGCGGAATTCCTGGGCGATCTTCATTTCCGACATGTCGTCGATGACGCTGCGCTTGGAAACGCCGGCCAGGTTGGCGAGCGAAATGTTCTTGCGGATATCCTCGCCAAGGATCAGGCCGAGATGCTTGCGGTCCTCGGTCACGTAGGCGAGCCCCGCCTCGATTGCGCGGTTGACGGTCGAAACGTCGACCTCCTTGCCGCGCATGCGCACAGTTCCGGTGATATGGCGTCCCCAGGAACGGCCAAAGACGCTCATCGCGAATTCAGTCCGGCCGGCACCCATCAGGCCCGACACGCCGACGATTTCGCCGGCTCTAACCTTCATCGAGACGTTCTTCACCACCTGACGATCTGTATGCTGCGGGTGATAGACCGACCAGTTTTCCACCTCGAAGATCACGTCGCCGATCTTCGGCTCGCGCTTCGGGTAGCGGCTCTCCAGATCCCGGTCCACCATACGGCGGACAATCTCGTCTTCATCGACGGGGCCGTCGTGGCAATCGAGCGTGCCGACGGTGCGACCGTCGCGCAGCACGGTGATGCGATCTGCGACTTCGGCGATTTCGTTCAGCTTGTGGCTGATCATGATCGACGTAATGCCCTGGCGGCGGAATTCCTTGAGCAGTTCGAGCAGTGCCGCGCTGTCCGTTTCATTCAGCGAGGCCGTCGGCTCATCGAGGATCAGCAGGCGCACGTCCTTCGACAGCGCCTTGGCGATCTCGACAAGCTGCTGCTTCCCGACACCGAGATTGGTCACCAGCGTATCGGGCGCCTCCCGGCCCAGGCCAACCTTCGCCAGCAGCGCCTTGGTCCGCTCATAGACCGCCGTGCGATCGATCACGCCAAACCGCGATGGAGCGTTGCCGAGAAAGATGTTTTCGGCGATCGACATCAGCGGGATCAGCGCCAGTTCCTGGTGAATGATGATGATGCCGAGCGCTTCGGTATCGTTGATGGTGCGGAAGCTGCGCTCTTCACCATCATAAATGATGGAGCCCTCGTAGGAGCCATGCGGGTAGACGCCCGACAGCACCTTCATGAGGGTCGATTTTCCGGCGCCGTTCTCTCCGACCAGCGCGTGGATTTCGCCCTCGCGCACGGTGAAGCTGACGTCGGACAGCGCCTTGACCGCGCCGAATGACTTGGAAATGCCGCGCATTTCCAGGATCGTTGAAGGTTCGGCTGCAGTCACGGGTGCGAGCATGCCATCATCTCCGATGGGATAGGAAAAATGCGGCGGCCGATCCGGCCGCCGCATCGGTGAGGTGTGATCTTACTTGATCTGAGCTTCGGTGTAGTAACCGGTGTCGATCAGCATCTTCCAGTTGGTCTTGTCGACGGCAACCGGCTTCAGCAGATAGGACGGAACGATCTTCTTGCCGTTGTCATAGGTCTTGGTATCGTTGACGGTCGGTTCCTTGCCGGTCATGACGGCATCAACCATGTCGACGGTAACCTTGGCCAGTTCGCGGGTGTCCTTGAAGATCGTCGAATACTGTTCGCCGGCGATGATCGACTTGACCGAAGGAACTTCGGCGTCCTGACCGGAAACGAACGGCATCGGCATGTCACCAGAACCGTAGCCGACGCCCTTCAGCGACGACAGGATACCGATCGAGATACCGTCATAAGGCGACAGGACAGCGTTCAGCTTCTTGTCGTTGTAGTAGGCGGACAGGATGGCGTCCATGCGGGCCTGGGCGGTTGCACCGTCCCAGCGCAGAGTGGATACCTTGTCCATGCCGGTCTGTCCCGAACCGACGACGAGGGTGCCCTTGTCGATCAGCGGCTGCAGAACGCTCATGGCGCCGTTGTAGAAGAAGAAGGCGTTGTTGTCGTCCGGCGAGCCGCCGAACAGCTCGATGTTGAACGGGCCCTTCTCGGTGTCGGCCTTCAGAGCCTTGACGAGCGTGGTGGCCTGCAGAACGCCGACCTGGAAGTTGTCGAACGTGGCGTAGTAGCTGACATTCGGCGTGTCGCGGATCAGGCGGTCATAGGCGATGACCTGGATCTTCTGGTCTGCAGCCTGCTGCAGAACGTCCGACAGGGTGGTGCCGTCGATCGCCGCGATTACCAGAACCTTGGCGCCCTTGGTGATCATGTTCTCGATCTGCGAGAGCTGGTTCGGGATGTCGTCTTCTGCGTACTGCAGGTCGACGGTGTAGCCGCGCTCTTCCAGAACCTTGACCATGTTGTCGCCATCGGCGATCCAGCGGGCCGAGGACTTCGTCGGCATGGCAACGCCGACGGTGCCCTTGTCGGCAGCGCCGGCCGGAGCGGCAAACGCCATGGCTGCGAACATGGCAACCGTTGTGAGATACTTCAAAGCTTTCATCGAATAATTCTCCTCCTAAACGGCGGGACTCACGTCGAGCCCGTCTTCATCCCCCGTAGACAGCCAGGCTGTCCACCGTTGGTTGGTCCGAAACGGGACCCGCTGCAATGAGCAGATCCCGTTCTGTCTTCCGGCAATTGTTGACAGGGATATCCCTGCCGCAACGGCCTTAGTGATTGTCGCGCGGAATGCCTTCCGTCTGGGCGATCCGCTGATACTTGACCGCCGGCTCCAGCACGGCGCCGGATTCCAGCTGCCCGACGATGCCGCGCTGGATTTCCTGCCACGGCGTCTGGTGCTTCGGATAGGCATAGCCGCCATTCGCATCGAATTCGCGACGACGTGCGGCCAGTTCGTCATCCGAGATCAGGATGTCGGCCTTGCCGCGACCCACGTCGATGCGAACGCGGTCGCCGGTCTTCAGCAGCGCCAGGCCACCGCCGGCGGCCGCTTCCGGCGACGCGTTGAGGATCGACGGGCTGCCCGAGGTGCCGGACTGGCGCCCGTCGCCGATGCACGGCAGCGAGGTGATGCCCTTGTTCAGCAGGTAATCCGGAGCGCGCATGTTGACGACTTCGGCAGCACCGGGATAGCCGATCGGGCCGGCGCCGCGCATGAACAGCACGGAGTGTTCGTTGATCCCGAGCGACGGGTCGTCGATCCGGTGGTGATAGTCTTCCGGACCGTCGAACACGACGGCGGTGCCCTCGAAGGCCTCCGGATCGTTCGGGTTGGAGAGATACCGGTCGCGGAACTCCTTGGAGATGACGCTGGTCTTCATGATCGCCGACGAGAACAGGTTGCCGCGCAGGACGCGGAAGCCGGCATGCGCCTTCAGCGGCTGGTCGAACGGACGGATGACCTTGTCGTCCTCGATGATCGCGCCGCGGCAGTTGTCGCCGATCGTCTTGCCGTTGACCGTCATGGCATCCTCGTTGATGAGGCCCTTGCTCATGAGCTGGTTGACGACCGCTGGGACGCCGCCTGCGTGGTAGTAGTCTTCGCCGAGATATTCGCCGGCCGGCTGCAGGTTGACCAGCAGCGGGATCTCTTCGCCGTAGGTCTGCCAGTCGTCGACCGTCAGTTCGACGCCGAGATGCCGTGCCAGGCCGTTGAGGTGGATCGGCGCATTCGTCGAGCCGCCGATCGCCGAGTTGACGCGGATGGCGTTGATGAAGGCATCCTTGGTCATGATGTCGGAAGGCTTCAGATCCTCCTTCACCATTTCGACGATGCGCAGGCCGGTCAGGTAGGAAATCTCCTGGCGGTCGCGGTAAGGCGCCGGAATGGCGGCCGAACCGGGAAGCTGCATGCCGAGCGCTTCGGCAAGCGAGTTCATCGTCGTCGCCGTGCCCATGGTGTTGCAGTAGCCGGTGGACGGCGCGGAGGACGCGACCAGCTTGACGAAGCCGGCATAGTCGATCTCGCCCTTCGCCAGCAGTTCGCGGGCCTTCCAGACGATGGTGCCCGAACCGGTGCGCTCGCCGCGGAACCAGCCGTTCAGCATCGGACCGACGGAGAGTGCGATGGCCGGAATGTTGACGGTGGCCGCCGCCATGAGACAGGCCGGCGTTGTCTTGTCGCAACCGATCGTCAGGACGACGCCGTCGAGCGGGTAGCCGTAGAGAACTTCGACGAGGCCGAGATAGGCAAGGTTACGGTCGAGACCGGCCGTCGGACGCTTGCCGGTTTCCTGGATCGGATGGACCGGAAATTCGATGGCGATGCCGCCAGCTTCACGGATGCCCTCGCGCAGGCGATGCGCCAGTTCGAGATGGTGACGGTTGCACGGCGAAAGGTCCGAGCCCGTCTGGGCGATCCCGATGATCGGACGGTCGCTCTGCAGTTCGGCTTGGCTGAGGCCGAAGTTCATGTAGCGCTCGAGGTAGAGCGCCGTCATGTCGGCATTGTCCGGATTGTCGAACCAGGCGCGCGAACGCAACTTGTTCACCTGACCGCGCTTGGCATCGGTTTCGGCGATCTCGGTCGACGGGAAATTTTCAGAGTTTGACATTGTCTTCTTCTCGTTAAGCGCGTGAAACGGACATCCGCATGAAGCGGTCAATCCTCAAAAGCGTCGACCGCGTGTCGCTTGCCCAGCATAAACGCATCCGCCACATGCACCAGCGGCGAAAAATCCGTATCGGAACGCCCGGCCGCGACCAGCTCGACGAACTGCCGGTAGAGGTTGCGATATTCGCGGTCCTCTTCGACGATTTGCGCGGTTCCATCGACGAATAGGCGGCTTCCGCCGTGGGTCAGGACGATCGGTCCTTCCTCGGTTTCGATCCGGATGTCCCAGGTCTGCGGCCCGGTCTGGCGCCAGTCGAATGACGCGGTCACCGGCAGGCCGGATGCCGTTTCGAAGGCGAGATCTGCAGCGATCGGTGCGGCGCGGTTCTGCGGGAACGACAGCTCGGAAGAGACTAGATGGAACGCCTCGGGCATGATGCGGGTGACGATCGACAGCGCGTTGATGCCGGGATCGAAGACGCCGAGACCGCCCGGTTCCCAGATCCAAGCCTGCCCCGGATGCCAGTGGCGGACATCTTCCTTCCATTCGACGTGGACCGAACGGATGCGCCGGGTGGCGAGCAGCTGACGGGCGGGCTCGACAGCTGCGGCTTCACGCGAATGCCATGTGGCGTGCAGGGTCACGCCCTGCTGTGACGCCAACTGTTCCAGTGCAAAGACTTCGGCAAGCGTGGCGCCAGGCGGCTTTTCCAGCATCACGTGCTTGCCGGCCAGAAGGGCGGCGCGCGCCTGGGCGAAACGACCTTGCGGCGGTGTGCACAGCGACACCGCGTCGACCTCGACATCCGAGGCCAGCAGCTCGTCGATTTCGGTGAAACAGCGCACGCCGTCCAGACCGGCATTGCGGCTGGCGACAGCCACCAGCGAGACACCATCGGTGGCGTCGATCGCACCCAGATGCTGATCGCGGGCGATCTTGCCAAGCCCTACGATTGCGAGACGAATGTCAGCCATGACGCCTCACAGAGCCCGGATGGCAACAGGCGACTCAGTCGCCACGGCCAGCCGGTTGACAAGTGTCAACCCGAAAGGTGCAGCCGAGATCTCGAACTGGTCGCCCGGCTCGGTCTTTACGCCCTCGGAGAACGACAGCGTCGCCGTGCCGAAGAAATGCACGTGCAGATCGCCCGGACGGCGGAAAAGATCGTACTTGAAATTGTGGTACTCGAGATTGGCGATGGTGTGCGACATGTTCGCTTCGCCCGACAAGAAGGGCTTTTCGAAGATCACCTCTTCACCGCGCCGGATGCGGGACGTTCCCTCGACATGGCTCGGAAGCTCGCCCACCAGCAGTTCCGGTCCAAGCGACGCCTGGCGCAGCTTGGAATGCGCGAGCCAGAGGTAGTTACCCTTTTCGGTCACGTGGTCGGAGAACTCGTTGGCGAGACAGAAGCCGAGGCGGAAGGGCGTCCCGTCGGGGCCGATCAGGTAGATCGCCGCCAGCTCCGGCTCTTCGCCGCCATCCAGTGCAAACGCCGGCGAGACCAGGTCTTCACCCGTGGACTTCAGCTGCGAGCCGTCGCCCTTGTAGAACCATTCCGGCTGAACGCCGGCTTCGCCGGGCTTCGGCTTGCCGCCCTCGACGCCCATCAGGAACATGCGCATCGAGTCCGTCGGCTTCTCGGCAGACTGGGCTGCCTTGTGCATCTTGTCGCGGCCGTCGGCCGATCCGAGATGCGTCAGGCCCGTGCCGGCGACGATGAAATGTGCTGGATCGGCATGTTCGACCGGCAGGCGCAGACGGTCTTCGCGCGCGGCCAAAGCCAAATCGACGGCCGGGCCTACCGGCTGGCCGGATATGAAATCGGCAAAACTCTTGTCGGCGGCAATCGCCTTCTGTGCCAGTTCATAGGTCGAGGACACTCCCTCGACGATTCTGGCCTCCCCCTCGCCGTCCCAAGCCACTACGCGCACCTGTCCGTCGACGGACACCTGCAAAAGTCTCAACATTGCAAAGCCTACTCTTATTCATTCCGCGGCTTGAGCCGCGGTTTCCTCCCGGCGCCTGACGCCTTGGCTCATTAATATGACTATTTGTGCAGGCGCCCTGTTGTCAAGCGGGATCAGTGGCTTTGTGCGCAGCGTCGTAACCTTGCTGCGGCGCAACATTAATGCGTCCAGGCGCCCATTTACATCGATTTAACCAAATGCCGTGGCCGAAACGCGGAAATTTTTGCGAATTTCAGGCTTTTCAAAAGTATTATTATATGATCTCTCTAGATCGTTCTTTGCTGAATTCATCTCTGGGAGGATATGATGAGACTGGCACTTTCGACGCTTGGCGTCGCCCTCACACTTTCTTTGGCTTCCAGCGTCTCCGCGCAGTCTCTGACTGTCGGATTTTCGCAGATCGGCTCGGAATCGGGCTGGCGTGCGGCGGAAACCACCGTGACCAAGCAGGAAGCGGAAAAACGCGGTGTTACGCTGAAATTCGCCGATGCGCAGCAGAAGCAGGAAAACCAGATCAAGGCGGTGCGCGGCTTCATCGCCCAGGGCGTCGATGCGATCCTGATCGCACCGGTCGTCGCCACCGGCTGGGATGCCGTGCTCAAGGAAGCCAAGGAGGAGAACATCCCGGTCATCCTGCTTGACCGGCAGATCGAAGCTCCGGACAGCCTCTACCTGACCGCTGTTACGTCCGACCAGGTGCACGAAGGCAAGGTTGCCGGCGACTGGCTGGTCAAGGATGTCGGCGCCAAGGACTGCAAGGTGGTCGAGCTTCAGGGCACCACCGGCTCCTCGCCTGCGATCAACCGCAAGAAGGGCTTCGAGCAGGCCATTGCATCGCATGCCAACATCAAGATCACCCGCTCGCAGACCGGCGACTTCACCCGCACCAAGGGCAAGGAAGTCATGGAAAGCTTCATCAAGGCGGAGGGCGGGGGCAAGGGCATCTGCGCCGTGTATGCGCACAATGACGACATGGCTGTCGGCGCGATCCAGGCGATCAAGGAAGCCGGACTGAAGCCCGGCACCGACATCAAGATCGTCTCGATCGATGCGGTTCCGGATATCTTCAAGGCGATGGCGGCAGGTGAGGCCAATGCAACCGTCGAACTGACGCCGAACATGGCGGGTCCGGCCTTCGATGTCCTCGAAGCTTACCTGAAGGACAAGAAGGAACCGAAGAAGTGGATCCAGACCGAGTCCAAGCTCTACACCGCCAGCGATGACCCGATGAAGGTCTACGAGGCGAAGAAGGGTCTCGGTTACTGATCGTTCCGGTCCGCTCATCGGTACAGGCCGGCAGGGCCACTGCGCTGCCGGCCTCTGCCAGTTCGGGATGTCGCCCGCCTCCGGGCAGGCGGCCCTCCCCGCACCGGTCCTGCAGCTGCCCTTCGGGCGCCATGCAGCAAGCTTTTCGCGGAAGTCATTGAATGTCAGATCGTCCCCCCCTTCTGGAGGCTCGCGCCATCGGCAAGAGCTTCCTCGGAAACGTGGCGCTGGAGAACGTCGATTTCACGCTCCAGCGCGGCGAGATCCATGCTCTGCTTGGTGAGAACGGCGCCGGCAAATCGACGCTGATCAAGATCCTGACCGGAGTCTATCGCCGCGATCAGGGGATTGTCTGCCTGGACGGCGAGGAGATCTTCCCCACTGACGTGGCGCAGGCGCAGAACCTCGGCATCGGCACCGTTTACCAGGAGGTCAATCTGCTGGAAAACCTGTCGGTAGCCGAAAACCTCTTCCTCGGCCGCCAGCCGCGCCGTTTCGGGCTTGTCGACCGTCGCGCGATGCGGCGCCAGGCGCAGAACCTCCTGTCCCGCTACGGCCTGACGATCGACGTGGATGCGCTGCTGTCGAGCTATTCGGTCGCCATCCGCCAGATCATCGCCATCGCCCGCGCCGTCGACCTCTCGGGCAAGGTCCTCGTGCTCGACGAACCGACGGCAAGCCTCGACAACCATGAGGTCGAGATGCTGTTCCGGGTGCTGCGCCAGCTCCGCGACGAGGGCCTCGGCATCATTATCATCACCCATTTCCTCAACCAGGTCTACGCAGTGGCCGATCGCGCGACCGTGCTGCGCAACGGCAGGCTGGTCGGCAGCCGCCCGCTGGCGGACCTGCCGCGCATGGAGCTGATCTCGATGATGCTCGGCCGCGAGCTGCAGAACCTCACGCACGAGACGCATGGCGCCGCCGATGCGTCCTTGCCGGTCGGCGAGGCTGCGTTCCGCTTCGAGGGCTTTGGAAAACGCGGCAGCGTCGCACCCTTCGATCTGGCAATCCAGCCGGGCGAAGTCATCGGCATCGCCGGTCTGCTCGGCTCAGGCCGCACCGAAACCGCCTTCCTGATGTTCGGCATCGACCAGGCCGACAGCGGCCGCGCCGTGGTCGACGGCAAGACCGTGTCCCTCACCTCCCCCGAGGCAGCCATCGCCCAGCGCTTCGGCTTTTGCCCGGAAGAGCGCAAGACCGACGGCATCATCGGCGACTTTTCGGTTGCCGAGAACATTGCTCTTGCGCTGCAGGCGCGGGCCGGCTGGTACCGCCCGTTGTCGCAGAGCCACCAGAAGACGCTGGCGGCTGAGTTCATCCAGTCGCTCGACATCCGTCCTGCCGATGCTTCGCGCCCGATCAAGTTCCTGTCAGGCGGCAATCAGCAGAAGGCGATCCTCGCCCGCTGGCTCGCCACAGACCCGCGGCTGCTGATCCTCGACGAGCCGACCCGCGGCATCGATATCGGCGCGCACGCGGAAATCCTCAAGATGATCGAGCGCCTGTGCGAGCAGGGCATGGCCCTTGTCGTCATCTCCTCCGAACTGGAGGAACTGACGGCTGTCGCCCACCGGGTCATCGTTCTCGCCGACCGCCAGCACGTGGCCGAACTGCGCGGCAGCGAGATCACCGCCGACAACATCATGCACGCGATCGCTGATCCGAGCCGGACGGAGGCCGCCTGATGCTCGACTACCTGTCCCGCAAGTTGCGCCGGCTGGCACCGCAGCTGATCGCATTGTTTGCCATCATCGCGGCGATCTCGATCCTGTCGCCCGGCTTCCTGTCCATCTCGATGCAGAACGGCCGTCTCTACGGCAGCCTCATCGACGTTCTGGTGCGCGCTGCACCGGTGGCCCTGCTGACGATCGGCATGACGCTGGTCATCGCCACCCGCGGCATCGATTTGTCGATCGGCGCGGTGATCGCCATCTGCGGCGCGGTCGCGGCCTCGCTGGTGGCCGACGGCTATCCCCTGCCGGTGGTGATCCTGGTATCGCTCGCCGTCGGGCTTGCCTGCGGCATCTGGAACGCCACGCTCGTCGCGCTTCTCGACATCCAGCCGATCATCGCGACGCTGATCCTGATGGTTGCCGGACGCGGTATCGCCCAGTTGATCACCGAGGGCGTCATCCTGACGTTCAACAACGACCAGTTCTCCGCCCTTGGCTCCGGCTCGTTCGCCGGCGTGCCGATCCCGGTGCTGTTGTGGCTCGCCGCGGGCCTGCTGGTCGGGCTTCTGGTGCGCAAGTCGGCGCTCGGATTTCTGATCGAGGCGGTCGGGATCAATCGCCGCGCCGCAGCGCTTGCCGGCGTCCGCGCCCGGATCCTGCTGTTCTTCGTCTACTCCGTCTCAGGGGTCATGGCGGCCGTCGCCGGTCTGATCGTCACCGCCGATATCCGCGGGGCCGACGCCAACAATGCCGGTCTGTGGCTGGAGCTGGACGCCATCCTCGCGGTCGTCATCGGCGGTACCTCGCTGAACGGTGGTCGCTTCTCGCTCACCGCATCGCTGATCGGCGCGCTGATCATCCAGTCGATCAACACCGGCATTCTGGTCTCCGGCTTCCCGCCAGAATTCAACCTGATCATCAAGGCGAGCATCATCATCGTCGTGCTGACCCTGCAGTCGCCGGCGCTCGCGACGATGGGCGGCTTCCTGAAGCCGGCCCTGCGACGCCGTGCGCTCGCACCGACGGAGGAGAAGACCTCGTGACCCGGTCCCGCAACCTGCCCTTCTATGCGACCCTCGTCGTCTTCATTCTCGCCTTCGCTCTCTGCGCCACGCAGTTTCCCGCCATGCTGTCGACCCGGGTGATCGCCAACCTGCTGACCGACAACGCCTTCCTCGGGATTGCTGCGGTCGGCATGACCTTCGTCATCCTGTCGGGCGGCATCGACCTGTCGGTGGGTTCGGTGATTGCCTTCACCAGCGTCTTCGTTGCTGTGGCGGTCGGTTCGCTCGGGCTCCACCCGCTGACGGCGTTCATCCTGGTGCTCTGCCTCTCGACGGCGTTCGGCGCCGTGATGGGCCTGATGATCCGGTTCCTGGCGATCCCGCCCTTCGTCGTCACGCTCGCCGGCATGTTTCTCGCCCGTGGCGCCGCCTATCTGGTGTCGACGGAATCCGTGCCGATCTCGCATCCGTTCATCGATGCCATCCAGGCGACCTTCATCCGTCTTCCGGGCGGCGGGCGCCTGACGGCCATGGCGATGCTGATGCTTCTGGTGTTTGCCGTCGGCGGCATCATCGCCAGCCGCACGCGCTTCGGCTCCAACGTCTACGCACTCGGGGGCAACATCCAGTCTGCCGAGCTGATGGGCGTCGCCGTCGGCCGAACCACGGTCGCGATCTATGCGTTGTCCGGCTTTCTGTCCGGGCTGTCGGGTATCGCCTACACGCTCTACACATCCTCGGGCTATTCGCTTGCCACCGTCGGCATCGAGCTTGATGCCATCGCCGCGGTGGTCATTGGCGGGACCCTGCTAACAGGCGGATCCGGTCTCGTCGCCGGCACGCTGGTCGGCATCCTGATCCAGGGATTGATCCAGACCTACATCGTCTTCGATGGCACGCTCTCGTCATGGTGGACGAAAATCGCCATCGGCATCCTGTTGTTCGTATTCATTGCCCTGCAGCGCGGTATCATCTGGTATTCGAACACACGCGCCATGGCGCGTGCGGCAAGGGGAACATAAGTGGGACTTCTCGAGACCACCATCGCAGGACGCAAGCGCGGCAGCAGCCACGCGCATGTGGTGGCTGAACTCGGAAACGCCATCGTCTCCGGGGCCATCCCCGAGGGCTCCATTCTGCCAGGTGATGCGGAGCTTTCGCAGCGCTTCAGTGTATCGCGCACGGTTCTGCGCGAGGCGATGAAGACGCTGGCGGCAAAGCGCCTGATCGAGGCCAAGGCCAAGGTCGGCACGCGCGTGCTGCCGCGCTCGAGCTGGAACTTCTTCGATCCGGACGTCCTCGGCTGGCGCTGCGATGCCGGCGTCGACTTGGTGTTCATCGAGTACCTGGCCGAGATGCGGATGGCGCTGGAACCCGCAGCGGCCGCTGCTGCTGCCGAAAGGGCGACCAGTGACGACATCGTCGCCCTCTATGCCATCGCAGCAAGGTTCGATGATCCGTCTCATTCTCCCGAGACGATCGCCAAGGTCGATCTGGAATTCCACCTTGCCATCGCCCGGATGTCCGGCAATCCGTTCATGCGATCGGCAAGTGCGCTGATCGAGGCCGCGCTGGCGATCGCCTTCCGGCTTTCGTCGCCGGCCGCATCGCCGGAAATGATCGAGGAGGTCGCGACCAACCACCTGCGGATCGTTCACGCCATTGCCTCGCGCGATGCGGACAAGGCAGTCGCCGCCATGCGACACGTCATCGATGTCGGCCGCGGACGGATCCAGAAGTCGCTTTCGCCAGCGCCTGTCGCGTTGGCCCCCGCAGGCGGCTAAGCCCGCAGCTGAAGCCCGCGGAACATTCGGGCGGACTATCGGTTGATCTCCAGACTATGGAGGATCCAATGGAAGCCAAGACCGATACACCTCAGGAGCAGCCTGCCGAAGGCGATCGCGACACGATCGACCGCGAGCTGAAGCGCCAGGACGAGAAGCTGGCCAAGGACAATCGCAAGACAATGGACAAGGGCGAGCCGGCCAAGGACTAGGCTGACCTTCTCAGATCATATCCTATGACCAACGAAAAACCCCGTAGCGCGTCAGCGCAGCGGGGTCTTTCCGATTGCATCGCTCAAGCAGCAGCCGGCCGACCCTGTCGCCCGGCCAACTGCGCTGACAGTTCAGTGCTTGTGGTCGTTCGGCTCGGCCATCTTTCGATGCGCTGCCGCGAGAGCGCCCGCCGGTGTGACGTTCGCGAGCGCCGACTGCAGCTTGTTCTTCCAGCCGGTGACAACGTCACCTTCGCCATCCATCATCGCCTCATAGCCGAGCTTGGCGACCATCACCGGGTCGTCCTTCTTCATCTGGCCGACCGAGGTGTTCTGCAGTTCGGCGCGCTCGAAGAATTCCGTATCGGTCGGACCCGGCATGAGGCAGGTGACGCTGACGCCCGTGCCCTTCAACTCGTCCCGAAGCGCAAACGAGAAGCTGTTGATGAAGGCCTTGGTGGCGTTGTAGACCGCCTGGAAGCTTCCCGGCATGAAGCCGGCGATCGACCCGGTCAGGAGGATACGTCCCTCGCCGCGCCGGCGCATGTCGTTGCCGATGGCGTGAACGAGCGAGATCGTCCCTGACACGTTGGTGTTGACGACCCGCAGAGCCGCCTCCAGGTCCTCGTCGAGGAAACCCTCCCCAAGGCCCCGGCCGGCATTTGCGAGCAGAAGATCGACCGGACGGCCGAGCGACCGAACCGCAGACGAGAGACGCTCCACGCCTTCCGTCGTCGCAAGATCCACCTGCATTGCCTGCACCTGGACGCCGAATTCCTTGAGGCTGGCGGCAGCACGCTCGATCTCCGCCTCGTCCGCGGCGATCACCAGATCGTAGCCATCCTGAGCGGCACGCTTGGCGAGTTCGTAACCGATACCTGTGGACGCACCGGTGACCAATGCGAGGCCCTTGCTTGCCTGGACTGGGTTCATGTCGTTCTCCTTCCGTAAGACCTGGGAAAGCGCCGGTTGTTCAGGCGCGTTGACGTGTCAACGCCATGCGCGATGCACGTTCGCAAGACGCCTCCGGAACATCGTCTGCAGAACGCCAGCCGTCATGACCGTCATCCGGTCGAACCGGCCAGGCCTGCCAATGTTCCTCCCGGACAACGTGAGCTTTCCAGCCTGCCATCCGCAACGGTACCGCCGGTCGGGCCTGATGCAGAGCGATCTCACCGGCTTGGAAAAAGCATGGTTCGGACGCACTGCTACTTGAAAATGACGGCGCCAGCGGCAATTACCGACTGGCCGATCAAGCTGGATCAACAGAGTATGAGTGCGTGAATACAGCCTTGCGTGGACGCCGTTCCGCCATCCTGGTCCTGGAAGACGACATGCTTCTGGCGATGGACATGGAAGACCATCTGACGGACCTGGGATTCGAGGTTGTCGGCCCGTTCTGCCGAGTGTCGCAGGCGCTCGAAGCCATCCCCGAGCTCGATCTCGTCGGCGCAGTCGTCGATCTCAACCTGAACGGCGAATTTTCTTTTCCGGTGATCGACTGCTTGAAGCGGCACAACGTGCCGGTTGTCGTCTGCAGCGGCTATGCAGAACTTCCCGAACTGCGCTCGAAGCTTGGGGAGCTTCCGCTTCTCCCCAAACCCTGGAGCCCCGTCGGTCTCGAGAAGCTAGTGTCTGAAGTCTTCAGTCCCATGCAGGCCGAAGCTGGAGAGTGACGCGCCCGGCGCCGCTTCTTCAATCGGTCGAAGCGGAAAAGCGATCGTGCAGGTCAGGCCTTCCTTCGCATAATCCATTTCGGTTTCTCCCAGCAGCTCATACTCGATCGTCCGCTTGATCAGCGTCGTGCCGAAGCTCTGAATGCCGGGCTGCGAAACCTCCGGACCGCCGCGCTCCTGCCAGCGGAAGTTTACCATCTCATCGCCGTTTTCGCGTCGATCGATCGACCAGGACAAGAGCACCCTGCCGCTGTCGTTGCTCAGCGATCCGTATTTGATGGCGTTGGTGATGAGTTCGTTCAACACCATGCTGAAGGCGAGAGCCGATTTCGGATCGAACGGCGTATAGGAGCCGGCAGCGACATCGACACGGTTTGCATGATGGGCCTTGGCGGCAAGCGTCCGCTGCACGACATCCATCAGGCTGGCACGGTTCCAGTTCGTCTCGAACAGCAGCGCATGCGCATCTGCCATGGCGCGCAGACGGCCCATCAGGTTTTCGACATAGTCCTCGACACTGCCGGTGTTGCGGGCCGTCCGTCGGACGATCGACATGACCATCGCCATCGTGTTCTTCACCCGGTGGCTGAGTTCACGCACCAGAAGCTCGCGGTGCAGTTCGCCGCGACGGCGTTCCGCACGCTCGTTCGCCTCGGCGAGCGCCCGTTCGACGGCAGCCGCGAGACGGATCAGCCGCTGCTTCAGCACATAATCGGTCGCACCGCGCCGAAAACTCTCGATCGCCGCCTCTTCGCCCAGCACGCCTGACACGAAGATGAACGGCGTCTCCGGAACACGGCTGTGAGCCAGCTGAAGTGCCGCCATTCCATCGAAATCCGGGAGGGAAAAGTCGGCAAGGATAACGTCGTAGCCGATATCGTCGAGCGCCGCGATGAATTCGGCACGATTGACGGCGCGCCGCACCTCGGGCGCCGGCTGCAACTGTTCCAGATGCTGGCAGATCAGTTCCGCGTCGAGGTTGCTGTCTTCCAGCAGCAGAATCCGGGCCGGATCGCGGTGCTGCTGATGTTCAAAGCTTGCCATTGCGTATCTGTCCTGGTGGCGGTTCGTTGAGCAGTGCCCAGAAGACACCGAGATCCTGAATAGCCTTGAAGAATTCCGTGAACTCCACCGGCTTTACCACGAAGGCATTGACGCCGAGTTCGTAGCTGCGGACCAGATCCAGCTCCTCGCGTGAAGACGTGAGCATGACGATCGGAATATGTCGCAGCCGTTCATTCTTCTTGACCCTTTCTAGCACCTCGAGACCGTCCATCTTCGGCAGCTTGAGATCGAGCAAAACCACCGTCGGATCCCCATGCGGCCGGTTATGGAAGCTACCCGAGGCCGTCAGATATTCCATCGCCTCGGCGCCATCGCGGGCGATGATGATCTCGTTCGCCAGCTGGCACTTTTCCAGCGCCGCCAAAGTCAGTTCAAGGTCGCGAGGACTATCCTCGACAAGTAGTATCGGACGCAATTCAGGCAATAGCGCGGCCTTTCCTTTCGGCTGACGGCAAGGCGAAGGTGAAGCATGCACCCCGATCGATTTCGCCTTCCGCTTTGATGCTCCCATTGTGACGATCGACTATCCGGCGCACCAAAGCCAGACCGATCCCCGTTCCTTCAAAATCTTCAGCCCGCTGCAGCCGTTGAAAGACGCCGAAAAGCTTGCCGACATAGGTCATGTCGAACCCGACGCCGTTATCCCGCACCCAGTAGAGCATCATGTCGCCCACCTGTTCGCCGCCAATGCTGATCTCCGCCTGCTCGCGCGTGCTTGTGTATTTCACGGCATTGTCAACAAGGTTGAACCACACCTGGCGCAGTAGCGTCGCATCGCCGTTGGCGACGGGCAGCTTGCCGACCGACCAGTTGATGCTGCGTTCCATATGGGACAGCTTCATCGTCCGCACGACCTCGGCAGCCAGCTTGTCCATATCGACCGGACGGTTGGTGATGGACGCCCGTCCGAGCTGGGAGAAGTGCAGCAGGTCGTCGACGAGCCGGCCGGCTGAAACCGCGGCGTCGGAGATCGTCTGCAGATAGTGCTGCGATTTTTCATCCAGCAACGTCTCCCGCTCCCGCAGCAGTTGCGCGAAGCCAACGATGTGACGGAACGGCGCCCGCAGATCGTGGGACACGGAGTAGGAGAATGCCTCCAGCTCCTGGTTGGACCGTTGCAGCTCGTTGCTGATCTCGGCGAGTTCCTCCGCCTTGCGCAGTACGACGCCGACGATCGTCGATCGCAGCTCACGCGCAGCGGCACGTTCCGCCTCCTGCCAGGGCGAGGCCTGCATGCGGACCAGCTCCCGCCATGCATCGAAAGACACGCGTGGATGGATGCGTCCGCTCTCCTTCACCAGCTTGTGCGGATCGCCGCCCCATTTGACGGTCCGCACCACCTCCGGACGGAACCAGATAAGCCAGTTCGGGTAGAGTTCCGAAATCCTAATGGCGATGATGCCGCTCGCGAGATGCGAGAACGAGGCAGCGGGGGCATATTCCAGCGCCAGCGCATCGGTTGCGTGGAAATCCCCATCCTGGCGCTCCGACAGCCAGGCGATGATACCGCGAACCGAAGCCTCATCCGGCACATTTCCGACCGGGCGGTAAGCGCTGTCGGTCACCAGCACTGCGCCTGCCGCGTTGACCTGGGAGAGAAGAAGCTCATCCTCGCCAGCCAGACCATCAACCCAGTCGTCAGCTGACGACATCCGCGCCAGTAACCGGCTGGTCACCTGCGCCAGCTCGACGCGGCTTGCCGCATCCTCCGTGCGTTCCTGCGCCGAAATTCGCATCGCCAGCGACTGGGCCAGGAAATCACAACTCTCGCGAATGGAATGCGGCACGAGATGAGCCATGACGCTGTGGCAGGAAATCAGTCCCCACAGCTTTCCGTCCACCATGATCGACACCGACATCGACGAGCCGGTGCCCATGTTGCGCATGTATTCCAGATGCACGGGCGAGACGCTGCGCAGCTGGGCAAAGCCGAGATCGAGGGGTGCGCCGGTCGCCGGATCGTCTGACGGCTCGATCGGCACTGGCATGTAATCTGCATCGGGAATGATGCGCAGGCGATTGGTCGCATAGAGCGCCCGGGCCTGGGCGGGGATATCACCGCTCGGGAAGCGCAGGTCGAGATAGGAGGGCAGGTTGCCATTGCCGGCTTCGGCCACCACCTGACCGTTCCAGGACGTATCGAACCTGTAGACAAGGACGCGATCGAACCCGGTCAGTCGCTGAACGAACTGCGCCGACGTATCCAGCGAGGACGGGATATCCGGCTGGCTGGCCAGCCGCTGCGCAAAGCTGCGCATTGAAGCGAACACCTGGTCCAGCGGACGCGGATCGGCCGGTTCGACCTCGACAACGACCGATCCGCCGGATCGGTGGGCGATCATCGTCATCTGCACGCCCGTCAGCGATGTCTGGAAGAATGCCTCGTCGCTTCGATACCAGTTGGAGATCGCTTCCAGATGATTGGCGATCTCGCCTTCCGGCCTAGCGGAGAGCCTGACCATTTCACCAAGGTGGCAACGCAGATTGGCACTAGCCTGCACGACCACCCAGTCCTCCGGGCGCAACACGAAGAGCGCGCCATGCGGCTGGATTGCGGCCGGGATGCGGATGGGCTCGCTGGCGCAAGCTTCGAGATCCTGATCCGTTGGATTCAAAGGGCGGCTCCAATGGCAAGATTGTCTGCAAGCGAGAAATGCCAGCTAAACCCGCGATTTGGTTGACGGAGAGAAACGAATATCCAGCTGAGAATAGATGCCAGGTGGCAAATGTAAACGTCCCTGCCAGAAATTCGATCCGGCAGTCGCCGTAGATATCCGCAGATGTCGCAAGTCGTGCGGCAGCGGCATGAATGCGAGCATTCCAGGTGACGACGGACATCGAAAGAGAGCATGCATCCTGCGGCGATGGCAACGAGATTGGACGAAGCAACCTCTAACATACTCTCCGCCGCGTGCCAAAGAACTGGCAGGCCCACTCGCAAACCGCCATGCAAATGTTTCTCGCCAACCCTTCAGGTTCTCAACCGTCGGGCAGGGCGCGAGCCAGACGTCGCGACATGCCCGACCCCTAGAGTGCAACCTCCGAACCGGAGCGCAACACGCGTCACGCCTTCAGCGCTTTCAACATGGGTTGAACGGAGAACCTGCCTTTTTCCGCCTTGCGGGTCAGATCGCGCAGGTAACCGCCAGGGGAGCGGATATCTTCGGCACGTTCGAGTATGGCCGCAACGACGATCGCGGAGTCGATTTCGCCCATCGCCTTGCGCGCCTCCGCCCAGGCACTCGGACTGATCCCGAGCATTGAGCGGACGAGATCCGCCGTCGCCACAACATCCTTCCAGGATTTGATGCCGTCACGGGCGTAATCCTTGAGTTGCGGGCAGCAGGAAAGGAACTGCTTCAGCCCGATCGATGAACTGCGCCGAGGGGAAGGTTCATCCGCGCTGGCGGCCGGCCGGGTATTTGGGTCAATGCCGTTTAATTCAGAATTTAGGTCTGTATTTGAATTCTGAATATGGCGCTCAGAAGCGGACTCATTGGCGCTCATTTCTTCTTCGGAAAGACTATTTAGGTAGGCTGCCTCAACCTCCGCACGCAGGCGCAGGAGCGCATCGGCCCGCTGCTTCAGCAAGGAGGCGTCGGCAACACGCGGTACTCTCCCGGAAAGAGCCACCAGCCTGAGCGAAAAGTCCTCCCAGTCTCCCGTGCGGTTTTCGTGCAGCGCCGCCTCGATCGTCTTTGCGACGTCCCTGAGATGAAGGGTCATTTCCGCACGGATTCTCGCTACCTGTCGCGCCCTCTCCCGCTCCGCGTCCGCTTGCGTGAAGATCTCTGCTGCGCGCAAGGCAAGCGGTGCCAGATCGAAGCCGAAGGCGTTCTCGACAAGCCCGCTGTCATTCCTCTGCGCATAGCGCTTGCCGTTGGCACTGTCGCGGCGGAAGATGAACCCGGCATCGACCAAAGCGGCGAGATGCCGCCGCAGCGTTGCGGGCGACATTCCACGGCAGCGGATCGAGAGTTCTGCGTTGGAGGGAAAGACGATGATCGGTGATTTGCCGTCCAGCCGACGATCCTGATGAAAGCTGGTCAGCGCTTCGAGCACCGCGATCGAACGGTCGGAGAGACCATAGATATCGCGGGCTTCGGTCAGGGCACGGATCAACTGCCACTTCTCCGCCGTACCGGTTTCATTGCCGCCTTCGCCGTTGCGCAGCCGCTCCTGGTGGCGTTCTGCATCCCGCATGCGGACAAAATTTTTCGCGCGCAAAGGCGCGCCGCCGAATGGCGTCGTTGCCAATCTGTCGACCATGGTCGTCTCCGTTCGGAGGCAAGCGGGTCCTTCGACGGCAGCCATCAGGCGTCAGAACGCAGCTTCGGGATCGGCAAAAATGCCGCCGACTCTTGACTTTCGACCTTGGAAGTGATTCTCTCGAATTGCTACATAGAAGAGGGCTTCCGAAATGGTGACGTTTTGGGGGCCTTTTTTCTTGCTCTCGTGTTTCCTTTCGAGCGTCAGTTAGATGCAGTGGCCCGAAGGCCTGTCCGTCGTCCCGCGCGGGCTTGATCCCGCCGCCGCTCAGCCGGTCTTTCGGGACGCCAGGAACCTGTTGTAGTGATCGGCGAGAACCTCTGCAGCCTCGTCTAGGAAGGCGGGATCGACCTCCGCCGAGAAATCGATGCGGGCGGTGCGCCCATCGCGCCGCATGCGGGCGAATGGCCGACCGCGAGCGTCCTTCACGTCAAAGGCCTTCGGTGATGCGGCTTTCGGAGCCTGCGACAACCGATCGAACAGCATCTGGAATCGGCCGTCGCTATCGGCCCTGAGGAAATCCGACTTCGCCGTCACGGCATCGGCTTCACCGCGCCGATCCTCCCGCTGCAGCAGTTCGCCGAGCTTCATCCAGCGATCGCGACCTGCCTTCGGCGCTGCACCGATAACCCGGATGTACCGCTCGGGAACCGCGTCAACGACCTGCATGAGGCGCGACAGTTCACTCTTCTGGACGGATAGCGCTTCGCCGATGACCTTGCGTTCAAAGCCGCGGCCGGCAAGATTGCGGGCAAAGATCGCGCGCTCGATAAACGACAGATTGCGGCGCTCGGCATTTTCCTTGCCCTGCGCCAGGACCAGCTCGTCATCCGAAAGCGGACGCACGACCGCCTTGATCGGAATGCCGAGGCGCGAGGCCGCCCGTATGCGGCGGTGACCATAGGCGGTCTGATAGTGACCCTCGACAGTCGGGTGAGGACGCAGCAGCACCGGCACCTGCTGGCCGCTGTCGCGCATGCTGTCCACAAGTGCCAGGAAGTCTTCGTCGTCATGATCGGCGATCTGTAGACGATCCTCGACGAATGATGCTTCGATCCGGTCGGTCGGCACCGAGAGAATGCGCTCGCCGTCATTAAGGGCCTGGCGGAGCGCACGCGCCTCCTCGGCATCCTTGGCGATAGAGCCGAGCGACAGTCCCATGGCCTTGATGGCGCCGGAAGCCGAGCGTGGCACCGGCGTCTCCTTGCCTTCCGCGGCATCGGACGGCGTCACGGACGGCTTTGCAGGCGCCGGGGACAGACCTCCGCCGAACAGCGCCTTTAGCTCGTTTTTGCGGCTACCCACCATCATCTTACCCTTCCCACCCGGGTCACCAGCCCCAGGCCGAATGTATCAATGCTTCGACTTCACCAT
The DNA here is from genome assembly GCF_050455525.1 of Rhizobium sp. 0TCS1.26. NCBI lineage: Bacteria > Pseudomonadati > Pseudomonadota > Alphaproteobacteria > Hyphomicrobiales > Rhizobiaceae > Rhizobium > Rhizobium sp. 0TCS1.26. The sequence continues at coordinate 257,287 of NZ_JBCIYV010000003.1, read as the reverse complement.
TGACCGCATTCATCGCCTCCACGGCGCGGTCGTAGGTGCTGCGTGTGAAGTTCTCGCGCCCGACTTCGTACAGCGTCTGCTTGGTCAGTCCGGCATCCGAGACGGCTGTCGACTTCAGCATCGGCGCCGTCAGCACGCGGTCGCCGAACAGCGAGCGCATGAACCCGACGATCTGCGTCTGGGGACCGTCGTTCGGTTCGAAGCGGGTCACCAGGTAGCGCAGGAAATCGAAGTTCAGCGTGCCGCCGGCTTCGCGCACAACCGACAGCAGGTCCGAGGTCATGAACAGGAACTGGTTCATCGACGCAACGTCGAGCATCTGCGGATGAACGGTCACGACCACAGAGGTGGAGGCACAAAGCGATGACAAGGTCAGGTAGCCGAGCTGTGGCGGGCAGTCGATCACCACCACGTCGTATCGATCTTCGACCGTATCGAGTGCCGCCTGGATGCGGGCGAAGAACAGCGGCCCGGAATCCTGGCCGCTCTGGCGGCGGGCCAAGGCCTGCGGCGTCTCGTGCTCGAATTCCTGCAGCTCGATATTGCCCGGCACGATATCAAGCCCGGTAAAATAGGTGGGGCGGATGATGTCGGACAGTGGCCGGGCTTCTGCATCGTAGCGGATCGCGCCGTACAGAGTGTCGTTGCCCGTGAGATCGAGTTCCGGCTGATAGCCGAACAGCGCCGAAAGCGAGGCCTGCGGGTCAAGGTCGATGGCAAGCACGCGATGACCGGTCAGCGCCAGATACTGGGCGAGGTGCACGGCAGAGGTCGTCTTGCCCGACCCGCCCTTGAAGTTCGTCACCGAGATAACCTGCATGTGCTCGTCGCGGGACGGATCGCGGTGCGGCAGGTAGGACCGCGCCTTGGCGTGGTTGCCCTTGGACAGTGCCTGGTCCGCCAAATAGGAGCGTAACGCGTTGATATCCGACAGCGAGTAGAACCGCCGACCGCCGGCACCGGTTTCCGGCTGTGGCCCCTCGCCCGCGAGCGACAGCTGGCGCAGATAGCCGTCGGAAACGCCGATCAGCTTGGCCGCCTCGCCCGACGAGAATGCCCGCAGCGTCTTGCTCGCCGTCGGCGGAAACAGCCGCTCGCGCATCGACTTCAGCTGCTCGGACAGAGCCTGGGCATCGGCAGCAATGGTCGCGTCGGCCGGCTGGCGCATCTCCGCACCGGCTTGCGTCTTCATTTTGATTGCCTTGCTGCGCGCCATCGACGGCATGTCCTTTTTTCTGTCACGCCGCGCTGTCAAAGTCGTCCTGACATACGCGACCGCCGAATCGATATCCTGATTCCATCCGTCCGCTCCATACGCCACATGCCTGAGTTAACAGCGACACACAACAGTAACGGCTTTTAACGGGATATTCGCTCGACTGCCGTAACAGAGTTGCAGCGCGTTCCGAGTCGCGTCAAGACTTGATTCGACAATCCCCCGCAAACGCTCGCTTGGGGCTGCGGGTTGGCAAACAAGAGCGCGCTACCCCGACCGCCGCATCAGCAGGACGAGGAAGGGCGCGCCGATGAGCGCCGAGACGATGCCGGCAGGGATTTCATACGGGTAGATCAGGCTCCTGCCGAGCCAATCAGCCAGCACCATCAGGATCGCACCGCACAGGGCTCCGCCCCAGATCTGCTCGCGGGCGCGCAGGAAGCCAAGCTGTGCGGCAAGATGCGGCCCCATCAGCCCGACGAAGCTCAGCGGCCCGACACTCATCGTGGCTGCCGCCGACAGGAGCCCGGCGAGCACCAGAAGCAGGATGCGCGACCGTTGCAGATGAACGCCGAGCGCGGTGGCCGCAGACGGACCGAGCGGAAGAAGATCCAGCCATCGACGGCAGAGGTGGCAGAGGCTGACGAGAACCGCCGCCGCACCAAGTGCAAGCAGAGCACTCTCCATGGTCGCGGTGTAGGTCGAGCCGCTCAGCCAGCGCAACAGGAAGATCGTCCGCGGATCGCCGCTCGCACCGATGATCCCGACGACGGCATCGACCATGGCGCTGAGCGCGATCCCGGCCAGCAACACCCGCTCCGGAGCCAGTCCCGACCGTGCCGCAAGCATGAAGATCACGCCGAGGACTGTCAGCGCGCCGATTGCACTAAAGCCTAGCTGGCCGAGCAGCCCCGGGACGCCGACGAGGAAGACGGCAACGGTCACGCCGAGCGTCGCGCCAGCGCTGACGCCGAGCAATTCGGGGCTCGCCATCTCGTTGCCGGTCAGCCGCTGCATGATGATGCCGGCGACCGCCAGTATGGCTCCGGACCCGAAGGCCGCAACGATCCGCGGCAGCCGCAGCGGCAGGATATCGGACCAGAGATCCGGGGGCAGCAAAGTCCAGCTGAGATCCGGAGCGCGTCCGAAGAACAGCACGACGGCCAGCAGGATCACCGCCAGCGCGAGTACGACCAAAAGCGGTCGACTTCCCCAGACCCGTCTGCTGTGCCGCGGCGCGCTCGCCTGGACCACCCGGTGGCGCGTCTTCAGCCTTGGCAGGAGAAGGAGCAGCAGCGGCGAGCCGAAGATGGCCGTCACCGCGCCGGTCGGCAGCAGGTCCGACCACACGCCGGCGGCAAGCAGCAACGCGCTGTCGGTGAGGAAGAGCAGGCTGGCGCCGATCAGCGTCGACCAGATCAGGAGTGGCGCAGGCCGCCTCGCCCCCGTCAGCCGTGCAATCGTCGGCGACACGAGGCCGATGAAGCCGATGACACCGACAGCACTGGTGACGAAGGCCGCCAATGCCACGGCGATGACCACGGCGGCGACCCTCAAATGGACGACCCTGAGCCCGAGCGCCGTCGCCCCGGCCTCGCCCAGCTCGTTGACGGCCAGCGGCCGAAGGATGAGTAGCGCCAGCAGCAGGCCGATGCCCAGTTTCGGAAGCAGCGACAACGGGATGGCCCAGCTCTGCTGGGACAGCGAGCCCGCTCCCCAGATGAACAGGCTGACGAGATAGCGTTCGTTGAGCATCAGCAGGACGGCAGAAAGCGCCCCGCACCAGAGGCTGACGACGAGGCCGGACATGACCAGCGAAAACGGCGAGAAGCTTCGGCGCGCCCCGAGAAGGAACACCAGACCGGCGGCGATGGCGCTCCCCATCAGCGCTACCAGATCGCGTCCTACGCCGAGCAGCCCCGGCATTACCAGCATGGCGCTGACGAGGGCGAGATTGGCGCCGGCCGAGATGCCGAGAGTGGTCGGCGAAGCCAGCGGGTTGCGCAGGATCTGCTGGAACAGCGCACCAGAAAGGGCAAGCGCTGCGCCGCAGATAAGGGCGGTCGCCATGCGTGGCAACAGCGAAAAGTAGAAGACCGTCTCGTCCATGCTGAGCGGCCGGCCGGCGGCTGGCAGAAGCGAATGCGTGCTCGCCTGCTGCCAGGCCAGCACCAGGGCCATTCCCATCAGCAGGCTTGTCACTGCCAGAGGGCCTAAATGCTGGCGCGCCGTCACGTGTTCGCCTCCAGATGCTCGGTAATCAGCCGGGCGAACCGCATCGCCTCGCTCAGCAGTCCGAACATCAGGGCGCCGGGCAGGATCGCAGTCTGTCCCGGGCGCGAAAACGGCAATTGCTGCCAGAGGGGGCTGTCCGACAGCTTCGGCAGGACATCGGCCGGCACCGGCTCGAAAGCGATGAGCTTTGCCCGCGGATCAGTGATGTCAGCCAACCGCTCGATGCCGATCGCCTCGAACCCCCAGAAGTTGCCGGGGTGCGGCCAGGCATTTTCGACACCGATCTTCTGAAGAACGTTCTGATAGAGACCCGGCGCCGAATAGATCCGCATATGCCGCGCGTCCATGAAGTTGACGAGTGCCAGCGGCGGCGGCGCGCGTTTCTCAAGGCGCCTGCGGCAGCTGTCTAGAAACTCTTCCGTCCGGGCGATCACGGCTTCGCCCTCTGCCGAACGTCCGACGCGCGCGGCGATCGCGCGTGTCGCGGAAACTGCCTTCGGCAGCACGTCGCCGCCTTCAGGCGTGAAGACACCATAAGACAGCACCGGCGCAACCTGCTCCAGGCGCGGTGTCAGCGCCGCGTTGAACGGCGTCGTCAGAATGAGATCGGGCCTCAGGCTTTCGAGCACCTCGAAATTGATCTCCCAGGAGGAGCCGAGATCGACCACCTCACCTGGCATTTCGGGTTCGATCACCCAGCGGTCCCAGTCCGCCAGCGATGCGACGGCGACTGGAACGATACCGAGCGACAGGAGCGTCGAGGCCATTCCGTAGTCGAGACTGGCAACCTTCAGAGTCGATGACGAAGCGCCAGCGACCTTCGGCAGGCAGAGACCGCCGGCCAGGAGGCCGAGAATCGAACGTCGCGATCGCGGGCTTTGCACGAGGGTCAGCATACGTAGGCGAGCGGAATGTCGAGCGCCGGATGGGCCGTCACGTTCATCTCGACGCCGTAGATGTCGCGCAGGGTCTGCGGGTTCATCAGGTCCGCGGCGGCGCCCGCAGCAATCAGCCTTCCCTGCTTCAGCGCATACAGCCTGTCGCAGAACCGGCACGCCATGTTGATGTCGTGCAGCACGATGATCACACTCAGGCCCTTCTCCCGCGACAGACGCCGCACGAGCGCCAGAACTTCCATCTGATGAGCGATGTCGAGCGCCGAGGTCGGCTCGTCCAGCAGCAGGCACCTTGCGTCCTGTGCCATCAACATTGCCAGCCAGGCGCGCTGCCGCTCGCCGCCGGAAAGCGTATCCACCAACCGGTCGGCGAACGCGTCCATATGGGTGAGCGCCAGCGCCTCCTCGACCTTCGAACGGTCGTTGTCGGTAAATCGGCCCAGCGCGCCATGCCACGGATAGCGGCCGCAGGCGACGAGTTCGCGCACGGTCATGCTGTTCGCCGCACTGACGTCCTGCGGCAGATAGGCAACCTCCCGCGCAAACTCCTGCGAGCCGATCGTCTCGACCGGCCTCCCGGCAAACGCGATCGAACCCGATGTCGCTCGCTGCTGGCGCGCCAGCAGCTTGAGCAAAGTGGACTTGCCGGACCCGTTGTGACCGACAAGTCCCGAGATCTCACCGGGACGGAAATCCACGGACACCTGGTCGAGAAGCGTTCTCCCGTCGACACTGAACGTCAGGGACACCGTACTGAATGCGTGACTGTCGCGAAGATCCGCGCTGGCTGCCGATACATTCCCGCCCATCGCCGTTTCCTGCGCCTGTGGTTGCTGTCCCGCCCCTACTAAATATGAGCCATCCAATCAACTTATTTCGGATCGGCTCATCTGCACGCGCGGAGGCCTGTCGCCTCATCCGCAACGAGGACTGTTGCGCCGGATGTAATAGAATGCTGAATTCGGTTGCTCTTATCTTGCAGGGTAATCTGCCTCATCTTCCTGGTATCAAAACAAGACCGAGGAGAGATGCCATGACGCTGATCCATGAAAATACCAATCGCGGCCATACCGATACCGGTTGGCTGAGGAGCGACCACACCTTCTCCTTCGGCGGATTTCAGGATCCGACGCGAATGGGCTATGGCGCCCTGCGGGTCATCAACGAAGATCGCATCGCGCCCGGCTCCGGTTTCTCCGAGCATGGCCATGCGGACATGGACATCATGACGATCGTGCTGGACGGCACGCTGGCCCACAAGGATACGCTGGGCAACCGTGTGACGATCAAGCCTGGCGAAGTACAGTTGATGTGTGCCGGTTCCGGTGTCCGCCATTCCGAAATGAACAACTCGGGCAAGGATCCGGCGCATTTCCTGCAGATCTGGCTGATCCCGGACACCATCGGCGGCGCGCCGAGCTACCAGCAGGCAGCCATCCCAGCGGCCGCCGGCGGTGACTGGACCCTTGTCGCGGGTGGCGAGGGAGACGGCGCGGCCCTGCGTCTCAATTCGGATACGCGGGTGTTCCTGGCCGAACCGGAAGCGGGTGACCGGACGCCTATTCCTGTTGCACCCGGCCGGAAGACATTCGTCCACATCATCGAAGGTCTGGCGATGATCGATGGCGAGCGGTTGGCCGGCGGTGACGGGCTGCAGGTCGGTGACGAAGTGCTGCCCGATATCGAGTGGGTCACCGAAGGTCGTGCCCTGCTCTTCGACATGCGCCGTTGATGCGCTAGCGGCCGCTCCCTCGATGGCGGCCGCACTGCGTCTCACGGATACTGCGCGCCGGTCGCCGCGACGTAGACCGAATAGAGCGAGTTAGTCGCGGTGATGAACAGGCGGTTGCGCTTCGGCCCACCGAACGCCAGGTTGGCGACCGTCTGCGGTACGAGGATCTTGCCGAGCAGTGTGCCGTCAGCCGCGAAGCAATGGACGCCATCGGCGGCACTCGTCCAGACATTGCCGTCGGTGTCGATCCGCAGGCCATCGGCGAGACCGTTGTCGATGGTGCAGAACACCTGGCCATTGACGAGCCTCATCCCGTCCACGACGTCGAAGACGCGGATATGGCGCGGCCACGTCTCGTCGTGGCTGGCAGCCGAATCGGCGATGTAGAGCAGCCTCTCGTCCGGCGAGAACGCCAGGCCATTCGGCTGGCCAAAATCCTCCGCGACGATCGACAGGCTGCCGTCTTGCGGATCGAGCCGAAAGACGTTGCGCGTCGGAAGCTCCGGCTCGGCCTGATAGCCCTCGTAGTTCGAGAGGATGCCGTAGCTCGGGTCGGTGAACCAGATGCTGCCGTCGGACTTCACCACCACGTCGTTGGGCGAATTCAACCTCTTCCCCTCGAAGCGGTCCGCCAGCACGGTGATGCTGCCGTCGGTTTCCGTGCGCGTGATGCGCCTTCCGCCATGTTCGCATGAAATCAGCCGCCCCTGCCGATCGCGGGTGTTGCCGTTGGCGAAGTTGGATGGCTGGCGGAATACCGATATGCCATGATCGGGCACGTAGCGAAGCATCCGCTGGTTCGGGATGTCGCTGAAGATCAGGCAGTCGAGATCGGCAAACCACACGGGGCCTTCTGCCCAGCGGCAGTCGCGGTACAGTTCCTCCAGCCGCGCGCTCTGGATTACCATGTGGCGGAAGCGGGGATCGTGGATCTCGTAGGGTGAAGCGGTCTGCATCGACATGGTGTCTATCCGAATGGCTAAAGATGAGTTCGCAACCAGCACCATAGCGCATCTGGCCGGCGGGTCGGTTGGCGGCAATGATGACGCAGACGATGATGAGGCCGGTCATGATCACGCCTTCCGAAGCCGCAGGTGTTGAGCATCGACACCACCAGGAACATGAACAGCGTCGCTTCCCATATGCCAGGAACGTTGACATTTCTACCCGACACCGCTTGTCAACCGATGACAACGACGGCGATCGACATCAGCGGGTAATCGGCGCCGATTTTCAGCGATTAGTGAGAAGGCAGCACACATCAGCGCCGCCTAAGAAAGGCTCGCGATGCAGGAGCCGCCGGTGACGAGCACAGTGACGATCCAGGTGCGAGCCTGCGCCGTGACGAGGGCCGGAGCCGCCTCAGCCTCGCTGCGATCGCTTGCGGCACCATGTGACCGCCGCCTCGATGCCTCCGAGCGGAAATATGTGGATCTGCGCCAGCAGGCTCTGCGGGTGCGACCTCCTGTAGGCCTCGAGTTCATCGACGACCTCGGTCGGCTCGTAGGGAAGCAGCAGCCGGCGCACATCGAGCGCCCGCTTCTGAAGGATCTGCAGCGATGGGCCGACGCCGCAGGAGAGCGCGTATTTGAGGAGCGTCTGGAGCCTGGCGGGCCCAGCGATGCCGACATGCACCGGCAGATCCACACCCAGCGCCGCGATCCTCTGCGTCCAGTCAATGATCGGCTTCGTATCGAATCCGAACTGTGTGGTCAGCGCCACGCGCGCATCCGTCCGCTCCGCATAGGCCTGCTTCGTCAGCAAGGCAGCATCGACGTGCCGTGTCGACAGATCGCCATCGATGTCGCGATTGCCTTCCGGATGGCCGGCGAAATGCAGGTTCGTGAATCCCATCCGGTCGAAGAGCCCCGTCTCCACCAGCTCCAGCGAGCTGCCGAATGATCCGCGCGGTGAGGAGTTTCCACCCGCCAGAAGCAGCGCCTGGCGGATATCGGCTTCCGACCGGTAGCGGTCGAGCCAATCCTTCAGCATCCCAGCGTCGGCGATAGATCGTGCGGGGATATGCGGCATCACCGCAAACCCTTCGAGATGAAGACGGCGTGCCGTGGCGACCATGTCTTCGATCGGCGTGCCATCGATATGGGCAAGATAGACGCGCGTGCCCGCCGGCAGCATTTGCCGGAAGTCGCCGATCTTGGCAGCCGTGCGCGGCATCACCTCGATCGACCAGTTGTCGAGCAGGCTCGGCATGCCCGCCTTCGGTGGCTGCCCGGACAGCTGCTGGTTCGGACGTTCCTTGCTCACATCCATCCTCTTCCTCCACCGTTGCAAATGTATACATTAATCGTGGATCGAGCAATCCGTGCGGTATTGCAGTGGAGCATTATCGGCACATCCGGCTCAACACGAAGCATCCACTCCCCCGGCATGTATTCATTGCTTGCGCACGGGCGGGGCATCTGGCACTCTTGATGCAGAGGAGCCTGCCTGGCAGGTGACGCGTCATAGGGTCTTGGGAGGGACGATATGATGGCAAGTCTCGTCGGCGAACGGCTATGAGCGAGCCCTGTTTCGATGTCGCGCATCTTGGTCATGTGGAGCTCTATACAGATCGCTTCGATGAAAGCCTTGACTTTTTCACGCGCGTCTACGGCCTGACGGCAAGCAAGATCGAAAGCGACTGCGCCTATCTGCGCGCCTTCGACGACTACGAGTTTCACACGCTGAAGCTCAGCCGTCATGTGACGACCGGTATCGGCCACGTCGCCTATCGCACCACGTCCGAGCCGGCACTTGCACGGCGGGTGGCGGCGATCGAACAGATGGGCTGCGGCCTTGGATGGGTCGACGGCGATGAGGGCCATGGGCGCGCCTACCGGTTCAAGGACCCGGACGACCACGTTTTCGAGATCTACTACGACACTCGGGTCTATGAGCCGCCGCCCGAAGAACGGCCGGCGCTGAAAAACATCGCCCAGCGTTACCACGGCCGCGGTGCATCGCCGCGCCGGCTCGACCACCTGAACCTGCTGGCGACCGATGTGCGGCAAATCCGCGATTTCATGACACAGGCACTCGGCAGCCGGGTGACGGAGCAGATCCAACTCGACAATGGCCGGCTCGGCGGCTGTTGGTTCACGGTCAACAACAAGAGTTACGACATCGCCTATTCGGAAGATCAAACCGGCGCCACCGGTCGCTTCCATCACGTGACCTACGCGGTCGATCAGCGCGAGGACATCCTGCGGGCGGCGGACATATTTCTTGAGAACGGCGTGCATATTGAGACCGGGCCGCACAAGCACGCCATCCAGGGCACGTTCTTCCTCTACGTCTGGGAGCCTGCCGGCAATCGGGTCGAACTCGCCAATGCCGGCGCAAGGCTGATCCTGCGCCCCGACTGGCCGACCGTTACCTGGACCGAGACCGAGCGGAAAAAAGGGCAGGCCTGGGGCCTGAAGACGATCGACACCTTCCACACGCACGGCACGCCGCCCGTCGCCCGCAAGGAGTAATCCGATGGCAAAGACCGCCTTGGTGATCAGCGCTCACTCCGCCGATTTCGTCTGGCGCTGCGGCGGCGCCATCGCGCTGCATGCGCAGAAAGGCTACCAGGTCACCGTTGTCTGCCTGTCGTTCGGCGAGCGCGGCGAAAGCGCCAAGCTATGGAAGCTGCCGGACATGACGCTCGACAAGGTGAAGGCCGGGCGCCGCAAGGAGGCGGAGAATGCGGCGCGGGCGCTTGATGTTCACGATCTCCAGTTCTTCGACCTTGGCGACTATCCGCTGGAGGTAGACCGCGCCGCCAAGGACAGGCTGGTCGACGTGATCCGCGCGGTGCAGCCCGAATTCATGCTGTCTCACTCACGCTGGGACCCATACAACACCGATCACATGCACGCGACGCAGGTGGCGCTGGAAGCCCGCATGATCGCCCAGGCTTGGGGTCACAATCCGGGCGGAAAAGTGCTTGGCGCACCGCAGCTCTATCTCTTCGAACCTCACCAGACCGAACAGATGGAATGGAAGCCGGATGTCTTTCTCGACATTTCGCCGGTCTGGGAGAAGAAGTGGGCCGCCATCCAGTGCATGGAAGGCCAGGAACATCTCTGGCACTACTACAAGAACGTCGCCGAGAACCGCGGCAATCACTTCATGCGCAATTCGGGCGGCCAATCCGGCGGTCGCCGATCCAGCCATGCGGAGGGTTTCCAGTCGATCTTCCCGCGTACCGTGGATGAACTGTGATGGCGGTCGTCGTCCGGAACATACCCCGCGCAGAACCTTCCGTCATCGACAGGCTGGCCGCCTGCGGGGTGGCGACGGTGCACGAGGCCTCTGGCCGACGCGGCCTCATGGCGAGCGGCATAAGGCCGATCCAGCAAGGCAGGCGGATCGCCGGCAGCGCCATCACCATCTCCGCGCCGCCCGGTGACAACTGGATGCTGCATGTGGCAATCGAACAGGTGAAAGCGGGCGACATCCTCGTGCTGGCGCCGACGAGCCCGTGCGAGGACGGCTACTTCGGCGATCTGCTTGCGACCTCTGCCGCCGCCCGTGGCTGTCGCGGCCTGATCATCGAAGCCGGCGTGCGCGACACTGCCGACCTGCGGGCGATGGACTTTCCAGTCTGGTCGAAAGCGGTCTTTGCGCAGGGGACCGTCAAGGAGACGCTCGGCTCGGTGAACGTGTCGATCGTCTGCGGCGGCACCATCGTCAATGCCGGCGATGTGATTGTCGCCGACGACGATGGGGTCTGCGTCATACCCTCCGCCGATGCCGCGCAGGTAGCCGACAGAGCCGAGGCGCGTGTCGCTCTCGAGGAGAGCAAGCGGGCGCGGCTGGCGTCAGGCGAACTGGGGCTCGACATCTACGACATGCGTGCGAGGCTGGCGCAGAAGGGTCTCAAATATGTCTGAGGCCAGGACCGCATCCTCCGGCCAGGGCGTGCGCTGCATGTGGATGCGCGGCGGCACATCGAAGGGCGGCTATTTCCTGGCCGAAGATCTGCCTGCCGATCGCGACGCCTTTCTCTTGCGCGCGCTCGGTTCGCCGGATCCACGCCAGATCGACGGCATGGGCGGCGCCGACCCGCTGACCTCGAAGGTCGCGGTGGTCAGACGCTCCGAACGGTCGGACGTCGATGTCGACTATCTCTTCCTGCAGGTGTTCGTCGACCGGCCGATCGTCTCCGACGGCCAGAACTGCGGCAACATTCTCGCCGGAGTCGGTCCGTTCGCCATTGAACGCGGGCTGGTAACGGCTGCGGACGGCGAGACGACGGTGCGGATCTTCATGGAAAACACCGGGCAACTGGCGATCGCGCGTGTCGCGACGCCGGGCGGCTCGGTCAGTTATGCGGGCGAGGCGCGGATCGACGGCGTGCCGGGAACGGCATCCGCCATCCCGATCACCTTCGCCGACACCGCCGGCTCCTCTTGCGGCGCGCTTCTTCCCACCGGCCGCACGGTTGACGTGATCGATGGCATTGCCTGCACCCTCATCGACAACGGCATGCCTTGCGTCATCCTCGAAGCGGCGTCGGTCGGCATCACCGGCACGGAGACACCCGAGGTGCTCGAAGGCGACAGTAGTTTGCGCGAGCGGCTGGAAGCGATCCGCCTCAAAGCCGGTCAGATGATGGATCTCGGAGACGTGTCGGCAAAATCCGTTCCGAAAATGACGATGGTGTCGCGTCCGCGGGCGGGCGGCGCGATCTCAACGCGGACCTTTATCCCGCATCGCTGCCATGACGCGATTGGCGTTCTGGGCGCCGTCAGCGTCGCGACCGCCTGCCTGCTGCCGGACGGACCGGCGCGTGCGCTTGCAACGCTTGGAACAGGCGACCGACTGCAGGTTTCCGTCGAACACCCGACGGGCGAGATGACGGTCATCGTATCGCTGAAGGATGGCGAAGTGCGCGAGGCAGCCGTGCTGCGGACAGCGCGAAAGCTCTTCGACGGCATGATCTTTAGCTAGCCTTGCCCGGCATCTCAAACGCTCGAAACCGCAGGAGCAGACGCTGTCGCGAAGCCGCACGTGCCAGCACTTATCCCAGATGCCTTGGAGCATCGGCTTGCGTGACGCGTCGATCCGCTATGTATACACTCGCAGCCAATAGAGCTGATGGCCGGCGCGACTGGATGACCGCACAGCCATGAATACTTGCCCGGACACACGCGAACACAAAGGACAGATCGTCGGATGAGGCACACGGAAGCGGCAACCCACGGCCGGCGCGCGGTCATAGACCTTCGCGAACGCATCCTGAGCGGCGAGTTGCAGGGTGGAACGCGGCTCTTCGAGGTGCCGCTTGCAGAACTGCTCGACATTTCCCGGACGCCAGTTCGCGAGGCCCTGTCGCGACTTGCGGAAGAAGGCCTGCTGGACCGTCTGCCGAGCGGCGGCTTCATGGTGCGCCGGTTCGGGTTCTCCGACGTGGTGGATTCGATCGAGGTGCGCGGCGTCATGGAAGGCATGGCCGCGCGCGTCGCCGCCGAACGGGGTGCGGCACCGCATCGCCTGAAGGAGATCAAGGATACGGTCAGCCGTCTCGATGCGTGCTTCGGCGAGCGACCGGAGGACGTCGACTTCGACGCCTATGCGGATCTGAACGAGATCTTCCACCGGCAGATGGCCGGTCTGACAGAGAGCGACGTGATCCGCCGGGAAGTGGAGCGAGCAAGCGCCCTGCCCTTCGCGTCACCCTCCGCCTTCCTGCCCGACCGATCGGATATCGCCACGTTCCGGCGGTCGCTGCGAACTGCCCAGGAACAGCATCGCGGCATCGTGCGCGCCATCGAAATGCGCGAGGGAAGCCGCGCCGAGGCTCTCGCCCGCGAGCATGCACGGACGGCCCGGAGCAATCTCGAATACATCCTCAACGAGGATCCGTCGCTTCTCGAAAAGGTCAAGGCGCTGGCCCTCATCCAGGGCTGAGAGAATGGCGCACGTTCTGCGCATTCATGTCGGCAAACGAGCAGGCTTTTTCTGCCGGTCCCCAGCAGCGCCCCTTTTGCACTTGCAAATCCTCCTCCGTCAGCGTTCATATGTATACATACGATTGCTTTGAAGGAGAGGAGGCCCTCAGATGAAATCGAGCTTGTCCCAGATTCTGGCCGAAGCGCCGAACGCAGTTCAATTGCTGCGCAACGCCAAGACCGGCATGTATGTATACCCGGTGGTGGCTCCAGAGTTTGCCAACTGGCGCACCGAACAGGCGGCCTGGCGCAATTCAGCCGTGCTGTTCGACCAGTCACACCACATGGACGAGCTGATCGTCGAGGGGCCGGAGGCGGAAGCATTTCTCAGCCATCACGGGATAAATTCCTTCACCAATTTCGGCCTCAACCGCGCCAAGCACTTCGTGCCGGTGACGCCGAACGGCCACGTGATCGGCGACCACATCATCTTCCGCGAACGCGAGGACAAGTTCATCCTCGTCGGCCGCGCGCCGACGTCCAACTGGCTGATGTTCTGCGCTGCCTATGGCAAGTGGAATGTCCGACTGAAGCATGATCCGCGTTCGCCGTCGCGCCCGGAAGGCGAACGCGTGTTGCGCACACATTATCGCTACCAGATCCAGGGGCCGGACGCCCCGAGGATCTTCGAGAAGATGAACGGCGGGCCGATCCAGGAGATCAAGTTCTTCCATGTCGACCAGATTAAGGTTGGCTCGAAGACCGTCCAGGCTCTGCGCCATGGCATGTCCGGCGCTCCTGGGTTGGAGATCTGGGGGCCTTACGAGGACAAGAGCTATATTCTCTCCTGCATCCTCGATGCGGCCAAAGACGCCGGTGTCGATCTCGTTCGTTGCGGCAGCCGCGCCTATTCGACGAACACGCTCGAATCCGGCTGGATCCCATCGCCGCTCCCGGGCATCTATACCGGCGACGGCATGCTGGCCGCCTACCGAGACTGGCTGGGAGCCGACAGCTACGAGGCCATGGGCTCGATCGGCGGCAGCTTCGTCTCCGACAATATCGAAGACTACTACGTCAATCCGTTCGAGCTCGGCTACGACTTCTACATCGGCTGGAAGAAGGATGATTTCATCGGCAAGGCAGCGCTTGAAAAGATGAAGGGCCAGACCAGCCGCCGGAAGGTGACCTTCGAGTGGAACGCCGAGGATGTGGTCGAGGTCATTGCCTCCGCCTTCCGGCCGAGCGAGGATCACTACAAGTGGATCGACTTCCCGCAGCCGAACTATGCCTCGACCAGCGCCGACCTGATCCTGCGCGACGGCAAGCGGGTCGGCATGTCGATGTTCAACGGCTACTCCTACAACGAACGCTGCATGCTGTCGCTCGGCGTGGTCGACGCGGATGTCAAGGAAGGTGAAATCCTTCGCCTCGTCTGGGGTGAGCCGGATGGCGGTTCCGGCAAGACTTCCACGGAGCGGCACAAGCAGACGGAAATCCGCGTGCGCGTTGCACCCACCCCCTATGCGGCGCAGGCACGCGAAAGCTATGCCGACAGCTGGCGGACCAAGCGAAGCTGATCGGCAACCGGGTCGCCGGACACGCAGAACCAGCGGAACCAACCTTCGGCGTCACCGTCCGCCGAAATTCCGCCTCCACAAAACGGTTGGGAAATGCAGCAGCGCTCGACCGGCGCCTGACACGACTCGAACGCTTGTGCCATAAGGGCCTTCCGCATCGGAAGGATCGAGCCCCATGGCGCAAGCGCAGCCGCACGAAAAAGTCCAGTACATCGTGGAGGGCGGGCACCGTCTTTCCGGCGAGATCCGGCCGAGCGGCAACAAGAACGCCGCGCTGCCGATCATCGCTGCCTGCCTGCTGACTGACCAGCCCGTGCGGCTCTGCAACGTGCCGCGCATCCGCGACGTCGAGGCGCTTGTCGAGCTCATCGGTTCGGTTGGCGCCAAGGCCGTCTGGCTCGGTCAGAACGAACTCGAGATCGAGGCGGCCGATCTGCGACCCGCCGATCTCGATCCGCACCTCTGCGCCCGGATCCGCGCCTCGATCCTGCTCGCCGGACCTATGCTGGCGCGCTGCGGAAAGGTGACGCTTCCACCACCCGGCGGCGACGTGATCGGGCGCCGTCGCGTCGATACGCATTTCCTTGCGCTTAGGGAACTGGGCGCGCAGATCACCGTCGACAGCGCCTACCATTTCAACACGGACGGCCTGCGCGGCGCCGACGTATTTCTCGACGAGCCCTCCGTCACCGGCACGGAAAACGCTCTGTGTGCTGCGGTCGCCGCCGAGGGCACGACGATCCTGCGTAACTGCGCCTCCGAGCCGCATGTCCAGGACCTCGCGCATTTCCTGATTGCCCTTGGCGCCACGATCGAGGGCATCGGCACAAACACGATGATCATTCGCGGCGGCCTGCCGCTGAAGGGCGCTTCGTACCGCATCGGTCCGGATCACATCGAGGTGGGCTCGCTGATCGGCCTTGCCGCCGTCACCCGTTCGGAAATCATCATCCGCGATGCGGGTGTCGAGCACCTGCGGTCGACGCTGATGACCTTTGCCCGCCTCGGCATCGTGTGCCGGATCGACGGCGACGATCTCATCGTCTCGGCCGATCAGGAGATGAAGATCCAGGCCGATTTCGGTGGTCACATCCCGAAGATCGAGGACCAGCCCTGGCCGGCTTTCCCCGCCGACACGATGTCGATCGCCATCGTCACGGCCACGCAGTGTGACGGCGTGGTGCTGATGTTCGAAAAGATGTTCGAAAGCCGGATGTTTTTCGTCGACAAGCTGATCGCCATGGGCGCGCGGATCGTCCTCTGCGACCCGCACCGCGCAATCGTTGCCGGGTCCTCGCAGCTGCGCGCCGCGACAGTCGAGAGCCCCGACATCCGTGCGGGCATGGCCATGCTGATCGCAGCACTCTGCGCCGAAGGCACGAGCGTCATCAACAATGCGCAGCAGATCGAGCGCGGCTACGAACTGATTGACCAGCGGCTGAACGCTCTCGGTGCGAAGATCACCCGAGTGCCGCCGCGCGAGCCGGCGACGGGAGCTTGAGCAGGCAAGGTTCAGACCGCGAGAAGGCTTTCGAGTTCGTCCGGATGCGCCAGCAGCGTCTCGGACCGCTCGCGCAAGACGACGGCGCCACGGTTCAGCACCACCGCCTCGTCCGTCAGCGGCAGCACCTTGCGGGCTTTCTGTTCGACGATGATGGCCGACAGTCCTTCCTCGGTGACGACGCGCCGCAGCACCGCGAGCAGTTCGTCGACGATGATCGGCGCCAGTCCCTCCAGTGGCTCGTCGAGAAGCAGAAGGCGGGGATTAAGCATCAGCGCCCTGCCGACTGCCAGCATCTGCTGCTCGCCGCCGGATAGCTGATTGCCGAGATTGCGCCTGCGCTCGCCAAGTCTTGGAAACATCGAGTAGATCGAGGCAAGATCCCACCGTCCCGGGCGCGCGGCAACCGTCAGGTTCTCCTCCACCGACAGGGAGCGGAAGATGTTGCGCTCCTGCGGCACCCAGCCGATGCCGGCTGCAGCCCTATGCTCCGCGCGCAAGTCCGTGATGTCGCGGTCCTCAAGGAAAATCCGCCCCTGATGGTGGGTGGTGACGCCGACGATGGTGTTGATCAGCGTCGTCTTGCCGGCGCCATTGCGGCCTAGCAGCGCAAGCGACTGGCCGGCATCGAGCACAAGATCGACGTGATTGAGAACCTGTGCCTCGGCGTAGCCGGCAACCAGTTGATCCAGCCACAACAGCGTGCTCATGCGGCATCTCCAAGATAGATCGCCCGCACCTGCTGATCACGGGAGATTTCGTCGACAGTTCCCTCCGCAAACAGCCGGCCCGCAGCGAGCACCGAAATGCGGTCGGCGAAGGAAAAGACGAGGTCCATGTCGTGCTCGATCAGCACGACGGTGACGTCGTCCGGAAGCGCGCGAACCATTCCCAGAACCTCGTGACGATCCTCCTCGGGCACGCCGGCCGCCGGTTCGTCGAGCAGCAGGACCTTAGGGTTCAGCGCCAGTGCCAGGGCGATCTCGAGCAGCCGCTGCTTGCCGTAGGGAAGGCTTCTTGTCGGCAGGCACATCCTGTCTGCGAGACGAAACCGCTCGAGCAGCGCTGCCGCCTCGTCGACCGCCTCCCGGCACCGAGACAGCGGCCGCCACATGCGGGCGCCCTCGCCGCGCCGCTCGGCCACGGCCATCGACACCGATTCAAGAGGCGTCAGATCATCGAACAACTGGTTGATCTGGAAGGTTCTTGCGAGACCCCGTTTGACGCGCCCGGACGGCGACGCGGCGGTGATGTCTTCGCCGTTGAGCAAAATGCGGCCGCCGCTTGGCGTCAGCGCTCCAGTCAGAAGGTTGATGATCGTCGTCTTGCCGGCGCCGTTCGGTCCGATCAGCGCGTGCCGGGCGCCGGTCCGGATGCTGAGCGAAACGTCGTTGGTGACCACCAACCCGCCAAAGCGCTTCATCAGCCCATGCGTCTCGAGCGCCGCGCTCATGCCTGCTCCCTTGCCAGTTCGGCTGCGCGGGTCGCGGGTCGCAATCGGCGGAACAGGAACCTGAGGTTCAGCCTGTCGCGGCCGATCAACACCAATCCGACGAGTATGAGGCCGATCCAGAACATCCAGTATTGCGGCGTGACAACCGAAAGCCAGGCCCGCAAGAGAGTGAAGACGACTGCGCCGACGATGCCGCCATAGAGATAGCCGACTCCACCGAGCACCAGAACCAGCAGCACGTCGGCGGAACGGTGGAAGGCCAGCACGTCCGGCGATACGAAGCTGGTCGTCTGCGCCAGAAGCCCGCCGGCCATGCCGGCATAGAGGGCGGAGATGGTGTAGATCACGACAATCCGCCGGTTTGCGCCGATGCCCAGCATCGCCGCGCGTCGCGGATTGCGCTTGATGGCCTTCAGCGACAGGCCGAACGGCGAGTGCACGAGCCGCCGCGCCGCCAGCATCAGCAGGAAAAGCACGCCGAGCGAATAGAGGTAGCCCGTGCGTCCCCACAGATCGAATTCGAACAGACCGGCAATCGGATCGATGACGATGCCGCTCATCCCATCGGCTCCCCCGGTCAGCCAAGCTGCCTGGTTCGCCGCTTCCGCCAGCAGCATGCTGACGCCGAAGGTGGTCATCAGCCGCGTGAGATCCGAGCCGCGCAGGACGAGGAAACTGGTGAGAAATCCGAGCACTCCCGCGAGCAGGCCGGCAGCGACCAGTCCGGTCAGCGGCTCCGGGCTCACGTGAAGGGCGAACAGGCCGGCGGCATAGGCGCCGACGCCGAAGAACGCCGCATGACCCAGCGACAGGATGCCGACGTAGCCGACGATCAGGTCAAGCGACACGGCAAACAGGCCGAGAATGGCAATCTCACTGAGCAGCAGTTGCTGCGCGGGAAGCAAGAAGGCGACGCCGACGGAGGCAATCCAGAAGCCGATCTCCAGCGGCTTCCAGCTGTTTCGGCGCCGGAAGAACGCCGCGGCGACCGCAGAGGAACCGCTCATCGGCCACCCTCCCGCGAGAACAGGCCGTGCGGACGCACGATCAGGAAGACGATCATCACCGCATAGATGATGAAGGCTCCGAGCGACGGGATGTAATACTTGCCCGCGACATCGGCTATCCCCAGCAGCATGGCAGCGGCAAACGGCCCGGTAATCGACGAGGTGCCGCCGATCGTCACGACGATCATGAAATAGATGAGGTATTTCAGCGGAAAGTTCGGATCGAGACCGAGAAGCTCGACGCCCAGTGCGCCGCCGAGGCCTGCAAGACCCGAGCCAAGCGCGAAGGTCAGGACGAAGATCAGCGAGACATTGATGCCGAGACCGCGCGCGACGCGTCCATCGTCCACGGCGGCACGAAGCTGGCTGCCGATGCGGGTTCGCGTCAGCGCCGTCTGCAAGGCCAGCGTCAGGAGTGCGCAGATGACGATGATGAACAGTCGGTACCGACCGATCCCGACGCCGAACAGCGTGAAGCGGCCGGACAGTTCCGGCGGCAGCGAGATCAGCTGCTGCTGGCCGCCCATGACATAGTCGATGCCGGCGACGGCCATGAACACGAGACCGATGGAAAACAGAACCTGGTCGAGATGCGGCGCCGCGTATAATCGACGATAGAGCGTCACCTCAAGCAGCGCGCCCAGTGCCGCGGATGCCAGGAAGGCTGCCGGCAGGCACCAGTAGAAGGAGATGCCGTAGCGGTTCATCAGCACCACGGTGACATAGCCACCGGCCATGGCGAAGGCGCCGTGCGCCAGGTTGACGAAGTTCATCAGCCCCAGCGTCACGGCCAGCCCGCAGGCCAGGACGAACAGCAACATGCCGTAGGCGATGCCGTCGAAGAGGATGGTCAGCATGCTGCCTCCGGATGCCGGGAACGCCCGGCATCATCCTGTCGAACCGCAGGGCGGGCGCGCCTCACGGCGTGTTCGGGTCCCTGACCTTCGGGAAGGTGGCGAATTCGACATTGTAGAGTTCGCCGTCCACCTTCTTCACCTCGCGCATGTAGATGTCCTGCACGATGTCGCGCGTCTGCGGGTCGATGGTGATCGGCCCCCGTGGACTGATCCAGGACATGCCCTTCATTGCCTCGACCAGCTTCGTGCCGTCGGTGTCGCCCTCGGTCTTCTTCAGCGCCGCATAGGCGAGTGCCATGGCATCATAGCCGCCGACGGACATGAAGTTCGGCCGCATGTTGTTCGCGGCCTTGCGCACTTGGCCGACGAAGGCCTTGTTTTCCGGGCTGTCATGGGCCGCGGAATAGAAGTGACCGGTGATCACGCCGAGTGCGGCATCGCCCATGCCGTTCAGCAGGTCGTCGTCGGTCACGTCACCGGTGGCGATGAGGCGGATCCCGGCCTCGCGCAGGCCACGCTCAACAAACTGCTTCATGAACAGCGAGCCGACGCCAGACGGCACGAAGACGAAGACAGCATCCGGCTTGGTGTCACGCACGCGCTGGAGGAAGGGCGCGAAATCCGGATTCTGCAGCGGAACCCGGACCGCCTCAAGGATCTCGCCGCCGTCCTTCTTGAACTGGTCGGAAAATCCCTTCTCGATATCGATGCCCGGCCCATAGTCGGATACCAGCGTCACGACCCGCTTCAGGCCGTTCTGGGCTGCCCATGAGGCAACTGGCACGGCGGATTGCGGGCCTGCCATGCTGGTGCGCACGTAATAGTCCGATTTCGACATGATCGCCGATGTGGTCGCAGACGTGATGATCGCCGGCACCTTCGCCTGAGCAAGAACAGGCGCCACCGACAGCGCCAACGGCGTCAGTCCAAAGCCCATCAGCATCGAGGCGCCGTCCTTGACCACCAGCTCCTGGGCGATCCGCCGGGTCTGGTCGGCGGTGCCCGCGTCATCGCGCAGAACGACCTCGACCTTCTTACCCGCAACCGTGTCGCCGTTGAGAGCCATGTATGCCCGGACCCCTGCCTCCACCTGCCGGCCGGTCGAGGCGAACGGTCCGGTCATCGGCAGGACGAGCCCGATCTTCACGGTATCTGCTGCGTATGCGGTAGATGACAGCAGGCCGCACAGGGTCGCGCCCGCCATGAACATCCGTCTGGATAACGATGCCATGTATACTCCTCCCTCGGTTCATGCAGGAAGGCCGGCACACTCCCTAATGCCAGAAACGCCCATCCCCTGAACTTTCGCCGCGACACCCAAGTCTCCTCCTCAGGTCGCACCGATGAATGTATACAGGAAAACTTTGAAGAACAAGACGTGGCCAGCGCCGCACAGGGAGGGGTTACGGCCGGTCAAGACACTGACGCGTTTGAATGGATCGCCGCAGCGGCCGCTTTAATCACGACGAATTGCGCTGAGGATCTGCCGGACCGTCCCCTTGATTATCCCTGCCTCGTGCGGATCCCCTTTCAGCAGCGCCTCACTCATCGACTTCATCTGCTTGAAGGTGATGTGCGGCGGCAGCGCCGGAACTTCAGGATCTGTCTTCACCTCCAGCAACACCGGACGCGTGCCCGTGAGCGCACTCTCCCAGGCGCTGCCCAACTGCTCCGGATCATCGACGAAGATCCCGCGCAGCCCGATCAGTTCGGCGAACTTGTGATAGGGGACGTCGGGGATCTGCTGCGACGCGTTGAACTTCGGATCACCTTCGATGATCCGCTGCTCCCACGTCACCTGGTTCAGATCCTCATTGTTGAAGACGCAGATCACAAAGCGCGGATCCTGCCATTGGTGCCAGTACTTGGCGACAGTGATCAGCTCTGCCATGTTGTTCATCTGCATGGCGCCGTCGCCCACCAGCCCGATGACCGGCCGATCCGGATGCGCGAACTTGGCCGCGATGGCGTAAGGCACGGCCGCCCCCATCGAAGCCAGGCCGCCGGACAGGGAACCCATCATGCCGCGCCGCATGCGCACGTCGCGTGCATACCAGTTGGCGCAGGATCCGGAATCGCTGGTGATGATGGCACGGTCCGGCAGACGTGGAGAAAGCTCCCACGTCACCCGCTGCGGATTGACCGGATTGGCAGCTGCCATGGCGCGCTTTTCCAGCAGCGTCCACCAGTCGGTGACCTTTGCCTCGATCTTGCCGCGCCACTTCCCTTCCTTCTGGAGAAGGCGCGGCAGGAGCGCCTTCAGCGTCTCGGAGGCATCGCCGACGAGATTGACGTCCATGGGGTAGCGCAGCGACAGCATCGACGGCTTGAGGTCGATCTGCACCGCTTTCGCCTGGCCTTCGGCCGGCAGGAATTCGGAATAGGGAAAGCCCGAGCCGATCATCAGCAGCGTGTCACAGTCGCGCATCAGGTCCCACGACGGTTCCGTTCCCAGAAGGCCAATCGAGCCCGTCACCCAGGGCAGATCGTCGGGCAGCGCCGCCTTGCCGAGTAGGGCCTTGGCGGCACCCGCCTGTAGTCGGTCGGCAACGGCGATGACTTCGTCGCATGCACCGAGCGCACCCGCGCCGACGAGAATGGCGACGCGTTCGCCGGCGTTGAGGATCTCTGCCGCAGCGTCGAGGTCGGCTTCGCACGGAAGGCATCGCGGCGCCCGGTAGCCGACGCCGGAATGGATGGTGCCGTGGTCACGCGGCGGCTCTTCATACGGCATCTCCTGCAGATCGTTGGGCAGGATGATTGCGGTCACTGTCCGATTGGCAAGCGCGATCCGCACGGCGCGGTCGACCAGGTGACGCACCTGCGCCGGATGGGACGCCTGCTGAACGAAGTCGCCGGCGACATCCTTGAACAGCGAAACCAGATCGAGTTCCTGCTGATAATGTCCACCAAGGGCGGCCCGGGCCTGCTGGCCGACGATTGCGAGTACCGGCTGATGGTCGAGCCTTGCGTCGTAGAGGCCGGTAATGAGATGCGAGGCTCCGGGCCCTGACGTGGCGATGCAGACGCCGAGTTCGCCGGTGAACTTCGCGTGGGCCGCCGCCATGAAGGCCGCCATCTCCTCGTGGCGCGTCTGGATGAACTCGATCTTTTCGTCCGCACGATTGAGCGCACCGAAGACGCCGTTGATGCCATCGCCCGGATAGCCGAACAGGCGGCGCACGCCCCAGGCATGCAAACGGCTGACGAGAAAATCACCTACTGTCCTGGACATTCTGCACCTTCGATGGCTGGCTGCGGTCTTTCGCAAACCAGCCTGCGCCATCGATGTTCCGGTCTTGCGGCTTCTTGTGCCGTTGCGGTTCGTCCCGCCGAGCCGATCATCGGCTGCAGCTAAAATTCGCTGCTTACCGCTCGCTCATCCCCATGGTCAGGCGCGGCCGCGGCAGCTAAGTTCGACCGGCTACAGCATGGGAGGATTGCAGTTGAGCAAGGAACGAATCGGATTTATCGGTCTCGGGCTGATGGGCCACGGCATGGCCAAGAACCTGGTCACTAAGGGCTGGCCGCTGACCGTCATGGCGCACCGCAACCGGGCGCCGGTGGAAAGCCTCGTCGCGCTGGGTGCGAGTGAAGTCTCGACGCCGGCGGAGATGGCGCGCCAGGTCGACGTGATCGTTCTCTGCGTTACCGGCTCGCCGGAAGTGCGCGGCATCATCTCCGGGCCTGACGGGATCGCTGCCGCCGGACGCGAACTGCTAATCATCGACTGCTCCACCTCGGATCCGTCGGTAACGATGGAGCTTGCCCGGCAGCTGCAGCCGAACGGCATCACTCTTGCCGACGCGCCGCTCAGCCGGACGCCGGCGGATGCGCAAGCCGGTACGCTCGACGTGATGGCGGGAGGAGACGACCACGTCTTTTCGCGGATGGAACCGATCCTTGGCGCCTTCGCCGGCCGCATCGTTCGTACCGGACCGGTCGGCACCGGCCACACGATGAAGCTGCTCAACAACTTCCTGTCGCTCGGCTATGCATCGCTTTATTCCGAAGCCCTGATGATCGCCGGGAAGACCGGACTTTCGCCGCAGGCTTTCGACAATGTCATTCGCGGCGGCAGGATGGATTGCGGCTTCTACCAGACCTTCTCCAAGTGGTTCATCGACCACGATCCGAATGCGCACAAGTTCAGCATCCGCAACGCCTTCAAGGACCTCAGCTACCTGCAAAGCCTGGTAACGGCCGTCGGCGCGGCCAATCCGGTGGGGGCTGCCGTGCGCAACAGTTTCGGCCTCGCCGTCGGACTCGGTCATGCGGAAGACTACGTGCCGAAGATGGCCGACATCATCACCGACGCCAACAAAGGCTGACAGCAGACGCATCCGATCCGGCGGCACCGCATCACCGGTGCCGCGCGGCGATCAGAGCAGCGGCTGACGCTGCTTCCAGCTGCGATAGGGGCTCATGGCCTGACCGGGATAGCGATCTTCGATGGCCGTCTCGACAAGCGCAATCCGGGCAAAGACCTCGTCGCGCGCCTCGCCATCGACCGCCTCGCTGCGCTTTTCCAGTTCGCTCATGGTGAGGAATACCTCATCCTCCGTCATGGCTTCGAGAGCGGTGGCGAAATCCTGGATCGGGAGGTCTTTCATCGGTCATCCTGACAATGATGCTGGGCGGCGCTGAACGACGCGCCCGCGTTTAACGGCTGTCGTGCCGACGTCAACCCGGCGGCGGCCGAAACGGTTCCGGTCGCCGGCGTAGCTACCGGCGCGTTTGCCGTCCCGCCACACTGACCAGTACCGCCGTGGAGAGCAGGATGCTCGACACCAGCGTCGCGATTGCCAGAAGGCCGCCACTGGTGATCTCGGCCTTGGCGGAAAAGCTCACCCGTTTCGACAACGTGACCGAGACTTCGGCGCAGTGGTGCTCCGCAGTCGCTGGAAACCCGACATCCTTCGACACGCTCAACTCCGATCGATGCTGGATGAAACAGATGCGCGAGGCCGCCTTGGCCGGCGGCGGACGCGTATCAGGCCATTTTCAATCGGCTCTGTCGAGTCGATCCTCGACCTTCTTCCGGCTGTTGCCAACCTCATGAACGGCCTGCTTCACCTCCGCGCGCGAGACGTCCTGCTTTTCCGCCTCATAGCGGACCTCATGGTCCTGTCCGGCGGCGACGCGGGCTCTGTCCTGATTGCGGCCACGGGTGCTGTCTGCCATTTCGAATACCTCCTTGGTTTGCTCCCGCATAACGTCCACGGGACTCCGAGGTTCCTGCCGTCTACCAGTTGGTGACGGACCCGTCGCGACGCTTCAGGTGCGGTGCTTCCCAGAATTCGAACTCCTGGCGCGAGAGCAGCTCCTCGTTGACCTCGATGCCGAGGCCGGGCGCATCCGAAACCGGATAGACGGCGCCTTCCAGCTTCGGCTGAACCGGGAAGAAATCCGAATTGTCGAAGCCGAGATGGGTTTCCGCCGGACTGCTGCGGGTTTCGAGCCAGGAGAAATTCGGCACCGCCGCACAGAAGTGAATGGTGGCTGCCGTGCAGACCGGACCGAGCGGGTTGTGCGGCATCATGTCGACGTAGTGCGTCTCGCTCCAGGCCGCGACCTTCATGCTCTCGGTCAACCCGCCGACATTGCACACGTCGAGCCGGTTGAACTGGTGGATGTCGCGCTCGATGTAGGGCTGGAACTGCCATTTGGAGGCGAATTCCTCGCCGATCGCAAACGGGATATCCGTCATCCGCCGCAGCGCCTCGTAGGCGCCGGGGCTTTCGTCGCGGATTGGCTCCTCAAGAAAATCGAGCGTGCCCTTCGGCATCTTCTGGCAGAAGCTGGCGGCCTCCGCCACCGTCAGGCGATGGTGGTAGTCGATGCCGAGGACGACGTCGTCGCCCAGCGCCTCGCGCGCCTTCACCAGCCATTTGGCTGTCGTCGCGATATGCTCGCGCGGCTCGTAGATCTCCTTTTCCTCGTGACCGGCCGGCGACAGGCGCATCGCGGTCCAGCCGTGCTCCATCAGCATCTGCGCCTGCTCGATCATCTCGGGGCCGGGTGCCGCAAGGGTCGTTGCGAATGTCGGGATGCGGTCGCGCTGCTTGCCGCCCAGCAGGTCGTAGACCGGCACGCCGAGCGCCTTGCCCTTGATGTCGTGCAGCGCGATGTCGATCGCCGAAATCGCCGCCTGCAGCACGCGGCCGCCCTCGAAATACTGGCTGCGGTACATCTCCTGCCAGAGCGCCCCGATTTTGAACGGGTCGCGGCCTTTGAGGAACTCGGCATAGTGCTGGAGCGCGCCGGCAACCGCCTTCTCGCGTCCCGACAGGCCGCTCTCGCCCCAGCCGAAAATGTCGTCGTCTGTCTCGACCTTGACCAGCAGCTGGTTGCGGATGCCGACCTTGACGGCATAGGTCTTGATGGCGGTGATCTTCATGGCTGTCTCTCCCCTCGCCTTTCGCCTACCAGTGCCACAGGGTTCCGTCTTCCAGACGGTTCACCGGCAGGTAGGCGCGCTGGTACGGATATTTCGCCGCCAGTTCCTCGTTGATGTCGACGCCGTGGCCGATCGCCTCGCCCGGATGCAGGTAGCCGTCCTTGAGGCTCCAGGCGCCGGGGAAGACCTCGAGGATCTCCGGCAGGTAGCCGGAATATTCCTGGATGCCGAAGTTGGGCACCCAGAGGTCAAGATGCAGGTTGGCGCCGAGGCAGATCGGTGACATGTCCATCGCCCCGTGGCAGGCGGTGCGGACATTGTAGACGGATGCGAAATCCATGATCCGCCGCAGCGCCGTGACGCCGCCGGCATGCACGCAGGTGGTGCGGATATAGTCGATCAGTTGCTCTTCCATCAAAAGGCGCGCGTCCCAGATGGTATTGAACACTTCGCCCACCGCAAGCGGCGTCGTGGTGTGCTTGCGGATCAGGCGGAACCCTTCCTGGTGCTCGGCAGCCACCGTATCTTCCAGCCAGAACAGCCGGGCGAATTCGAGATCCTTGCCGACCCGGGCCGCCTCGATCGGCGTCAGCCGGTGGTGTGCATCGTGCAGCAGTTCGACGTCCCAGCCGTGCGCCTCGCGCACCGCCTCGAACAGTTTGGGGATATGGCGCATGTACTTTGAAGTCGACCAGACTTCCTCATGCGGAACCGCATCGTCTTCGGCATTGTTGGTGATCGACTTGGCGCCGGTGCCATAGACGTCGGGCAGGCCGGGAATGCCGACCTGGACGCGGACGGCCTTGTAACCCTCTCCGATCCGCTTGCCGACGGCGTCGACGGCTTCGGCGATCGTGGTGCCCTGCGCATGCGTGTAGCACAGCACCTTTTCCCGGCTGGCACCGCCCAGCAGCTGGTACAGCGGCATGTTGGCGGCCTTGGCCTTGATGTCCCAGAGCGCCGTATCGATGCCGGCAATCGCTGCCATCGTCACCGGTCCGCGACGCCAGTAGGCGCCCCGGTAGAAATACTGCCAGATATCCTCGATACGGCTCGGATCACGGCCGATCAGCAGCGGTGCGATATGCTCTTCCAGGTAAGCGACCACGGCCTTCTCGCGACCGTTCAGCGTCGCGTCGCCGACCCCAGTGAGACCTTCATCGGTAAAGATCTTGACCGTTACGAAGTTACGGCCGGGCGAGCAGACGATGACCTTTACATCGGTGATTTTCATCAGATTATCCGTTTACTGGAACAGTGGGCGCGACATATCGGAAACGATTCTGGATACGGCGGTCGCGGGGATCGGGATGCGGAATGGCCGAGAGAAGGGCCTTCGTGTAGTCGTGGGTCGGACGGTTGACGACCTGATCGGTGTCGCCGGCTTCGACGATGCGGCCGCGATACATGACGGCGACGCGGTCGCACATGTAGCGGATGACCGACATGTCGTGGCTGATGAACACGTAGGAGAGGCCTAGCTCGTCCTGCAGCTTCATCATCAGATCGAGCACCTGCGAGCGCAGCGACACGTCGAGAGCTGACGTCGCCTCGTCGGCGACGATCAGCCTCGGCTTGACGGAGATGGCGCGGGCAATGCCGATGCGTTGCCGCTGGCCGCCCGAAAACGCATGCGGATAGCGTTCGCGCCAGGCGGGCTCCAGTCCCACCTGCTGCATCAGTTCGGCCACCCGATCATCGAGCTCCTTGCCGCGCATGCCGGCAAGTTTCAGCGGCTCGGCGATGATCTGCCCGACGGTCTTGCGCGGACTGAGCGAGCCGACCGGATCCTGGAAGATCATCCGGATCTCGCGGCGCAATTCCTTCAACTGCGGCTTGTCGGCGGCTCGAAGGTCGATCGTGCTGCCGTCCGCGCGGCGATAGTTGATCTCGCCGGCTTGCGGGTCGTAGATACGCAGGAGGCAGCGTCCCATCGTTGTCTTGCCGGAACCGCTCTCGCCGACCACACCGAGGGTCTCGCCGGGCCTGACAATCAGCGATATGTCGTCGACCGCCTTCAGCCCGGACGGAAAGCTCAGCGACATGTTGCGAACCTCGAGCAGCGGTGCTGCGTCGTCAGCAATCTCGGCGCGCTTCAGGCGGATCTCAGCCTTGCGTTCCAGCCGGACAACGGAGCCGATCAGCCGCTTGGTGTAATCGTCCTTCGGCGCGTGAAACACCTCGTCGACGGTGCCGTGCTCCATGACCTTGCCGCGATACATGACGAGCACCTCATCGGCGATTTCCGCCACCACACCCATGTCGTGGGTAATGAACAGCACCGCCATGCCGTGGCTCTGCTGCAGCCGCTTGATGAGGTCGAGGATCTCTGCTTGCGTCGTGACGTCGAGCGCCGTCGTCGGCTCGTCGGCGATCAGCACCTGCGGGTTGCAGGCGAGCGCCATGGCGATCATCACCCGCTGGCGCATGCCGCCGGAAAACTCGAATGTGTAACGGTCGATCGCGGTCTCGGGCCGTGGGATCTCCACCTGGCGCAACAGGTCCAGCACGCGTTCGCGTCGCTCGGCCTTCGGCGTGCCGAAATGGATGCGCAGCGATTCACCGATCTGCTCGCCGATCCGGTGCACTGGCGACAGCGAACTCATCGGCTCCTGGAATATCATCGCGATCTCGCGGCCACGCACGTTGCGGATCTCTTCGCCGCGTGGATTGAGCTTGGCGAGTTCGACATGACTGCCGTCCTGTCGGGTCAACAGGATCGAACCACCCTCGATCTTGCCGGGCCTGTCGACGATCTGCAGGATCGAGCGGGCGGTCACCGACTTGCCGGAACCGCTTTCGCCGACGACGCACAAGGTCTTGCCGCGCTGCAGTTCGAAGGACACGCCGTCCACTGCCTTGAACACGCCGGTGCGCGTCTTGAAGTAGGTGCGGAGGTCGTCGACCTTGAGAATGGTGTCGTTGGTCATGCTCATCAGACGGACTCGTACGGGTCGGCGGCGTCGCGCAGTCCGTCGCCAAGGAAGTTGAGGGAAAGGACCGCGATGACGATGGCGGCCGCCGGCGTGAACAGCAGCCACGGCGCCTGCGCCACGGCCCGGATGTTCTGCGCCTCCTGCAGCAGCACGCCCCAGGAGATGATCGGCGGCTGAAGGCCGATGCCGAGGAAGGACAGTGCGGTTTCGGCAAGGATCATCGTCGGGATGGCAAGTGTCACGGTGGCAATGATGTGGCTCATGAACGACGGCACCAGATGGTGAAAGATGATGCCGATTTCGCTCATGCCGTCGAGCCGCGCGGCGGTCACGAAATCCTCGTCGCGCAGCGACAGGAACTTGCCGCGCACCTCGCGCGCCAGACTGGTCCAGCCGAGAAGCGAGACGATCAGCGTGATGACGAAATAGGTCCTGAGCGGCGGCCAGCCGACCGGGATGGCGGCCGCGAGGCCCATCCACAAGGGGATCGTCGGGATCGACCGCAGCAATTCGATGATGCGCTGGATCACCATGTCGACCCAGCCGCCGAAGAAGCCCGAAATGCCTCCGATGGCAACGCCAAGGACGAGGCTCATCAGCACGCCGACGAGGCCGATGGAAAGCGAGATGCGCGCGCCGTGGACGACGCGGGAGAAGATGTCGCGGCCGAGGCGATCGGCCCCCATGATGTAAAGGCTGTCGCCCGGTTTGGCATTGACGAGACCGAACAGCTTGGTCTCCATCGGAATGAAGCCGAGCATGTCGTAGGGCGCTGCCGGCACGAAGAACCCGACGGCCAGCGGCTTTGCCGGATCCGCCTCAAACTCGCGCCGCATGCTTTCCTTGTTGAGCGTCATCTTAAGCTGGTCGACATGCGGCATGAAGGCGCCGTCATGCATCAGCGAGAGCCCCTGCGGCGGCGCATAGGTGAACCGAGCATTGGTGGCGTTGGGATCAAGCGGCGCGATGAAATCGGCGAAGGCTGCGATCAGGTACATGCAGCAGATCACCACAAGGCTGACCAGGGCAATCTTGTGCTTCTTGAACTTCAGCCAGAACAGCCGCCACTGGCCGGCCACCGCGATGTTCTTGTCGCGCAGGTCAAGCTCCGCCTCTGTCTCGGGGGGAAGATGGGTGATGTCGGTCATGTCAGTCTAATCCGCGGATCGGTCATGGCCAGCAGGATGTCGGAGATCAGCGTGCCGATGATGGTGAGGACGGAAATCAGGAGGATCAGCGAGCCGGCGAGATACATGTCCTGCGCCAGCAGCGCTCGCAGCAGCAGCGGACCGGTGGTCGGCAGGCTCATTACGACCGAGACGATGATCTCGCCGGAGATGACGGCCGGCAGGATCCAGCCGAGCGTCGAAATCAGCGGGTTGAGCGCAAGCCGCACCGGATAGCGGACAAGAAGCTCAAATTCGGACATGCCCTTGGCGCGGGCGGTGGTGACATAAGGCTTCGACAGCTCGTCCAGCAGGTTGGCGCGCATGATGCGCACCAGGGCGGCCAGAGATCCAAGGCCTATGACGATCACCGGCAACCACACATGGTTTGCCAGATCAAGCAGCTTGCCGAAGCTCCAGCCGGCATCGACGTATTGAGGCGAGAAAAGCCCGCCGACGCTCTGCCCGAAATAGACCGACATCACGTACATCGCCGACAGCGCCATCAGGAAGTCGGGCACTGCCAGGAAGAAGAACGCGAGAAAGGTGACGACATAATCGGAAATCGAATACTGGCGAACTGCCGAGATGATGCCGATCGGGATGGCGACCGCCCAGACGAAGCAGAGGGTCAGGAGCGACAGCATCAGCGAGAAGCCGAGACGGCTCCAGATCAGTTCGGTGACCGGCTTGCCGAGTTCGAACGAGATGCCGAAATCGCCGTGCAGCAGAATGCCGGCCATCCACTTGTAGTACTGGAAGTACATCGGCTGATCGAGGCCGTAGCGCTCGCGCATGGCGGCAACGGTTCCGGCCTCGACGGCGCCGCCCTGGCTCGCCCAGTCCGCCATCAGTGTCGTCAGGTAGTCGCCCGGCGGCAGCTGGATGATGATGAAGGCGATGATCGAGACGGCAAACAGTGTCGGAATGGCGAACACCAGCCGCTTGGCGATATAGCGAAGCATGTCAATGACCGTTGATTTTCACGGAGAAGAGCCTGGCCGGAAGCGCTGACGCTTCCGGCCCCGGTGTGCGGCCTACTTGGCCTTGTCGAAGTACCACTGCGACAGCGTCGGCGCAGGGTGCCAGAGGTTGCCCGTGATCGGGATGCCGTCGACGACGTTCTTCAGGTCCTTCGACACCATCATGTATTTCGGCATCGGCCGGGAAATGCCGATGTTGAGGAAGTTCTCCGCCGACAGGGTCAGGAACTCCTTCATCTTGGCCTTGCGGTCTTCGTCGCTGACGGATGCATTGACCTTGTCATAGGCCGCCATCAGCGCCTTGATGTTTTCCGGCGGCTCCTCGCCGGTGGCCGGATTGGCGTACCATTCGGCCCAGCGCACGGCAAAGAAGATGTCGGCCTTCTGGAACGGCATGTAGCAGCGCGGATCGGTGTAGACTTCAGACAGGCCGCCGACGCAGTTCCAGATATAGGCGTCCTGCTCGTTGGCGCTCCACATGGTGTTCAGGCGGGCGCGGTCGGTGGTGCGGATCTGGATGTCGATGCCGACGTCCTTGGCGTATTGCTGGACCATCTGCATGACGTCCGGATAGGACAGGCCGAAGACATCGGCGACCATGAAGTTGATGGTGAAGCGCTTGCCGGTCTCGTCGAGACGGAAGCCCTCGCCGTCCTTTTTCGGCATCAGCTTGTCGAGTTCGGCATTGGCAGCGGCCGGATCGTACTCCGTATACTGCGTCGCCTCTTTCTCGTTGAACAGCTCGTGCTCCGGCTGCACGGCAACCTGCGCCGGGGCGCCCTGACCGACGTATACGAGATCGATGATCTCCTGCCGGTTGATCGCCTTGCTGAGGCCGATGCGGAAATCCTTGTTCTGGAAGATCTTCCGCTTCACCGGGTCGTTGGAATTGAGGTTGAGCAGGATGACAGCGTCATTGGCCGGCAGGTCCTTGACGTCGACGAAGCGGTAGTTGCCGCTTTCCTGGCCGTCGAAGAGGACAGACTTGAAGGTGGAATTGTTGATGTGGCGGAAGGCGAAATCGAACTCGCCAGACGTCATCTTCAGCGCCATCAGCTGCGGATCGTCAAGCTTTGCCCAGGTGACGTTGTCGATGTAGGGCAGCTGGTTGCCAGCAGAATCCACCTTCCAGTAGAAGGGATTGCGCTTGGCAGCGACCCGCTCGCCGTCGGCATAGGGCACCGTCAGGATCCACGGATTGAGGGTCGGCAGCTCGAGGTTCTGCCAATAGGCGGGCTGGAAGGTCAGCGAGATCTTCGAGTTGAACAGCGACACCCAGTCGCTGACGGCCGGATTGGCCTTCAGCAGCGCCGGAATGCCGTCCTTGTTGTACTTCTCGTGGAACTGGCTGAGATAATGCTTCGGGTAAATGACTGGTAGGTGGCCCTGGCCATAGGCAAGCTGCTGCAGGAACAGGCCATAAGGTGCGTCGAACTTGAACTCGACCGTCTGCTCGTCGACCTTGCGCACCTTCACCGGCTTGCCGGCGACCGTGAATGTCGGGTTCTTGGCCGGCGATAGCGCCGGGTTCATGAACACGTCCTCGTACCAGAACATGATGTCATCGACGGTGAACGGCTGGCCGTCGCTCCACTTCAGTCCCTTGCGCAGGGTGAATGTGTAGGTCGTCGCATCGTCGGAGGCGGTGAAGCTCTCGGCCAGGGACGGTTCGACCTTGCTCCACTTCGGATCCCAGCGAACGAGAAGCTCGTTGGCGATGGTGCGGGTCAGGTTGTACTGGTCGCCATTGGCGAGGATCGTCGTACGCAGCGTGCCGCCATACTTGCCGACTCCATCGACCATGGTTTCGACGAAGGGTTTCTCCGGCAGCCGTTCGGCGACAGCCGGCAGAGCGCCGGACTTGACCTGCTCTTCGAGCACCGGTGCCTGATGGTAGGTCTGGGCGAACGAGGCGCCGGCCAGACCGCAGATAAGAATTCCTGACAGGCCCGTCGACAGGACGAGACCGCGCAGCGTGCGCTTGTGACTCATGTAATTTCCTCCACTCCTCAGAGTGCCCGCTCCTCAGGCACCTCCCACGGTCTTGCCGTCCGGATGCACGGAAGTTTTCAGATCGTACATTATTTGTCAACAAGGGTGTGCGAAATGGATCAATTCGCACTTGGCAGCGCACCCACGCTTCGGCTAGAAAAGGCTATGAGCACGATTGTTCCATTGCTGCAGGCCGACGATACCGATCCGGGCGAAGCCTCGATCTACGAGCGCATTCGCGACGACATCATCCAGGGGCGGCTGGCTGCCAACGCGCGGCTGAAGGTGGCCGAGCTTGCCGAGCGGATGGGCACGTCGACCAACCCGGTGCGCGAGGCGCTGCAGCAGCTGCGCGGCGAAGGTTTCGTGGTGATGATGCCGAACCGCGGCGCGCGCGTGCGGCCGATCGACGATACGTTCGTGCGGGACATTTTCGAGATCGAGGTGCTCATCGAGCCGGCCCTGACCCGCTGGTTCGTCAGTCTGGCGACGAAGGCGGACCTGCAGGCGCTGGAAGAGGTACAGGCCGAGATCGAGGCGCTGAACTTTGCCGACCCGCAGAAGCATTCTCAGCTCGACATGACCTTCCACCGACTGATGTACGACCGGCACTACAACCGCCATGCGGTCGATCTATGGTGGCGTCATCGCGAAATCCTGTCGGCGATCAGCCGTCAGTTCCAGACCTCGATGAGTCGCCAGGCGAGCATTCTCGCCGAACACCGCGAACTCATCCGTTGCATTTCGAGACAGGATGCCGACGGTGCGGCCAGGATCATCGCCCAGCACGTCGAGGGTTCGGGCCGGCACATCATCGAACACATGCGCCTCAACCAGCGCCGGGACTGAGGCAAGCCGAACCTTCAGCAGTCCGCGTCGCGTCTCGTCGGCGGCGTGACCAGGCCCGACCTCGCCGCATTGAAGACCGGGAAACGCTCGATCTGCGGACGCGCCAGCAGATAGCCCTGCATGAAGCCGATCCCGAGGCCTTGCAGCACTTCCACCTGTTCGACGGTCTCGACGCCTTCGGCGACAACAAGGATGTCCAGCCGCGAGCAGCACTCGACGAGGCCATCGATGACCACCCGCCGCGCCTCGCAATAGCAGATGTCGCGGATCAGGCTGATGTCGATCTTGATGATGTCCGGCTTCATGCTGACCAGAGTCTGCAGCCCATTGTAACCTGCACCGAAATCATCGAGGGCAATCAGGACTCCCCTCTCCCGCATCGGCGCGACCAGCGCGCGGATCGCCTCGACATCCTCCATCACCGAGTTCTCCGTAAACTCGAAGATCAAGCGATCCGGAGACATGCCGAGCCGCTCGGCGAACTGGAAGGTCTGCTGCAGGCCATGATGCGGGTCGAGGACCGAGGCAGGCGAAATGTTCAGGCTGACCGGTGTGTGGTGGTCGTATGAGATGGCCAGTTGAAGCGCCCGCTCCCGGCACAATGCCTCGAAGACGAAGAGGTCCTCGGCCGCCACCTTGGCGAACAGCGGCGCCGCCGTGTGCGTCTGCAGGTCGCGCGCGAGCGCTTCCTGAGCAAGGGTGGCGCCGGTAACGACGTCGATGATCGGCTGGAATGCCATCGTGAACTGCGGAAAACGCGCAAGATCCAGACCGGCGTGAAGATCCGCCGAAGCCGCCGGTTTCAACCTACCTGACGTAACCTTGTGAATCTCGTGCGACCGTCCGATCGAATATCGCGCACCCCTAACGCGCGAGTCTGACGAACCCTGTCTCATCGTTTACCTGCTCTCCATCGCGTCGCCGGCGCCCCGAAAATTGCGTCCCCGCAGCCAGCCTACGCGATTCGCTGCAACTCCTAATAGACTCATTATTGTTAGATTTTACTAATCTGACGAGCCTGCTCGATGTTGTATGGTTAAAGAATTTCCTAACCGCAAACGCCTGTATCTACTGCGATTGTTGAACAATCCTACCGCCGTGGCAGATGGATTCCTCCACCACATAAACCTTCACCATGACACGCATGGGTGGATCAGCTCCAATCTTCCGTCGCCACCCTCACCCGATCTTCAGGATCGACTGCCCGGACGGCGCAACCCGACGCGCCGGTTGTAGCTGCGCGCAACCTTCGGCGTCGGAGGAGGCGCTCATGCTACATGATGAATAAACCAGAAGGTTGCGTCGAATGCGAATCAAATATATTAGCCATCCCTGTTGTTGATAAGCGTCAGCCAGCCGTCCGTGTTTGCATAGGCCGGTGCCAGACCTCATTTTCTGGTTCAGGGAGCCTTCATGCAATCGACTGCCCGCTTGATCACTCTCGGCGTCCTGGCCATCGCGTGCTCGGCACAAGTCTCATGCACCCAATCGACGGCCGAAGAGCCCTTCGCCGGCATCGTCCCCACTTCCGCCGCTGCTCCCCCCGCGATGAAGACCGCGGCGGGTGAGGCGCCGAAGAAGGTCACGGATGTCACGTCAGCCGTCAGGCAGGCAGTCAACTGGCACCCGAAGATTGCAGAAGCCGCAGCCCGCGCCGGCCAGCAACGCGAGGCGATCAACGAGGCGAAATCCGGCTATCTTCCCTCCGTTGGCGGAGGCATCGGGTTCGGAGCAGAAACCGGCGACAACCGAAGCTGGTCGCCGAAGTTCAATCTTTCCGCTTCGCAGATGGTCTACGACTTCGGCAAGGTGTCGAACCGGATCGACGCGCAGTCCGCCGTCTACGACGCCAGACAGGCAGAGCTGCTGACGACCGTCGACGAGATCATCCGCGACGTTGTCATCAGCGCCGTCGAAATCCTGCGCAACGGCGAGCTTGCCCAGGTTGCAGAAGACCAGATCAACGACGTCCAGGCGATCGAGAGGCTGGTGGAGGCGCGTACGGATCGCGGCGCCAGCACGCGTTCGGACAAGCTGCAGGCAGAAGCACGCGTACAGGCCGCACAGTCGACCGCGCTTGAGCTGTCGGCCCAGAAACAACGCTGGCAGTCGATGCTGGCGACGGTGACCGGTTCGACCGTGCCGCCACAAATCGGCCGATCGCTGCCGAAGCCGGTAAGCCGGGCGTGCGGCTCGGCTGCACCGATCTGGAACAACGTGCCGGCGGTGATTGCCGCGAGATCGCGAATGACGGAAGCCGAGGCACGGCTGAGGCTCGCCCGCTCCGAAGTCCTGCCGACCGTTGCGCTCGAAGCATCGAGCCAGTTTGACATCCTCGACGGCAACAGCGATCCGGATTACCTGGTTGGCCTGCGGCTGCGCGGCGACCTCTACAACGGCGGCGCCTTCAAGGCCCAGCAGAATGCCGCACGGCTCGGCGCTCAGGCCGCGGCATCCGCCACCGCTGCCGCAACCTACGACGTACAGAGGATATGGCTCCAGTCCGCGACGCAGGTCAGGAGCCTCGAAGCGTTGCAGAAGTCGCTTTCCACGCGCGAAGTCATGATGCGTGAAACCCGCGATCTCTACCAGAAGCAGTTCCTCGATCTCGGAACCCGGACGCTTCTCGATGTGCTGAATGCCGATCAGGAACTTCACGTCGCACGGTTCGACGAGATCAATACCCGCTACGACCTCTACAAGCTCAATGTGGAATGCGCCTATGCTGCCGGACGGCTGCGCGAGCTGTTCGGCCTCACTTCTGCACCGCAGCATGTGGTTGCATCCGATCGCGCTTCGATCAGCACGGCATCCCGCGTCGCGGCAACGCGCGATTGAGCCGTAGCCCCGTCCGATATGGCGTCTCAGTCTGACACGCCAGATGGCACAGCAGCCGCCCTGATCAGCCAGCCAGACCTCAATCTTTCAGCGCGCGTTTTCGCACACGCGCCATAGATCCGTTCTGACCGGTTGCCGCCGTCGCTCGTCCAAACTCCAGAACAACGCATGAAATCAACCGGTTGTACCGGCTCACCCCATCGCTGTGTCAGCCTGCAACATGTAAGCCTTCAGTTGCAGAAAGCTATTTACAATTGATTTAGCAATCGTGCATATTAGGCATCTCTAACGGTTGATCGCATCGCAGATTGCTTCCAACTAGATGCAACAGGGGGCCGGTGAGATTCGGCGGGATCTCAATCCCGGCTTGCACTGCACTGCAATGGGCAGCGGATATTCGCTGCACGCTGCGGGTGAAAACGATGACCAAGTGCCGGATGACGCGGCACGACAGGCGAGGATAGACCATGGCAGTGATCACAGACAAACAGAGCGGCGCAAGTGTACGGGTCTCGGACCAGAACATCGTCATAAGCCGCCCGAGTACGGTCACTCTATCCCTGGAGCCCGACGACATCCTGTCGATGCGCCGCTCTTCCGACGATCTCATCCTTCAGCTTGATGACGGCCGCACCCTCACGCTGCGCAATTTCTATACAGGCGAAGACGGCGAGCGCAGCGAACTGCTGCTTCAGGATTCGGCCGGCGATGTCTGGGCCGGCCAGTACACCGACAATCTGGCTGATTTCCAGTTCACCGAAGCGGGCGCCGTCGACCAATTGGCGGGCGCCGCAGCCGCAGGCGCTGGCGGGACGTCTGCTCTCGGTCTCGCTCTTCCTCTGGCGATGGCAATCGGTGGCATCGCGGTTGCCGGCGGCCTCGGGGGCGGTTCGGGCGATGGCGGCGGAAACGACGGTGGCACCAGCCCCGGTGGCACCCCCGGCGACGGTGGCACTCTCGGTGACGGTGGAAACCCCGGTGGCGGCGCAGGCCCCGGCGACGGAGGTGGCGATCCGGATCCGAACCCGGGCGGCGATCCGGTTCCCGGCCCGGGTCCAAATCCCGATCCAGACGGTGATACGACCGCACCCGGCACTCCCTTCGTCGCACTCGGTAACGGCGATGGGCTCATCGGCAGCAACGAGATCGTCAACGGCCGAGTCACGGTCACGGTTGGGCTCGCCGGTACCGGCGCGGCTGCCGGCGACACTCTCACCATCAACGGAACAGACCGGCAGCTGACGCAGGCCGACATCGATGCCGGACAGGTGGTCGACACAGTCGCAGCGCCGTCCAACGGCCAGCCTCTTTCCGTCACGACGACACTGACCGATCCATCCGGCAACTCGTCAACGCCGCAAACGATCAGCGCGCTCGTCGACACGGCGGCACCGGGCAGCCCGGTGGTGACACTCGGCAATGGCGACCCATTGATCGGCAGCGGCGAAATCGTCAACGGCCTCGTCACCGTCACTGTCAGCCTTGCCGCAACCGGCGCAGTCGTCGGTGATCGCCTGTCAATCAACGGTGCCGTGCGCACCCTGACGCAGGCCGACATCGACGCCGGCCAGGTTATCGACTCGGTTGCAGCACCCGGCAATGGCCAGCCGCTCACCGTGACGACGTTCCTTGCGGATGCAGCCGGCAACGCATCGCCGCCGCAGACCACAACCGCTGTTGTCGACACATTCGCACCGGGCGCTCCGAGCGTTCTCATCGGTGATGGCGACGGGCTCATCAGCACGACCGAAATCGACAACGGCATGGTCACCTGCACCGTCAGTCTTGACGGTACCCGCGCGGCAGTTGGCTACCGGCTGGTAATCCACGGCACGGTCCGCGTCCTCGACCAGTCCCACATCGATGCCGGAGAGGTGGTCACGGAGGTCGCCGCACCCGGCAACGGTCAGTGGCTGACGGTCTCCGCAACGATTATCGACCCGGCCGGCAACGCGTCCCCGCCCGACATCGCGGCCGCTGTGGTGGCCATTTCGGGCCCCGGTACCCCGACCGTCTTCCTCGGAAACGGCGACGCACTGATCGGCAGCAGCGAGATCGTAAATGGCCTCGTCACGGTCACCGTCAGCCTGGCGGGTACCGGAGCGGCAGCCGGCGATCTCCTTTCGATCAATGGCAGCACGCGGACGCTCAGCCAGAGCGACATCAACACCGGACAGGTGATCGAAACCGTCACGGCACCAGCAAACGGTCAGACCCTGACAGTGACCGCGGCAGTGACCGACAGCAACGGCAATACATCGCTGACGCAGACGGTCAGCGCCGTGGTCGATACCGCCGCACCGGGCGCGCCTGTCGCGGCGCTCGGCAATGGCGACGCATTCATCGGCACAAGCGAGATCGTCAATGGTCTTGTTACACTTACCGTCAACCTTGCTGGAACAGGCGCCGCCGCCGGCGACCGTCTCTCCATAAACGGCAATACCCGTACCCTCACGCAGGCCGATATCACGGCCGGACAGGTGATCGAGACCGTTCCCGCGCCTGCCAACGGCCAGCCGCTCAGCGTCACCACCTCGCTGACGGATGCTGCCGGCAATTCGTCGGTTCCGCAGACGGTGAATGCAACGGTCGACACCGCGACGCCTGGAGCCCCCGTCGTGGCGCTCGGCAACGGCGACAACCTGATCGGCACCAGCGAAATCGTCAACGGCCTCGTCACCGTCACCATCAATCTTGCAGGCACGGGCGCGGCCGCCGGAGACCGGCTGTCGATCAACGGCAGTACCCGGACGCTGACGCAGTCCGACATTACCGGCGGCCAGGTCATCGAAACCGTCGCTGCGCCCGCCAATGGCCAGCAGCTCAGCGTCACCACCTCGCTCACCGATCCGGCCGGCAACGCGTCGGTGCCGCAGACGACGACAGCGATCGTCAACACATCCGGTCCCGGTGCCCCGAGTGTCACGCTCGGCAACGGCGACAACCTGATCGGCACCAGCGAAATCGTCAACGGACTGGTCACTGTCACCGTTAACCTTGCAGGTACGGGTGCCGTCGCCGGCGATCGCCTGTCGATCAATGGGGCTCTCCGGACGCTCACCCAGGCCGACATCACCGCCGGCCAGGTGGTCGAAACCGTTACCGCTCCCGCCAATGGCCAGCAGCTTTCCGTCACCACGACACTCGCGGATTCCGCCGGCAACACGTCCGCCCCCCAGACGGTGAGCGCCACTGTCGATACGAGCGCTCCCGGCGCCCCGGGCGTCACACTCGGCAATGGTGATGCGCTCATCGGCAGCGGCGAGATCGTCAATGGTCTCGTCACCGTCACAGTCAACCTGGCAAGCACGGGCGCCGCAGCCGGCGACCGCCTGTCGATCAACGGCAGCATGCGGACGCTGACACAGGCCGACATCACCGCTGGCCAGGTGGTCGAAACGGTTGCAGCACCGGCCGATGGCCAGCCCTTGACGGTCAGTGCAACCATCACCGATGCAGCTGGAAATACCTCGCTGCCTCAGACGGCGAGTGCAACAGTCGACATTTCCGCCCTCGGCGCACCGGGCGTCACTCTCGGCAATGGCGATGCGCTTATCGGCAGCGGCGAGATCGTCAACGGCCTCGTGACCTTCACCGTAAGCCTCACCGGAACCGGAGCGGCGGCCGGCGACCGCCTGTCGATCAACGGTGTGGCCCGGACCCTCACCCAGAGCGACATTACCGCCGGCCAGATCGTCGACACCATCGCTGCTCCGGCCAATGGCCAGCCGCTCGCCGTGACGGCCACCCTCATCGACCCCGCCGGGAATGTTTCCACACCGCAGACCGCGAGCGCCATCGTCGACATCGCTGGACCGGGCGCTCCCGTTGCCACGCTCGGCAATGGCGATGCGCTCATCGGCAGCAGCGAGATCGTCAACGGTCTTGTCACCGTTACCGTCAGCCTTGCCGGCACAGGTGCCGCGGCCGGCGATCGTCTGTCGATCAACGGCAGCACCCGCACGCTCAGCCAGACCGACATCACCGCTGGACAGGTGGTCGAGACAATCGCTGCGCCCGGCAACGGTCAGACGCTGAGCGTCACGACCACGCTCACCGATCCGGCCGGCAATGCGTCGTCGCCGCAGACTGTCACGGCGACCGTCGACACCACGGCGCCGGGCGCTCCAGTCGCAACGCTTGGTAATGGCGACGCGCTGATCGGCACAGGCGAAATCATCAACGGTCTCGTCACGGTCACCGTCAACCTCGCCGGCACGGGTGCCGTCGCGGGCGACCAACTGTCGATTAACGGCACCACCCGCACGCTGACGCAGGCCGACATCACCGCCGGCCGTATCACCGACACGGTTGCAGCACCTGCCAACGGCCAGCCGCTCAGCGTGACGACGTCGCTCATCGATGCGACTGGCAATGCGTCCGCGCCGCAGACTGTCACGGCGACCGTCGACACGACGGCACCTGGGGCGCCGAGCACCACCATCGGTAATGGCGACGGGATCATCGGCGCTGGCGAGATCGCCAACGGCCTCGTCAGCGTCACCGTCAGCCTTGCCGGCACAAATGCGGTCGCCGGCGACCGGCTGACGATCAACGGCAGCACAAGGACATTGAGCCAGGCCGACATTACCGCGGGCCAGGTCGTCGAAACCGTCGCGGCGCCGGCCAATGGCCAGACCCTGAGCGTCACGACCAGTCTCATCGATCCGGCCGGCAACGCGTCCGCGCCGCAAACCGTAACGGCCACCGTCGACACCGCCGCACCGGGTGCGCCGGTCGCGACGCTCGGCAACGGCGATGCCCTCATCGGCGTGAGCGAGATCGTCAATGGCCTCGTCAACGTCACCGTCAGCCTTGCCGGTACCGGCGCCGTCGCCGGCAATGAGTTGTCCATCAATGGCATTGTGCGGACGCTCAGCCAGGCCGACATCACTGCCGGCCAGGTCACAGCCACGGTGACAGCGCCGGCAGACGGCCAGCAGCTGTCAGTCACGACGGCTCTCACTGACGCCGCCGGCAACACGTCCGCGCCGCAGACCGTGACTGCGACCGTCGACACGACGCCCCCCGGCGCACCCAGCACGACGATCGGCAACGGCGACGGGATCGTCGGTAGTGGTGAAATCGTCAACGGCCTCGTCAGCGTCAACGTCAGCCTTGCCGGAACTGGCGCCGTCGCCGGCGATCGACTGACGATCAACGGCAGCACGAGAACGCTCAGCCAGGCCGACATCACCGCAGGACAGGTCGTCGAAACGGTCACGGCACCCGCCAATGGCCAGACGCTGTCGGTCGTCGCCACCTTGACCGATCCAGCCGGCAATATCTCATTGCCCTCCACGACCACTGCGGTTGTCAGCACCTCCGGCCCCGGAACACCAAGCGTCGCGCTCGGCAACGGCGATGCGCTCATCGGCACAAGCGAGATCGTCAATGGCCTCGTCACCGTCACCGTCAGCCTCGCCGGCACCGGCGCAGTTGCTGGCGACAGCCTGTCGATCAACGGTGTCGCCCGCACGCTGACCCAGGCCGACATCACCGCGGGTCAGGTCATCGACACCGTCTCAGCGCCTGCCAACGGCCAGCTTCTCACGGTCACCGCGACGGTGGTCGATACGAACGGCAACACCTCCCTGTCCGAGACGGTGAGCGCCACCGTCGACACCGCGGCACCCGGCACGCCGGGCGTGACGCTCGGCAATGGTGACGGCCTCATCGGCGCAGGCGAGATCGTCAACGGCCTCGTCACCGTCACCGTCAGCCTTGCCGGAACCGGCGCGGCCGCCGGCGATCGGCTGTCGATCAACGGCAGCTTCCATACACTAAGCCAGGCCGACATCACTGCTGGCCAGGTTGTCGAGACGATCACAGCACCCGCCAACGGCCAGTCGTTGACGGTCAATGCGACGCTTACCGATACCGCCGGCAACACGTCTGCACCGCAGACGGTCACGGCTGTTGTCGACACTGCCGCTCCGGGCACGCCGGTTGCCACTCTTGGCAACGGCGATGCGCTCATCGGCACAAGCGAGATCGTCAATGGCCTCGTCACCGTCACCGTCAGCCTCGCCGGTACCGGCGCAGTTGCAGGCGACAGCCTGTCGATCAACGGTGTCGCCCGCACGCTGAGCCAGGCCGACATCGCCGCGGGCCAGGTCACCGATACCATCCCGGCACCTGCCAACGGGCAGGCACTCAGCGTCACGACCTCGCTGTCGGATCCGGCGGGCAATACGTCCGTCCCGCAGACCGTCACGGCAACTGTCGACACAGGGGCACCCGGCACGCCGGGCATTACGATCGGCAATGGCGACGGCCTCATCGGCACGAGCGAGATCGTCAACGGCCTCGTCACCGTCACCGTCAGCCTTGCCGGCACTGGTGCGGCCGCCGGCGATCGCCTGTCGATCAACGGCAGCTTCCATACGCTCAGCCAGGCCGATATCACGGCGGGCCGGGTGACCGAAACCGTTGCCGCTCCGCCAAACGGCCAGCAACTGACGGTCAGCGCCACCCTTACCGATACGGCAGGCAACGCGTCCGCGCCGCAGACGGCCAGCGCTATTGTCGACACCGCGGCGCCGGGAACCCCTATCGCCACGCTCGGCAATGGCGATGGTCTGATCGGCAAC
The DNA here is from genome assembly GCF_050455525.1 of Rhizobium sp. 0TCS1.26. NCBI lineage: Bacteria > Pseudomonadati > Pseudomonadota > Alphaproteobacteria > Hyphomicrobiales > Rhizobiaceae > Rhizobium > Rhizobium sp. 0TCS1.26. The sequence continues at coordinate 214,172 of NZ_JBCIYV010000003.1, read as the reverse complement.
GGCGAGATCATCAATGGTCTGGTCACGGTCACGGTCAGCCTCGCAGGCACCGGCGCAGTTGCGGGCGACAGCCTGTCGATCAACGGTGTCGCCCGTACGCTGACGCAGGCCGACATCACCGCCGGTCAGGTCATCGATACCATCCCGGCACCCGCCAGCGGCCAGACCCTCAGCGTCACCACCTCGCTGAGCGATACGGCCGGCAATACGACCGTCCCGCAGACTATCACGGCGACCGTCGACACCTCCGGTCCGACCGCACCGGGCATCACGATCGGCAATGGCGACGGCCTCATCGGCAGCGGCGAGATCGTCAACGGCCTCGTGACCGTCACGGTCAACCTCGCCGGAGCCGGTGCCGCAGCCGGCGATCGTCTCTCGATCAACGGCAGCACCCGCACACTGACCCAGGCCGACATCACCGCCGGTCAGGTGGTGGAGACGGTCGCAGCGCCAGCGAACGGTCAGCCGCTCAGCGTCACGAGCACCCTCACCGATCCAGCCGGAAATGCCTCCACCCCCGCCACGGCCAACGCTATCGTCGACATCACGGCACCGGGCACGCCGGGCGTTACGATCGGCAATGGTGATGGCCTCATCGGCAGCGGCGAGATCGTCAACGGCCTCGTCAGCATCACCGTCAGCCTTGCCGGCACCGGTGCCGCTGTCGGCGATCGCCTGTCCATCAACGGCGCCCTGCGGACCCTGACCCAGGCCGAAATCAATGCCGGCCAGGTTGTCGAGACACTCGCAGCGCCCGCCAACGGCCAGACGCTTGCGGTCACCGCATTGCTGACGGACGCAGCCGGAAACGGCTCCACGACCGCGACAGCCAGCGCCATTGTCGACATCTCCGCACCCGGGGCTCCGGTTGCAACGCTTGGGAACGGCGACGGCCTGATCGGCAGCGGGGAGATCGTCAACGGCCTTGTCAGCGTCAATGTCAGCCTCGCCGGCACCGGCGCGGCTGTCGGCGACCGCCTGACGATCAATGGCAGCACGCGCACCCTCACCCAGGCCGACATCACCGCCGGCCAGGTTGTCGAGACGGTCGCCGCACCGGCCAACGGTCAGCCGCTGACGGTCACCACTTCGCTGACCGATCCGGCCGGCAACAGCTCGGCTCCGCAGACTGTCAGCGCCATCGTCGACCTGACGGCGCCAGGCGCACCCGGAGTGATCATCGGCAACGGCGACGGGCTCATTGGCAGCGGCGAAATCGTCAATGGTCTCGTCACCGTGAGGGTCAGCCTCGCCGGCACAGGCGCGGCCGCCGGAGATCGCCTGTCGATCAACGGCTCCGTTCGCACCCTGACGCAGGCCGACATCACCGCAGGACAGGTGACCGATACAGTTACTGCGCCGGCCAATGGCCAGCCGCTCGCCGTCACCGCCACGCTCATCGATCCGGCCGGCAACAGCTCCCTCCCCGGCACCGCAAGTGGCATCGTCGACATCACCGCACCCGGCGCGCCAGGCGTTACCATCGGCAACGGCGACGGCCTCATCGGCAGCGGCGAGATCGTCAATGGTCTCGTCAGCGTCGCTGTCAGCCTCGCCGGCACAGGCGCGGCAGCCGGAGATCGCTTGTCGATCAACGGCAACATCCGAACGCTCAGCCAGGCAGACATCGCGGCAGGACAGGTCGTCGAGACGATCACAGCGCCCGCCAATGGCCTGCCTCTCGCCGTCACCGCGACACTGACAGATGCCGCAGGGAACGCCTCCCTGCCGGGAGCCGCCAGCGCCACCGTCGACACGTCGGGACCGGGCACGCCGGGCGTTGTCATCGGCAACGGCGATGGCCTAATCGGCAGCGGCGAGATCGCCAATGGTCTCGTCACCGTAACCGTCAACCTTGCCGGAACCGGTGCGGTCGCAGGCGACCGCCTGACAATCAACGGAGCCACGCAAACCCTCACCCAGGCAGACATCACCGCCGGCCAGGTCATCAACACGGTCGCAGCACCGGCCAACGGCTTGCCGCTCAACGTTACCGCGACGCTGTCCGATCCTGCCGGCAACACCTCCCTGCCCGCGACAGCCAATGCCCTGGTGGATACATCGGGACCAGCCGCGCCAGCCGTGACCATCGGCAACGGCGATGGCCTCATCGGCAGCGGCGAGATCGTCAACGGTCGGGTCGCCGTTACCGTCAGTCTTGCCGGATCCGGTGCAACCGCCGGAGATCGGCTGTCGATCAACGGCAATGTTCAGACGCTCAGCCAAGCCGACATTACTGCGGGTCAGGTCATCTCCACGGTTGCTGCGCCGGCCAATGGACTGCCGCTCGTCGTCACCGCCACATTGACCGATCCGGCCGGCAACATCTCCGCACCGGGGGTCGCGAACGCCACCGTCGACACGGCCGCGCCGCTTGCACCGACCGCCCAATTGGCGGCCGACAGCAACATCGTGGGTGACGGCGTCACCAACCAGGGCACGATCCTCGTCGGCGCGCTGGAAACGGGTGCCACCTTCGAGTACAGCACCAATGGCGGTACGACCTGGCTCCCCGGCACCGGCACCAGCTTCGTTCTGCCGGCCGGCACCTATGCCGCCGGCGCCGTTCAGGTGCGACAGACGGATCTCGCCGGTAATACAGGCGCGCCGGCTTCGCTCGGTGCGACCGTCGTCGATACAACGGCACCCAGCCCGACCCTGGCTCTCGAAGCCAACACCGGCAATCCGGCCGACAACCTCACCACCGACGGGACAGTGCTGGTCAGCAATATCGAGCCCGGACAGAGCTGGCAGTACAGCATCAACAACGGCGCGACCTGGATTACCGGCACCGGCAACAGCTTCGAACTGCCGCCGGGCATCTATGCCAGCGGTGCCGTCCAGGTGCGCCAGGCCGATCTTGCCGGGAACCTCGGAACGGCGGCGCTCGGACCTGTGGAGGTCTTCCAGCTCGATGCAGTCGGCGACCCGACAACCGTCGCCCTCACCGTCACGCCGACGACCTCGAACGTGCCTCCTGCAACCGGCGCTGTCGGTGGGTTGCTGAACCTCGGATTGCTGGGCAGCGCGGTGGACGTCGGGCTCATCAGCAACAACAGCGCCTTCACCTTCGCCATTCCGGACAACACCATCCGTCAGGTCACCATCGACGGAACCGGTACGGCGCTCCTCAACCTGTCGCTGCTCGGCGACGTGAGCTTTGATTTGCAGGTCTACCGCGCCGAACCGGGCAGCACGACGGCAACGCTGGTCTTCGAGCGGGAGAACTGGCTCCAACCCGGCAGCCTGATCAACCCGACCTGGAATGCGGACCCGCTGGTGCTTCCGCAGTTCGAGGGCGGCGGCACCTATTATGTCGTGGTCGCCAATGACGGTGGCTTGCTCAACCTTTCGCTGCTCCAGAGCCTGACGCTCAATACCGTCTCCGATGTCATCACCGACTATAGGAATGGAAGCGGCGGCACGAGCGGCAACGTCCTTGCCAACGATACGGTGCCGACGGGAACCACCGTCAGCAGCATCAACGGCACGACGGTCGCTGCCGGAACCCAGATCGACGGTCTCTACGGATCGCTGGCGATCAATCCGGACGGCACCTACACCTATACGGCCTTCTCGCCGTTCACCGGTACGGATGGTGCCCAGGACGTCTTCACCTATACGATCCGGTCGCCGGATGGCTCGACGAACACCTCGGCCCTCACGGTAACCCTAGACTTCCCCGCAATCGCCCCCGAGCTCCGGATCGCGGCCGACAGCGGCGTGGTCGGCGATGGGATCACCAACAACGGCACCATCCTGGTCGGTGGCCTCGAAGCCGGCGCGGGATTTGAATACAGCCTCGACCGGGGCGTCACCTGGACGGCCGGAACCGGCGCCAGCTTTGCTCTCGCCCAAGGCACCTATGCCGACGGCGCAGTGCAGGTGCGGCAGGTGGATACCGACGGCACCCGCGGTGCCGCGGGCTCGCTCGGTCAGCTGACGGTCGACACCACCCCGCCGCCCGCTCCGGTCATCGGCCTTGCCTCCGATACCGGTGCGATCGGCGACGGGTTCACCAGCAACGGCACGGTTGCCGTCAGCGGCATCCAGGGAACCACCTGGGAATACACCGTCAATGGCGGCACCACCTGGAGCCTTGGCACCGGAAACAGCTTTGTCCTGCCTGTGAACACCTATGCGGCCGGTGCCGTGCAGGTGCGCCAGACTGACGTTGCCGGCAATCCCGCCGCGACAGCACTCGGTCCGCTGACGGTCTTCAACCTCGATGCGGTGAACAACACCAACACAGTCGGCCTGTCGGTCACGCCGACGTCATCAAGCCCGGCTCTGCAGACGGGGCGGGTTGGTGGCCTTCTCAACCTCGCGCTGGTCGGCAGTGCCATCGATGTCGGCGTACTGAGCAACAACAGCGCCCTGACCTTCGCTGTTCAGGAGAACACAACGCGTCAGATCAGTCTCGACGGATCGGGCTTCGGTCTGTTGAACCTTGGATTGTTCAGCGACGTCAACTTCGACCTGCAGGTCTACCGGGCCGAGGCGGGTGCGACCACGGCAACCCGCGTCTACGGTCTGGACAACTGGCTTGTCGGCTCAGGCGGCATTCTCGGCGCGAACTGGGATGCCAATGTCGTCACGCTGCCTCGTTTCGAAGGTGGCGGCACCTATTACGTGGTGCTCGGTAACAACGGCGGCCTGCTCAACCTGTCGCTGCTCGGCGGCCTCAGCGTCAGCACGACGTCCGATGTCATCAACAACTACCGCAACGTCAACGGTACGGTGGGCGGCAATGTACTGACGGACGACATCAGCCCGGTCGGCACCGTCGTCTCGGCAGTGAACGGTCAGGCTGTCGGCGCGGGAAGTCAGGTCAACGGCCTCTACGGGACGCTGACCATCAATCCGAACGGCACCTACAGCTACGCCGCAAACTCGCCCTTCACCGGGTCGGATGGTGCTCAGGACGTCTTCAACTACCGGATTACCACGGCCGACGGATCGACCGACACCGGTACGTTGACGCTAACGCTGGACCACCCGGGCGTGCCGCCGGTCGCCACTGTCACCGCGTCCCTGTTCCTCAGCGATGCCATCGCCCTGGACATGTCCGGTGACGACGCCAGCGCGGCACTCAGCGCGGACGACAGCCATGACACGCTGGCGATGCATGCGCGGACCTTCTCCCTCGACGCCGTAGGCGACGGTGGAGACGGCTCGACTGCTGACGGAACTGGTGCGGACGGCTTCGGAGCAGATGTGGTCGTGGCAGACGGAACCAGTACGGACGGATCCGGTGTCGAGGCGCTCACCTTCGACCTCTCCGGAAGCGATTCCATGGAGATCGATCTGTCCGGGCTCGACAGCCTCGACAACCATGGCGAAGCACCGGCCGAAACGCCGGAACTCGCCTCGGCGGATGTGCCGACCGTCCAGCCGACAGAGCTTCCGGACCCGGCACCGATCGATCCGTTCCAGCCGCTCCACCACCAGGACGACCAGAACCATCTGCCGGTCGTCTGACAATCGGCTGCCGGCCTCCTGCCGGCAGCCACTCCTCCGCGCAGAGCCGCTCTCTGCCGGATCCTTCGCGGGGAATGACACATCATGGATCAGACGATGCCAGCCGACGTGAACGGCAAGACTGCAGCGAGCATTCCAGCCGACGCCTGGGTCGAAGTGCTTGGATGCCTGGCACAGCGTCTCGGCATTCCGCATTCGAAGTTCGCGGCCTCGTATTTCGCCATCGCCGAAGAGGACGTCCCGCCGATCCAGCGCATCGAGCGGCTTGCCCGCCGGTTCGGCATCGACATCCGGGCCGTGGAGCCGTCAGCGGCAAACATCAGCAGCCGGCGGCTGCCGATGTTGGTCCAGCTGTCGGACGGTGCAGTCGCTCTCATCGTGTCGGCCGACGAAGACCATGTGCGGCTGATCTTCGGCGGCGACAACGGCCAGTGGACGCGCGTCGCCCGCTCCGACCTGCGTGACCGTATCGTCTACCTCATGGTCGCCCGCGATGCGCGCGAGGGCAGCGACGGCCGCCTAGACCCGGCGCTGGCGGTGGAAAAGGACGGATGGTTCCGGCAGCTGGTTCTGCGGGACCTGCGACCCTATGGCTATGTACTCGTGGCAACGCTGGTGGCCAACCTCCTGTCGCTCGCCGGCGTCATCTTCTCGATGCAGGTCTATGATCGCGCCGTGCCGGCACAATCGGTCACGACGCTCACCGTCCTGTTCAGCGGCGTCATGCTGGCGGTCGTCTTCGACTTCTTCATGCGTCGGGTGCGCACGGCAATCATCGACGTCGTCGGCAAGCGCGCCGACATCAAGGTCTCCGACCGCGTCTTCGGCCATGCCTTGCGGGTCAAGAACCAGCACCGGCCGAAGGCCACCGGCACCTTCATCTCGCAGCTGCGCGATCTGGAGCAGGTCCGCGATCTCTTGACCTCGACGACTGTCTCGGCCGTCGCCGACCTGCCGTTCTTCCTGATCTTCCTGGTGTTGTTCTGGTATATCGGCGGCATCCTGGTCATCATCCCGGCGGTGGCGCTCGTCCTGCTCGTCGCGCCTGGCCTGCTTGCCCAGCGGAAGCTGAAAAGGATTGCCGGGCTGGCCATGAAGGAGTCCGCGCTGCGCAACGCCATGCTCGTGGAGTCGGTTCAGGGCTTCGAGGATATCAAGGCGCTACAGGCAGAGCCGGTCTTCCAGCAGCGCTGGAACCACTTCAACGCGGCCAGCGCCGATGCCAACATGAAGTTGCGCACTCTCACCAACAGCCTGTCGAGCTGGTCGCACTCCGTCCAGACGAGCGTCTTTGCGGTGATCGTCTTCTGTGGCGCGCCAATGGTCATGGCCGGCGACCTGACGACAGGCGCACTCGTCGCCTGCTCCATCCTCGGCTCGCGCATGATCGCGCCGATGGCCCAGATGGCGCAAATCCTCAGCCGCTACCAGCACGCCAAGCTGGGTCTGAAAAGCCTCGACAGCATCATGAAGCTGCCGACGGATCATCCGGACGCCGAGCGTCGGATCTCGGTCAGCGGGCTGTCCGGCCATTACCAGTTCCGGGCCACGGCCTTCCATCATGGGGAGGCGACAGGTCGTCCCGCACTGGTGCTCAACAGCTTCACCGTCGAACCCGGCCAGAAGATCGCCCTGCTCGGCAAGAACGGCGCGGGGAAGTCGACGCTGCTGATGGCGCTCTCCGGGATGATCGAACCGGCATCGGGAGAGGCGCTGGTCGATCATCTGTCGATCGCCCACATTGACCCAGAGGATCTGCGCCGGGATATCGGCATCGTCATGCAGCAGTCGCGACTGTTCTACGGGACCATCCGCGAGAACGTCCTGCTCGGCGCACAGGATGCGCCGCAGTCGGCATTGCTTGAGGCTCTGTCGATCACCGGGGCGGACGAATTCATCCGACAGCTTCCGAACGGCCTCGACCACATGATCGAGGAAGGCGGTCGCGGTCTCTCCGGCGGGCAGCAGCAGGCCTTGCTGCTGTCGCGGCTGATCATCCGCGATCCCAACATCGTCCTTCTCGACGAGCCGACGGCCTCGATGGACGAGGCGACCGAGCGGCTGTTCATCAGCAGGTTCGCCGCCTGGAGCAAGGGAAAGACAGTCATTGTCGCCACCCATCGCATGCGCATGCTCGACCTCGTCGAGCGGGTCGTGGCGCTGGACGCCGGCCGTATCATTCTCGACGCTCCGAAGGCCGAGGCCCTGGCGAAACTGCGCGGCACATCCGCGACGGAAGCGGCCAAGGAGGTGCTTGCCGCAAGTAAGACATCGGCTGCGAACACCGACACGATCAAACCGGCGAAAGTCCGAAAGCCGGCGGCATCCCGGAACAAGGCGACAGCATCATGACGATCTTTGCAGACGCATCCAGGGGCGACGACTGGCTCTACGGCGGCGATGATCAGGTGCGGCTGTCGCGCGCCGTAACGGTCGTCAAGCTGCTGGCCCTGTTTGTCGTGGTGGGACTGCTGTGGGCGTATTTCGCTGTTCTTGACGAGGTCTCGACCGGCTCCGGACGCGTCGTGCCGATCCGCAAGGAGCAGATCGTCCAGTCGCTGGAAGGCGGCATCATCTCGGCCATGCACGTGCGCGAGAACGAGGTCGTCGAGGCGGGCCAGTTGCTGGCGCAGCTCGACCCGACGATGACCGCTTCGAACGTCGGCGAGTCGACCGCCAAGTATCGTGCGTCGCTCGCCAGCGCGGCCCGGCTGACTGCCGAGGTCAATCAGCAGCCGTTGAGGTTCCCCGCCGAACTCGATGCCTTCCCCGACCTTATCGCCAGCGAGACGCAGCTGTTCGAGGCCCGCAGACGCAACCTCGACGAGACCCTGTCGTGGATCGCCACATCGACCGGACTTGTCCGGGAGGAACTCGAGGTAAACCAGAGCCTGTCGGACATCGGTGCTGCCAGCTCCGTCGAAGTGATCCGGCTGAAGCGTGAGCTTGCCGAGCTTGAGCTGAAGAAGGTCGAGACGACGGCGCAGTATCTTGTGCAGGCGCGGGAGGAGCTGGCCAAGGCCAATGCCGACATCGCTTCGCTCAGCTCGGTCATCGACGGCCGGAACGACAGCCTGGCGCGTCTGACGATCCGCTCGCCGGTGCGCGGCATCGTCAAGAACATCGAAGTATCGACCATTGGCGGGGTGGTGCCGCCGAACGGCAAGCTGATGGATATCATCCCGCTCGGAGACCAGCTGCTGATCGAGGCGCGCATCTCGCCGCGCGACATCGCCTTCATCCATCCCGACCAGAACGCGACCGTGAAGATCACCGCCTACGACTATGCTGTCTACGGGGCACTGGAAGGCAAGGTGACGACGATCTCGCCGGACACCATTCTCGACGAAGCGGATCCGAAGAACCACTACTACCGCGTCTTCGTCGAAAGCGAGAGCGATGCGCTGGTGAACAAGGCGGGTCGGCGCTTTCCGATCGCGCCTGGCATGATCGCAACCGTCGACATCCAGACCGGCGAGAAGACCGTGCTCGACTACCTGATCAAGCCGTTCAACAAGGCGCAGGAGGCGATGCGCGAGCGCTGAGCCTATGTCGCCCGGCCCGGCGGCCGGGAACATCCGCCGATCATGCAGGTTTCTCTGTCTCCCGAGAACAACAGACGGAGAACCTGATGGTCACCATGGTCGGAAACGAATCCAGCATCGAGAAGCTTGTCACCAACCTGATCTATCTGGAGCGCGACGCCATCGCCGCTTACGAGTCCTGCATCGAGCGACTGGACGACAAACAGCTGAGCAGCCAGATCGCAGCGTTCCGACAGGATCATCTCCAGCACCTCGACGTGCTGAACGAGATGGCCCGCGAGCTCGGAGCCGAAGCGCCGACCGAAGGCGACATGAAGCAGATGCTGACGACCGGCAAGATTGCGCTGGCGGACATGCTGGGCGATGCGGCGATCCTCAAGGCGATGAAGACCAACGAGGATGACACCGTGACCGCCTACGAGCGGGCCTCGCAGCACCAGGATGCGATCCCGAAGTCGAAAGCATTCTTTGAAAAGGCGCTGCACGACGAGCAGCGTCACCGCGCCTGGATGGACAGCACCGCCAAGGCAATGTGACCAGGGAGATAGCCGGGACACTGACACATACCGGTGCGGATCTTTGGCGGGCGCCTGCCGACATGGCGGAGCGCCCGCTGCAGGTAAACGATAACCCCATTTGAAAGCTCCGCCATTGCCATCGCGGCTCCTCGTGATCCTCCTCCATGGTATCGGTGGAACCGGCGCGACGCTGTTGCCGCTTGCCACCGCCTGGCGACAGGAACTCCCGCATGCCCACTTTCTGGCACCCGACGCACCGTTCCCGCATCCGCGCGGCACCGGCCATCAATGGTTCGGCGTTAACGGCCGCGAATTCCAGCCTGATCGGATCAAGATCGTCCGGGACCGTTTCGACGCGCTGATCGCGGAGCTTCTGGACAGGCAAGGCTTCGATGGCGCGGCCGACCGTTTCGCGTTCGTCGGCGTATCGCAGGGCTCGATCATGGCGCTCGACGCAGTCGCCTCGGGCCGTTGGCAACCGGGCGCCGTCGTCTCCTTCGCCGGACTGCTTCCGCCGGTCGCGATCTCCCAGGCAAGCGTCGACACGCCTATCCTTCTCGTGCACGGCAAGGAAGACCGGACGATCCCTTCCGCCGCGTCAGTCGTTGCGGAACGCCAGCTGCAGGCGGCGGGGTTCAGTACTCAGCTGAACATCCTCCCCGGCGTCGGCCATACCATATCGATGGATGGGGCAGCACTCGCGCTGCGGTTCCTGCGCCAGACATCCGTCTAAGCTTCGATGACCATCTCAACGCTCGGCGAGACGTCTGCCCCACAATGCGAGCCCGAGGGTCGCGATGAGACTGACGACATGCGGCAGGAAGACGATGAACGACCCGTGGTTCAGCGCGACCAGCAGGAGATCACCGAACGGAATGACGGCGACGGCAGCAAGCGACACGGCCGTGGCCCGTACCGAGATCGCCGCCCCGACCATCAGCCACAGGCCGATCGCCACATCGCGCAGGGCTATCGCTCGCAGATAGGTCCGCTCGCTCCCTTGTGACGGAGTTGCAGCAAAAAGCGGCGCCGCGAGGTCGGGCCACAGCAGGATGGCGACGCCAAGCGCAAGCAGCACAAGACCCAGCGCCCGAACCAGCCATTTCCATAGTGCAACGTCTGTGTCTGTGCCCACCAGACCTATCCCTCAGGCCGCCCTTGCTGTCTTGGCCAGTCTCTTGATCGCCTGATCCAGCGGACGATAGCCCTCAGCGTAATCCTGCCACGCAATCGACTTGGCGAGCAGCTGCGGCACGGTCCGCACTGTGAACCGCTTCGGATCGAGGTCGGACTTCACCTGGCTCCACGTCAGCGGCATCGACACGGTCGCCCCGTCGCGTGCGCGCGGCGACAGCGGCGCAACGGCGGTCGCCATGCGGTCGTTGCGCAGATAGTCGAGGAAGATCCGGCCGTTGCGCAGGCTTTTGGTCATCTTGATCAAGTAGCGGTCCGGATCGTCCTGAGCCATCTGCTGGCAGACGTCGTGTGCAAACGCTTTCGCCTCGGGCCAGGCCAGCGGCTTGCCCTTGGTGGCCGAAAGCGGCGTCACCACGTGCAGCCCCTTGCCGCCAGTGGTCTTGCAGAAGCTGATGAGCCCGAGATCATCAAGCCGATCGCGCATTTCCCGGGCTGCCTCGACAACCGCGGAAAATGGCACGTCCGGACCGGGATCTAGATCGAACACCAGCCGGCCTGGAACTTCCGGCGCACCCGGCTGGCAGTTCCAGGGGTGGAGCTCGATGCCGCCGATTTGCGCGATCGCCGCCAGGCCCTCTATGCGATCGACCTGCAGATACGGCTTCTTGTCGCCGAACACCGTCACCAGTTCGAGGAGGTTCGATGTGCCCTGCATCGCGTGGCGCTGGAAGAACTGCTCGCCGCCGATGCCATCCGGCGCCCGGATGATCGAACAGGGACGACCTTTGATGTGATCGATCAGCCACGACCCCACCGCTTGGTGATAGCGTGCCAGGTCCTCCTTGGTAACGGGCTCCCCGTCGCCGGCGTCCGGCCACAGCGGCTTGTCGGGGTTGGAGATCATCACGCCCATGACCTCGGCCTTGGCGCCCTTGCGCCGCGCGGGGCGAGCCTCCGGCTTCGGCTTCGGGCTTGGGGCCTCGCCGGTTTCCGGATCGGCAACGTCCGCGCTTGCGGGCGGCGCCGGTCTGTCGGCCTCCACCTCATCGGCCGGCTTGTCTTCCCGCAGCCCCTTGAACGCCGCCTGGCGCACCTGGCCGTCTCCGGTCCAGCCGGCGAATTCGATCTCGGCAACCAGTTCCGGCTTCAGCCAGACCACATCTGCGCTCTTCTTCGGCGCACCGATCCCGGTGAACGGCGACTTGGTCGCCTCCATCGCCTTCAGCTTCGGCAACAGCGTCGCCACCGTCTTTGCGCCGTAGCCGGTGCCGACCCGCCCCACATAGACGAAGTGCTCGCCGCGATGCACGCCGACCAGCAGCGAACGGAACTTTCCGTTTGTCGTGGCATAGGCGCCGATGACGACTTCGTGGCCTGCCCGGCACTTCGATTTAGCCCAGCTTTCCGACCGACCCGACTGGTAGGGAGCGTCAGCCTGCTTCGAGACGATCCCCTCCAGCGACAGCCGGCATGCCGATTTCAGCACGGCATCCCCGCCTGTCTCGAAGTGTTCGACATAGCGCATGCGCGGATCGTCGGTAGCGTCGCCCAACAGACGCTGCAGGCGCTCCTTGCGCTCAACAAGCGGCAGTGCACGAAGATCTTCGGCGCCGTCGTAGAGCAGGTCGAACGCGAAGAACACGAGGTTTTCCGTCGTTCGCTCGGACAGGGCCGCCTGAAGCGCTGCAAAATCCGGAGCTCCGTGGTCGTCGAGCGCGCAGATCTCGCCATCGACGATGCATTCCGGCAGCGTCGCGGCGGCCTTTGCGATCTCCGGATATTTGGCGGTCCAGTCGAGGCCCTTTCGCGTCTTCAGCGTTGCCTCACCGCCGATCACCCGCATCTGGATCCGGTAGCCATCGAACTTGATCTCGTGCAACCAGTTCTCGCTGGCCGGCGGGCGCTCCAGCGTCTTGCACAGCTGCGGAGGGATGAAGTCCGGGATCTCAGCCGTCTTCGTCGGAGCTGCCCTACGCTTGCCTGTCTTTGAGGTTTTGGCTTTTGCTTCTGCCGGCGCTTCGCGCTCGGCTGCCTCTCGCTCTTCGGCCGCAAGGCCATGATTGCTGTCCCACACGGCATCGGCATCCACCGCGCCGTTTTCGATCATAAACGGTTTCGGCTTTCGCCCCTTGCCGGCGGCGATCATCTCCATCGTCCGACCCGAAGCGACCGAGGTCATATTGTCCTCGAGGATCGCCGCACCATTCTCATCGACCGATGTCTCGTCGTGGTGCTTGATCAGCAGCCAGTTGGTCCGCTTTCCGCCGTCGCGATCGTTGCGCATCCGCACCAGCACGAAACCGCCCTGCAGGCGGTCACCCTCGAGGATGAACTTGAAGTCGCCCTTGGCCAACGCCTCCTCCGGGCTCCTTTTGCCCTCCGGCTCCCAGTAGCCGCGGTCCCAGAGCATGACGGTCCCGCCGCCATACTGACCCTTCGGGATCGTGCCTTCGAAGTCGCCGTAATCGAGTGGGTGATCCTCAACCTCGACGGCCAGCCGCTTGTCGTGGGGATCGAGCGACGGTCCCTTGGTCACCGCCCAGGATTTGAAGACGCCATCCAGTTCGAGCCGCAGATCGTAATGGAGCCGGGTGGCATCGTGCTTCTGGATGACGAAGCGGCGACGGTTGGAAGCCTTGACCTTGGCCTCGCCGCTCGGTTCCTGCGTCTTCTCGAAATCCCGCTTCTTGCGATAGGTCGAAAGCTTCTCGCCAGCCATGATGATCCTCGGCTCCTGTCACCGGGTGGAGGCCCTGTCGGCCCCGTTCCAGTGCTAGAAGATCATCGGGGTCATTAAGTTCCTTATCGTCGTGCTCGGACGAGAGGGCATGGCCAAGCCTGCCTTTGGAAGCGGAACCTAACGGTCATCCAAGGGGTTCAAGCAGCGGAGGTGCATCATGACGGAACCGGACAAAGATACCCAGGGCGCGACCGACACTGCGACCGAGTATGACGGCCAAAGTCGCGCCTCTGACCGGTCCGGCTACGCACGATCTGCCTGGGCTCTGGCTGCCGCTGTGGTCTGCCTCGTTTCGATCGTCGGATGGAGCCTTTTTGGCTCGGGCGGCAAGACTGATCCGGCACCGGCAGGGTCTCCCGGCAATGGTGTCGTGCGCGAACCGGGCCCTGCGACCTCGCGCAACTAAGACACCATCTCCCGCAACGGATTTTCCTTCGGCTCCGCGCGAGGTTGGCCCCCGCCGCGGAGCCTCCACATCAATCCGCGTGGCGGAACTGGTCCGGCATCACGTCTGCCGGGATCGGGCAGACATACGGCTTGCCGTCGGTCTTTTCCGCCCACTCCGCCTTCGCGGCAGCCAGCAGATCGGGCGACGTCAGCAGCGAGAGACCGGTTGCCGCGAGTGTCTTCGCTGCATGCGCCATGGCCTTGTGGGCGGCCGGGCTCTTGCCCTGCGCCACCACCTGCCAGGTATGCGGATTGGTGCCGATCGCCCAGGTCGGTGTCCAGCACTGCGCGGTCGGCGTCACCCAGCTGACATCGCCAACATCCGTCGAGCCGGCGCGAAAGTGCGACTGTCCCTCGAAATCCCGCAGTCCGAGATGCAGCGGCGTCGAGCCATCCACCTTGCTGTTGGAGAAGACGTCCTTCTTGATCTGGTAGAGCCGGATGCTGCTCTTGATCGCTTCGTCGGTGAAGGTGTCCTGGATCGACTTGGCGAAGGCGAGATCCGCCTCGTCGAAGGCGATCGGGCCGAGTGCCACCATGTTCTCGTGCATCGCCGTCTCGAGCGTGATGTTCGGCAACAGGTTGGTGGAGGCCGTGTCGAAGACGATCTCGACATCGGTCTCGGTCATCATCGCCGCACCGCGCGCCACCTTCTCCACCCGTGCCGCCAGTTCCAGCGCCTGCGGCATTTCCGGGGCGCGGATCAGGTAAAGCACTTCGGCGTTTGCCTGGACCACATTGGCGGCGCGGCCGCCGGCGTCTGTAATGGCGTAATGCACCCGGCAGTCCTGCGGCATGTGTTCGCGCAGGAAGTTGACGCCGACATTCATCAGTTCGACCGCGTCGAGTGCCGAGCGTCCGAGGTGAGCGGCGTTCGAGGCATGTGCAGCCATGCCCTTGAACCGGTAGAAGTACTCGAGAACCGCGAGATTATTGGTGGAGCGCACGCCGTTGAACGGCGCCGGATGCCATGTCAGTGCCGTGTCGACATCGGCGAACAGGCCGGCGCGCACCATGAACGTCTTGCCGGAGCCGCCTTCCTCGCCGGGGCAGCCATAATAGCGCACAGTGCCGGGCAGCCCGTTTTCCTTGAGATGACGGGCAACGGCGATCGCTGCCATCAGCGAGCCGACGCCCAGGAGATTATGGCCACAGCCATGGCCGGTCGCACCGGGGCTGACCGCTTGCGGCCGGGCGACGTCGGAAGCCTGGCTCATGCCCGCCAGTGCATCGAACTCGCCGAGGAAGGCGATCACCGGCTTGCCGCTACCGGACTCGCCGATAAATGCCGTCTTCATGCCGGCAACGCCGCGCTCTACGGAAAAGCCGTTTTCCTCCAGAGCCGTCGCCAGAAGATCCGAAGACTGCCGCTCCTCGAACTTCAGTTCGGCGAAGTCCCAGATCCGGTCGCTGAGCCTGGTAAAGTCCGGCTTCATCTGGTCGATGGTGGCGGCGACCGCGCTTACGGCATCATGGTTCATAGGTAGTCCTCGCATTCCGTGCGCGCCCAACGACAGGACGCAGAAGATCGCCGGCGGCTGGCCGCCGGTCCGTTCAGATCAGGTGAGAGACAGGTGCTGCGCCGGACAGCCGGCCCGGCGCAGCCTCGGACGCTATTCGTCGACCGAAACTTCCCAGAGCCGCGCATTGGACTGCCATACCGGCATGCCCTTGAGCTTCTTGCTGGCACCCCAGACATCAACCATGTCGTAGAGGAAAATGCCGGGCATTTCCTTCTGCATCAGCTCGTGGAACTCATCGAAGATCTTCTGGCGCTTGGCCTGGTCTGCCTCGACATATGCCGATTTCATCAGCTCGACCGCCTTCGGATCATCCCACATCAGCGAGGCGTTCTTGTCCTTGTCGCCGACGTAGAAGCTGTACATCAGGGCCGGGTCGAGACGCGGCGCGACCGACTGCGAGATCACCTGGTAGTTGCCGGAGCGGCGACGATCGACCTGCGTCGCGTAATCGAGCACTTCGATCTGCACGTTGAGACCGGCCTGCTGCATCATCGCCTGCGCCATCACTGCGGCCGGGAAGCTCGGCACGTTGCCGCGCTTGTTGGCGATGATCGAGATCGGCTCGCCCTTGTAGCCGGCCGCCGCCAGTTCCTTCTTGGCCGCTTCGATGTCGTAGGCCGGACGCTTCTTCTGCGTCTCGCTGAAATAGACAGAGTCCTGCGAGACCATAGAACCGTTGGCTTCGCCCGTCCCATTCGAGGCGGCCGCAACGAGCTGCTCCAGATCCAGCGCCATGGCCATGGCACGCCGCACGCCCGGATTGCCGAGCACCTTGTCGCGGGTCTGGATATAGAACAGGTTCTTGCCGTTGTTGCGCGACACGATGAGCTGCATCTTGTCGCTCGACTTGAACTCGGGGATGAGATCCGGCGAGATTTCCGCCGTGTCGAGGACGCCCGATTCCAGTCCCGCCTTCACCGTCGATGCATCCGGGATGATCATGAACTTGACGCCGTCGGCAAGCGGCCGTTTCGAGCCGACCATGCCGTCCGGCTTGCCGTCATTCGCCGGGGAGACGTAGTCGGCGAACTTCGCGAGGTGGATGTACTCGCCCTTCTTCCATTCGTCCCACTGGAACGGGCCGGTGCCGATCGGCTTGACGAAGGCACCATCGGCGCCGACGGATTCCGGCGAGATAATGCCGGTATAGCCGCATTCCGGACGCGACATCAGGCCGAGGAAGACGGCCGACGGCTTCTCGAGAGTGATCTCGACCGTCGATGCATCGGTCGCCTTGACGCCAGTGACATGCGCGGCGCCGCCGGCAGCGAAGTCGGAAAGGCAGGTCCACTTGGTTTCCGGCTTCAGGTAGCGCGTCCAGTTCCACACGACGTCTTCAGCCGTCAGCGGTTTGCCGTTGTGGAATTTCACGTCAGTGCGCAGCTTGAACGTATAGGTCAGGCCATCCGCCGACGCCTCGAAGCTCTTGGCAAGCAGTGGCTTCACTTCGCCGCTGTTGTTGTAGCCGACGAGGCCTTCGACCATGTGCAGGATCACGCCGTCGGTATTGCCGTCACGGTTGACGCCGGGATTGGCGCTGCGCAGATCGGAGCTCTGGGCGATGGTGATGTCGCGGGCACCCGCGACGTTGGTGAAGGCGAGTAAGGCCGCGCCTGCCAGAAGAAGCTTTTTCATTGTTCTACCCTCTTTGCTGTCGTTTATTGTGTGTGGATTTCTATGCCTGGAAATCTTGCCAGCAGGCCTGCGCCAGTCGGCCCATGGTTTCGAGCGCCACCGTGTAGCCCGGCGTGCCGTCGGGCATCGCCTGCGGCACCTGATCGGTGTAGGCGGTGATGATGAACAGCGGCGCCTTGTTGCGGTAGACGATGCCGGCGTCCATCCGCCCGCGCTTGCCGCGACCGCTCTTGCTGGCGACGAGCGTCTCGAACGGCAGGCGGGAGCGGATCCCGTAGCGCAGGACCTGGTTCTTCAGCGTCTGCATCGCCCAATGGCAAAGGTCTTCCCGGCATCCAAGCTTCTGCTGCGCCTCGACCGAGGTCTGGGCATCGAGGATCGTCTGCAGCAGCAGCACCTGATCGGCGGCCGAGGTGGTCGTCACCGTCGTCAGTGCATGGTCGGCGGGGAGTGCCAACGGCGGAATAAGGAAGCGGTGATGCGTGTTCACCATGCCCAGGTCTTTGCAGTAGCCGTCGACTTCGGCAAGCGTCAGCCGCTCCAGCACCATCTTGGTGCAGACGTTGTCGCTCAGCACCATCATTCCGGAAACGGCATCGCGCAGTGAGATGACGAGGCCCGGCGTCAGGTAGCGCAGCATGCCGCTCGCCACTTCCTCGGCAAGCCGCTTCTCATAGGTGATCGGTTCGTCGAGATCCACGCGTCCTTCGGTTGCCGCCTTCAGGAGCGCCATCATGATCGACGTCTTGCGGGTGCTGCCCGAAGGCGTCTCCTCATGCGCGCCGCGTTCGATCTCTTGGCCGGTCACCAGGTTGCGAACCATGAAGCGGGTCACGAAGGGCTGCGCATCGCAGATCGCGTTCAGCGTGTCGGAAGTCGTCATTGTCGTCGTCCTGTTATGCATCGGCTTCGAGGCGCCACTTGAGCGTGACGCCACCGGTCGCGTTGTGGTCGAGAGCCGGGATCGCCGACAGAAGCCGGCGCGTATAGGCGTGGGCGGGATTGTCGAAGATCGTGTCCCGGTCCCCCTCTTCGATGATCCGCCCGTCCTGCATGACCACGACGCGATCGGCGACCTGTTCGACGACGCCGAGGTCATGGCTGATGAACAGGCAGGAGAAGCCGTAGCGCTTCTGCAGATCGGAGAAGAGGTCGAGCACCTGCGCCCTCACCGTCACGTCCAATGCCGAAACCGGCTCGTCGGCGATCAGGAAGCGCGGGCGGCGGGCAATGGCGCGGGCAATCGCCACGCGCTGACGCTGGCCACCGGACAGTTCGTGCGGATAGCGGCTGGCATAGTCGACACCGAGGCCGACCTCCTCCAGCGTTTCCAGCGCCCGCTTGCGCTTGGCGGCGCCATCGAGATCCGGCACCAGGCGCAGCGCCTCCTCGACAAGCGAGAGGATGGTCATCCGGGGATCGAGCGACGAATAGGGATCCTGGAATACCATCTGGCAGTTCAGGCGGTAGTCCTGCCAATCGGCGTCGCGCGCCCGGCCCTGGAAGAGGATTTCGCCACCTGTCTCCTTCACCAGCCCTGCGATCGTCCGACCGAGCGTCGTCTTGCCGGAGCCGGAGCCGCCGACCAGCGCCACCACTTCGCCTTCGTGGATATCAATGCTGACGCCGTGCAGCGCCCGCTTGGCGTCCGCCTTCTTCAAGAGCGACTTGCGTCCGGGATAATCGACGACGATGTTGCGGGCAGACACCATCGGGGCTTTCGTCGTATCGACGGGGCGCGGTTCGCCACGATAGGGCAGCGAGGAGAGCAGCTTTTTCGTATAGGGATGCTGCGGTGCCTCCAGCAGGTCTTCGGTGCGACCGTGCTCGACGATGACGCCTTTTTCCATGACGACGATGCGGCTGGTGTAGCGGGCCACCATCGGCAAATCGTGACTGATCAGCAGGACTGCGGTGCCTTCGGCCCGCGTCAGCTCGACCATCAGTTCCATGACGTCGCGCTGGATGACGGCATCGAGTGCCGTCGTCGGCTCGTCGGCGATCAGCAGCGCCGGCTTCAGGAGCATGACGGAGGCCAGCATGATGCGCTGGCGCATGCCGCCCGAAAATTCATGCGGATAGGCCGACAGCGCGCCTTCCGGATCGCGGATGCCGACGCGACGCAACATGTCGAGGATTCGCTCGCGGCGCTCGTCGGGCGTGAGCTTGGTGTGGAGGACGAGGCCCTCCTCCAGCTGCCGGCCGATCGTCATCGACGGGTTGAGCGAGGTCATCGGCTCCTGAAAAACGACGCCGACTTCTGCGCCGCGAAGGCGACGCAGTTCGTTGTCGTTCATCTTGAGGACGTTGCGCCCCTTGTAGGCGACTTCTCCTCCGGTCACCCGGATTGCCGGCGGCAGCAGCGAGATGATCGCCCGCGTCGCCAGTGTCTTGCCGGAGCCACTTTCCCCGACGATGCCGAAGATCTCGCCGGCTGCGATGTCAAAGGAGATGTCGTTGACCACCGTGTGGCCGGTCCGGGCAACCTCGAGCGTGAGGCCGCGGACGCTGAGCAATGTGTCCGTCGTCATTTCAAACCTCGCATGCGGGGATCGAGCTTGTCGCGGAGCGCGTCGCCCAAAAGATTGATGCCGAGCAGCGTCAGCGCGATGCAGAGGCCGGGGAACAGGCCAAGCCAGACGGCCTGCTGGATGAACGGCCGGCCGGCGGCCAGCATGTTGCCCCAGGTGGGTGCCGGTGGCGGCACGCCGAGGCCGAGGAAGGACAAGGCGCTTTCCGACAGGATCGCCCAGCCGAACATCGAGGTGGCGAGCACGGTGATCGGTGCCAGGCAGTTCGGCAGCACATGGCGGAACATCGTGTAGAGCTCGCTGTTGCCCATGACCCGCGAGGCTTCGATGAACTCGCGTTCGCGCAGCGACAGCACGGCGCCGCGCACGACACGCGCCATCGATGGCGTGTAGGCGATGCCGAGCGCAAAGATGATGCCGTACTGGTTGGCGCCGAAGACGGCGAGCAGGCCGAGTGCCAGCAGAATGCCGGGGAACGCCAGGAGCGCGTTGTTGACCGCCATGATGACGCCATCCACCCAGCCGCGCGCATAGCCGCTGACCAGTCCGATCAGCGTGCCGCAGATGGTCGCGAAGCTGACCGTCAGGAAGCCGATCCAGACGCTGGCGCGCGCGCCGAGCATCAGGCGGCTCAGCACGTCGCGGCCGAACTCGTCGGTACCGAGCAGATGATCCGCGCCTGGAGCCGCAAGCCTGGCGGTGAACGACAGCTTCATGGGATCGAACGGCGTCCAGAAGAGGCCGATGCCTGCTGTGATGAGGAGGACGGCAATGAGGACACCGCCGATGAGGCCGTTGAGGGTGAGCTTTTTCATTCGGCGACCACCCGCGGATCGAAGAGAGGATAGAGCAGGTCGACGACGAGGTTGACCAGCACATAGGAGAGCGACACGAACAGCAGGCAGCCCTGGATGACCGGATAGTCGCGGGCAAAGATGCTGTCGACCATCAGCCGACCGAGGCCGGGAATGGTGAACACCGTCTCGATGACGGCGATGCCGCCGAGCAGGTTGCCGAGGATCAGGCCGATCATCGTCCAGGTCGGGCCGAAGGCGTTCTTGAACGCGTGCCGCCAGAGAACCGCACTTTCCGACAGACCCTTGGCACGGGCGTGGGTGATATAGTCGAGGCGTAGCACTTCGAGCGTCGAGGCGCGCGCCATGCGGATCAGCACGCCCATCTCATGGATGACAAGCGTCATGACCGGCAGCACCAGGTACAGCAGACCGCCGACGACGTTGGTACCGATCGAGACGTAGCCGAGCACCGGCAACCAGCCGAGTTCGAGGCCGAAAAACAGAAGAAGCAGGAGACCGAGCCAGAAGGTCGGGATCGACAGCAGCACGGTCGCGGTTCCGACCAGCGCCAGGTCAGTCAGGCTGTTCTGCCGCCAGGCCGCGATCACCCCCGCCGGCACCGCAATCAGGCTCGCCAGGATGACGGCGACGACGACGATCTCGGCGCTGATCATGAAGCGCGACACGACCAGCGGCAGGACCGCATCGCCGTTGACGATGGAATGGCCGAAATCGCCCTGCAGCACGCTGCCGGCCCAGATAATGAACTGCTGCGGCATCGACTTGTCGAGGCCAAGCTCGGTGCGCATGGCGGCGATCTGGTCGGGCTGAGCCATGTCGCCGAGCATCAGCGCTGCGGGATCGCCCGGAATGAAGCGGATCAGTGCGAAGACCGTCACGGAGACGAGCACGATCGTTGGAAGCGCCATCAGGAGACGGCTCAGGATGAATCTCAGCATTGTTTCCCCACGATTGGCGTCCGGCTTTCCCTCCGGCCACCATCGGTTTCATTGTCTTTGACTATGACAAGACGATCATAATCGCGCAACACTATGATGAACTTCATAGGTTTATGCAGCTTTGGGAGCAGAACGAACTCGTTCTTGGCGCTGCGCAGCAAAGGTAGAGCGTTGAATTACAAAGCCTTCTGGGACAGTTGGATCTGGCGCTTCAGCGCGTTGCTCAAGGCCTGCGCAGCAATCGACAGCGGCACGCCGGCGGCGCGCGCCAGCCCGAACTCCTGCGTCGCGCTGGGCGCGAACGGCCGCTGGACAACCGGCAGGTGACGGTAGAGGTTGGCATAGAAGCTGCTGATAATCGTCACCCCCAGCCCGTGAGCGACGTAGGAACAGGCCGAGCTGTTGGTATGAGTCTCGATCTTGACCATCTGCTTGACGCCGGCTCGCTTGAAGGTCTGGTCGAGGGACATGCGGTTGGGGCGCTGGCGGCCAATGAGGATCAGCGGCACGTTGCGCAGGTTCTTCGCCGAGATTTCCTCCAGCTCGGCAAGTGGGTGATCCTGTGGCACGACGCAGACGCTGACACCACTTGCCACCTTCTCGACCGCGATGCCGGGGCCGGTTTCACCCTCCATGCGCAGGAAGCCGATGTCGATCACCCGCTCTTCCACAAGCCTGTTGATCGCCGTGGTCGTCTCGAAGAAGGTCTCGATCCTGACGCCGGGGAAGTCCCGAACGTATTCCACCAGCATGCCCGGCGCAAAGTTCTCCCACATGCTGCTCGGCAGACCGATCCGGACGATCTCGGGGCCGGCGGCCCCGTTGCGTAGATCCTCTGCGTGGCCCGACATCCGGTCGACGGCGAGCAGCACGTTTTCCGCATCGCTGGCGAGAAGTGCTGCCTCGGGCGTGGGGATGAGCCGACCCTTTTCGCGGGCAAACAGCGTCAACGCGAGATCGGTCTCCAACTGGGCAAGCAGCCGGCTTACCCCCGACTGGCTGAGCCCCATGGCCTTGGCGGTGGCAATCGTCGAACCGGTCGAGAGAAGCGTGCGCAACACTTCCAGCTGCTTGATATTCATCGTCCCCGCCACTTCGATAACCGCCCGCTCCTGCCAACGCTCCTAGGCTATCGGCAGAAGCGGCTCAAGTGCAATCGGGGCCGCTACAGCAGCAGGAAGAGTTCAGGCGACCGTGTCGCCGACCAGTTCCTGCCAGGCCGCATAGGCAGAGAGAACGGTTTCCATCTGCGCCGTGTGACCGGTGACGAAGTCGTCCCCGTAGATCGTCTCATCGGGATATTCGGTTATCAGGGTCATCGGCACGGTGTGCCGGTCGTCGACGGAGGACAGGCAGGGGAAGCCGTTGATGATGCGGAACCCCGTCTCGCCGGCATGGATCTCGTAGAGCGCGATCTGCCGGTTGTTGTAGTCCAGGAGGGCCGGGATGGCGCTCAGGTGACGTGTCACCTTGTCGAGCAGGCTTTCCGCCTGCTCCGTCCAGCCCTGATGATGCCGGACGATCAGGAAGAAACCCTTTGGCAGGGTCCACATCGCGAAATTGCGCGGCACGTAGCCCGACAGCGGCCGAGTCCATTCGTGCGACGGATAGCCGTGCAGGTTGACGTGCAGTTGCGCGCCACTCAGATCCTGCGCCTTGAAGCGGATTTCCTTCTCGTTCAGATGGCGGCCGGAATTCTCGGCTGTCCGGTATTCGAGATCGTCACCCAGCGCCGTGTAGCGGGCAGCGTGGTGCATGTGGCGTGGATTGTCGGCGCGAAGCCGCTGATGGATCGCGTAGCCGTCCGGGTTCTCGAGCGGCGAGATGGTGAAATGCGCACCTTCGCGCTTCGACAGCGTCCGCGCCGCGCGAAGTGCTCCGACGATTCCCGTCGTCTCGTTCGGATGCTGGCCGCCGCTGATCATGACCGCCGCATCGCTGCCGGCAACATAGCGCGCTGAAAGCTGACGGCCGGAGCGCGAGCGCGCCTGGAATTCCTTACCACCGATGTCAGTCAGGAGTTGCGCCACCTGGCCCGCCGCCAGTGGTTCGCTGGCAGTGTCGATCGCCTGGTCGCGACCATCGAGGAAGCCGGTGGTCAGCGCGCGGGTTTCAATGCGGATCGAGATCTCGCCCTGACTGCTGACGATCTCCGGGACGATCTGCCCAGGCTTCAGGCCCCTGTCACCGAGCGGACGGCCAGACTTCTTCTGGAAGAACTCCAGCAGCGAGAAGTAGAAATCCTCGTGCAGCGCCTCGCGAAGACTGACCACCTCGTCGCCAACCGGCAGCGGCTCATCTGCGGCCGGATAGGCCGCGCGAATGTTGAGTTCCTCGAAATACGGTTCTTCCGCACCCCAGTCATGCGCCGCGACCGCATCGATCGCCGCACCGAACAGCTGTTCGTAATCGGTTTCCAGACGCTGACCGGTCGGTTCACCTGCGTGGCGAATCCAGCCGGTTGGCGAGACATTCGTTTCGCCGACCGCATCGACGTGCACACGGTTCGGCGCCATCACCTGCAGCGTCTCGGTCTGTCCGGCGCGGGTCAGCACCACCTCGTAGAAGAAGCCATCGTCCTCGCGAGCCACGAAGTCGATCGTCGCGTCGCCGACCATGGCTGCCAGCGGATAGGCTTCGAGACGGAAACGGTTGGCCGGCGCGTTTGCATGGACCGGGTAGCGGATCTCGATGCGCTCGACACCGGAAAGATCGATATCCTCGAGGAACACGAAGAGCAGCGGCTTGTAGGCGCTGCGAATTCGCGCCTCGACGCCCTTTTCCTTCAGGCGCCGTTCCGCATCGCGCCGGCTGCGTGTGTCGTCGAAGGTCCAGGCCTCGAACGGCTGCCCGGGAACGGCTTGCGCGACGAGCGCATCGAGGCTGCGCGCGAAGGACTGTTCGAAGATCATGCTCATGTTGGATTACCTTGATGTTCTGCCGGTCGGATCGAGGCTGTCGCGCAGCCAGTCACCGAGCAGGTTCAGGCCGAGGACCGTCAACAGGATGGCAAGTCCCGGAAAGACGCTGACCCACCAGGCCGTCTGCAGGTAGGTCCGGCCGTCGGCCAGCATGCCGCCCCAGCTCGGGATGGTCGGATCGACGCCGAGGCCGAGGAAGGTCAGGCTGCTTTCGAGCAGAATGTTGTTGGCGACGTTCAGCGTCATCAGCACGATCACCGGTCCGATGAGGTTCGGCAGCAGGTGCTGGAGGATGATGCGCCAGTCCTTTACCCCGATCGCCCGCGCCGAGAGGATGAATTCCCGTTCGCGCAGCGTCAGCACCGAGCCGCGTACCAGCCGCGCATACTGCACCCACTGCGAGACGATCAGCAGGATGATGGTGTTGGTCAGGCTGCCGCCCACGATGGCGATGAAGGTGATCGCCAGCAGGATGAACGGCATGGCGAGCTGCAGATCGGCAAACCGCATGACCAGCATGTCCCAGAAGCCGCGGTAGTAGCCGGCGATCAGACCCATCGCGACGCCGAAGACGACGGCGCCGATAACCGAGGTGAAGCCGACCAGCAGCGAGATCTTGCCGCCGGCGACGACGCGCGCCAGCACGTCGCGGCCGAGCGGATCGGTGCCGAACGGGAAAGCCGGGTTGGTGAACGGCTTCACCAAACGCGCCATCAGATTGATCTTGTCGGCGCCGCCCGGAAACAGGACGTCGGAGAGCAGCACTGCAAGGCAGATGACGACGGTCAGTGTTGCGCCGAGGACGAATTCGAGGCTCGCGAAGCGCGACAGGCGAGAGGTCTTGGTGGCCATCGTCGGTTACTCCGTCCGGATGCGCGGGTCGACAAGCCCGTAGGCGATATCGACCAGGAGGTTGATGCCGACGATCATCAGCGACAGCACGGTGATGACGGCTTGGAGCACCGGAAAATCCCGGGCACCGACGGCATCGAAGGCAAGCGTCCCCATGCCCGGCCAGTTGAAGACCCTCTCGACGACAACGATGCCGCCGAGCAGGCCACCGAACTGCAGGCCGAAATAGGTGATCAGCGGGATGGCGCAGTTGCGCAGCGCATGCTTGTAGAGGACCTTGCTCTCGCTGAGGCCCTTGGCGCGCGCCACCATGATGTATTGCGACTGCAAGGTTTCCAGCATCGCAGTGCGCACCAGCCGCACATTGGTGGCGGTCAGAATGACGCCCATGGTGATTGCCGGCATGACATAGCTTGCAATGCCCGACATGCCGCTCGGCGGCAACCAGCCGAGGGTGATGGCGAGCAGCAGCACCAGCATGGTGGCGAGCCAGAAATTCGGAAACGACAGGCCGATGAGCGAAAAGATGCGGATGATCTGATCGGCAGCCTTGCCGCGCGATGTCGCCGCCTTGATGCCGAGCGGGATCGACAGGACAATCGAGACGACCATCGAGATGAAGGCGAGGACCAGGGTTGCGGGAAGCGCGCTCTTGATCAGAAGCGAGACCGGCGTCCCGCCCGAAAAGCTGCGGCCGAAATCGAAGACGACCAGTCCCTTGAGGAAGTTCCAGTACTGGACGATGAACGGCTGGTCGGTGCCGAGCGCTGCCCGGATGCGCGCCAGATCGTCCTCCGTCATCGAGCCGCCGCCCTGGAACATGGTGACCGCAGGGTCGCCCGTCAGGCGGATGGCGAACGACACGATGAGCGTGATGGCGATGACGACGAAGATCGCCTGGAGCAGTCGCTTGATGAGAAAACCGGCCACTTGTCTGTCCTTGAGGTGATCGGGTGCCGCCCGGCGGGCGGGCGGCACCGTTGCATGATGCTTACTCTACGGTGACGTTCGTCAGCTTCATGCGGTTGTCAGGGGGCGCGATGAAGCCCTTGACCCGCTTGTTGATGCCGAAGATGGCGTTGGTGTTGTAGAGCGGCAGTTCGAGAGCCCGTTCCGACGCATAGGCGGCGACCTGCTTGAGGATCTTCTCGCGCTCGGCGCGATCCGTCAGCGGACGCTGCGATTCCAGCAGCTTGTCGAGCGTCTCGTCCTTGTCGTAGGGGTTCCACTTTTCGCCCGAGTGGTACATCGAATACGCCGTGTTGTCGTAGTCGAAGGTCCAGCCGCCCCACTTCTGCTGGAACATCGCGCCGGTCTTGCCCTGCGGGATGATGTCGTTCAGCAGAACGTTGGTCTCGTAGGGCTTGATGGTGGCGGTGATGCCGACCATCGACAGGTAGCTGGAGATCACCTGCGCCACTTCGTTCATCGTCGCGTCATTGCCGCGGATGTCGATCTGCAGCGTCGTGCCAGCCTTGACGCCGGCTTCCGCGAGCAGCTTCTTGGCGCCTTCCGGATCAAAGGGGATTGCCTTCAGGTCGGCATCGTAGCCGAACGACAGGGCGCTCTGGAAGCTGGTGATCTCCGAGGCCTGGCCGGCGAGGATCGACTGGACGATCGTGGCGCGGTCGACTGCCATGATGATCGCCTTGCGCACCTTCGGATCGGCTGTCACGCCATCGCGGGTGTTGAAGCGCAGGGCATCCACGGTCGGGCCGGGAACGCTGAGGATCTCCAGCTTGCTGTCGCCCTGGATCACCGGCAGCATGCCGATCGGGATGGTCGGCGGGATGACCAGATCGACACGGCCGGCCTGCAGTTCGGCAACCGCGGTCGCCGGCTCGGCGATGAAGCGGTATTCGAGTTCGGAAAGCTTCGGCGCGCCTTCGAAGTAGTCGGCGTTGGCCTCAAGCTTGATGTTCACCTTAGGCGCGTAGGACACGAACTTGAACGGGCCGGTGCCGACCGGGTTTAGGTTGAAGTTGTCCTCGCCCTTTTCCTGGATGTACTTCGGCGGCACGATCATCCCGCCGTAGCCGGCAAGCTTGGTCAGCAGGACCGGATCCGGCGCCTTCAGCTTCAGGTCGACCGTGTAGTCGTCGATAACCTCGACGCTCTCGATGGCGATATAGTTGGAGCGCTGCGGACCCTTGGCACCCTGTTCGCCGAGCAGGCGCTCGAAGGTGAACTTGACGGCAGCCGCGTTGAAGGGCTCGCCGTTGTGGAACTTGACGTTCTGGCGCAGCTTGAAGCGGATGCGCTTGCCTTCGTCCAGTTCTTCCCAGCTCTCGGCAAGGCCCGGCACCAGCTTCAGGTCGGGGCCGCGATAGGTCAGGCCGTCGAAGATATTGGTGGCGACGGCGGCCCACTGGACCAGGAAGGTGTCGATCGGATCCCAGCTGCCCGGATCCTGCGGGCTGGAAATCGTCATCTTGCCGGCAGCGAATGCCGGAGCCGACGTGAAGGCTGCGCCCGAAAGAGCAAGCGCCATCAGCGTCGCGTTCAGTCCCCTTGTGATTCTTGTCATTGACCTGTTCCTCTTCAGATAGATGCGATTTTTTCGCTGGTTTTCAGGCGCTCTTCGCAACGAAGTGGCCTGGATTGATTTCCTCGTGCACGAGAATGGCTGGCTCGTCGCCGACGCGGCGGACCGGATTGGGGATCTCGCCCTCGATCATCTCGGACTGGCGAGCAACAGTCGGATCGGCGACCGGCACTGCCGACAGAAGCCGGCGCGTGTAATCATGGGCAGGCGTTTCGAAGACCTGCCGGCGCGTCCCGAGTTCCATGATCTGACCGAGAAAGAGCACGGCGACGCGGTGGCTCATCTTCTCGACCACCGCCATGTCGTGGCTGATGAACAGGTAGGCGAGCCCACGCTCCGCCTGCAGGTCCATGAACAGATTGATGATCTGGGCCTGGATCGACACGTCGAGCGCCGACAGCGCCTCATCGGCAATGATCAGCTTCGGATCCGACGCCAGAGCCCTTGCGATGCAGACGCGCTGCCGCTGGCCGCCGGAAAACTCGTGCGGATAACGCGTCGCGACGTCGGAGGTCAGCCCGACACGCTCCAGCAGTTCATCGACGCGGCGGCGGACGGCCTTTGCGTCGGAGATCAGGCTGTGGGTGTTGATCGGTTCGGCGATCGAAAATCCGACGGT
This sequence comes from Rhizobium sp. 0TCS1.26, assembly GCF_050455525.1. Lineage (NCBI taxonomy): Bacteria > Pseudomonadati > Pseudomonadota > Alphaproteobacteria > Hyphomicrobiales > Rhizobiaceae > Rhizobium > Rhizobium sp. 0TCS1.26. The sequence goes on along the minus strand of NZ_JBCIYV010000003.1, from coordinate 185,919 downwards.
CTTGCGCGGATCGAGCGACGCGAACGGATCCTGGAAGATGTACTGGACTTCCTGGCGCATCCGGAACCGCTCGGCAGCGGACATCGACGAGAAGCTGCGGCCATTGAAGGCGATATCGCCGGACATCGCCGACTGCAGCTGCTGGATCGTCCGGCCGATCGTCGACTTGCCGGAGCCGCTCTCGCCGACCAGCGCCAGCGTTTCACCCGGATGAATGTCGAAGCTGACCTTCTGGACGGCACTGAGCCGATGGGTCGCCTTTCCGAACAGGTTCTTCTTGATGTCGAAGCGGACATACAGATCCTTCACCGACAGCAGCGGTGTGGCACCGGACTTCACGGTGTCCTGCACCCGCTCCTCGCCGACCGTTACCGGCTGGCCGTTTTCGAGCACGGTCAGCGGGAGGCGCTTGGGAAACGCCTCGCCGGTCATGCTGCCGAGTTTCGGAACAGCCGACAGCAAGGCGCGCGTGTAGGGATGCTGCGGATTGGCGAAGATGTCGCGGACCGGACCGTCTTCAACTTTCTTGCCCTTCCACATGACGACCACGTCGTCGGCCATTTCCGCGACCACGCCCATGTCGTGGGTGATGAAGATCATGCCCATGCCGAGCGTCTTCTGCAGGTCGCGCATGATGGTGAGGATCTGCGCCTGGATCGTCACGTCGAGCGCCGTCGTCGGCTCGTCGGCGATCAGCAGCTTTGGCCGGCAGGCAAGCGCCATGGCGATCATCACCCGCTGCCGCATGCCGCCGGACAGCTGGTGCGGATAGCGGGTCAGAAGTTCGGAGGAATCCGGCAGCCGCACCATGTCGAGCAGCCGTCCGGCTTCAGCTGTCGCTGCGGACTTGTTCATCTTCTCGTGCAGCATCAGAACTTCGCAGATCTGGTCGCCGATGGTGAAGACCGGGTTGAGCGAGGTCATCGGCTCCTGGAAGATCATCGCGATCTCCTTGCCGCGCACCGAGCGCATTTCCTTCTGCGACGTTGTCAGCAGGTCTCTGCCGCCGAACCGGATCTGTCCGCTCGCGTAGCGGGCGCCCATCATGTCGGCGAGCCGCATGGTCGACAGCGAGGTCACCGACTTGCCGGAGCCGGATTCGCCGACGATCGCGACCGTCTTGCCCGGTTCGACCAAAAATGACAGATCATCTACGACGCGGCTGGTGCCGAACTCGACGCTCAGGCCTTCGACCGACAGAAGCGGCTCCGTGCCGTTGACGGGGCGGTTGTCCATCGGGCTGCTCATGCTTGGGTCTCCGGCTTCGGCATTGCCGCTGTGTCTGTTCTAACCGTACCGTGCGGGCTTTTGATCCGGGCAAGGACGGCGCCGGCCCTCTGGGAGGAGCCCGAGGCAGCGAGGATGGAAACGATGCCGGAGCAAGGCGCGATCACGGGCGTCTCCATCTTCATCACATCCATGATCGCCAAAACGTCGCCCTCCGAAACTGTGGCGCCGTCTTCGAGATTCCACTGCACGAGCATCCCGGGCACCGGCGCCAGCACGGAACCTGCTTCGTTCGCGACGTCCGTGTTCTTCGGCTGCAACGTCTGACCAGGCAGCTGCCCGATCAGGCGCAGGAACGTCTGCGGAATGCCAAAGTCGACGCGCTTGCCGTCGATCTCGACGTAGCCGCGCATCAAGCCGGCGCCCTCGGCCGGTGCCGGTCGGGCCGCCGCCTCCAGCGTCTCGGCAAAATCGGTTTCGATCCAGCGGGTGTGGACACGGAAGTCGCTGCCGCAGAAATCGTCATGCTCCAGCACTGCCCGGTGGAACGGCAGGACCGATGGCACGCCTTCAATCGCAAATTCCGACAGCGCGCGACGCGCACGGGCAATGGCCTGATCGCGGGTGGCGCCCCAGACGATCAGCTTGGCGGCCAGCGAATCGAACATCGGCGGGATAGCCGAGCCGGTGGTCACGCCGCTGTCGAGGCGTACAGCCGGTCCCGAAGGCGGAGCGAACGTGATGATGTCGCCCGAGGACGGCAGGAAGCCACGGCCGGGGTCTTCCATGTTGATGCGGAACTCGATCGCATGGCCGCGCGGCTCCGGCATCTGCGTGACGCTGACCGACAGGCCTTCGGCAATACGGAACTGTTCGATGACGAGGTCGAGGCCGGTCGTCTCCTCGGTGACCGGATGCTCCACCTGCAGCCGCGTATTGACCTCCAGGAAGGAGATCACGCCGTCGGCGCTCAGCAGGAATTCCACCGTACCGGCACCGGTATAACCGGCCGCAGCGCAAATATCGCGGGATGCCTGGTGGATCGTCTGACGCTGTTCGTCGGACAGGAAAGGCGCAGGTGCTTCCTCGACGAGCTTCTGGTTGCGCCGCTGCAGCGAGCAATCGCGTGTGCCCACGACCAGAACATTGCCGAGGCAGTCCGCCAGCACCTGCGCCTCGATGTGCCGCGGGCGGTCGAGAAACTGCTCGACGTAACATTCCCCACGGCCGAAGGCAGCCAGCGCCTCGCGCGTCGCAGATTCGAAAAGTTCCTCGACCTCGTCGAGGCGGCGAGCGATCTTCATGCCCCGCCCGCCGCCGCCATGGGCTGCCTTGATGGCGATCGGAAGGCCAAACGTGCGGGCAAATTCCAAAGCCTCAGCAGCGGAAGAGATCGCCCCGTCGCTGCCGGCAACCAGCGGCGCGCCAACCCTCTGGGCAATCTCGCGCGCCTTCAGCTTGTCTCCCAGCGCCTCGATCACCTGGCTGTCAGGCCCGATCCAGATCAGCCCCGCATCGACCACGGCCTTTGCGAACTCCGCGCGTTCCGACAGGAAACCGTAGCCTGGGTGGACAGCATCGGCGCCGGATCGTCTTGCGACGGCGATCAGCTTGTCGATGTCGAGATAGGTCTCCCTGGCGCTCGTTCCGTTCAAAGCATAGGCTTCGTCCGCCTGCGCCACGAACAGTGCGTCGGCATCGGCATCGGCATAGACGGCGACCGAGGTCAGGCCGTAATCCTTGCAGGCCCGGATGATCCTGACCGCGATCTCGCCGCGGTTTGCTATCAGAACCTTCTTCATGTCTGCTTTCCTGGAATGATGCGGGGGGCGAAGCGGCTGATCGCATTGAAACGGATTGTCGCGCCGACAGGGACCTGACCGGCGAGATCGAGATGATGACCGGCAACATTGGCGATGACAGGATAGCCGCCGGTCAGCGGGTGGTCGGCGAGGAACAGCACCGGCTGGCCGCTCGCCGGCACCTGCAGCGCGCCGCGCACCGTCGCCTCGCTCGGCAATTCGCTCGTGATCGACCGTTCTAGTGCGTCGCCGGAAAGACGAATGCCGACCCGGCTCGACTGCGGCGTCACCGACCATTCCTGTGACAGGAAGCGATCGACTGCCTGCTCGGTGAACCAGTCGGTGCGCGGCCCCATCACGACGTCGAGCATGACGGTCTGACCCGTCCGTGGCATGTCGAAGGCCGGCAGCATGTCGGGTGCCACGATCGAGCCTGTGGGTGCCCGGCGAATGCTGATCAGCGCGCCTGCGCCAATTGCTGCCGGGCCGATCTGTGCCAGAGTATCGGTCGCGGCACTGCCAAGCACCGGCGCAACCTGGAAACCACCGCGCACCGCGAGATACGAACGCATCCCGCCGACCGGGCTTGAAAGCGTGACGAGATCCCCATCGTCAAGCGCAATGGCCTGGTTGATCGGTGCGGAGAAATGTCGGCCGTCTGCGCCGGTGACGGTGATCGTTGTCGTGGCACCCGTGACGCCAATGACGGCGCGCCCGTGCATGCGAAAGCGCAACCCGCCAAGGGTGACTTCCAACGCAACGGCATCGAGCACATTGCCAACCAACCGGTTGGAAGCCTTCAGACTGCCGCGATCCAGAGCGCCCGACACGCTGACGCCCTGGCTTGCCTGTCCCGACCGGCCAAGATCCTGGAACAGGACCGGCAGGCCGACGGAGAGGATCTCCATGGCCGCAGCGCCTTGATCGGCGCCGACCTTAGCTGCCGGCGCTGACGCCTTGAGCGGGCTGACGACCTCGTAGGCCTTGTCAGCCGATAGATTGCGAAAGCGCACGCGGCTGCCCGGCTGCAGAAGCGATGCCGGCTCGCGGTTGATGTCGAACATGGCGAGCGGTGTGGTGCCGATCAACTGCCAGCCGCCGGGGCTCGCCTTCGGGTAGATGCCGCTGAATTCGCCGGCGAGGCCGACGGCGCCGGCCGGCACCTGAATGCGCGGCGATGTCCGGCGCGGAACCCTGAGACGCGGATCGCCACCGGAAAGATAGGCGAAGCCCGGCGCAAAACCGGTGAAGGCGGCAACAAATTCGCTTTCGCAATGAAGGCGGACAACCTCATCTGCCGTCAATCCCAGCACGGCTGCGACTTCGGGGAGGTCTTCACCGTCGTAGCGTACGGGTATCTCGACCAGCGGCCCGGAGGCCGATTTGCGATCTCCACCGGCGCGGTCTGCGAGTGCCCGGTCCAGCGCCTCCTCGGACAGAATTGTCGGGTCGAAGGAAATCAGTAACGTACGCGCCGCCGGGATGATCTCCCGAATACCGGCAATCGGGTGGTTTTCGAACGCGTCGTAGAGTGCGAGCGCCTCGGCCAGATCCGCCAATTCGACGAGCACGATGCCTGTGCGCACCGGCAGGATGCGCATCGACGTGTCTCGGGTGGTAGCGGGGGTGATGGCCTGCATGAGCGTCAGAGAGTCGCGGTAAACGGCCGGATGTCCAGACCGGACTGTTCCAGCAGCGCCCGCAGGCGCTTTGCGATTGCGACCGCACCGGGGCTATCGCCATGGACACAGATCGACTGCGCATCGATCTTCGTCAGGGTGCCGTCGATCGCCTCGATGACGCCATCGCGTGCCATGCGCAGCATCCGGGCGGCGACGAGGTCCGGATCGTGGAGCACAGCCCCCTCTTCGCGGCGCGAGACGAGATGGCCCTCGGCCGTATAGGCACGATCGGCAAAGGCTTCGGCAACGACCGTCAAGCCTGCGGCGCGCGCCTGCTCGACCAGTTGCGAACCGGCCAGCGCCATCAGCACCAGCGACGGATCGACGGCGCGGATTGCGGTAATCACGTCACTTGCCTGGCGGGTGTCGACGGCGATCGTGTTGTAGAGCGCACCATGCGGCTTGACGTAGGTGACGCGCGTGCCGGCGGCCTTGGCAAGCCCCTGCAGCGCACCGATCTGATAGATGACGTCGCCGATCAGCTCGTCGCTCTTCGGGTCCATGTTGCGCCGACCGAAACCGGCGAGGTCGCGATAACCGACATGCGCCCCGACGGCGACGCCGCGTTCGGCGGCCGCCCGCAATGTCTTCAGGATGCCTGCCGGATCACCGGCGTGAAAGCCGCAGGCAACATTGGCGCTGCTGACGACATCGAGCATGGCTGCATCGTCGCCCATCTTCCAGGGTCCGAAGCTCTCGCCCAGATCGCTATTGAGATCGATTGACCGCATGTCTGCACCAGCATTCTCTAATGTGTCAGTGAAGCTAGCAAACCCGGACAATCGTGTCCATAGTGTTGAACAATTTATAGCTTCTGCTCCACAATTCGGCAAACGCCCGTTAGATGGGCACAGCGCGAGACTGACTCGGAAAAGGGCGCCGCGCAATCACTGGGCGGGTGGCAATTGCCGCCCGCTTGAGGCACAAGCTATCTGACGCGGGCGACTGCCGCGTCACGCACAGGGGAACGGGATTGGTCGGCGCAGCGAACGGACGGGACGGCGAAGCAAGATCCTCGGGCAGACGCGAAGCCGGCGGCACCGGTACGTCGCGCGCCTCGGAACCGGTGCAGACACTGGCCGAAACAGTTTCCCAGCGGATCCGCGAGAAGGTCATTTCCGGCATGCTGACCCCCGGCAGCCACTTGTCGGAGCAGGCGCTGAGCGACGAGCTGCAGGTGTCGCGCAATACTCTGCGCGAAGTGTTTCGGCTGCTCACCAAGGAAGGGCTACTGCGCTACGAAGCCAATCGCGGCGTCTTCGTCTCGACGCCGAGCATGGCGACGATCATCGACATCTACCGGGTGCGACGCAGCATCGAATGCCCGACCTTGGCGCAGGCGCATCCGCTGCATCCGGGCGTCTCGCGCATGCGCGCCGCCGTGGAGGACGCCAGGCTTCGCCGCGATGCCAAGGACTGGCTGGGCGTCGGCAGCGCCGATATCGCCTTTCATTCAGCCATCGTCGAACTGGCCGACAGTCCTCGTCTTTCCGGCTTTTATGCGCAGATCTCCCTCGAACTGCGGCTGGTCTTCGGGCTCTTGCGCGATCCCGAGTTTCTGCATGGCCCGTTCATCGACCAGAACCGCGAGATCCTTGCGGAACTGGAAGCCGGCAAGGCAGCAGAGGCGGCACAGATGCTCGAAGCCTACCTGTTGCGGGCTGAGCGTTTCATCCTCGGCGCCTATACGCGGCTTACCGATCGCTGAATCACGGCCCAAGGCGCTTCAGCTTCGAGTTTCTTCAAGTTTTAGCAAGACGTCGCAGATCGAACGGCACGCCGCGATGTGGGATGACCCATTCGAACGGGAAGCGGAGCCGTTCGGCTCCGCCTCCCTATCCTCGCAGGATCGCCTCGCCTATTCGCTGTCGCGCAGCGTTTCGAAGAGGAACCAGGTCCGCCGTTCGGTTTCGTCGATCCAGACTTCGATGAGGCTGGTGGTCGCGACGTCGTTGTGCTCCTCGCAGACCTCGTGGGCCTGGCGCAGGAAGCCGATCAGCTGGCGGTTGTCGTCCTTCAGTTCGGCCAGCATGTCGCGCGGCGTGACGAACTCGGCGTCGTTGTCGAGCAGGCGCTGCAGCCGGCTGATGTGGCCGATGGAACGGATCGTCGTGCCGCCGATCTTGCGGGCGCGCTCGGCGATGGCATCGGTCATCGCGAAGACCTGGTCGCCCTGTTCATCGAGCAGGAGGTGATAATCGCGAAAATGCCTGCCGCTCATGTGCCAGTGGAAGTTCTTCGTCTTCAGGTAGAGGGCGAAGGTATCGGCGAGCAGCGCGGCAAGCGCGCCGGCGATGTCCGCCGTTGCATTGGCTCCCAGATCGGTCGGGGTGGCAAGATCAGCCTTGCGGCGCTTTTCGACGACTGTGCGGTCCATTGTGGTTTCTCCTGGTTGGGTCTGGTGATCGGTGCGGCGTTTGTTGGTCGGCGGGTGAACGGGTCGATCCTCCGGACGATCAGCGGCAAGCGTCGCCTTCTCTCCGGCTTCCCCATGAAACTAGGCGCGGGCGACGACGGCGAAAATTCAATGCTCGTCTATGAGAGGCTATACTTCAGCACAGGTTGCCTACTCCCAGATGCGACGTGAGGCTTGAACGTACCGACTGAACCGCCACGCAATGAGCCCGAGCGGATCGGCGGCAGCCCCCACAAACCTTGGTATAGGTTCCCGCAGGGATCATGTGCTTTATTCTGCCAAGATCCGACGGATACCGGACTGCACGTCGACGGGGGAACAGAAGAATGAAGCCGCTGCGCTTATTGAAGCCGGCCGCCGGGATCGACGGGGCCGCCGCCTCGCGACGCAGTCGTGCCGTCGCAGGGCTGGCATTCATCCTGGCTGCCACGGTCTTCTGGGTCGATGCATTCACCACCATCGAGAGCGCGATCGCCGTGCTTTACGTCATCGTGCTGCTGCTGTCGGCGGAAGCCTTGACGACGCGTGGCATCTGGCTGACCACGGCTGCATGCCTGCTCCTTACCCTGTCGGCCTACGTGATCGGCCACGGCCTCGCCTATGACCTGCCGGCGCTGCTGCGTCTGGCCGTGTCGCTGGCGGCACTGTTCATCACCCGCGCACTGATCTTTCGCAACGACATGTTCCGCACCGAGTTGCTCGCCTCCAACGCCGCGCTCAGCGACAGCGAACGGCGCTACCGGTCGATCTTCGAGGAGAGCCGCGTGGCGCTCTGGGAGAGGGATTATTCTGCGGTCCGCACGTTGCTGATGCGGCTGAAGTCGAGCGGCATCGTCCACCTGAAGCAACATATGACGCGGCATCCCGAGGTCATACAGGATTGCATCAACCTGATCCGAACGGTCGCTGCCAATGAGGCGGCGCGGACGCTGTTCGGCGATCTCACCGCCGATCTTGGCGAACTGCCCATGCGGCGCTACCTGACGCCGGACGACGCGACCTTCATCGATCTTCTGGCGGCGATCTTCGAGGAACACGCCCATTTCGAGGGGAAAGGTCACCTGATCACCAGCGACGGCCAGAAGCGCCTGGTGCTCATCAGCATGAGCTTTCCGGAAGATCGGTCCGCCTTCAACCGCATCATCGTCGGCATGGTCGATATCACCGCGAGGGAAATGACGCAGAAGGCGCTGCTGGAAGCGCAGGCGGAGCTGACGCGGGCGTCACGGGCGGCAACGGTCGGTGCGCTGTCCGCCTCGCTTGCGCACGAACTCAACCAGCCGCTGGCAGCGCTGGTGTTGAATGCCCAGACCATGCTGCGCTGGATCAATCGCGAGACGCCGGATCTCGAGGCCGTCCGGCGGTCGGCCGAGCGGATGATCCGCGACAGCCAGAGGGCAAGCGACATCATTCACAACACCCGCTCCATGCTCTCGCACGAACTTCGGGCGCCGGAGCCCGTCAACCTGCCGGACCTGATTGCCGAGACGAAGGCCCTCATGGAACACGATCTCAACCGCGAGGGCGTGACCTTCGAGGCGCATTGTGCGCAGGCTGCGGATACGGTGGATGCTGTCCGCATCGAGCTTCAGCAGGTGCTCATCAACCTCATTACCAACGGCATCCAGGCGATGAGCAGTACGGACATTGCGGATCGCAGGCTGCTGGTCTCCACTCAACGCCGCGACGACGGCTTCATCAGCATCTGCGTGCGCGACTTCGGACCCGGCATCGGCGAGGATGTCATGCCAAAGCTGTTCGCGCCGTTCTTCACCACCAAGCCGACCGGCATGGGCATGGGCCTGTCCATCTGCAGGAGCACGATGGAAGCCCGCGGCGGCGAGCTGCTGGCACGCAATCATCAGGACGGGGGCGCCGTCTTCGACATGCTGATCCCAACCCAGGAGGCCGCCCGTGGCTGAGCCGAAATCCGCAAGAAAGCCCGCAGCGACCGGACCGGTGGTCTATGTGGTCGACGACGACCAGTCGATGCGCGAGGCGCTGACCGACCTCTTCAGTTCGATGAAGATGGAGGTCATGCCCTTCGAGAGCGCCCAGGCGTTTCTCGACAAGGCCGACCTCGGCCGGCCCGGCTGTATCCTTCTCGATGTCCGGCTTCCGGGCCTGAGCGGCCTCGACTTCCAGAATCATCTTGAGCGAACGGGCAACAAGATGCCGATCATCTTCATGACCGGCTTCGGCGATATCCCGATGACTGTGCGGGCGATGAAGGCCGGCGCCGTGGACTTTCTGTCGAAGCCGTTCCGCGAACAGGACATTCTCGACGCGGTCTCGGTTGCCCTGGAGAGGGATGCGCGCAACCGGCAGGATCGTGCCGCATCGGATGCCGTGGCCGTGCTTGCCGCGACGCTGACGCCGCGCGAGCGGGAGGTCATGGGTGCCGTGGTCAAGGGATTGATGAACAAGCAGATCGCCTTTGCGCTCGGCATAAGCGAGATCACCGTGAAGCTTCACCGCGGAAATGTCATGCGCAAGATGGAAGCCCGCTCCGTTGCGGACCTGGTTCGCAAGGTGGAACTGCTCGACCCGTCCTCCCCTCCGGTGGCCTGACGACCCTGCACATGAGAAGACCTAGACTCTAGTATGATACTTCGACCCTGCGCAGAGGCGCATAACGGCCGCAGATAGAACGATAACAGCAAGGCCAATACCCGTGTCATCCATTCCCCTCATCGCCATTGTCGATGACGACCAGGCCATGCGCGAGGCCCTGGACGATATGATCAAGTCGTGCGGTTACGACAGCCGGCTGTTCGTTTCGGCCGAGGAGTTCCTTGCCGACGAAGACCGGCGGGCGATCGACTGCATGCTGCTGGACGTCAAGATGCCTGGATTGACCGGGCTGGACCTCCAGGCCATCCTGAACGGTGAGGCGACAAAACCGCCGATCATTTTCATGACATCCTACCGGGACGAGCGGACCCGTTCCGCGGCAATGGACGGCGGCGCACTCGCCTTTCTCGGCAAGCCGGTGGAATTCGACAGACTGATCAAGGTTCTGGAAGATGCGCTGCGTGGACTTCCGCAACGCCGAACGGGAGAATGAGCATGTCCGCCTGCACGCATGAGGGAACGATCCGCACCGTCACGCCCCGAACTCTCGGATGCGAGGAATGCCTCGAGACCGGTCTCGAATGGTTCCACCTGCGCCTCTGCCGCGAATGCGGTCACGTGGGATGCTGCGACCAGTCTATCGGCAAACACGCCACAGCCCATTTCCACCAGACCCGGCATCCGATCATCGAAGGCTATGATCCGTCGGAAGGCTGGGGCTGGTGCTTCATCGACGAGACGATGGTCGATCTTCCCAACCAGACGCCGCAGCGTGGCCCTATACCTCGGTATTACTGACCAGCAACATCACTGAACCTGCAGACATCCTCTCGCGCCATTCCCGGAGAAGCGACCATGACCGACATCGGCTCACGCGACTACCAGATGTATCCGGCGCTCGACCAACGCCAGATCGACATCGCGACGCGGTTCGCGAGTGCCGGTCCCAGACAATTCGCGCCGGGAGAACTGGTATTCGACGTTGGCGACAGGAGCGCTCCGGCCTGGCTGGTGGTGCAGGGTTCGATGGATGTCTTTCGTCACGACGGCATGACGCGCACCGCACCCGTCACCACGCATGCCATCGGCCAGTTTTCCGGCGAGGTCAGCCAGCTTTCCGGCCGCCCGGCGCTTGCCGGCGCGCGGGCCGGCAGTGACGGATGCACGGCGCTTGCCTTCGACAGCGCCCATTTGCGCGCGCTCATCATTGGCTCGGCGGAACTCGGTGAGCTGATGATGCGGGCGTTCATCCTGCGACGTGTGGCCTTGATCGATCAGGGCGGCGCGGGATCCGTGCTGATCGGCACGCCGGGTAGTGCCGCGCTGACGCGCCTTGAAGGCTTTTTGCGAAGCAACGGCCATCCGTACATCGCGCTCGACGCGGCTTCCGACGACGAGGGTCGCGCGCTGATCGAGCGGCTCGGCATCGTGGCGACCGACCTGCCGCTGATGGTGTGCTCCAACGGCGACGTGATCAAGAACCCGACCGATGCGGAAGCCGCCTATTGCCTGGGGATCACGCCGGATCTGAAGGCCGACGCCACCTACGACGTCGCCATCGTCGGAGCCGGACCGGCCGGGCTCGCCGCCGCCGTCTACGCGGCTTCGGAAGGCCTGAGCGTCATCATCCTCGACGAACGATCCGCAGGTGGGCAGGCGGGCGCTTCCGCTCGGATCGAGAATTACCTCGGCTTCCCGACCGGCATTTCCGGACGGGCGCTCGCTGGACGGGCCTTCAACCAGGCCCTCAAGTTCGGTGCCGAACTCGTCGTGCCGGTCTCGGTAGAAGGCATTGTGCCGCCTTCACCGGATGCTGGAGGGCCTCCACTTCTGACGCTGAAGCTCTCAGGCGACCGCACGGTTCGGGCGCGGACGGTGATTGTCGCCTCGGGCGCCCGCTATCGGCGGCCGGCGATTGCCGGCATTCATCAGTTCGAGGGTTCGGGCATCTCCTACTGGGCGTCGCCGATCGAGGCGAAGCTGTGCGAGGGCGAGCAGATCGCGCTGGTCGGCGGCGGCAATTCCGCCGGACAGGCTGTGGCCTTTCTTGCACCGCAGGTGAGCAAGCTCCATCTCGTGGTGCGCCGCAAGCTCGAGGAGACGATGTCCCATTATCTCATCGAGCGCATCGCATCGCTTGCGAACGTCGAACTGCATGTCGGGAGCGAGATCGTCCGTCTGGACGGCGACCGCCAGGACGGCTTGACCGGAGCCGTGATCCACGACCGCACGAACGGCAGCGAGACGCACCTGCCGCTGCGCCACATGTTCCTGTTCATCGGTGCCGACCCGAACACTGACTGGATCCGCCCGCATGCCAAGACGGACGACAAGGGCTTCATCCTGACCGGGCGACCCTTCGCCGAGACGGCGTCCGCTCCCGGGCGTCCCGCCTTCCCGCTTGAGACATGCCTGCCGAACGTGTTTGCCATCGGCGACGTCCGATCGGACTCGACCAAACGGGTGGCAGCCGCCGTCGGCGAAGGGGCAGCCGTCGTCTCGCAGATCCATGCCGCCCTCCAGTTCATGAACCGGATGGCGGAGGTTCCGTCGCCGTCGACGACGCCTGACCTGTCGCGGGAGGCCGTCCACGCCACCTGACGCCACAGTCGATCTTCGTCACGCAGGCAGAGTTTTTGCCGCCCCGGCTGTGCCTTGAAGCCCACCTAGTGTACCACTCGATTCGCCGCGCTTCGCAGGATTGACAGCGCGCCAGGGCATAACAAGGAGACTGCAATGACCGACGCCAAGAGCGGCATTTCCGGACTACGGCCGCACATCACCGTCATCGGCGTCGGCGGCGGAGGCGGCAACGCGATCAACAACATGATCGCCGAGGATCTGCAGGGCGTCGAGTTCATCGCGGCAAATACCGATGCGCAGGTGCTTGCGACATCGAAGGCTTCACGGCGCATCCAGCTCGGCGCGCACGTCACCGAAGGTCTCGGTGCCGGCTCGCTTCCCGATGTCGGTCGCGCGGCCGCCGAGGAATCGATCGACGAGATCATGAACAATCTCGCCGGCTCGCACATGTGTTTCGTCACCGCCGGCATGGGTGGCGGCACGGGGACCGGCGCGGCGCCCGTCATTGCCCAGGCCGCACGCTCCGCCGGCATTTTGACTGTCGGCGTTGTCACCAAGCCGTTCGCCTTCGAAGGCAACCGTCGCATGAAGACGGCGGAGGCCGGCATCGAGGCGCTGCGTCAGGCCGCCGACACGGTCATCGTCATTCCCAACCAGAACCTGTTCCGCATCGCCGATGCGAAGACAACCTTCTCGGACGCCTTCATGACGGCCGACCGCGTGCTGTTTGCCGGCGTCGGCTGCATCACCGATCTGATCGTCAAGGAAGGCCTGATCAACCTCGACTTCGCCGACGTCAAGTCAGTGATGCGCGGCATGGGACGCGCGATGATGGGCACCGGCGAGGCATCCGGCGAAGGCCGGGCGATGAAGGCGGCGGAAGCGGCGATCGCCAACCCGCTGCTCGACGATATTTCCGTCCATGGCGCGCGCGGCGTGCTGATCTCGATCTCCGGCGGCCTCGACATGACCCTGTTCGAAGTCGACGAGGCGGCAAGCCGCATCCGCGACGAGGTACAGGATGAAGCCGACATCGTCGTCGGCGCGATCTTCGACCGCAATCTCGACGGCCGGTTCCGCGTCTCGGTGGTTGCTACGGGTCTCGAAGGCGGCGGTCTGCCGTACGCCTGAACCGGCTTGCCGGTCAGCGGAAACGATCTGGCGCAAACGGCGCCAGATCGACAGGTGCCGGCCGGCCGCTCAGCATGTCGGCAACGATACGCGCCGTTCCCGCCGATTGGGTCAGGCCCAGGTGGCCATGGCCGAATGCGTAGATGACGTTCGGCGTCGTGCTCGCGTGGCCGATGGCCGGCAGGCTGTCGGGCAGCGACGGCCGGAATCCCATCCACTGCGTCCCGCCCGTGGTCTCAAGGCCGGGCAGAAACGTCTTGGCCTTCTTCAACATGGCTTGCGAACGGGCGAAATTCGGCGGCAGATCGAGACCGCCAAGTTCGACCGCCCCGCCGACGCGGATGCCGGTGGAGAGGCGGCTGACGACGAAGCCATGGCCGCCGAAGGTCACCTGCGTGCGCAAGTCAAAAGCGCCCGGCGGCAGTGTCGTGTTGTAGCCGCGCTCGGTCTCGAGCGGAATGGCGTCGCCGAGCGTCCGGGCGATACGGTGCGAGAACGCGCCGGCAGACAGCACCACCCTTGCGGCATTGCGAACCAGTCCATCCGTGGAGACGATATCGGCTCCGTCGGTTGCCGGCCGTAGCGCACTGATTTCGGCAATCTCGATCACCCCGCCGCGAGCGCGGAAATGCTCCGCCAGCGCCAGCGTGTAGAGTTTCGGGTCGGCGATCGAAAACCAGCCCGGCGTGAACGTCCCTCGGGTGAAGCGCGGCGCAATTCCCGGCTGGATTGCCGCCATCCCGTCGGCGTTCATATGCCGGAATTCAATGCCGTGTCGCTGGCGCGCCTCCCACCCCGGAAGAGATGCGTCGAACTCCTCCTTGCTCTCGTAGACCTGCAGGGCGCCATCCTTGCGCAGCATCGGCAGCGTGCCGGTCTCGGCGAGAAACGGCTCCAGTTCGGCCCGTGACAGATCCATCAACGACGTCTGGGCCGCCGTCGAGTGGGCAACGCGCGAGGGGGAGCAGGCCCGCCAGAAGCGGAACATCCATGGCGCGATCTGCAGCGCGTAACGCGGCGGGATGGACAGCGGGCCAAGCGGGTCGAGCAGCCACCTGGGTGCCTTCCTGAGGATGCCGGGCGAGGCAAGGGGCAGGATGTCGGTAAACGCAAACGCACCCGCATTGCCGGCCGAAGCGCCGGCCGCCGGACCTTCACGATCAACTACGGTAACGCTGAACCCGCGCATTTGCGCCGCGATGGCCGCCGAAAGGCCAACCACCCCTGCCCCGATGACGACGACATCCGACCGTGCCATTTTCTCAGTGCCTTCCTATCTCGTCACACACGCGCAGCGTCGTTCTGATGCGGCAAAGCCCTCCGTCGGAGGGCTCTGCTTGTGGGATATCAGGCTTTGCAATCCTGCACGGCACCCGGCAGTTGGCTCCACTCGGCGTACCAGCTGTTGAACAGCTTGAACTGCGCCTCGACATAACCGCGCTGGCTTTCGCTGAGCTCGTCGGTCTCGTAGAAATTCAGCGCGTATTCCCGGTCGCCCTTCAGCACCATCATGTGCTTGAAATAGAGGACCAGATCCGGGCCTTCGTCGAAGGAAGACAGCACGCCGAGCGCTTCTTCCAGTTCCTTTGCACGCATGCGGGCATCGGCATTGCCGGTGGCGGCCGCCTGCGCAAGATTGCAGAGGTGCAGGACTTCCTTCGGCAGGACGTTTCCGATGCCGGTGATCGCGCCGGTGGCGCCGCAGTTGACGAAACCGTGGAAGACGGCGGTATCGACGCCGATCATCAGCGAAACGTCGTCATCGCGGCTGGTGATGGTTTCCGCCGCGTAGCGCATGTCTGCCGGACCGCCGAATTCCTTGAAGCCGACAAGGTTCGGATGCTCGGCGCGCAGCGCAAAGAACAGGTCGGCGCGCGTGGCGAAACCGTAATAGGGGCTGTTGTAGATGACCGCCGGCAGGTCGGGCGCTGCCGACAGGATCGCCTTGAAGTGGGCCTTCTGGGCGGCGATGACCGAGCCGCGCGACAACACGCGCGGGATGACCATCAGCCCCTGCGCACCAACCTTCTGGGCATGCGCGGCAAGGGCCACGGCCGAGGCCGAATTAATGGCGCCGGTGCCGACGATGAGCGGCACGCCGGCTTCGACAAGCCGCTCGACGCCTTCCATCCGCTGCGCGTCGGTGAGCAGCGGCCAGTCCCCCATCGAGCCGCAATAGACAACGGCCGACATGCCGTTTGCGATCAACTGCCGGGCCTTCAACACCAGTGCATCGAAATCCGGTGTGCGATCCGGCTTGCACGGGGTCATCAGGGCCGGCACGACGCCGGAAAAGATCGCTGCTTTCATGTCGAGATCCTCGGGTACGGAATGGCGGGCGGCGGTCGCCTCGGCCTCTTGACCGGAAGACTACTCGATCTTCCGGTTTTGTCGACAAGAAAAATACAACGACTTCAGAGATCGATGTCGCTTGGGTCATTGCGTGTCAGCAGACGGCCGATCTGCTCGACGATCTGTTCGCCATGCGCCTTGCCGAGACGGTCGGCAAGGGTGACATCGCGCGCCTCGACAGCCGCGATGATCTCCTCGTGCTCCTCGACAAAACGCGGCGGAAGACGGTCCTCATAAGATTGGTAATAGAGGCGCAGCATGCGGCGCCCCTCGCCCAGCAATCGCTCGAAGAAGCCGGCATAGTAAGCGTTGCGGCCGGCAGCGGCGATGGCGGAATGGAATTCGACATTGGTGGCGATCATCGCCAGCGCGTCCTGCGCCTCTACGGCGGCGGTAAACGCCGCCTGACGCGAGCGGATGACCTGCAGATCCTGCGCGATGTGATGCTGGGCCGCCAGCCTTGTGGTGACGCGGTACATGAGCACTAGCGCATCAAAATAGGCCGGCATTCCGAGAAAATCGATGTTCGACACCATCGTCGAGCGATTGGGCAGCGTCTCGATCAGCCCCTCGCCCGCCAGACGCACAAGGGCCTCGCGGATCGGCGTCCGCGACATGCCGAACCGCGCCGCGAGCTGCACCTCGTCGACGGCGCTGCCAGGAGCGAGCTTGAGGTCGAGGATTTCATCCCGCAGGAGGTCATAGACCAGCTTCACGCCGGATCCACGCTTGCGCTCCAGCATCTGGCCCGGATCACTCTGTGTCATCCCGCCACAATCCTCCTGTCGACATGATGTCTCCTGCCATAGCCGATCACGGCGGGATTGTCAGGCGCAGGATCGGTGTGGCTCCGGCAGTCTTATCTGTACCGCGCCCGACGCGCGCGACGGCGTTCGACAAGCGCCGCGCCCTGGAGGGAGGCAATGATCACCACGACGCCAAACACGACGCGCAGTTCGGGCACCTCGCCGAAGAAAACGTAGCCGACGGCGGTCACGAAGACGATCGACAGATAGCCGATCGGCGCAAGCACGCTTGCATCGGCAATGCGATAGGCGCGCAGGAAGCAGTACTGGCCGATCTGCGCCAAAAAGCCGATGCCGAGCAACGGCAACCAGTCGAATGGCATCACCGGCTGCCAGGTGAAGGCAGCCGGGACTGCGGTGATGACCGCAAGGCCCACCGTGTAGAAAACCATCATGACGGTCGTGTTCTCGTCCCTCAGCGCCCGCGTCTGGATGATCGCCAGCGACCCGAAGACGACCGAGACGAGCACGACGAGGATCTTGACGTCAAAGCTCGAGGTGCCCGGTGCCATGACGATCAGCACTCCAACGAAGGCGATGGCGGCGCCTGCCCAACGAATGCGGCTGACCTTCTCGCCCAGCATGGCGACGGCCAGTCCCATGGTCACCAGCGGTCGGGAAAAGCCGACCGCGTTGACCATGGCCAGCGGCAGGAGAGTGATCGCGAGGAAATTGCTGGTCAGCGCGATCGCATTGCAGGAAATGCGCAAGATGTTGCGCCAGGGATGGCGGACGCGGCGCATCTCGGATCGATGGTGCCAGATCAGCGGCAGGATGAACACGAGGCCGATCATCGCCCGGATGAAGACGAGCTGAAAGGCGGGATAGGTCGCCCCTTGCGCCTTCACGAGAGCGGTCATACCGCCGGAGACGAGCGTCATGTCGAGCAGCAGCCAGCCGATGGCGATCCGCGCGTCTGCGGGCCGTTGCTCTCCATCGTCGGGTGCCGCTGCCGCGCTCACGCCGGTTGCACGAGATTTGCCATCAGCCTGAAGGCACCGGGCACCAGCTTGTCCATCTGGTGATGCAGCACGAGGCTGGTGTGGGTATGGCGACCCTTGCCGACGGCAGCCGAGATCAGCGCTCCGTTGAGCGGCTGCTCATTCACGTCGTGCATGGCGAGCAATGGCTCGTAAGCCTCATCGAAGCGGGCGGCAAAGTAGAGGCCGCGCTCCTTGTCCCAGCCATGCCAGTCGTCCGGCCCGATCCGGTTGGGTCCGGCCAGCAGAACATGTTCGGGAGCAAGAACGGTCACTTCCGCCTTCGGATCCGTCACGCGCCAGCGCAGCGAAGGGCTGCCGATCTCGATGCGGCGGACCGGCGTCTCATTCGGGTCCCATCCGTCGCTTGGACGATGATAGAGCGTCACGAGGTGCCCGCCATCCTCGACGAACCGATGCAGTCGCGCCGTGGCCGCTGCGAGATCCTTGCGGATGCCGAAGGCGAAAATGCCGACGACGATCGTGGTGAAGCGAGACAGATCGCTGGCAAGCGCCGCGGCATCCATTTCGGTAACATCGAGACCCATGCGCGACAGCCATGTCCCGACCCGGTCGGCACCTCCTCCGACGTAACCGATCTTGGCACCCAGCGGTAGCTTCATGTCGAGGCTCAGGATTTTCAGCGACACCGGCTGGCGGAAGGCGGTGCGCCCGATGTGCCGGAAGGCGATCGGCGTCACCTGAAAAGCGCCATGCCCGTCGAGCTGCGGCTCCACCTCCACGAGTCCTGGCACCAGTGGTCCGGTCGCCTCAAGCGTCCAACCCTGATCGCCCGGCTTCATGGACCAACCCGGCACCCGCTTGAAGGAGAGCGGAGCCTGTGCACCGTCGATGCTGGCCTGAATTGGCCACTCTGTCCGCTCGGCATCCAGCGCCACCAGCACGGCTTCAGGCATCAGCGCGAGCGACTGGGCGGGCGACACCAAAAACGGCTCCTCCAGATCGAACGATCCGACGACGGTCCGCCCTCCGATTTCGGCCGACAGCCTGATGTGGCCATGGCCGTTGCCGCCGAGTGCCGACCACGCGGGACGAAACAGATCGGAGAGCGGCGCATCGGAAGCGGCGGCAAGCGCGAACTCAAGATCCGGACGACGTGAAAGAACCGTCGATGTCACCCGCGGCGGAAGGATCGGCTCGACCTCGACGTTCTCCGCGGGAGACCCTTCCGCGAGCTCGACTGTCAGAAGACCGCTGCCTCCTGGAGCAATCGTCTCCGAATCGGCAAAAGCCCGTTCGATGATGGCGGCGGCTTCCAGGATGGCCGCATCCAGTTCCAGCCGTTTGCGCTCGATCCGATGCCCATGCAGTGCTTGAAAAGCTGCCGGGGCATCGGCCGCGACCCGGTCGAGAGCGCCGGCCGCAGCGACCAGTTGCTCGATGATCGCGTCGCGATCCGGAAACGCTGCCAAAGCAACGGCGATCGCGGCATCGGCCGCTTTCAAACCATCCGCGACATCTGCCGGCAGTTGCGAAAAGTCGGCCAGCGCGGCAAGCGAGGCGGGCAGACCTTCGAAGACTGTCAGTTCGGCCTCAATCTCGCTCCCGGATAGCTTCAGATGCAAAGGCCAGGATCGGCGCGCCTGCTTCGGCCAGCGTCCCATCCCTTGCGACGCGTGATAGTAGCGCGACCATTCGCCGATCCGGTCGTATTCGGCACCGGTGGCCGGATCCCGGCCTTCGGCCTGGATGACCAGGGTAGCATCCGGCGGCGGAACCTCGTCGTCATAGGTGTCGCCGCCACCGGACCAGGCCGGCAGATAATACTTCGAGACGGACCAAGGCTTCAGACCTTCGGCAAAGTGCTCGGGAAATGCCGTGTCGTCGGCTGCCAGTGCGATCGCGGCTTCCGCGGCCCGCGTCATGGCCCGGTGGTGGCCGTGCTGGCCCGGCACGTCGAGGAAGGTCGGAACGACGATATCCGGCCGTTCCATCCGGTAGGCGCGCACCAACCGCTCGACGATGCGCATTTCGCCCCAGCGACCGAATGTTGCGTCGCCGTCCTTCGAGAAACCAAAATCGTGGACGGGGTCCGCGGGTCCGTGGCCCAGCCAGAACACGTCCGCATCCAGAACCCGCGCGGCTTCTTCCATCTCTCGAGATCGAACGACGCCAAGCGCTCCGAGCCGTTCGGGACCAAGTGCATTCTGCCCGCCCTCACCGCGGGTGGAGCAGGCGATGATGACGCGCATGCCAAGCCCCAGGCGCAGCCAGGCGAGAAGACCGTTCTGCTCGTCATCCGGATGGGCGCCGGTGTTCATCATCGTCACAGTCGACCGAAGCCGGCTGAGCTTCCGGTGCAGCCGCACCAGCGAGGGGTCGTTCATCTGGCGTTCGATGCGTTCGCGGGCTGTCAGCATGCGGGGCCTCCTCAGACTATCATGCAAGAGCGGCCGCCGAGGCCGGGAGCGAGATCTCCAGCTTCGGGGTCACCATGTCGAAAAGCGGAAGCGCTGCGGCACCAAGGGCGGCCGTAAGCTGCCCGGTCTTGCCGCGCATGACCCGTGGCAGATCGCGTTGCCGGCGGCTGGCGACGGATGTCGGCAGCTGGTTCATATGGCCGATGACATCGTCGATGATGGCGTCGGGCAAGGCACCGCCGAAGATCAGCGTCTGCGGGTCGAGAATGTTTTCGAGCATCGCCACCATCGGCCCGAGATAGGTAGCGGCATCCTCTACCCATTCGATGATCACCGGATGGTTTGCCGCATGCAGCCGCTCAAGATCGGCAAAGTCCGTCTCGACGATCCCAGCGCAGGCAAGCTTCTCCTTCAGCGCATAGGTCGAGACATAGCCTTCGAGACAGCCGAGCTGTCCGCACGACGGACACTGCTTGCCCTTCGGAACGACCGTCACGTGGCCGATTTCGCCGGCATTGCCGAAGGCACCGCGATAGGGCGAGCCGTCCTGGATGATGCCGAGACCGAGACCGACGCCGAAATAAACCATGCAGAAGTTGGAGATCGAAAGCCCCGCGCCAAAAAGTCTTTCGCCGACGGCCGCTGCGGTCGCGTCGTTCTCGACGATGACGGAATGGCCACAGGCTTCGCCCAGCACCTTTGCGGCATCGCGCCCGCTCCAGCCGGGAAGCGTTGTGGGGCCGACAGACGTCATGCCGTCGATCTCGAAAGGGCCGGGCATGACGACACCGATGCCGAGGAGCCTGGAGCCCGCCTCGGCAGCGATCGTCGCGACCTCGGCGGCGAATGTCGAAAGAACATGATCCGGGCCGGGATCCTTCAGCGCCAGGATACGACTTGCGCGCAACCTGCCGGCAAGATCGAGCGCCACGGTGACGATGTGGTCGGCGGCGATCTCGACACCGATCGTGAAGCCGCCTTCCGGATTGACCGCGAACTGGATGGGCGGCTGGCCGCGGCCCGTTCGCCTGCGGCCCATCTCCATCAGCAAGCCCTCGCCCACCAGTTCGTCGACAATATTGGCAACCGCCTGCGGCGTCAGCTGAGTGAGCTTCGCGATATGGGCGCGTCCGAGGGTTTCGTGCTGGCGCACGATATCGAGCACGACCCGTCGGTTGTGGTCTCGGCTACGCTCGGGGTTCTTACCGATCGCTATCGGATGGTTGCCGGTCGGATGGATCGTCATGTCGATCTCCTCGTCATGAATTCATACCGTCCAACTGCGAAGAACGGCAATAGATTAATTCAAGTAAATTATCTTATTGACTCCTGACGGATCTCGGGAGACCGTAAGAGCCAGGCGGCAGGAGAAGACCTGCCGATGCCGGGTGTGCCTGGCGACTGCAAATGCCGGAGCGTTTGAGCGCGTCGGCCAAGGGAACGATCACCCCACGACCGGAATGCCGGCTGGGAAACTGGAGGCTTACATGCGCAAGGCAACTTTGTTCGCCGGTCTCGTCGCCGGATTCAGCACGCTGGCATTCAATGCCGCTCAGGCGGTCGAGATCGAATACTGGCAGTACGTCTTCGACACGCGTGTCAAGGCGATGGACCAGTTGATCGCCGAATTCCAGAAGGCCAACCCCGACATCACTGTCAAGCAGGTGACCTTCCCCTACGCCGATTACCAGACCCGCGTGGTGGCCGCCAACATGTCGGGCAACGGACCGGATGTGATGCAGCTCTTCTACGGCTGGCTGGACAAGTTCGCGGTCGGCGGCATCCTTCAGCCACTCCCTAAGGACACGTTCCCGCACGACAAGATCGAAAGCGAGTTCTTCCCCATCGTTTCGGCGATGAAGCGTGGCGATGACTATTACGGCCTGCCGACGGCCGTCCGCTCGCTCGCGCTGTTCTACAACAAGAAGCTCTTCACCGAAGCCGGTCTCGATCCCAACAGCCCGCCGAAGACGCTCGACGAGTATGTCGCCGCGGCCCAGAAGATCGCCAAGCACGACGCTTCCGGCAATCTGACGGTCGCCGGTTCGACGCTCGACATGGGTGGCCAGGATCACCAGTGGTGGCGTGAAGTGCTGATCCGCCAGTTCGGCGGCGAACCGTATACCGACGGCGACAGGAAGGTTGCCTATGACAGCGAGGCAGGCCTCAAGGCGCTGCAGTTCTACACCAGCCTCCAGCTTGAGAAGAAGATCGGCCAGGCCGGGTTCATGGACGAAGGACAGGCTGCCTTCCGCGGCGGCAAGGCCGGCATGACGATCGACGGCACGTTCCGCCTCGGCTCGTTCAAGTCCATCAAGGATTTCGAGTGGGGCGTGACCGAACTGCCGGCCAATGCCGAAGGTGTGCGCTCCAACTATGCCAGCTACTTCGCCAACGGCATCAGCGCCAAGACAAGCGGCGAGGAACTCGAAGCCTCGAAGAAATTCCTCGCCTACATCTCCTCGCCCGAGGCGATGGACATCTGGCTGAAGACCGTCGGCGAACTGCCGGCGCGTCGTTCGGCGGCGATGACCGAAGCCAATCTCAAGGATCCGGTCTTCGGGCCGTTCCTCAAGGGTCTCGAATACGCGCATACGACGATGTTCATGGATGAGGCCGCCCAACGGCAGAACGCCATCGACATGGTCAACCGGGTGCTTCTGGAAAAACAGCCGGTCCAGGAATCGCTGAAGCAGGCGGCGGAAGCCGAGCAGGAAATCATCGACGCGGCGAAGCCTTAAAGCGACGGAGCCGGTCATGGCAGCGATTGAACAGCAGGGGGCGGCGCCTGGCCGTCCCACCAGTCACCTCGGGGGCAACCCGGGGGGCGGCTTCAGCGACCGCCTCTCGATGCGCACCCGACGGCTCCTCTGGGTCTGGGGCTTCCTGGCGCTGCCGATCCTGTTCTACACGGTGATCCGCTTCTACCCGACGCTGCAGGCATTCTACCTGTCGTTCACCAACTGGGACCTGCTGCGGCCGGCAAAGCTCGTCGGCTTTGCCAACTACATCAAGCTGTTCAAGGACCCTCAGTTCTGGAAGGTGTTCAAGAACACCTTCACCTACCTGATCGTCGGTACGCCGATCAGCCTCGTGCTTGCATTCGCCATCGCCTACTTCCTCGACCGCGTCCGCTTCATGCACAACTTCATCCGGGCGCTGTATTTCCTGCCGTTCCTGACAACAGCCGCGGCCATGGCCTGGGTGTGGCGCTGGTTCTACCAGCCGCCGCCGATCGGCATCATCAACGACCTGCTCGGCGTTGTCGGCATTCCGCAGCAGCCGTTCATCCGCTCGACCGACCAGGCGCTGTTTTCGATCATGGTGACGGCGATCTGGGCGGGCCTCGGGTTCCAGATCATCATCTTCATGGCGGGCCTGCGCGCCATCCCGTCGACATTCTATGAAGCTGCCCGCATCGATGGTCTCGGCGAATGGGCGATCCTGCGCAAGATCACGCTGCCGCTGCTGAAACCGACCACGGTCTTCCTCGTCGTCTTCTCGTCGATCGGTTTCCTGCGCATCTTCGACCAGGTCTACAACATGACGACCAACGATCCCGGCGGGCCGCTCGGATCAACCAAGCCGCTCGTGCTGATGATCTACCAGACGGCCTTCAACTCCTATGCCATGGGCTATGCCGCAGCCCAGACGGTGGTGCTGTTTGTCATCCTGATGATCGTCTCGCTGCTGCAGCTCTTCATCCTGAGGGAAAAGAAATGAGCGAAGCCCCGACGCTCCACCGCGCCAACATCCGCCCCGGCCGGATTATCGCCTGGACGCTGCTGTTCATCGGCGGGGTGATCATGATCTCGCCGCTGGCCTTCATGTTCTCCACCTCGCTGAAGACCGCTGACCAGGTCTACGACCTGCGCCTCATTCCGGCAGCGCCGACGCTTGCCAACTACGTGGCGGTGCTGGCAGACGGCCGCTTCATGCGCTGGTTCTTCAATTCGACGCTGGTGGCGGTGGCCGTCACCGTCTCCAACTGCTTCTTCGACAGCCTCGTCGGCTATACGCTTGCCAAGTTCCAGTTCCGTGGCCGGCAGTTCGTATTCATCGCCATCCTCTCGACGCTGATGATCCCGACTGAGATGCTGGTCATTCCCTGGTACCTGATGTCGAGCCAGCTCGGCTGGCTGGACAGCTACTGGGGCATCATGTTCCCCGGCATGATGACCGCCTTCGGGACGTTTCTCATGAAGCAGTTCTTTGAGACCGTGCCGAACGACTTCATCGAGGCAGCCCGTGTCGATGGCCTCAACGAATTCCAGATATGGTGGAAGGTGGCGATGCCGCTCGTCACCCCGGCGCTCTCGGCGCTCGCCATCTTCACCTTCCTCGGCAACTGGACGGCGTTCTTCTGGCCGCTGATCGTCACCACCAGCAAGGAACTCTACACGCTGCCCGTCGGGCTTTCGAGCTTTGCCGTCGAGCAGTCCATCCAGTGGGAGATGATCATGACCGGTGCGGCAATCGCCACCCTGCCCACGCTTCTCGTGTTCCTCGTCCTGCAGCGCTACATCGTGCGCGGCGTGATGCTCGCAGGCCTGAAAGGATAATCACTATGGCGGATATGAACCCGCGCCTTTCCGACACCAGCCGGTTCCCGGATCCGGTCTACAAGGACACCGTTCTGCGGCCGCTCTTCGATGGCGCCAAGGGCCATCATGTCGAGGCCTTCCGCCGGATCGACCGCGCGCATCTGGTGATGCTGGTGGAAACCGGCATTCTCGACCGCGACGCTGCGGCCAAGATCGCCGGCGCGCTCGTTGCCATCGACAGCGAGATCGATCCGTCGACGCTGGTCTACACCGGCGAGGTGGAAGATTTCTTCTTCCTGATCGAGAAGGAGCTGAAGGCCCGCATCGGCGTCGACAGGGCAGGCCGCCTGCACACGGCACGCTCGCGCAACGATATCGACCACACGCTGTTCAAGCTCGGCCTCAAGGAGCGGATCGACGCGCTGATGGTCAAGGCGCGGGCGCTTCTCGCCGCCATGATCGACGCCGCCGAGCGCAACAGGGCGACGCTGATCGTTGCCTATACACACGGCCAGCCGGCCCAGCCGAGCACCTTCGGCCACTATCTGTCGGCGGCGATCGAAGTGCTGATCCGCGATATCGAACGGTTTGCCGAAGCTCGCAGGATCGTCGATCTGTCGTCCATGGGTGCGGCCGCGATCACCACGTCCGGCTTCCCGATCGACCGCGCCCGCGTGGCGCACCTGCTCGGCTTCTCGGCCGCCCAGCGCAATTCCTATTCCTGCATCGCAGCGGTCGACTACACGACCTCGACTTATTCGGCCATCGAATTGATGTTCCTGCATCTCGGGCGCCTCATCCAGGATTTCCAGTTCTGGACGAGCTTTGAGGTCGGCCAGATCTACGTGCCGAACGCACTGGTGCAGATCTCCTCGATCATGCCGCAGAAGCGCAATCCCGTGCCGATCGAGCACCTGCGGCATCTGGCCAGCCAGACATTCGGACGCGCCCGCACGGTGATCGACGTGATGCACAATACGCCGTTCACCGACATGAACGACAGCGAAGGCGAGACGCAAGGGATGGGCTATGAAGCCTTCGCCTCTGCCTCACGCGTGCTCGACCTGCTGGCGGCACTGATTTCCCAGATCAGCATCGACCCGGAGCGGGTCGACCAGAACATCCGCCGCTCTTGCATCACCATCACCGAACTTGCCGATTCGCTGGTGCGCATCGAGGGCCTGTCCTTCCGCGAGGCGCATGAAATCGCCGCAGCGACCGCCAGGAGCGTGGTTGCCGCCAAGGGCGACCTGCCGAACGATGGATATCAGCCGTTTCTCGATGCCTTCCAGCATTCGACAGGCCGCAAGCCTTCCGTCGATCTCGAGAAGTTCAGGGAGATCGTCTCGCCGGAGCACTTCGTTGCGGTTCGCAGCCGCTTCGGCGGACCGGCCCCGGAGCCGATGCAGGAGGCGCTTGTCGCCTACCGCGAAAAGCTTTCGGCCTTCGAAACTGATGCGGCTGAGGCCGCAGCGAAACAGGCGGCAGCGGACGCAGAACTCCAGCAGAAATTCAACGCGCTGACGGGAGCCGCTTGATGGCGACGATAGAACTCGAGAAACTGGTCAAGCGCTACGGCAAGGTCGAGGCGGTCAAGGGCATCGACCTGTCGATCGCCGATGGCGAATTCGTTGTCTTCGTAGGGCCCTCCGGCTGTGGCAAGTCGACAACGCTGCGCATGATTGCAGGACTGGAAGAGATTTCCGCCGGGACCCTCAAGATCGGCCCTGATGTCGTCAACGAGCGCGACCCGAAGCAGCGCAACATCGCCATGGTGTTCCAGAACTATGCGATCTACCCGCACATGACTGTGCGGCAGAACATCGGCTTCGGCCTCTACACCTCCAAGCTCAGCAAGCAGGAGAAGGACAAGCGGATCGAGGAGGCCGGCAAGATCCTCGGGCTTGAAACCTTCCTTGACCGCCGGCCGGCGGCGCTTTCGGGTGGCCAGCGCCAGCGCGTCGCCATCGGCCGCGCGATGGTGCGCGATCCATCCGCCTTCCTGTTCGACGAGCCGCTGTCCAACCTCGACGCCCAGCTCCGGGCGCAGATGCGCATCGAGATCAAGCGCCTGCACCAGCGCCTGAAGACGACGACGGTCTACGTCACGCACGACCAGGTGGAAGCCATGACCATGGCCGACCGGATCGTCGTCATGAAGGACGGGCACATCCTCCAGGTCGGCACGCCATCCGAACTCTACGAGAGCCCGGTCGACGTGTTCACCGCCCGCTTCATCGGCAGCCCGTCGATGAACCTGATCGGCGGCCGGCGCATCGGCACTGGAGTTGAGGCTGCAAGCGGCGGCGAGATCCTGATCGGCATCCGACCGCATGATCTAATCGCCAACCCGCAGGCGCCCTCCGACGGGATCCAGCTCACCGGGACGGTCACGGCGGTGGAGCCGCTCGGCCCGGAGACGCTTGTTCATCTGGATGTCGACGGCACCCCGGTGATTGCGACAGCGCGCGACAAGTTCATGCCGGAAGTCGGAAGCCAGCTGACCTGCGCCGCGTCCTCCGGCAGCCTGTATCTCTTCGACGCCCACAAAGAGACCTTCCTGGGCCGATCATGAGTTCAAGCCATGCCAAGCGGTCCGCGGTGCTTTGCATCGGGCGGATCTATTGCGACCTCATCTTTACGGGTCTCGACGAGATGCCGGTGCTGGGGCGTGAGCTGTTTGCCGAGGGGATGGAGATCGCCGCCGGGGGTGGCGCCTACATTGCCGCCGCGCATGTCACACATGTCGGGCGCAAGGCGGCACTCGTGGCGCGGCTGGGAACGGATCCGCTGTCGCAGGACATCGGGGACCAGATGCGTGCCAGCGGTGTCGACCTGCAGTTCCTCGAGCATGCCGCCGACGCCGGGCCGCAGGTAACGGTTGCGACCGTCGTTGGCCAGGATCGGGCATTTCTCACCCGTCGGGCCGGACCTGCCAAGCCCGCGACGCTTGACGCGGCACTCGGCTGGGACGAGGCGCTGCACCTCCACATCGCCGAATACGCGACACTGCACGAAATGCCAGACCTCGTCACGCGCGCCAAGGCGAATGGCCTGACCGTCTCGCTGGACCCCAGCTGGGATGCGGCGCTGATCTACGACGCGGGTTTCCTTCAAGCCTGCGCCGGCGTCGACCTGTTCCTGCCGAACCTGGAGGAAGCCGAGGCAATCACCGGGCTCTCCGATCCGCAGGCGGCGCTTAGCATGCTGCAGGCGAGTTTCCCGCACGTCGCATTGAAGGGCGGCGGAAACGGTGCGTGGGCGGCTGCGGGCGGGGATGCCCTTCACGCGCCCGCGCAAGATGTCACCGTCGTCGATACCACGGGCGCGGGGGACGCCTTCAATGCCGGGTTCCTCGATGCCTGGCTGGATCAGCGGGACATGCAGACATGTCTCGCCTCCGGCATTCGCGCCGGCAGCCTCGCAGTCCAGACGGCGGGTGGAGCGACGGCGCTTTCCATCCGTTGATGGCGAGCGCCGGGCTCGCCATCAACACCTCATCTGTTCAACCAAAAGAATTGGCAGCAGCCCGGACGCGCTCGCGCGTCAGCGGCAGATCGTAGATGCGCCGCCCGACCGCGTTGGTGATCGCGTTGGCAACCGCGGCACCGCCAGGCCCCTGGCCGCACTCGCCGGCGCCGAGGAACGGCGTCCCCTGACGCGGGATGATGTCGACATCGACGGATTGCGGAAGCGCATCGAAGCGCAGGATCGGGTAGGTCGACCAGTCAACGCTGGTGATGCGCGTCTGATCGAAGGTCACGGCTTCGTAGAGCGTCCAGCTGGCCGCCTGGATGATACCACCCTGGACCTGGTTGATGACGCCATCCGGATTGACCACTTCGCCGGCGTCGACGGCGGACGATGCACGGATCAGACGCACGCGTCCGGTCTCCGGCTCGACCTTCACCTCCATGGCCACGGCACAATAGGCGGCAAGGTTCTTGTAGCGCGCGAAGGCGAAGCCGAAACCGTGGTTCTGCTCGGCCTTCTGGCCAGCCTTCCAGCCAAAGCGTTCGGCGGCACGCGTCACCACGTCTCTGGCGCGAGGATCCTGGAGATGGCGCAGTCGGTATTCCACAGGGTCGACGCCGGCCTTGGCCGCCAGATCGTCCATGAAGTTCTCGATCGAGAAGACGTTGAAGTAGGCGCCCAGACCACGCAGTGCCGACACCCGGATGGGTGCCTGCGCCAGGAAATGCCAGATCACATGGCGGCTGGGAAAAGCGTAGAGCGGGTTGGAATTGCGGTCGCCATTGCCTTCCGGGGTGATCTGCAGCTTTGCGACGTCGGCGGGAAATGCCTTGCCGATATGCTGTGCGGGAAGAAGCGCGCCGGCAGACCCGGGCCGCGAATTATGGCTGTTGCTCCAAAGCTCGTAGTTCCAGTCGACGATGTTGCCGCCCGCGTCGACACCGGCGCGCACCTTCGTCACCATGCCGGGCGAGAAGGGCTCCCACGCATGCTCCTGCTCGCGCATCCACTGGACCTTCACCGGACGGCCGGGCACCGCCTGCGCCAGCAATGCAGCGTCCGCGGCTGCGTCGTCGGCGGCATTATGCCCGTAGCATCCGGATCCTTCGACGTGGATGCAACGAACCTGTTCGGTGGGCACGGCGAGCATCTCGGCGATCGCCTTCTGATCCGGGTAGACACCCTGCGTGTGTGTCCAGACTGTCGTCACCCCGCCTTCCAGCTTGGCAAGGCCGCAGGATGGGCCAATCGAACCGTGGATCTGGTAGGGACGCGTGAACGTCGCCTCGACGGTCTCGGCAACCGATACCGGAACGCGTTGATCGACAACGACGCCGTCTTCCGCCGGCATCGCCATCAACACCTCCGGCAGCTTCGCAACGTCCGGAAGCGATGCCTGCTCCTGCCAGCGAACCGTGGCGGAAAGCGCCCGCATTGCCTTGATCGCCTGCCATTCCTTCTCGGCGATCACGCCGAGGAAGTTGCCGTCTCGCGTCACCTTGACGACGCCGGGCATCGCTTCAGCAACCCGCATATCCACCGACTGCAGCCGGGCACCCGGGCTTGGCGGGCGGACGATCCGGCCGTGAAGCATGCCGTCCGGACGCATGTCCTGGATATAGGCCTCGCCGCCCGTCACCTTGGCAGGGATGTCGATCCGGTGCCGCGGTTTGCCCATCTCGATGAAATCGGCCGGTGCCGTCAGCTTCGAATTCGGCTGCGCACGACCCTCGATCAGATGCTCCGAAACAAGTTCGCCATAGCTCAGTCTTTGTCCGCCAGGGCCGGTGATCGCGCCATCGCCGGCGCGCAACTGCTCGACCGGCAGCGACAGCCGTCTTGCCGCGTCGCCAAGCAGGATCTCACGCGCCTGGGCCGCCGCATGGCGGATGGCCGTGCCGCTATCCTGAACGGAATGGCTGCCGGCGGTGTAGCCCTCGTTCGG
This sequence comes from Rhizobium sp. 0TCS1.26, assembly GCF_050455525.1. Classification (NCBI taxonomy): domain Bacteria; kingdom Pseudomonadati; phylum Pseudomonadota; class Alphaproteobacteria; order Hyphomicrobiales; family Rhizobiaceae; genus Rhizobium; species Rhizobium sp. 0TCS1.26. The sequence goes on along the minus strand of NZ_JBCIYV010000003.1, from coordinate 156,022 downwards.
AGACAGGCTGGTGTCCGGCCCGATCAGCGACAGGCTCTCGAACGGGATCTTCAGCTCTTCGGCCGCAATCTGCAGCAAAGCCGTCTTGATGCCCTGACCCAGTTCGGCCTTGCCGGTAAAGATGGTCGCACGCCCGGTTGGCTCGATCCGCAGCCAGGATTCCAGGTTTGGATTGGTCTTCAGGCTGCCAGGCAGATCCGGGGCCGGCTGGGGCTGCGCCTGGAAATTCTGCGTCTCGTCGCCCGGCGCCATAATCGTCTGGGCCTGAGCCGGGCGCAGCGTGAACGCCATGACGAGAGCGCCGGTGCCGGTGAGAACCGACCGTCGGGTAAGATTCAAGCTCGGCACGCGTTCCATCAGCCTGTCCTCGTCGCTGAGCCGGCGGATGCCGTCTGCATGAGTTTTCCTGCCCGCTTGATGGCGGCCATGATCCGGATATGCGTGCCGCACCGACAGAGATTGGGCTCCATGTGGGCACGAATGTCTTCATCCGTTGCCGCCGGATTGTGCTGCAGCAGCGCCTGCGCCCGCATCATCATGCCCGGGATGCAGTAGCCACACTGGGCCGCCTGCTCTTCGATGAACGCCTGCTGCATCGGACCCGGCGCCTCGATGGTTCCCAGCCCCTCGACCGTCGTCACCGTGCGGCCTTCCATCAGCAGGATCGGCGTGACGCAGGAGAACACCGGCTCGCCGTCGACGAGCACCGTGCAGGCACCGCACTGGCCAAGCCCGCAGCCATACTTCGCGGCATTCAGCTTCAACTCGTCGCGCAGCACGTAAAGCAGCGGGGTGTCCGGCTCGACGTCGACCTGGTGAGATTGTCCATTGACGGTGAGGGCTACCATGACGTTTCTCGCTTGGTTGGATTGGCTGGCGCGCTGGATCCGCTGCCGAGCGATCGAAGCTGCGTATCGTGCTCGCCGGCACGGATCTTGGCAACCAGAGCCTCGGTATCCTTCCACTCCGGCTGGTCGCTGAAGGTCTTGCGGATATAGGCGAGCAGTTGCGCCACTTGGGTATCCGTGAGCGCCCCGGCAAAGCCGGGCATGATCGGCCCGCGTTCGCCTTCCGGTGCCGGCAGACCGTAGAGGATGACGTTGATCGGGTTCATCGGGGTCGGCCCGTAGGTCGCCGAGCTGAGCCGGAGCGGCAGGCCGCCATAGGGCACCGGGCGCCCTGCGTCGTGGCAGCTGGCACAGGCGGTCGCGTAGATGGCGGCCCCCGGATCATTCGCATCGAATTGGCCGGGCAGCGTCTGCCCACCGGCAGCCTGAACCTCGACGCCAGGCGGATGCTGGGTCGGCTGCTGCATGGCGCGTCCGCCACGGCTCGTTCGCTCAGGGCTCGGCTCGCCCATCACCGATGCGATATAGGTGGCGATGGCCCTGGCATCGCCCTCCGCCGCAGACTTCATGTTGGCGGTGACGGGCGCCATGGGGCCACGCGCCACCCCGTGATGCTCTTCATAACCGGTGGTCAGGTATGCCGTCAGCGTCTCGACAGTCCACGGAACAGGTGCCGGAGAGGCAGCATTCAGCGCATAGGCGAGCCAGCCTTCGGCCTCGCCGCCGGCATAGCGTTCGTCCTGCTTCTCCGCTCCGAGCAGATTGCGCGGCGTGTGGCAGGCTCCACAGTGACCGAGGCCCTCGGCAAGATAAGCCCCGCGGTTCCATTCGGCGGTCTGCGTCTCGTCGGGTTCATAGGCGCCGGGTTTGAAGAACAGCAGTTTCCAGCCGGCCAGCACCATGCGGACGTTGAGCGGGAACGGCAGCTCGTTGGCTGGTGCCTCCGCTTTCACCGGCTTGCGGGTCATCAGATAGGCGTAGAGGGCGCGATTGTCGTCGTCCGTCACCTTGGTGAAATGATCATAGGGAAACGCCGGGTAGAGGTGGCGGCCTTCCCGGTCCACGCCTTCCCGCATTGAACGCGCGAAGGCTTCTTCGGACCAACGGCCAATGCCAGTGTCTGGATCAGGTGTGATGTTGGTCGAGTAGATGGTGCCAAACGGCGTCGGCAGCTCCAGGCCGCCCGCAAAGACTTCCCCGCCCTGCTTCGTATGACAGACGTTGCAGTTGCCGACGGCTGCGAGCGCTGCGCCTTTCTGGACAAGTGCCGCATCGAACGAAGCCACGGCCGGCGGCTCGATCGGCGCGATCTCGCTGCGCCACGCATAGGCGAGACAACAGAGGAAGACGATCGCCAGAATGCCGACTGCGCCAGCCAGGTACCGCATCAATGTCATGAAGTTACTCCCCTTGCGCGGCATCAAACGCTGATCGCGCCGACTAGTTCCACCTCCGACAGCACCTCCCGCAGCCACAGGCGAATGCATATGTTAGCGATGACTTACTGCGAGGCGCAACTCGAAAAAATCGCAACCACCGTATTATTCATTCGAACTTTTTCGCCCGACTGGAGTTAGGCGCACGGCCTCATCGTCGAGGCAGCAGGAGGACCCCAAGTGAATCGCAATATTCTGTACGCCGTCATCGCTGTCATCGTGATCATCCTCGCGGTGATGTTCCTGATGCCCGGCAGCAACCCTGGAACCGATGCCAACGCACCTGGCACTGCCGCTCCGACGCAAGGCACCACGCCTGCGGCGCCGCCGGCTGGCGGAACGGCACCCTGAGCCGATAGAACACAGGAGGGTTTTGCCGGTCGGCTGGCTGGCAGAACCTCCACCATGGATTTGACCGATGCCGCGCCCTCATGGCGATCTGGCAGCGGCAGAGCGCTGGCCGCTCACTGAGCAACTGCAAAAAAGCGTCCGAAAATCTTGGAACTTAACGGAGGGCGTACAGTTTGGCTTGCCGCAAAGGGTGTCCCGATTGGGGATCGAAGGGTGCAGAGTGAGCGAAATACAGCAGGAATTCATCCGAGCACGAGCGCCGCTGCGCCGCCATCCGCGCATTGAAGCGCGGCGCGTGCATGTACGCGAGGACGAAGTCGCCAACGGTCGGGTTCAAGCTGTCTCTGCAAACCCTGGCGAGCGGCCTTTGGTCGTCGATCTCGACGGGACGCTTGTCCGCTCCGACCTTCTGATCGAGACCGCTTTTTCCGAGCTCAGCCGGCGCCCGCAGTCCCTGTTCGACATGTTCCGTGCCTTGTCCAAAAGCAAGGCAAGCCTCAAGCACCGCCTTTCGGAGCCGGCAGATTTCGATCCGTCGATCCTTCCGTACGATCCCGAGGTTCTGAACGTGATCAGGCGCGCGGTCGCGGAGGGTCGGCCGGTCTATCTGGCGTCGGCAAGCCATGAGCGGCTGGTCTCGGCTGTGGCCGATCATCTCGGGTTGTTCGACGGCTGGTTCGCCACCGATGAGATGACCAATTGCGCCGGCGAGATCAAGGCCGGCAGGCTCGTCGACGCGTTCGGCGAGCGGGGTTTCGACTATATCGGCAACGATGCTGCCGACCTTCCTGTCTGGAAACGGGCTGCCAAGGCCTATGCGATCCGTACACCCTCTGGCGTCGCTCGACAGTTGAACCAGCAGTGTCAGGACGTCGAGTATCTGTCGCACGAGAAGCCGACCTGGGGGACCTGGGCTCGGATGCTGCGCGTTCACCAGTACGCCAAGAATGGCCTGGTTTTCGTTCCGTTGCTGACCGGCCATCTCTTCGACTGGCCAAGCGTGATCCAAACGCTGCTCGCAGCGATCGCCTTTTCACTGTGCGCCTCCAGCGTCTACCTTCTGAACGACCTGGTCGACCTGCAGGACGATCGCGCCCACCGTACCAAGTGCCGGCGCCCGCTGGCGCGGGGCGATATTCCGCTCTCCTGGGCGCTGATGGCGATGCCTGTGCTGTTCCTGCTGTCACTGGCGCTTGCCGCATCGATCTCGCTCGGCTTCCTGGCGGCACTGGCCGGTTACTTTGCACTCACCACGGCCTACTCGTTCTACCTGAAGCGGATGATGATCCTCGACGTGGTGGCGCTCGCCGGTCTCTATACCATGCGCGTCGTTGGCGGTGCGGTGGCGCTGTCGGTCTGGGTGTCGCCATGGCTGCTGGCCTTCATGATGAGCTGGTTCCTGTCACTGGCGCTGGTCAAGCGCTACGTCGAGCTGAAGGGGCGCCGCGATGCCAACCTGCCGGATTCCAAGAGCCGCGACTATCGCAATGCGGATTTCGCCATGGTCGGCGCACTCGCCGCTGCAGCGGGTCTCAACGCGCTGACGCTGTTCGGTCTCTATGTCGCGAGCGAAAGTGTTCAGGAACTCTACAGCCGTCCCGGCATCCTGTGGCTGATCGGGCCGATCCTCGCCTACTGGATCGCGCGGGTGCTGATGCTGGCCCATCGCGGCCAGATGCACGACGATCCGGTCGTCTTTGCACTGAAAGACAGGACGAGCCTTGCAACGCTTGGCGTGGTCGGTGCATTCGTCATCGGCGCGATGTAGACTGCGTCCGCATGCACCTCTGTCTGCTTTCCTTTGCAAAGGGCCCGACGACCGGATGAGCCTGTTTTTTCGCTACGTTATCTTTGCCGTGATCTCCACGCTGGTGAACTTCGCGGTGCAGGAGGTCGTCGTCAGGACGGCGCCGATCGCACCGCTGATCCTGTCGATCCTTGGCGGGACGATTGCCGGATTTGCGGTGAAGTATGTGCTGGACAAGAAGTGGATCTTCTATGACGGCTATACCTCGCATGCTGGCGAGGCCCGCAAGGTGGCGCTCTACGGCATGTTCAGCGTCCTGACGACGATCATCTTCTGGAGTTTCGAGATCGCCTTCTGGACGATCTGGGAAACAGATTTCGCCAAATATGCCGGCGGTGCGCTTGGCCTGGCGATCGGCTACGTGTCAAAATACACGCTCGACCGCCGGTTCGTCTTCCGATCGGAAGGGGCGTGAGATGATGCTGGAGGGCTGGGGACGCTATCCGCGCTACTACAGCGAGGTGCTGGAGGGCGGTGGGCCGGAAAGTTTGCCGCAGATGGTGACCTCGGCGGAGGGACTGATCGCGCGCGGCAACGGCCGATCCTATGGCGACGCCTCGCTTGGCGAACAGGCGACGCTGATGTGCCGGGGCCTCAGCCGGATGAGGGCCTTCGACGCTTCGACCCGTCTTCTGACGGTGGAAGGCGGAACCTTGCTCGCAGATATTCTGCACGCCTTCATTCCGCGCGGCTATTTCCCGCCGGTCGTTCCGGGCACCAAGTTCGTCACCGTCGGCGGAATGATCGCGTCAGACGTGCACGGCAAGAACCACCACCGGGATGGCGGCTTCGGCGCCTGCGTCACCGAATTGAAGCTGGTAACGGCGCGCGGCAAGACCCTGACCTGCAGCCGGAGCGAAAACGCCGCGCTGTTCGAGGCCACCATCGGCGGCATGGGACTGACGGGTGTCATCGTCGAGGCAACCTTCGCCCTGAAGCCCATCGAGAGCGGCTGGATCCGGCAGAACACCATCGTCGCCAATACGCTCGCCGAGGCGCTGACAGCCTTGACCGCCAGTGACGCGACGACCTATTCGGTCGCCTGGATCGACTGCCTGGCACGCGGCGCAACGCTCGGCCGCTCGCTCATTTTCACCGGCGAGCACGCGACGCGCCAGGAGGTGGAGGCCGAGAAGGCAGCCGATACACTCTACCCGCCCCTCAAGCCGGCGAAACTCGCGCTGCCGATCGATTTCCCCGCCTTCGCTCTCAACCGAATGAGTGTTTCGGCTTTCAATCAGGCCTATTTCACAGCGGGCGCCCGCAAGGCCGGCAAGCCTGCGCTCGTTCACTGGAACCCGTACTTCTTCCCGCTCGATGGCATCGGCGACTGGAACCGCCTGTACGGAAGCCGCGGCTTCCTGCAGCACCAGTGCGTCGTGCCGGATGCCAATGCGCTCGCGGTGCTTGGCGAGATCATCGAGCGTTTCGCCAGCTCCGGCCGCGGCTCTTTCCTCGCGGTCCTGAAGAAGCTCGGCTCCGGCTCCGGCCTGATGTCCTTTCCCTTCCCCGGCTACACGCTCGCCCTCGATCTTCCGGCAACGCCGGACGTCTTCCCTTTGCTGGGCGAGATCGACAAGATGGTTGTCGAAGCCGGGGGACGGCTCTATCTCGCGAAGGACGCGCGACAATCGCGCCGCACGTTCGAGGCCGGCTATCCGCATCTCGCGGCATTCCGGGAACTGCGGCAATCGATCGGGGCTGACATACGTTTCAACTCGCGGCTCTCCACAAGGCTTGGCATATGATGAAAACCGGCAAGACCCTGCTTCTGATCGGCGCGACCTCCGATATCGGGCGGGCAACCGCGCTCGCCTACGCAATGGCCGGCTGGAACGTACAACTGACCGGGCGCCGGCCTGACGCCATCGAGAGAGAGGCCGCCGATATCCGCACGCGCAGCGGCAGCGAGGTCACCGTCCATCAGCTCGACATTCTCGACAGCACCCGCATCGAGACCTTCGTCGACGGCCTGCCGTCCCTGCCGGATACGGTCGTCTGCGTCGTTGGCGAGCTCGGCGACCAGACGCGGGCGGAACGCGAACTCGACCACGCAACGATCGTCATGCGGACCAATTTCGAGGGGCCGGCTCTGCTGCTCGGTGTGCTGGCGGAACGCTTCGCCGCCCGTGGGACGGGCACGATCGTCGGGATCAGTTCGGTCGCCGGTGACCGGGGACGCGGGTCCAACTACATCTATGGCGCGGCGAAGGCCGGCTTTTCCGCCTTCCTGTCCGGCCTGCGCAACCGTCTTGCGTCCACCGGCGTGCGGGTTGTCACGGTAAAGCCGGGCTTTGTGCGAACCCGGATGACGGCGGGCATGAAGCTGCCGCCGCTGCTGACCGCCGAGCCGGCGGAGGTGGGCAAGGCCATTCTTACGGCTGCCGAAGACAGGAAGGGCCGCGACGTGATCTATGTGCGGCGCATCTGGTGGCCGGTGATGATGATCATCCGTGCGATCCCCGAACCGATCTTCAAGAGGCTCAAGCTGTGACATCGACGACGGCCGGCAGCGGAACCTCTGGCCGCACGAAACGGCTGTCGTTGTCGCCTGCTGCTTCCGTGCTGCTGATCGGCGGGTTCTGTGCGGCGCTTCTTGCGCTGCCAGGCGTAACGGTCGCGACCAAATCGCTCGACGAACTGTTCCTCATCTTCGACCAGATCCACCGCATCGCAGCCGGCCAGCAACCGGGCGTCGATTTTCCCGCAATGCTCGGGCCGTTGACTGCCTTCGTCCCCGCGCTCGTCTACCGGTGGACCGGAAGCTTCGGCCTGGCAATGCCGCTGTCGATGGCCGGCTTCGTCCTCCTGACGGCTGCGATCGCATCGCACGTCCTGGCCACGCGCCTTCGTCCGTTCCTCGCGGTCAGCTTCGCCGGCTTCCTGCTGCTGATCCTTGCCGCGCCAATGAGCCTCGGCGACGGCGTCACCGCACTGTCTTTTGCGAAATTCGACATTCGCATCGGATGGGTCGCCTTGGCGGTGCTGGTCGTGCTGTATCTGCGACCGACAGCTGACCGTCCGCGCGCAGAGGCGCTGGATATAGCGTCCGCCGTGCTACTCACCCTTGCACTCCTCTATACGCGTGCGCCCTATGGCATCGTTTCCGTGGCTTTTCTGGTGCTGCTGCTGACGGATCGGCGCCAGTGGCGAGTGGCCGCGCCAGCATTGATGGTGATCATCGCCGTCGTCGTTGCTCTTCACTTGGGATCCGGGGTCGCCTCCGCCTATCATCGCGAAAGCTGGCGTCTGCTGACGGAGAACGGCCTGCTCGCCGGGAGCCTCTGGTCCTTCTTCCAGCGCGGCATGACGCATCTTGCCGATTTTCTCCTCCTCGGCATTCTGGCGAGCCTGACGCTGTGGATGCGGCGGAGCCCGCGCGACCTGCTGTGCTTCCTGCTGTGCGCCATTGGCGGCCTGATCATCCTCAGCCACAACAGCAATCAGCCCTGGGGGATCATCAGCATGCATGCGGCGGCCGTCGTGGCGGCCGAACTTCTGCTGCGGCGGATGGACGAGCAGCCGGCGATCAACCAGAGGCAGATGGTCAACGCCAGCGGCGTGAAACTGTTCTTCCTGGCGTTCGTGCTGCCGACGAGCCTGCACTGCGCAATGGCCCTGATGCTGCATGCGGCGGCGGCCACGATCCGGGCGGGCGATGCCGTCTCGCTACCGCGCATTGATCGCGTTCGTCTGGCAGATCTCTGGACGACCGACAGCTTTCGCGGGCAGACGTGGTATGTTGGCCTTCAGACGCAAGCGGTGGAACTGCTGCGGCAATCGAAGCAGCCTCTGGGCGTCCACATGGTGCTTGGGGAGCCCGACATCGCCTCGGCAGCACTTGATCTTGCACCATCGCGGGGCTCGATCGACCTGCGCTGGAGCACGGTGATGGCCGAGATGCCGCCCGTCGAGCCCGCCGACCGCTTTGCCGGCATCGATACGGTGCTGTTGCGCAAAACGGGCGAGAGCGGCGAAGGCCTGCAGCAGCGGACACTGTCCTTCCTTCGCGACAACTTCTCGGCGGTCGGCGAAGCGAAAGACTGGATTCTCTTCCAACGCAGACCGTCCGCCGATGCTCCGCCGGCTCCGGGGCTCGCCCCCGGATGAGCCGGCGCCTCCTCCTCAACCCGACGTCGGCCATCCTCCTGGTGACCGTCGTCTGCGCCGCTATGCTGGGTCTCAGCGGTCGCACCGTGACGGCGGCCTTCATCAACGACGTGCTGATCTTCCTCGACGGCGCGCATCGGGTTTCGTTCGGGCAGGTGCCGAACCGCGATTTCCATACGGCGCTCGGACCGCTGGTATTCTACGTTCCGGCTCTCGGCTACTGGCTGACAGGCAATTTTGGAGCCGCGATGCCTCTCGGCATGGCTCTGCTGGTGCTTGCCTTCGCTCCGGCGATGATCCGCATCCTCACCTCCAGGCTCAACCCGCTGCTGGCCGTGACGCTTGGCGCGTTCCTGATCCTCATCCTCGCGGCACCGATCAATCTTGGCAGCCCGATCGGCCTTCTGTCGTTTGCGATGTTCTACAACCGCATCGGCTGGGTGGCACTGGCTCTCCTGCTGGTGATGGTGCTCCCTCCGCATGAGAAGACCCGTGACGGTGCCGGTCACTCCCCGCTGGTCGACGGCCTCGCGGCAAGCTTCCTTCTGCTCATCCAGATCTACACGAAGGTCACCTACGGTCTGGTCGGCGCCGGGTTCCTGGTCTTCATGCTGTTCGACCGCCGGCAGGCGCGCTGGGTGTGGATCGCGTTTGCCGTGACCGCTGCCGCATGTCTGCTGATCGAGGCAGTCTGGCATGGCTCGCTCGCACATCTGCAGGACCTGGCAGCTGCAGCGAAGGTCAGTGGCGGCAAGGACTTTCCGAGCCTCGTTCGCAGCCTACTCAATAACCTGGCTGACGTGACCGTGTTTCTGATCATCACCGGTGTCGCGCTCGCGAGAACCCGCAGCCTGACGGATCTGCTGTTCTACGGCTTTTGCCTCGCAGCCGGCCTGATGATCCTCAACCAGAACGCCCATGGCTGGGGAATCATCACGCTCTACGCGGGAGCGGCGGTCGCCATCGAGCGAATTAGCCGGCTCCGATCGGATGCGGTCGCCGCCGCCACACCTGCCCTTCATAGAGGCCTACCGCTCATCCTGGCGTTCTTCTTCGTTCCACCGATCGCCCATCACGCCGGAGCGCTGCTGCTGCACACGGGCTATGCTCTCGGCAATTCAGGAAAGCCCCTGGGCCTGCCCCGCTTTGCGGATGTGCGCAACATCGATCCTGACGGTGGCCAGCCTGATTTCATGCAGCGCTATATCGACGATATCGAAAGCGGCGGCGATCTGCTGTCGCATCTGCCGCGTGCTCCAGAGCGGGTCCTGGCGCTCGATTTCGTCAATCCGTTCTCGTCCGGCCTCGGCATCGCGCCGCCGTCGGGCGATAGCGCCTGGCTGCACTGGGGACGCAATGTCAGCGAGACCAGCCACCTGCCGCCCGAGGCGCTGTTCGCCGACGTGGAAATCGTCATGATCCCGCAAAGCGGTATCAATGGCGCGCCGCTCCGGAAACTTTATGGCCCCCATATTCTTCAGAGATTCGAACTGCTGCAGGAAACCAGCGCGTGGACAGTCTATCAACGCCGCCAGCCGTGAGCGCGGCCGGACATGGAGATACCGTGACGGGCAGCCGTGCACGCTTGGGTCAGCGCGCGGTAATCGTCTGCATCGGTCTCTGTCTTGCGGCGCTGCTTGCCCTTCCGGGAGCAACCGTCACCACCAAATACGTCAATGACCTCTTCATCTTCCTCGACGGTGCACACCGCATCTGGTCCGGCCAGGTGCCGAACGTCGACTTCCTGACCTCGCTCGGTCCGCTCGCCTTCTACATTCCCGCCGCCGGATACGGGCTGACCGGCAGCATGGGAGCGGCGATGCCGGTCGGCATGGCGCTCGTCGTCCTGCTGCTCGCCGTCGTCGCCGGCGAGGTGATCGCCAGCCGGATGGGCTGGATCGTCGGGCTGCCGCTGGCGCTGTTCCTGCTGCTGATTGCGGCGGTGCCGGCCAATCCCGGCGAATGGATCGGCGAGCTGTCTTTTGCGATGTTCTATAACCGCATGGGCTGGGCCGCGCTCGGGCTGATGCTGGTCTTCTATCTGCCGCGTCGCTCCGACCCGTCCCGCGGCAAGGACATACGGGATGCCGCCTGCGCGACGATCCTGGTGCTGCTGATGCTCTACACCAAGATCACCTATGCGCTGGTGGAGATAGCTTTCCTGGTCTTTCTTCTGTCCGACCACCATCAGCGACGTTGGGTGGCACTGGCATTGGCGACGATCGCCATCTGCGCGCTGTGCGTCGAGTTCTTCTGGCGCGGCAGCCTTTCGCATCTGGCCGACCTGCGGCTTGCGGGTGAGGTGAGCGGCGGGCTTCCATCTGTCGAGGTGCTGGCCAATGTCGCCTTGAAGAACCTCGCCGACATCGCCGTCTTCGGGCTCTTCTCGGTCCTCTTCATCACCGCGACACGACGGATCCGCGACCTGTTGTTCGCCGGGTTCTGCGCGGCGACAGGCCTGCTGATCATCGAGCAGAACTTCCAGATCGTCGGCATCCTGACGCTTGGAGCCGGTGCTGCGGTCATCACAGAGACATTGCTGCGTCAACGGCACTCATCCGCGGTCCAGCCTCTGGGACTGCCTTTGCTGCTGATCCCGTTGTTGTTGCCGCCCTCCGCCAGCCATGCCACGACGTTGAGCATGCATGCTTTTCTTGCGGTATCCGGCAAGGGCGAAGCCGTGCCGCTGCCGCAATTTTCCGCGATCCGGCTGGTTCCGATGTGGAGCGAGGGGCAGTTTGGGTATTTCCGCCGCTACAACGAGACGCTTGCCGACGGGAAGGCAGCGCTCGCGGCACTCGGACCGGATGTCGGTCATGTGGCCGTGCTGGATTTCGTCAACCCGTTCTCGGCGGGCCTGAACCTTGCCCCGCCACGCGGTGACAGTCCGTGGTACCATTGGGGCCGAACACTGAACCCGGAGCACCATCCGGACGCGGAGGTCATCTTTGCCGCCGTCGAGCTCATCCTCGATCCGAAGGTGCCGATAGAGCCGTGGACGACCGGCGGCATGCGGGAAATCTACCAAGGCTACATCGACAGTCACTATCGGCTGGAAACCGAGACGGCGGACTGGCGGATCTACCGACGGCTGCCGTAAGCCTGTTCGCCCGATCCGGTCCAGCGCTGGACAATCAGGCCCACCAGCATCAGGACCAGGGCCCATCCGTAAACCGAGCCGGTGGTCAGTTGCGCCACGGTGGACGCACCGAACTGGGACAGCACGAAAGGCACCGGTATGGTGAGCAGCAGGGCGGCAACGAAAGCCCAGGGCTGGCTTCGGTAATGCAGCAGGATCGGCAGCAGGAACAGGGTGTACTGGATCCAGCCCAGCGGCGACGCAAGGAGCGCCGCCAGGAGACCGAAGCTTCCAACCTCGATGATTGTCGGCCGCCGCCGGAATGCCCAGATTGCAAGGCCGAGCAGCAAGAGCCCGCCAGCCACCGATCCGAGGACCGGCAGGCCAGCGCGGGCAGCAAGGCCGGAAAATGAGGCGTTGGTGAGAAACACGGCGCGGTCGCCGTCGGAGGCGACCAGCCGCAGCCAGTCGAGGTAGATCTGCGGACCGAAGACGGCAAGCGGTATCAAGGCGATGACGGCCGCGGTTGCCACGGTGACGAGGCTCGGCAGACGGTAACCCGAGAGAAACAGCAGGACCGGCCAGACCAGGAAATTCGGCTTCATCGACACCAGCAGACCGATCATGATCCCCGCCAGGACCGCGTTGCCGCGTTCAAGCTGCAGCCAGGCAATCACCGCGAAAAGCACCAGCGGCGTATAGATCTGACCGAGATAGAGCGTATCCCAGAAGCCGGCGAGGCCAGCCGCCCAGATCCCCAGCAGCACCGCCTGCAGCCCGCGTGCATAACGGTGAAGCAGAAGCAAGACGGCGGCGGCGTAGCAGCCGATCGAGATCCACCGCCAGATGCGGAAGGAAACCGCCGGATCGGCCGCATCGAAAGCCTGGAACAGCAGCGCCGAGATGGGTGGGTTGAGATTGGGGTTCCACGATTGAAATCCCGGGAACACCACATGCGGCGTGAGCGGCGGGTAGATACCGTAGGGGTCGAGCCCGGATGCAGCGGCCCGGCCGGACGCGACGAAGGCGCCGAAATCCCACAGCCCGTGATCCGGAATGACCCTTGGCAGTTCTACCTTGATAGCCCAGACAGAGAACAGGGCGAGCAGGAGCGCTGCAACGAGTTGCAGGGAGCGGGCGTGTCGTCTGAGAGCAGCGTCCAATGAGGCCTCCGGGCTGGCATGTCATGCGGCCGCAGACTTGCAACATGACCTGCCCGCGGCTTCGGTGAACGCATGAGCTATATCTCAACCTGTCCCCGCCAACCGTGCACCTCAAGCCCCGACCAGCCTGGCAAACTGCCGAGAGCCGGTAAGGTTCCCGGTCGGTGGCAATATAGACAGACCTCTTGTCGCGGGATCCACGCGCTAGTGGATCAAACCGGCCTCGACGGCCGCGCTGACGAACGCGTCGCGGGCACGATCCCATGCTGATCTCGCCCTGATGATCAGCAAACCCTCGTCACACAGGTAGCGTTCCTGCCTGGTATGCTACCGCACCCATTATCGGACCCCCGCAACCGTCGGCGGTGCCAGCCGATGGCCTCGCATAGAGTCAGGTAGGCAGCCGATCCGCGAACCGACTGCCTGCCCATCCCGATGACCTGGTCGCCTCAACGCTTGGCTTCACCTGCGCTGCGCGCCGCGTTGTCGATAACGTCGGCGATCACCTTCGGCTGGGTCATGAACAGCGCGTGGCTGGCCTTGACCTCGGTGATCTTGGCGCCCATCCGATCCGCCATCTTGTGCAGCATGCGGCCGTCGAAAGCCTTGTCTTCCGTGGCGATCACGGCCCAGCTCGGCTTCGACCTCCAGGCTGCGTTCTCAAGCTTCGTGGCGAAGGACGACATGTTGACCGGCACCTGCGAGTCGCGAAGGAAGGCCGCGTCCGCATCGCTCGTATCGGCAGCAAAGCCGGCCTTGAACTTCTGCAGGTCGAGGAAGCCGAAGCCGTCCGCCGAGGTTTCGATGACGAATTCGGGCGAACCGGTGAAGCCCTTGTACTGGTCGGCGGTGGTTTCGCCGGCATCCGGCGCCAGTGCCGAGACGTAGACAAGGCCCGCCACGTCCGGATGAACGCCGGCTTCGGTGATGATCGTGCCGCCCCAGGAGTGGCCGACGAGGATGGTCTGGCCGGTCTGACGATCCAGCACGCGCTTGGTGGCGGCGACATCGTCGGCGAGCGACGTGAGGGGGTTCTGGACGATGCTGACACGGTAGCCGCGCGCCGTCAGCAGGTCGTAGACGCCGCGCCATCCCGAGCCGTCGGCAAAGGCACCGTGAACAAGAACGACGTTCTTGACAGCCTGCTGCTGAGGCAGCGTATCGGCGGAATGGGCGGGATTGACAACAGTGATCGCTGCGGCAAAAGCGGCGGCAACGATGGTGGCAGTGCTGATCGTGGTCATGATGCTTTCTCCTATGTAGCGATAACTGTTATCGCGATATCTTTTATCTAGCAGTGCCGGTGATCGCTTGTCAACATGTTTCTTATCGCGATATTTATTTCGGCAGCAGGTTGTCTTATATGGATGTGAAAGGAGTATCGCAGTGACCACCAAGCCACCTGGAAACCCACCACCGCTGGACGACCAACTCTGTTACGCCATCTACTCGGCGGGAATTGCGATCCAGCGCGTCTACAAGCCGCTGCTCGATGGGCTGGGACTGACCTACCCGCAATATCTTGTTCTCAATGTCCTGTGGCGCGAGGACGAGCAGACGGTCGGAGGGATTGCCGAGAAGCTGGCGCTGGAATCGAGCACGCTGACGCCGCTTCTGAAACGGCTGGAGGCTGCCGGCCTCGTGCGTCGGACCCGCAATCCGGAAAACGAGCGTCAGGTGATCGTCGCCTTGAGCGACAAAGGTCGCGCGATGCAATCCGAAGCAGGCTGTCTTGGCGAGGCGCTGCTCGCCGCCTCGACCCAAACCCCTCAGGATCTTGCCAAGCTCAACCGGCACACGCGCAACTTGCGGGACGCGATCTACGCGCAGATCGGCGGCTGGACGTCGATTTCCTGAACCGCGTGAAGTCGAGGCCGGCGCATGCCCTGATGCTCAGGAGATGGACAGAGCGGCAGCCGACGCTCTCTCGATCAGGGTGCACGACACCGTGTGTACGGCGGGAGGCTTCGTTCCGCCGGTCGACTGTTTTTCCAGCTGGCGGATGGCCCAGGCGCCCATTGCCCGATGCGGCAGATCAACCGTCGTCAACTGCGGCCGCAGGTGGCGGCCAAGCTCGTCATCATCATAGCCGATGACGGAAATGTCCTGCGGAACCTGCAGCCCTGCGTCGCGGATGGCGTTGAAGCAGCCCATTGCCATCTTGTCGTTCTGGCAGAAGATTGCCGTGGGACGGCCTTGCAGCGCCAGCAGTTTCTGCGTCGCCTCGTATCCGGATGTCGGCGTCCAGCTGCCTTCGGCGATCAACTGGTCGTCGTAAGGCAACCCCGCTTCCTTAAGCGCCCGGCGATAGCCGATCAGCCGGTCCTGGGCCGCTTCCATGAAGCTTTCACCGGTCACCATTCCGATCCGCCGGTGGCCGTGTTCGATCATCGCTCGGGTCGCCATGCGCCCGCCATTGATCTCGTCCGGCACGACGGATGGAAAGCGGTGGTCGCTGGTGTAGCAATTGAGCAGCACCATCGGCACCGGCAGGTTGTTGAAAGCTGGGCCGGGCGCCACCCGTCGGGTGAAGATCGACATATAGACGATGCCCTGCGCGCCGGCACGCAGCAGCCGCTCCAGCGCCCTCTCCTCATGCTCGGCCCGTCCCTGGGTCTGGGCCACGAGAATGGTAACCTCGTCTTCCCAGGATTCCTGGCGCGCACCTTCGATTGCGTTGACGGCCTCCGGGGTCGTCGAGATCTGGTCGACGATGAAACCGACGCAACCGCCTCGCAATTCCGGCATCGCCGCCCGCCGGACGATACCACCCATGCCGTAGCCCAGCGACCGGGCAGCCTCGACCACGCGCGCCCGCAATTCGGCGGAAATCTTGATGTCCTTCGTATTGTTGAGCACGACAGACACCGTTGCCTGCGAACAGCCGGCAGCCTTGGCGACATCCATCATCGTAACCCGCTTCGATGCCCTGCGGCTCTTTGCACTTGCGTCCATCCGGACCTCCTGCGCCATCATTAGCGGAACTAAATAAATTATGCCATTGACTAATAATTATTAGTCGCGATATCCTCGCTCATGTCGAGGAGGACATCCGATGAACGCAAACCCAAAATTCGATTACGACCTGGCCCAGCACATGAAGACCCTCGCCGATGACGGGATCATCGGACTGAAAGGTGCCTTCACGCCTGAATGGGCCGACGAAATGCGCGAAGACATGATGACCGCCTTCTGGTCGGCCATCCAGAGACCCGGCGGCGCCGTCGGCCGCGGACCGCGTCGCTGGTACGTGGAAATTCATCCGCAGAACTTCCGCGGCTTCGTCGACCTCATCACCCACCCGTGGCTGGTCGACATCTGCACCAACGCGCTTGGACCGGATTACGAGATCGTCGAGATTGGCCTGGACGTGCCCTTCCAGGGCGCGAAGTACCAGCCCTGGCACCGCGACTTCCCATCGCCGGTCGATACCTATCGCGATCGCAAGATCACCTCGCTTGCCTTCAACCTGACCGGCGTCGACGTGACCGAGGACATGGGACCCTTCGAGGTCGCGCCGGGCACGCAGTATGACGACGGCCGCGAATGGAAGCACGAGATGTTCCCGGACAAGTCGCTGTGGGGACGCTTCAACGAGCGAGCCACGCGCAAATTCCCCAAGCGCGGCGACATCTCCTGCCGCTCTGCCCTCACCGTCCATCGCGGCACCGAACATCTTTCGCCGATCGCCCGTCCGGTCATGGTCCTGGGCGTCGACGCTCCCGGTGCCGGCCATGCCGAACTGCACGACATGATGGTGACAAAGGACTGGTACGACGCGCTGCCGGATATCGCCAAGAAGCACCTCGTGTGCCGCGTCGTCGACGAACTGGTGCCGATCACCCAGAAGCACGACATCGAAGGCCTTGTCATGGGTGCCGACCCGACCTGAGGCACCGACACCTAAAATCAGCCGCAGCCTGGGTGACGCCCGGGCTGCGGCTTTGTCGTTCAAACAGCTGCCGGGGCGCCCGTCGTGCTGCGGATGACGACGGGGCCGTCGATCTTCAGGGTCATCGGCCGCACCGGCTTGCCATGCAGCACCATGTCGATCAGCATTTCCGCCGCCTTCTGGC
This sequence comes from Rhizobium sp. 0TCS1.26, assembly GCF_050455525.1. Classification (NCBI taxonomy): domain Bacteria; kingdom Pseudomonadati; phylum Pseudomonadota; class Alphaproteobacteria; order Hyphomicrobiales; family Rhizobiaceae; genus Rhizobium; species Rhizobium sp. 0TCS1.26. Next base: position 139,152 of record NZ_JBCIYV010000003.1, on the reverse strand, counting down.
CCATCTCGTAGTTCGGCAGCACGATGGTCGTCAGCGGCGGATGCGTGTAGCGCGCCAGTTCCTGATCGTCGTAGCCCATGATCGAGATGTCCTCTGGCACCCGCAGGCCCCGCTCCGACGCCGCCTCGAGCGCGCCGATAGCCATAAGGTCGTTGCCGCAGAGGATCGCCGTCGGCCGCTCCGGCAGGGACATCAGGTCGAGCGCCGCCTCATAGCCAAGCGAAGGCAACCAGTCGCCGTTGCGCACCAGCGTCTCGTCGAAGGCGATGTCGGCCGTCGCCAGCGCCTGCTTGTAGCCTTTCAGCCGATCGATCGCGGCATCCATCCATGGCTCACCGTTGATGAAGGCGATCCGCCGGTGGCCGAGGCCGGTCAGATGCGCCGTCGCCGCAAATCCGCCCGACACCTCGCCCGGCACGATCGCCATGTGCTGCCGCCCGTCGGTCGTACAGTTGAGCAGAACGGTCGGGATGCCCTTCAGCAGTTCGGGCAGCTTGACGCCGCGGGTGAAGATTGTCGCGTAGATCACCCCGACGACCGCCGGATCCGCTGCCACGGAGCGCAGGATCGCATCCTCGAGATCCTTGTTCGAACGGGTGGCATGCGCGGAGACCAGGATCCCCTGCTCGAATGCATGGTCGCGGGCGCCGTCGAGACTGACCACCGGATGCGGGCTCGTCGAGATCTCGTCGACGATGAAGGCGATCTTCGTCTTTTCCGTTACCGGATCGCGGAGCGGTTCGTGACGTTCGCCCGGCAGGCGGTAGCCGATGCTCTGGGCCGCCTCGCGCACCTTCTGCTGCGTCTCGGCCGAAATGCGGGCGCCGGTCATCTGGTTCAGCACCAGCGAAACGCTCGACTGCGACACGCCCGCCACGCGGGCGACATCGGTCATCGTCGGTCGGCTCTGCCCATCCCGGCGACCCCGAACCCGCTTTCCGCCGTTCCCGCTATCCACTGCCCGAATCCCCCTTGCGCCAACCGTCATCACGCACATGCTAATAATTTTGAGCTTGACTGTTAATATCATTAGCAACAAATTGCCAGCGTCAACGTTTGAGTTGGCACCGATCTGAGGAGGTCGGGATAACCGGGAGGAGACACTGAGATGCCCGCATTCTCACGCCGCACACTGATGCTTGCCGCAAGCGCGCTTGGGGCGCTGACGCTGACCGCCGGCATCGCCGCGGCACAGGTTCCGCCACTGGAGCAGAAGACCACCTACAAGGTCGGCTTCGCACAGACCGAATCCAACAATCCCTGGCGCATCGCCCAGACCGAGAGCATGAAGGCGGAAGCCGCCAAGCTCGGCTACCAGCTCGTCTACACCGACGCGGCCGGCTCTGCCGCCAAGCAGGTTGCCGACGTCAACTCGATGATCGCCCAGGGCGTCGACGTCATCTTCCTTGCGCCGCGCGAAGAAAAGCCGCTGATCCCGGCCGTCATGGCCGCCAAGAAGAACGGCATCCCGGTCATCCTGCTCGACCGCAGCGTCGATCCGAAGCTCGCCAAGGCCGGCAAGGATTACCTGACCTTCATCGGCTCCGACTTCATCAAGGAAGGCGAGCGAGCCGCCGAATGGCTCGTCAAGAACGCCAACGGCAAGACCAAGATCATCGAGCTTGAGGGAACCACCGGTTCGTCGCCGGCCAACGATCGCAAGAAGGGTTTTGACGAGGCCATCAAGAAAGCCGAAGGCTTCTCCATCGTCGCCTCGCAGTCCGGCGATTTCGCTCGCGACAAGGGACGTCAGGTTGCCGAAGCCCTGCTGCAGTCCCATCCGGACGCGAACGTCATCTACGCGCACAACGACGAGATGGCGATCGGCGCGATCTCGGCCGTCGAGGCCGCCGGCAAGGTGCCGGGCAAGGATATCCTCATCCTGTCTATCGACGGTGGCAAGGAAGCAGTCGGTCTGGTTGCCGAAGGCAAGATCGCAGCCGTGGTGGAGTGCAACCCGCGCTTCGGACCCAAAGCCTTCGAGACCATGGCACGCTATGCCAAGGGCGAGAAGATCGAGCCGTGGGTGATCAACGAAGACAAGTTCTACGACGCTTCGAACGCCAAGGCCGAACTCGCCAACGCCTACTGACCTCACGCAGAACAACGACGTCCCCGGCCGCCCAGACGGCCGGGGCGCTTCATGCAATGCGAGGATCCCCATGCTGCTATCCATGCAGTCCATCTCCAAGTCCTTCGGCGGCGTGGCAGCCTTGCGCGGCGTATCGCTTGATGTTGCCGAAGGCGAGATCATGGCCCTTGTGGGTCAGAACGGCGCGGGCAAGTCGACGCTCATCAAGATCCTGACCGGCGCCTACCGCCTCGACGAAGGCACGATCCAGTTTGCCGGCCGCGATGTCTCGTTTTCGACACCCGCCGAAAGCCAGGCCGCAGGGATCGCCACGATCTACCAGGAGATCAACCTGGCGCCGCAGCGCTCCGTTGCCGAGAACATCTACCTTGCACGTGAGCCGCGCCGCTTCGGTTTCCTCGATCACGGCGCCATGCGCGACGGCGCCCGGCGGGTCCTGAAAACCTTCAACCTGGACATCGACGTCGAACGTCCCGTGGCGCACTTCAATGCCGCCACCCGGCAGATGGTCGCCATCGCCCGGGCGGTGACGCAGAACGCCAGGCTGCTGATCATGGACGAACCGACCTCGTCGCTCGACGAACGGGAGGTGGGGATCCTGTTCGAGACCATCCGCACCCTGAAAAAGAACGGTGTTGCGGTCATCTTCATCGGCCATCGCCTCGACGAGCTTTACGCCATCTGCGACCGGGTGACGATCATGCGCGATGGCCAGACTGTCGCCGTCAGCCCGATGCGCGACATGGCCAAGATGGACCTGGTCAGGAACATGCTCGGCCGCGAACTGGCCGCTTTTGAAGCGGTCGCAAGCAGCGCCGATCACGCCGTGGAGCGGCCGGTGCGGCTGGAACTGAAGCAGGCGGGCTCCGGCGTGCGGGTCCGCGGCGTCGACCTCACCGTGCGCGAGGGCGAAATCTCCGGTCTTGCGGGTCTCCTCGGTTCGGGTCGCACGGAAACGGCACGCATCATCTTCGGCGTCGACCGGCTGGAGCACGGCAGCATGCAGTTTGCGGGGCGCGAGCGCAGCTATGGCGAACCGGTGGAGGCGATCGCCGACGGAATCGGCCTGGTGTCGGAAGACCGGAAGGTGGACGGCATCATTCCCGACATGAGCATCCGCGAGAACATGACGCTGGCGCTGCTGCCGAAACTGCGAAAGGCCGGCATCGTCGACCGAACCCGACAGAACGAGATCGTCCTGCGGTTCATCGATCAGTTGCGGATCAAGTGCGCATCGCCCGACCAGCCGATCAAGGAGCTTTCCGGCGGCAATCAGCAGAAGGTTCTTCTGGCCCGCTGGCTCTGCACCGATCCGAAGGTCCTGATCGTCGACGAACCGACGCGCGGCATCGACGTCGGTGCCAAGTCCGAGATCCTCAAGCTGCTGCGGTCCCTTGCCGACGATGGTCTCAGCATCCTGATGATCTCGTCAGAACTCGAGGAACTGCTGGCTGCCGCCGACAGGATCACCGTCCTCAGCGACGGCCAGTCGGTCGCCGTCCTTCCCCGCCAGGAGCTGTCCGAAAAGGCGCTGCTGGCCGCCATGGCTCATCAGGTGGACTGACGTGACAATGACCGACACCACATCCTCCAAACCGGTAGCCTCCAGGCCTTCGCTGCTGCACTTGGCGAGCCGCTACGGGACACTGTTTGCGCTGCTGGCGCTGATCGTCTTCAACGTCGTCATGACGCCGAATTTCGTTTCCTGGCAGACGCTCAACGTCAACCTCACCCAAGTGGCGGCGATCGTCATCGTTGCGACGGGCATGACGCTGGTGATCGCCACTGGCGGCATCGATCTCTCGGTCGGCTCACTGATGGCGATTTCCGGCGCCATCGCCCCAATGATCTTCCTCGGCATGCTGCTGCCGATCGACAGTCCCGGCCTGCTGGTGGCGCTCGCCTTTGTCGTCCCGATCATGGTCACCATGGCATTCGGGGCCTTCAACGGGCTGCTGGTGACGCGCTATGCCGTTCAGCCGATCGTGGCGACCCTGGTTCTTTTCATCGCCGGGCGCGGCATTGCCCAGGTGCTCACCAACGGCAATCTTCAGGCCTTCAAGAACCCGACCTTCCAGTTCATCGCCATGGGCAAGGTGGCCGGCATCCCGACCCAGGTTGCGCTGATGATCCTGGTTGCGGTGCTTGCCTATGCCTTGATCCGCTTCACGGTATTCGGCCGGCAGGTGCTTGCGGTCGGCGGCAACGAGCAGGCCGCACGGCTTGCCGGCATTACGGTGAAACGGATCAAGATCCTCGTCTATGTGATATCCGGCGCTTTGGCCGGTCTTGCGGGATTGGTGGTCGTCGCCCGCAATTCGGCGAGTGACGCCAACCTCGTCGGGCTGGGCATGGAACTTGATGCGATCGCCGCGGTCGCGGTCGGCGGCACGCTGCTGTCCGGCGGCCGTGCCAATATCGTCGGAACCGTTCTCGGCGCCCTGGTGATCCAGTTGGTCCGCTACACGCTGCTTGCCAATGGCGTGCCGGACGCAGCGGCGCTCGTCGTCAAGGCCGGCCTGATCGTGATTGCGGTCTATATCCAACAGCGGGCCGACCGCAGCTAGGACTTAACCGATGCTTTCCCTGTTCCGACCAAAATCCTCCGGCGACCTCGCCCGCCTCGGCGTCATCGTCGCGCTGCTGGCACTGATCCTGTTCGGCGCGCTGCGCTATGAAAACTTCCTGTCGCCGTTCAACATCCTCAGCTTCCTGCGCTACAATTCGATGTTCGCGCTGATCGGGCTCGGCATGGCCTTCGTCATCATGACCGGCGGGATCGACCTGTCGGTCGGCGGCGTCGCAGCGCTGGCAAGCGTCGTTTCCGCTTTCGCCTCGCCCTATGGCTGGGCGGCCGGCATGAGCGCGGGGCTGGCTGCCGGACTGGTGTTCGGCCTGCTCAACGGCTTCATGATCACTCAGATGCGCATCCAGCCGTTCATCGCGACGCTCGCGGCGATGCTTGCTTCCTACGGCATGGCACTCTTGCTTGCCGACAACCAGTCGGTCGACGTGTCCTACGAAACGGGCTTCACGATGATCGGCCAGGACGATTTCCTCGGCTTCCCGATCCCGGCCTGGATTGCGCTTGCGGCCTTCGTTATCGGCTGGATCTTCCTGGAGCGCTTGCCGGCCGGCCGGCATGTGCTTGCTGTCGGCGACGGCGAATACACAGCCTCGCTGATGGGCCTCAAGGTGAAGCGGACCATCTTCTCCGTCTACGCGGTCTCCGGATTGCTCGCCGGGCTTGCCGGCACCATCCTTGCCGCGCAGTTCGGTGCCGGCCAGCCGACGGAGGGCGTCGGCTGGGAGCTTTTCGCCATCGCCTCTGTCGTCGTCGGCGGCACGCTGTTGACCGGCGGCGCCGGTTCGGTCGGCGCGACGCTTGCCGGTGTCCTGCTGCTGGGGATGGTCTTCAACATCCTCAACTTTGAAAACGGCCTCGGCTGGATCTCGCTCTCCGCCTACTGGCAGTCGGTCATCCGCGGGCTGTTCCTGCTGGTGGTCATCGTGCTGCAGGCAAAGATCAGCGGCCGGAGCGCGCAGGCCCAGTAATGGCCCGGCGCGACCGAGGCCGAACAAAGCATCAGCGTGGCGCGATGTCGGCGAGGAACAGCGACAGGATCGCGTTGAACCTGTCCGGCGCTTGCCAGAACGGTGCGTGCCCGGCATTGGCAACCCGGAAGCACCGGCCTTGCCAGAGGCTGGAAAACCGCACGTCGTCGATGTAGTCGAGATTGATGATCTGGTCGTCAGCGCCATTGATCATCGCAAGCGGCACCGATGTCGCCGTGACCACGTCTCTCTGATTGACGCCTGTTCCCCTGGCAGCGCCCGCAAACAGCATCGAGCGAAAATCACGGTCCGTCCGCGCCACGGCTTGGCGCAGGAACGGTTCGGCCGTGTCACCGATGACACCCGCGACAAACCGGTCGACCTCCTCCGGTGTCAGTTCGCCCTTTCCGCCGAGACCGCCCAGCGGCCTGCCGCAGAAGCCTTCCGCCATGACGACGCCGGTCGGCGGAGCGCCGATCAGGCAGACACCGGTGATGATCTTCGACCGGGACAGCATCTCTATTGCCACGTGTCCGCCGAGCGACCAGCCGACCACGACTGCCTCCCTCACCTTCATCCTATCGAGAAGCTCCAGAACCGCATCGGCCAGTCCCGGGCGGCTGTAGGTCCGAAGCTTGTCCGGCGCATCGCTCGATTGGCCGTGCCCGGGCAGATCGCAGCGGATCAGCCGGTAGTCGGCGAACAGTGGCGAGGCGACCTGTTTGTTGAACACCTCTCGGCAGGAGGAGTTACCGTGGATGAAGACGACGTCAGGTCCCCCGCCTTCGCTGATTTCGACGGCAATCGTGCCGTGCGACGTGTCGATGTATTGGCAGTTGCTTGGCATGTCTGATCCCGCTTCTGAGGCACTGAGTGCATCCGGCTCGCAGACGAATGAGGGAACAGGTTCGCGGCAAGCCAGTGCGGTCGTGACAATGGAGGCGCGGTACGAGCGGACAGTTTCAGAGACGCCCAATCATGTTGCAACGGCAACGGAAGCGAGGGTCACGTGGCCAACGGTGCTGGTGCGCGGGCACCGACCCTCGGAGCCGGACGCAGGCTGTCGTGTCGAAAGGAAGCAGCCCCTAATTCTCCTCTTCCAATCTTGAAATATGATATAACGACAACGTGTATTTTTGAATCCAGAAGGTCGTAACGTCTTGACCAATGTCTACATCCTCGCCGTGCTGGCCTACGCTGCGTTTTCCGTCACCGACGCCAGCGTCAAGGCGGCCGGCGGACATCTGTCGATCTTCGAGACCGCCTTCATCGTCAACGTCTTCGCCGGCCTGGCGCTGCTGGCGACCCGCCATCCCGACCAGCGATGGCGCGATTTTTGGCGGACCGACTATCCGTTGGCGGTGCATGGCCGCGCCATCTGCGGAGTGGTCGCCAGCCTCTGCGGCGTCTATGCCTTCACAACGATCCCGCTGGCGCAGGCCTATGCGCTGGTATTCCTGGCCCCCTTGTTCGTCACCATCATGTCGGCGCTGGTGCTGAAGGAATATGTCGGCATCTGGCGCTGGTCGGCCGTCGTCGTCGGCTTCCTCGGCGTTCTTCTTGTCGTGAAGCCCGGCCATCAGCCCTTCGAAGCGGGTCATCTCGCGGCGATCTTCACCGGTCTCGGGACCGGAACTGCCGTGATCATCCTGCGACGGGTCGGCGGCAAGGTGAAAACCACCAGCGTTCTCGGCACACTTATCCTCTACCTCCTCGGCCTCAACGCTGTCGCCATGCTGGTGCGCGGCGTCAGCGTGCCATCCTGGAGAGAATGCGCGCTGCTGGCGCTCGCCGGAATCTGTTACGGGCTTGGGCAGTGGGCCTTCGTGCTGGCGACGCGATATGGAAATGCCAACCAGATCGCGCCCATGCACTACTCGCAGCTTGCATGGGCTGTCGTGTTCGGTGCCCTGATCTTCAACGAATTTCCCGATGCCATTGCGCTTGTCGGCATCTTCATCATAGCATCCGCAGGCCTGCTGACGGTCGTGCGGGAACGGTTGCGCGGCAAGCGCAGCGCAGCGGCGCACGCGGCCACTGTCGACCTCACCGACGCCACCGCAGTTGGCGATCAGGCGGAAAAATAGATCCCAGCCTTTCCTTCCAGAATATTTGATATATCATGTATGGAGTAGTCAGACTCAACAGTGACAGACGCACTCAACATGATGATGAAGCCGATATTCGGGGTCGTTGCCGACGATCTGACAGGTGGGATGGAGACAGCGGCGATGCTGGTCGCCCAGGGCGTCAATTGCGCCTTCGTCACGGATCCCGACGCTGTTGCGAGCCTCGGCGATGTCGATGCGATAGTCGTCGCCCAGAAGACCCGCGTCGTTCCGGCAGCCCTGGCCGTCGACAAGACCGAGCGGGCGGCGCGCGCATTGCTGGCTCGCGGCACCCGCCAGATCTTCTTCAAATATTGCGCCACCTTCGACTCGACGGATGAAGGCAATATCGGCCCCGTAGCCGACATGCTGTTGGCGGTGACCGATGCTCCCTACACCGCCTTCTGCCCGTCCTCTCCGGCGCTGAAGCGCACCGTCTACAACGGACACCTGTTCCTCGGCAGCCAGCTCATTTCGGAATCGCCGAAGCGTCACGATCCGCTGACACCGATGACCGATCCGGACCTCGTTCGCGTGTTGCAGCGGCAGACGAAGATGCCCGTCGGCTTGCTGGCCCACCCCGCGGTCAGCGCGGGCGGAGCATCGCTGGAGCAGGCCGTTGCCGAACAGGCCGCGCAGGGCATTCGCCATTTCATCACCGACGCGATCTACGACCGCGACCTCGATGCCATTGCCGAGCTGACCTGCGATTGGGCGGTGATGACCGGCAATGCGACCATCGTCCAGCATTATCCGGCGCTGTGGCGGGCCAAAGGCCTCCTGCAGGGCGAGCCGCATACGCGCAGCCTGCGGCCGGTGTCCGGCAAGGGCGTCGTGCTATCCGGCAGCTGCGCCGAACGGACGCTCGAACAACTTGCCGACTTCGAGCGATCACACCCTGTCCTGCGCATCAACCTGACGGGAATCGACAGCGCCGAGGCGGCAGTCGCAGCAGCCCTTCAGTGGGCGCTGCCCAAACTTGAGGCCGGCCCTGTCGGCCTGTCTACCTCCGCGGCGCCGGAAGCCGTGGCTCAAGCCCAGGCGAGCTACGGCCGGGAAGGTGCTTCGGCGCTGGCGGAACAGATCGTCGGCGACCTTGCCGTCGCTTTCCATCAGGCCGGCGTGCGGCGGTTCGTGGTTGCCGGCGGCGAGACGTCCGGCTCGGTCGTCGAGCGGCTTGGCATCCGCGGCCTAAATGTCGGACCCTATGGCGGCCCGGGCATCGGCACTGCGACGACGGACCACGAGGATCCCGTCGCGCTCTGCCTCAAGTCTGGAAAGCTTGGACCAGTCGACCTGTTCACCCGGGCGCTGGCCTCGATGCAGAACCCGGAGATGCATGGATGAACGAGACGGACCTGCGTCAAACGATGCTCGATGTGGTGGCAAAGCTCGAAGAAAAGGGCTTCAACCACGGCTCGAGCGGTAATGTCAGCTGCCGGATCGGAGACGACATGCTGGTCACCCCGACCGGCGGCAACAGCGGCAATATGACCGTGGAGCGACTGGTTCGCCTGGATCGCAACGGCGATACGATCGGCAACGGCATTCCTTCCAGCGAATGGCATATGCATCAGGCGATCCTCCACGCCTACTCGCATGTGCAGGCGGTCATCCACACGCATGCCGATAGCTGCGTGGCGCTCTCCTGCCTCGCCAAGCCCATCCCTGCATTCCACTACATGATTGCCAGCTTCGGCGGCAACGATGTGCCATGCGCGCCCTATGCCACTTTCGGAACGAAGGCGCTGGCAGACGGCGCCGTCGCCGCCCTCAGGTCCCGCAAGGCCTGCCTGCTCGCCAATCACGGCATGATCGTTGCGGCCCCCTCCCTGCAGCAGGCGTTCGACCTGACGGTGAAGCTTGAAACGCTCGCCCGCCAGTACATCCTCGCCCGCCAGGCGGGTGAACCGGCAATCCTTCCGGACGACGAGATCGAGCGGGTTCTCGAACGCTACAAGGGCTACGGCCGCAGCCGGCTGCCCGGCTGACCAGAGAGGAAAATGCTCCATGGAGATCACCGGCAAGTCGAAGATCATGTTCGTGCTGGCCGATCCCGTGGACCATGTTCGCGCCAGCGCGGTGCTGAACGCCTATTTTACCGAGATCAGCGAGGATGTCGCGACCTCGCCCCTCGCCGTCCGCCCGCAGGACCTTAGCCACGTCGTCGGCGCGATACGCCTGATGGGCAATGTCGTCGGCTTCGGAGTTACCATTCCCCACAAGGTGGCGATCATCCCGCTTCTCGACGAGATCACCGACCGGGCGCGGATGATCGGTGCCGTTAACTTTGTCCGGCGCAGCGACGATGGCAGGCTGGTCGGCGACAACATGGATGCCCCCGGCTTCATCGCCGGTCTTAGCGCCCACGGATATTCAGTCGCCGGCAAGCGCGTGCTGCAAATCGGAGCCGGTGGCGCCGGTCGTGCCACGGCGCTCGCCATTGCTGAGGCCGGTGCCGCCGAATTGTGGATCTCCAATCGCGACGCAGCGCGCGGCAAGGCTCTCGCCGATGCCGTCCAGGCAGCTTTTCCGCAAACGCACGTAGTCTCGGGATCCGCCGCTGCGGACACCTTCGATCTGATCGTCAACACCACGGCTCTCGGCATGAAGCCCGGCGACGCCGTTCCTGTCGACCTCAGCCAGCTTCCCAGTTCCACAGTGGTCTATGACATCATCGTCAATCCGCCCGTAACCCGGCTGATGGAGATCGCCCATGCGAGAGGCGCTGTCACAATCGGCGGAAAAGCCATGCTCGACGCACAAATGGCTCTTGTAGGCGCGTTCATTCGGCGCTAGCATTCGGATATATCAAATATGATATTGGAGATTTTCGAATAGGGACGGGATCGACTGCAATCTGAAGGGTCCTCGCCCTGAGCCAAGCCAAACAATAAAAGTGGGAACAAGGCTTCAGTGACTATGGCAATGAACAGAGAACAGACGGCAGGCGCCTCCATTCGCATCAGCCGTTTGGAAAAGCGCTTTGGTAGCGTCTTCGCTGTCGACGGCGTCGATATCGATATCGCCGCCGGCGAATTTCTTGCGCTGCTCGGTCCGAGCGGCTCCGGCAAGACCACCATCCTCATGAGCGTCGCCGGCTTCGAATTTCCGACAAGCGGAAACATCGTCGTCGATTCGGAAGATCTCACCTATGTGCCTGCCAACCAGCGCAATCTTGGCATGGTGTTCCAGAACTATACGCTGTTTCCGCACATGTCCATTTTGGACAATGTGGCCTTCCCCCTGAAGATGCGCGGTATGGCGAAAGCCGAGCGGCACGCCAAGGCTGAAGAAGCGCTGGCGACGGTGCGTCTCGCCGGTTACGGCGGGCGTTTCCCCAGCCAGTTGTCGGGCGGCCAGCAGCAGCGCATCGCGCTGGCGCGGGCTATCGTCTACCGTCCTCGCGTGCTGCTGATGGACGAACCTCTGAGCGCGCTCGACAAGAACCTGCGCGAAGATATGCAGCTCGAGATCAAGCGCCTGCATGCCGAGCTTGGCATCACCGTCATCTTCGTCACCCACGACCAGAGCGAAGCCCTGACGATGGCCGACCGGGTCGCGGTGCTGAAGGACGGCAAGATTCAGCAGATCGGCCCGTCGCGCGAACTCTACGAGCGTCCCGCCAATCTGTTTACCGCCGGCTTCATCGGCGAGATGAATTTCATCGACGTCACGGTCGAAAGCACCGGCGACACGACGGCCGTTCTGCTGCCATCCGGCGAACGTTGGAACGTCCCGGCAACGGCGGCGGTCGACACCATGCAGGTTGGCCAAAAAGCAGTCCTCGGTTTCCGCCCCGAGCGACTGGGGCTCAGCGCCGCAGGGTCCGACTACACCTTGCAGGTGACGCTGTCGGACGTCGTCTATGCAGGCTCCGCGCTGCTGCTCATCGGAAAGCTGCCGGACGGCACCGAAATCCGCGCGCGGCTTCCGGGCGCCTCCGATCTCACGGCACTGACGCGTGGTGCGACAGCGACCTTCAGCGTGCCGAAGGAAGCCATCCTGCTCTACGCCGGAGGCGCCAAGTGACCAGCCGCACCCGATCCCAGTTCTGGCATTCCGACGGCCGTCGACTGAGCGGATTGGCGACCCTGCTGCTGCTGTCGCCGTTCTTCCTCATCATCGCCTTCGTGTTCATCTATCCGATCGGCCAGCTTCTCTACATCAGCTTCATGGAGCCGACCCCGACGCTCGACAACTATGCGCGCGTCGTTACCAACCCCGTCTATGCGCGGGTGCTGATGCGGACGATCTGGACGGCCGTGCTGGTGACGGGGCTTGCCGTCCTTCTCGGCTTCCCGGTCGCCTATTTCATGAGCCGTGCCCGCGGCACGACGGCTGCCCTGGTCGGCGCCTGCGTGATCCTCCCCCTGTGGTCGAGCGTGCTTGTGCGCACCGCCGCGTGGTCGTTCCTTTTCCAGCGCGAGGGCCTGGTGAATTCCGGCCTGATCGCCGTCGGCATCACCTCCGAGCCGCTGAAGCTTCTCTATGCGCAAGGTGCGGTCGTCGTCGCGATGACCCATGTGCTGCTGCCGTTCATGATCCTGCCGATCTTCGGCTCGCTGCGCGCCATTCCCAACGACTATCTGCGTGCCGCAGCGGTGCTCGGAGCTTCCCGCTTTGCGACCTTCCGCGAAGTGATCCTGCCGCTCAGCCTGCCGGGCATCGCCAGTGGCTCGCTGCTGGTGTTCCTGACCGCACTCGGCTTCTTCATCACGCCGGCGCTTCTCGGCTCGCCGCAGGAACTGATGATCGCGACGCTCGTCTCGCAACAGATCCGCGAAGTCCTCGACTGGCCGTTCGCCTCGGCACTGGTCGGCGTGCTCACGCTGTTCGTCACCCTGCTGGCGATCATCTTCAGCAAGACGTTGCGGTTCGACCGCCTGATGGGAGCGCAAGCATGAAGCCGCCCGTCGACAAAGGCTCGCTGGCACTCGGCGTATATGTCTATGCCGTCCTTGCCTTCATCATCATTCCGCTGGTCATCGTTATTCCCATGTCCTTCGGCACGAGCGATTACCTCGAATTTCCGCCGCGCGGCTTCACGTTGAAATGGTACGAGGAGTATTTCGCCAGCCGCCAGTGGCGCAATGCCACGTGGCTGAGCGTCCAGGTCGCCTTCCTCACCGCCATCTCGGCGTCGGTCATCGGCACGGCGGCGACCTATGCCATGGTCCGCGGCCGCAGCAGCCTGGCGACGCTTTTCCAGATCCTGCTGATCGGGCCGATCATCGTGCCGCATATCGCGCTGGCGGTCGGCCTCTACCTGTTCTTCCAGTCGATCGGCCTGTCGGGGACGGTGCCGGGCTTCGTGCTGGCCCACACCATCCTGGCGCTGCCCTTCGTGGTGTTCACCACCGCGTCGGCGCTCGGCAAGGTGGATGCCAACCTGGAGGCGGCGGCGATGAGCTGCGGCGCAAGCCGATTCAACGCCTTCCGGCTGATCACACTCCCTCTCATCCTGCCGAACGTGATCAGCGGCGCGCTGTTCGCCTTCATCATCTCCTTCGACGAGCCCGTCGTGTCGTTCTTCCTGTCCGGCGTCCGCTACAAGACGCTGCCGCGCCGGATGTTCGAGGATATCGAGCAGAACCTGACCCCCATCATTCCGGCGATCGCCACGCTGCTGATCGTCCTTTCAATCGCGATCCTCGCCATTGCCTTCATCATGAGGTCGCGGGCCAAGACCTGACTGGGAACTACAATCAAGACTTAAAAAACAAGAGGAGAACCACCATGCCGATACAGAACTGGAAATGGACCACTGCCGCGATCGCCATCGCAGCAGGCATTGCCGGCACGACGCCCGTCGTCGCGCAGGAACTGGAAGACCAGATGGTCATCGCCACGACGGGCGGCCTGATGGGCAACTCGCTCGCCAAGTACTTTTATGAGCCCTTCGCCAAGGCCAAGGACGTCGAAGTGGTGCCGGTCGCCATCGAGGTTCCCGACCAGTGGGCACGTGCTGAAGCGATGACGCGCACCGGCAATGTCGAGTTCGACATCGTCACGGCCACCGGCCCGGATCTCGTTGCGCGCACCAACATGCTCGAGAAGATCGACTGCAGCCAGCTGCCCAGCGTGCAGAAGTTCGGCGTCGCCGATGCCTGCACGCCCTATGGCGTCGCCCGCACCACCGGCGGCATGCTGATCAACTACAATACCGAGGTATTCAAGGACAAGGCGCCGAAGACCTGGGCCGATTTCTGGAACGTCAAGGACTTCCCCGGCCCGCGTGGCCTGCCTGACACCGGCGACCGCGACTGGTGGGTTCCCGTCGCAGCGCTCCTGGCGGACGGCGTGAAGCAGACCGAACTCTTCCCGCTCGATCTCGACCGCGCCTACAAGAAGCTCGACGAAATCCGTCCGCACGTCGCGGTCTGGTGGAAGACCGGCGACCAGGTGCAGCAGATCATGCGCAACAAGGAAGTCGTCATGACCATGAGCTACTCCGGCCGCGCGCTGGCAGTGGTCAAGGAAGGCGCACCGGTCGCCATGTCCTGGGACGGCGCCATCCGCGATACCGGCTACATGGCGATCCTCAAGGGCGCACCGGACAAGAACGCCGCCCTTGCCTATCTCGACTTCTTCTACGCCAACGCCGAAGCCCACGTCCCGTTCATGCGCGACGTGAACTACGCGACCGGCAGCAAGACCGTCTACGAGCAGTTGAAGCCGGAAGAAGCCAAGCTGTTCGCCACGTCGCCGGAAAACTACGAAAAGCTGGTGAAGCCTGATTTCGAGTGGATCGGCGCCCATCGCGACGAACTGCGCCAGCGCTGGACGGCGTGGCTGACACGCTAATCGCCTGAGAGGGACACGCAGAAATGCGCATCATCGCCTTCTCCCCTCTCTTGGGGGAGGAGGCACCATAGGGCGGATGAGCATCACCCGACGAATGCAACGACAGGACGATTTCCATGGATCACACCAGTGACCCGAACGCGCTGCGCTATGTCATCGACCCGCAGCGGCTCGACCTCGTGGAGGAATTCCGCAAGAGCCCGCTGGGCGTGCATGGCGCCGAGCTTCGCAAGATGCTGGCCAGGATGCGCTGGGGGAAGGCCGAGGGGCGCCTTGTGCTGATCGTGCTGGAGGCCGGCAAGGCGTGGCGCCTGTCGCGCATTCCCGAGCGGCGCGGCGATCCGATGCCTTTCGTCGACGAGCGCATCTTCACCTCGCTGGCCGAGGCGGAATGGCATGTCTTCAAGATCCGCTGGCAGGCCATGACCGGTGGGACGCTACCTCCGGAGTATCAAGGTGATCTATAAGACCAACGAATATCTCGGCTATCCCGACCGCATCAGCGTTCCGGCCGGCGAGACCGTCAAGTTCCAGCTGTCGAGCAAGCGGGAAGCCGTCAGGGTCGAAGTCATGCGCCTGCGTTGCGGGGACGTCGACGTCAACGGACCGGGGTTCAAGTACGACCTGATGGACAGCGCCATCGACGGCGTCCACACCTGTCTCGACCAGGAGATCCGGCCCGGCTCCTGCGCGGTTATCGATCATGGCGGCGCGCTTGTTCCGAGCGGCGACGCGTGGTCCTTCGGCTGCTACATCTATCCGACGCGCATCGCCGACAATGCACGCGGCATCATGGGCAACTGGTGCGAAAATTCGGCCGAGGGCTATGCTCTCGAACTCGACGCCGAGGGCCACCCCGTGCTGCGCCTCGGCAGCACCCGCCTGACCCTCGACATCAAGGCACGCCAGCGCGTCTGGTCGTTCATTTCCGCAACGCTCGACTTCGTCGCGAAGACCGCGACGCTGTCTCTGATCGTTCCGGCCGACGGCACCCGTCCCGCCGTTGCCCACGCGCAGACGTTCGAGCTCGGCGATCTTCCAACGCTCGACAGCGGCCTGGATTTCCTGGTCGCGGCGCATCACCTGGACGCAGACCGACGTTACACCGGTCATTTCGACGGCAAGATCGAAGCGCCGCGCGTCGTTTCGCGGGCGCTCGAAGCCGAAGCGCTGCGGGTCCATGACAACCAGCCGCGCACGGGCGTTGCCGCCCCTGGCCTCGTCGCTTCCTGGGATTTCGGCGACGGCATCACCACGCTCGATCTCAAGGATCTCTCCGCCAACTGTATGCATGGCCGGCTGCACCAGTTGCCGCGCCGCGGCGTCACGGGCTTCTTCTGGTCCGGGGCGG
The DNA here is from genome assembly GCF_050455525.1 of Rhizobium sp. 0TCS1.26. NCBI lineage: Bacteria > Pseudomonadati > Pseudomonadota > Alphaproteobacteria > Hyphomicrobiales > Rhizobiaceae > Rhizobium > Rhizobium sp. 0TCS1.26. The sequence continues at coordinate 123,239 of NZ_JBCIYV010000003.1, read as the reverse complement.
TTCACGATTTTCGATTGGCCCCGCGCGAATATGCGGCCATCCATTTTCACAGCGACGACATCTACGACTGCCAGTGGCAGACGACCTTCTCGCTCGATGTGCCGGCGGAATGGCGCACCGGCGTCTACGCGCTGCGGCTGACGCCGGCAGGCGACGAACCTGAGCCCGATTGCGAGAGCTACGTGACGTTTTTCGTCACGCCCGGCAAGAAGACCAAGCGGGCCGACCTCGTGGTCGTGCTGTCGGTCGCCACCTATCTGGCCTATGCCAACAGCGCGCTGCGTCTCTACCAGGTGCATTTCGAGACGCTCATGGAGCACGTCCTCTGGCTGCCGCTGGACGACGTCTACATGCAGGAGCATCCGCAGATCGGCCAGTCCACCTATGACAGCCACGTCGATGGATCCGGCCGCGCCTATTCGTCCTGGCTCCGGCCGGTGCTCAGCATGCGGCCGCGCGGCTACTGGTTCAACCTGATCAACGACACCCATATCCTCGACTGGCTGGAGGAGAAGGGCATTTCCTACGACATCATCACCGATGTCGAGCTGGACCGGGAAGGCGCTCGTGCGTTGAAGCCCTACCGGGCGATGATGACGCCGACGCACGCGGAATACTACTCGTTCAACATGATGAACGGCATCATGGAGTACCAGAACGCCGGCGGCCGCCACGTCTCCATGGGGGGCAATGCCTTCTACTGGCGGTGCGGCTTCCACCCGGCGGCTCCGGCGGCGCTCGAAGTGCGTCGCGGTATGGCCGGCACCCGCACCTGGGAATCGGAGCCGGGAGAAGTGCATCTGGCCGGTACCGGCGAACCCGGCGCGCTGTGGAGACACAGTGGCTTTGCGCCACAGAAGCTGGTCGGCACCGGCTTCTCGGCGATGATCAACGACACCTGCACCTATTATGTCCGCATGCCCGATAGCGAAGACGGACGCGCCGCCTTCATCTTCGAGGATGTCGGACGGGACGAGAAGCTCGGTGATTTCGGTTTCCGCTACGGCGGCGCCGTGGGCAGCGAGATCGACCGCCTCGACTACGAGCTCGGCAGCCCGCGTCACACCCTGCTGCTTGCCACATCCGAAGGTCTCGGCGCCGGCGCTCTTCCGACGCCGGAGGAATTCCGCACCATGGTCGACGGCCTCGACGGCACGCAGAACGCGCTTGTGCGCGCCGACATGGTGTTCTTCGAAACGGCCAATGGCGGAGCGGTCTTTGCCTCCGGCTCGATCACCTATGGCATGTCGCTGGGCTACAATAACTACGACAACAATATCAGCACCATCACGCTGAACGTCGTGAAGCGGTTCCTCGACCCGGAACCGTTCGTCCTGCCAAGTCAGGCATAGGTGGAAAAGCCCGGCCGCACTTCCCGGTGCGGCTTTCGAACCGGCGGCATCGGCCGCGAAGATTGCAAGAGACCAGCATGGCAGACAGACCGGAATTCCAATCGCCCGAACTCGGCACCATGAATGTGGCGCCGCGCAAGGTGCGGCCGATGTATGCCGATGATCACTGGAACAGCCAGCCGTGGTACGAGGCGCCGCGAGAAGACCCCGACGTGCCGGAGGTCTACACCTACACCGACGCGATTTCGTACGATCCCGGTGACGAGGTCACCTTCCATTCGACCTCGACCGCCAGGACCTGGCGCATGCAGATCTATCGCGACGGATTGCATCAAGAGACGGTGCATGAGGTGGCGGCGATCGACGGCGTCTTCACCGCCACGCCTAAGGACGCGTATCGCAACGGCTGCAAATGGCCGGTCAGCCATCGCTGGACATTGCCTGACGACCTGAAGTCGGGCTTCTACCGCGTCGTCTCGACCTGCGAGAGGCCGAACGGCATCAAGTTCGTGCAGCACCATTTCTTCGTCGTGCGCCCGACGGAAAAGACCCGTCGCGCGAAGATCCTGATGGTCCTGCCGACCGGCACCTGGACGTCCTACAACGACTTCGGCGGCGCCAACCACTATTTCGGCGTCGAGGGCGACTACCGGGACCAACCTTCGCCGGTCCTGTCGCTGGAGCGCCCATGGACGCGCGGCATCGTCTGGCTGCCGGCCGGCGCACCGCGCATCTGCGCCGATCCCGCGCCCGAGATGGGCGACGCGCCGCGTTATGCGATGAAAGAGTGGGCCTACGCCAACGGGTTCGGCCAGTACTATGCGGCCGCCGGCTGGGCGCAGTTCGACCGTCACTTCGTCCTATGGGCGGAGAAGGAAGGGTTCGAGCTGGACATGATTACCCAGACCGACCTGCATTATCGGCCCGAACTTCTCGACGCCTATCCTTGCGTCACCATCATCGGCCATGACGAATACTGGACCTGGGAGATGCGCGAGGCGATCGAGCGCTATGTCGAGCGCGGCGGCCACCTCGCCCGCTTTGGCGCCAACTTCCTCTGGCAGATCCGCCTGGAAGACGACGGCAAGCGCCAGATCTGCCACAAGTTCAAGGCGAGCCAGAAGGATCCGGTTGCCGGCACCGACAAGGCGCATCTGCTGACCAGCGCCTGGGAAGACCACAACATCAAGTGGCCGGGTGCCTCGACGGTCGGTGTCAACGGTGCACACGGCATGTATGCGTCCTGGGGCGGTTTTGCGCCGAACGGCCAGAAGGGCATGACGGTTTACCGCCCGACCCATTGGGCGTTCCAGGGCACCGGCTTGCACTATGCCGACATCTTCGGCGACAAGCAGCACATCTTCGCCTACGAGGTGGACGGGCTGGACTACACGTTCCGCCATGGCCTCCCCTACCCGGTAGAGGTCGAGGGCCAGCCAGACAAGATCGAGATCCTTGCCATGTCTCCCGCGGTTCTGGCCGAGGACGAGCCCGAAGGCGAAGGCTTCCGCTACTATGTGCGCGGCAGCGATCACGAGGGCCTGGTCGAATGCGTGACCGGCGAAGTGACGCCGGAGGGGCTTGCCAAATACAAATACGGGTCCGGCATGATGGTGCACATGACCCGTGGCAAGGGCGAGGTGCTGACTGCCGCCACCTGCGAATGGGTCATGGGCCTGAAACGCGGCGATCCCTTCACGCAGCGCATCACCCGCAACATCCTCGATCGGTTCACGGCCGGCTGAGCCGGTCCAGGAAGGTCCGCAGCAAATGTCAGAGTTGAACGACGGCTTGGGAGGGCCGCGCCGATGAACAGTGCCATCAGCCGGGAACGGCAGCCTGCCGCGCGGGTCCGCGACCCGTTGGAACTCGCGCGCATCGCCCGATCGCTGAGACGCGACGTCATCGACCTGGTGGCGCCGACGGGCCAGGGCTATGTCCAGCAGGGGCTGGGCGCCGCCGACCTTTTCGCCGTTCTCTATTTCGCCGAAATGCGGCTCGATCCGTCGGACCCACAATGGGCGGATCGCGACCGCTTCCTGCTCTCGACAGCCCACAACACGGCTATTTTCTACGCAACACTCGCGGCACGCGGCATCGTTGACCGGGACCTGGTCGATGCCTACTGCAAGGATGGCTCGGTTTTCGAGGTCAATGCCTCGGAGCGGGTCGGCACGGCGGTCGAAGCGACACTCGGCTCGCTCGGGCAGGGCCTGTCCGTCGGCATCGGAATGGCGCTGGCGGCACGGCGGCGAGGCTCGCAGAGCCGCGTCTCTGTGGTGCTTGGTGATGGCGAGTTGCAGGAAGGCCAGCTGTGGGAAGCAGCCCTCTATGCCGGCAGCGCCGGTCTTTCCAACCTCTGCCTGATCATCGATTACAACAGCATGCAGGTCGAGGGTCACATCGACAAGGTGGTGTCGGTGGCGCCGGTCGCCGAGAAGTTCTCGGCCTTTGGCTGGGCCGCGGAGGACATCGACGGGCACGACATTCCGGCTTTGCTGACGGCACTCGACCGGGCACGGGACCGGGACAGACCGACCTGCCTCGTCGCGTCGACGATTGCCGGCAAAGGCGTGCCGTCGCTTGAAGGGATCCTCGCCCACAATCTGAAACTGCCGGCGGAGATCGCCACGGAAGCGCTCGCCGCCCTGGGCGACGCGGAGGAGCGGACATGAGCCAGCCCGACGATCGCACCTCGCTGGAGGTGCTGGATTTCAATGCCCGCGGCGCCTCTGCGGCGAACGCCAGGAAACACTATGGCGAAGCGCTGCTAGACGCGGCCCGCAGTGACGATCGCATCGTCTGCCTGACGGCGGATCTGACGCTGTCGACCGAGACGGACCTGTTTCGCAACCAGTTGCCGGAGCGTTTTCATCAGGTGGGCATCGCCGAAGCCAACATGGTTGGCATTGCCGGCGGCCTTGCCCGCTCCGGCGAGATACCCTTTGTTCACAGCTTCTGCGTCTTCGTCACCCGGCGCTGCTACGACCAGTTGGCGATGCAGGTTGCCTACCCGCGCGCCAACGTGAAGATCGTCGGCGTCATCCCGGGGCTGACGACCCTCCTCGGCGTTTCGCATCAGGCGATTGACGATATCGCCTTGATGCGCGCGCTGCCGAACATGACGGTGATCGAGCCGAGCAGTCCGGATCAGGTGCGCGCGGCTGTCGCGGCCATCGCCCGGTACGACGGTCCGGTCTATCTGCGGCTGAAGCGGGCCGACGGGATCGAGAACACGGATGACAGCGCATCCGATTTCACCATTGGCAAGATGCGGGTGCTGCGCGACGGCCGCCAGGGAATGATTGTCGCCTGCGGCATGATGGTCGAGATCGCACTGTCGGCGGCTGAGGCGCTGAGCCTTGAAGGCGTCGAGCTGACGGTCGTCGACATGGCGACCATCAAGCCGCTGGATCCTGCCCTCGTCGACCTCGCCCGGCAGATGCCCCTCGTCGTCACGGCGGAAAATCACTCGATCATCGGCGGGCTCGGCAGCGCTGTCGCTGAGATGCTCATGGAAAACGACGTCCAGGCGAAATTCCGCCGCGTCGGCGTCCGCGACACGTTCGCGGAAGGCGGTAGCACAGCCTATCTCTTCGAGAAATATGGGTTGTCCGCAGAGGCGATGGCAGCGACGGTGCGCGAGGCGCTGGCAAAGCCGGCGTCATGACGAGCCTGTTGGCATCCGTGGCTTCAGACGGTCGGCGGCGTCATGTAACGGGTGCCGCCGGACGTTTCCAGCAGGCGAACAAGGTTCTGCCCGCCCTCCATCATGTCCGCCTGGATCGCCTCGCGCACCTTGTCGGCACGGCGCTGCCGCAGGTATTTGAGGACAGACAGGTGCTGATGCTCGTTCGGGTAGGTCGGCGGCGCGCTGGGATAATGGAAGTTCAGAAGCGGCCCATTACGCATCCAGATATCGTCGAGGATCGCCAGCACCTCCGGCAGTTCGGACCCTTCATACAGGCCGCGATGGAACTGCCAGTTGGCGCGCACCGCATCCGACCAGCGCTGCTGCTGCTCGGCAGCGATCAGGTCGGCATGGATGGCTTCCATGCGGTCGATGTCGGCCTCCGAGACCCGAGTCGTCGCGTGCTCGGCTGCAAGCCCTTCGAGGAACAGCCGGACCGTGCGCAGTTCAATGTACTGCTTGGCAGTCATGTGGGAGACGGCAATCGACCGGCCGGCCTGCATTTCCAGCGCTCTGGCGCGCACAAGCTGCATCAGCGCCTCACGGATCGGCGTTTCGGAGACATTCATCGTCGCCGCCAGATCGCGGATCTTGAAGCGATGTCCCGGCCAGAAGCGACCTTCCATCAGTGCCTGGCGGAGATTGTTGTAGACGAGCCCTGTCAGGCTGTCCCGGGCGATCGGCCCTACGCTGCGTTCGCCAGAGGTCTGATCAATCTCGTTCATCGCTGGTCCTCGACACATCCTGACGGCCGCGGAAGCACACGCACGTCCAGAACTTCTCTTATATATGATATACCTGAGCTCAAGGTCTTAAGGCATTCGCGCAGCCGCGGAAAGATCCATGCACGTCATATACCCGCAACCTGCGGTGATCGTCCACGGTTAGCTTCGCTATCCCATGCGCAAAGCTCGTTCCGATCTACAGCCCTGTCTCCGCCTATTTCCCCTCCACCCGTCGAGCAAAATTTGCGCAGCAGTGAAGCCGGGCAGTTCCGTAGCGGGCTTGGCACCGCCCATTAATATATGATATATCATTGGCAGGAATCTGGAGAAACTTCATGTCGAATCTGGTCAGGGTACAGGATGCTGCTTTGCGGGCGCGGGCCGAAAAGGTCGTGCCGAGCGGAATGTGGGGGCACCTTCATGCCGCAAAACTCCCGGATGCCTATCCGCAGTTCTTCAGCCGTGGCGAAGGCGGCATCCTCTTTGACGTCGACGGCAACCGCTATGTCGACTTCATGTGCAGCTGGGGCCCGAACCTGCTCGGCCACCAGCACCCGGAGGTCGAAGAGGCCGCCGAGCGCCAGCGACGGATGGGCGACTGCCTGAACGGGCCTGCCGAAGTCATGGTCGAACTCGCAGAACTGGTGGTCGACACCATCGCCCACGCCGACTGGACGATGTTCCAGAAGAACGGTACCGACGCGACCACGACCTGCGTCACCGTCGCCCGTGCGGCCACCGGCAGGCGCAAGATCCTCATCGCCAAGGGCGCCTATCATGGTGCGGTTCCGTGGTGCTCTCCGTCGCTGGTCGGCGTGACGGCGGAAGATCGCGCCCATCTCGTCTACTACACGTTCAACGACATCGAGTCGCTTGAAGACGCGATCAAGGCTGGCGGCGACGACATTGCTGCGATCATTGTCTCGGCCTACCGCCACGACATGAGCTTCGACCAGGAACTGCCGACCCAGGATTTCGCAAGGACAGCCCGCCGGCTCGCCGATGCCAAGGGTGCCGCCCTCATCCTCGACGAGGTCCGCACCGGTTTTCGCCTCAATACCGCGGGCAGCTGGGAGCCGCTTGGCGTTCGCCCTGATCTCTCCGCCTGGAGCAAGGCGATTGCCAACGGCTACACCCTCTCGGCCGTCACCGGCAGCGAATGGCTGCGCAAGGCCGCTTCGCAGGTGTTCGTCACCGGCTCGTTCTGGGCCGGTGCCGTGTCGATGGCCGCAGCGCTGGCGACACTCAAGGTGGTCCGCCGCGACAACGTTCCGGAAAAAGTGGCGCGGCTTGGCCAGATGCTGCGCGACGGACTTGAAACCCGCTCGCGTCAGTTCGGCCTGTCGATCCGCCAGTCGGGCCCGGCGCAGATGCCGACCGTGCTGTTCGACGACGACGCCGATTTCGCCAAGGGATACGCTTTCTGCAATGCCGCCCTGTCGAAGGGCGTGTATTTCCACCCGCGACACAACATGTTCCTCTGCGCCGCCCATACGCAGGCCGACATCGCCGTTGCTCTGGAAGCAGCCGAGCACGGCTTCGCCACCGTCGCCGGACAGGCTGCCTGATCGAGCACAACACGAAGAGCGCCCACCCGAGGGCGCTCTTCCTTCCAAGCTCACTGCTTGACTAGCCGTGAGCCGGCTTGACCAGAGCCTTCTGTCAGTGCGAGCGGTGCGCTGCGGGTCGAGCCAGGTGATCGGCGGCACGAATGCCAAGAGCGACGACCCCGAGAGCTGCGCCAAGCGCACTGACTGCGGTCCATGCTCCGTAGCTCCAGGCGAGGCTGCCGAGTGCCGAACCGGCGGCACCGCCGAGAAACATCCCGGTCATGAAGATCGTATTCAGGCGGCTGCGGGCCTCCGGATCAAGCGCATAGATGATGTGCTGGTTGGAGACGAGCGCGCTCTGGATGCCGAAGTCGAGCACGATGACGCCGACGACCAGCGCCACCAGCGAAGCCGACGTGCCGAAGATGATCCAGGCGGCAACGGTGAGCGCGGCGCCCATCCAGACGACAAGATGTGGCCCCTTCCTGTCGGCGATCCGGCCGGCAACGGGTGCCGCGAAGACGCCGACCGCACCGACGATCCCGAAGAGCCCTGCGACATCGGCACCAAGGTTGAACTGCGGCCCTTGCAGATACAGCGCGAGGATCGTCCAGAAAACGGTGAAGGAAGCAAACAGGGCCGCCTGGACCGCTGTCGCCACACGCAGCGCGGGCTCACGCTTCCACAGATGCCGCAGGGAAATCATGGCCGAGTGGTAGCGCATGCGCGACACCGGACGATGGTTCGGCAGAGCCCAGATCATCATGGCAGCGGCAAGCAGCGCCAGCGGAACGCCGAGCCAGAACATCTCGCGCCAGCCGGCGTGTTCGCCGACGAAGCCGGACAGCGTGCGGCTGAACAGGATGCCGGAGAGGACGCCGGCCATCACCGTGCCGATTGTCGATCCGCGCTTGTCGGGCGTTGCCAGCGATGCAGCGAACGGAACAATCTGCTGGGCAACCGTGGCACTTGCGCCGACGAACAGCGAGCAGATGATCAGCATCACCGCCGAGGAGGCGGTTGCCGCCACAGCGACCGCGATCGCCAGCACCAGGAACTGGCCGATGATCAGGCGGCGGCGATTGACGAGGTCGCCGAGCGGCAACAGGAGAAACAGGCCGAGCGCATAGCCGAGCTGGGTTGCCGTCGGCACCATGGCGGCTGCGGGCTGTCCGGGGAAATCCTGTTCGATCAGGCCGAGCATCGGCTGGTTGTAATAGATATTCGCCACCGCGATGCCGCTCGCCGCCGCCATCGCCAGCAGCGCTGCCCTGCTTGTGCCCGGAACCGGCCGCGCCTGCGTATCTGCCGTCTTCATCGTCTCTGCCTTTCAGGTTGAACGTAAGACCAATCTAGTTTCTGGTCCGGATCTGCAGTAGCTACCGATGCTGATCATGCTGACTAACCGAAAGTGTTATAATGAACACCGAGGATGCCGCCGTCTTCGTCACCGCCGTCACCGCCGGCAGCCTCTCGGAGGCGGCCCGACGGCTGGGGATCTCGCCGATGATGGCGACGCGGCGGCTGACCTCGCTCGAGGCGACGCTCGGCGTCCGGCTTCTGCATCGCACCACGCGGTCGCTGGCCCTTACGCCGGAAGGCGAAGCATTTCTTCCCTTCGCCGAGGCCTTGGTCGAGAACGCTCAGCAGGGACGCGCCCGCGTGCGCTCCGAAGGGCGCGGTGCTGCCGGTCTGCTGCGCGTCTCGGTGCCGATTGCCTTCGGGCTGAAACTCGTGGCGCCGATGGTGCCCGACCTGCTTGCCGCAAACCCCGAGCTTCGGCTGTCGCTCGACATGAGCGACCATATGCCGGATCTGATCAGTACCGGTACCGACCTCGCCATCCGCATCTCCCGGCTGCGCGACAGCAGCCTTATCGCTCAGAAACTCAAGGACAACCCGCGCTCGCTGGTCGCAGCCCCGGCCTACGCGCGGGCGCGGGGTCTGCCGCGCAGCACCGCGGAACTTTCGAACCACGACTGCCTGCCGATGAGCGGCGTGTCGCACTGGACCTTCATGCGTGGCGACGAAGAGGCCTCGGTACGCGTCTCGGGCCGGTTTTCCGCCAGCAGCATTGCCGGTTGCCATGCCGCCTGCCTCGCCGGTGGCGGCATTGCGCTTCTTTCGGACTGGAACGTCGCAGAGGACGTGAAGGCAGGCCGGCTGCTGCGGGTCGTACTCGAAGATGCCGTACCGGAAGTCATCGGCATCTGGGCGGTCTACCCGACGACGCGGCTCGTGCTGCCCAAGGTCAAGGTTTTCATCTCGGCACTTCGCAGCGTTCTCGATGCCTCCGAGGCTGGCTCGCCCATAGACTGACCGCGATTCGCAATTTCTGAACCCTGATTTGCCGGTCTGACCGATATCGGGGGAGACTTGGTCGACCTCGCTCGGGGTTAATCCCTCGGCCTCGGTTCAGGGCTCTCCACTACGACCCTCTGTCTGCTGAGCAACGACACCGAACTTTGCAGGCTGCAGCGTGGACCCAAATTGCTGCGTAGGGCGTTTGCCGTTGCCGGAAACTTCATGTCCTCCTTGCACCTTGGGATAGCGTGGTGAACGATCAGCCAATTGACGCAATGAAGTTGCCGAAGGACGCGCCAGTCGCTCCGCCTGAGAGCGCGGCTACGGCCGGCAGTCCCGCGTGTCAGATCGGCCAGTCCCATTTCGATCTCCCTCTATGCCGCAACTGCGGGGCAGCGTTGAACGATCTCTATTGCAAGGTGTGTGGTCAAAAGAAAGTGGGACGGCTCGGCGCCGGGCATCTGCGTGACGAGGCCTGGGAAAAGATACGCTGGTTCGAAGGGGATCTCGTCAAGTCGGCGCTCAGGGTCGTGTTTCGGCCCGGCATCGTGGCGCGAGAATACGTCTTCGGCCAACGCAAGAGCCACACACATCCGCTGAAGCTCCTGCTGGCGGCGATCGTCGTGCTGCTCCTCGTGATCGCGCAGACGGATTATCTCGGCACCGACGACGAGACGCTCAGCCGGGCCGTGGAACTGGTCCGCAGCTATTCGAAGTGGTCGTTTTCGCTCGGCATCCTTGCCATCCTGATCGCCTCCAACATCGTGTTCTGGTCGCGCCGCGGCTTCAACATCATCGAGCATCTGGTGCTTGCGACCTACACGCACTTCGTCATCCTGGTCGCCAGCATCCTGTCTCTGTCGCCGCTTCTCCTCGATTCCTCGCGGCAAGCGGTTGCTGCGCATCGCGCCGCCTCCGCTGTCTACATGGGCTGGATCGAGGCGGGCATCGTGTTTCTCGCGTTCGGCCAGTTTTTCGCCATCAGTTGGCGGCAACAATGGTGGTGGCCGGCTCTTGGCGCTGCGGTGTTCTTCGTCGCCAAGCAAGGACTGTTCTATCTCTATGCGCGGGCGGTCATTCGTATCGTCTTGGCACAGATATCCTGATCGAGGTCGACACGAACGATAGGGAGGTTTCATGAAACGTTATGTTCTGCTCTGCGCCAGCGTTGCCGCTGCGTCGCTCCTGCCTCTGCAATCCCAGGCCGCCGGTGCCGGCAACCTCTGGGCAACGCCTCAAGACAAGGCGATTTGCGATCCCATCTTCTCCAGGCTCCAACAGTCGGAACGTGGCACCCTCGTTGCCCAGGCTGAACCGGCCAAGCCTGCCAGCGAGAGCAAGGGAAAAGACCAGCCGAGCGAGGAGGAATTGACGACGCAGCTCAGTGCCATGTTGCAGGCCTGCTCCTACGACGGCAAGGCGCTGACGGTGAAAGCTGCGGCGATGGATGGCGCCGCCGATCTGGAGGGCAAGGCAGCGATCGACAGGATCATGCGCTTCACGGGCCTGCCCCAGAACTTCACCATCATGGAGACCGATGTTCCCAATGCGGCAGCAATGGTCGTGATCGGCAATGACGGATTCCCGAAGCGCGTCATCGCCTACAGCCGCGATTTCATGCGTCAGGTGACGAAAGCGACAGGAGAGGACGGCTGGCCCGGCACGTCGATCCTCGCGCACGAAATTGGCCATCACCTCTCGGGGCACACGCTGATGCCGGGCGGCAGTCAGCCACCGACGGAACTGGAGGCGGACAAGTTCTCCGGCTTCGTTCTGTTCAAGATGGGCGCAACGCTGCCGCATGCCGAGAAAGCGATTGCCACCCTGATCCCCGCGACTGATGGACCGACCCATCCAGGACGAGCCAAGCGTCTGAAGGCGCTGCAGGCGGGTTGGTTGCAGTCCTGCGAGCAGCAGCAGCAATGCGAAGCAGGCGCAGTCGTGGCAGGAAGCACGCCCGCGTCGCAAACCGCTCCGCAGCCAGAACCGCAGCCAGATCCGCAGACTGCGGCGACGGCGGCGGGATCACGTCAGACGCTTGCAGCTCCGCAGGTGGCGAACGCTGCGATGCCGGACATCCCCGGTCCGGGCGACATCGAGATCCCGAATGCCAAGAGCCCGGCAAAGACGATCGGCCCGGCCGTCATTGATCGGCTGCCGCCGCTCCAGGCGGACGCCACGTCGTCGAAGTTCGACCGCTTTGTCTACGACGAGGTGGGAATCTTCGACCCGGCCGTCCGCGACAAGCTGCAGCAGACGGCTTTCGCGTTCGCCGCGGCAGCCAATGTCGAGGTTGTCACCGTCGTGACGAAAGACCTTCGCGGGCGCACGCCGGACCAGTTTGCGCTCGACGTCATGCGTCAGATGCGGGTCGGGAAGATGGACGTCGGCAACGGAGCTGTCCTTGTCATCGCACCAAATCAGAAGCAGGTAGGGCTTGCGTTCGGCCCGGGCCTCAAGGTCCTGTTCGAAAACGATCCCTCGCCACGCAAGCGGCTCGACGACTTCATCAAGATCGCCGATGGCGGCGGCGACCCGCAGCGCGTCAGTTCCACGATTGCCGGCGCCGCCTACCGCGTCATGAACCAGGCCAAGACGCAGGATTGGGTTATTCGCTACCCGGACTTTGCCGCCTATCGTGCCGCCGATCAGAGGAACTCGCAGGATCGCTCGAAGGCGACCGGCTCTTATGATGCGAGTAAAGATCCGGTGGCCAACAAGCTGCTGCGGCTGGAAGCCACGCTCATCGATACCACGCCGGACATCAACGATCGCACGCTGATGGTCAACGCGCCGCGCGCGCGTCAGGTCGGCCCTGCCATGTGGGCTCGCACGCCGGAGGGACAAGACGTGGTTCTCTACGTCAGCCGGGATCTTTCCGAACTGATGCCCGTGCCTCTGGAGCAGGGACGTCGCTATTCGTTCATTGCCCGCGACACCATCCTCAGAACCGGGGCACCGCAACTCGACCTGATCAGCTATGACCTGCTGGAGTAGCTGCTTACTCCAGCGACCGACGCTGGCCGCGGAGCTACGCTTTAACGCGGCCCGCCATGATCGCTTGCAGATCCGTCAGCGTCGACACTGTAAGGTCCGGCGTGATGCCGCTGCCCGACGGATTAGGCACACCTGTTTCGACGAGCACGGCAAACACGCCAGCGCGCTGCGCGGCGACGATATCGGTTTCCAACTGGTCGCCGATCATGATCACCTGCCCATGGTCGATCCCCAGCCGGGCGACGGCGTCCTGGATAAGATGAGGCTGGGGTTTTCCGACGATCAGCGGCTCTGCACGGGTCGCGGCTACGATGGCCGCCAGAATGGACCCGGCGCCCGGCTCGAACCCGCCATCCTTCGGCAGAAGGACATCCGGATTGGTCCCGATCAGTCTGGCTCCGCCCATGACAAGGCTCACCGCCCGGTCCAACCGCGCATAGGTGAACCCCTTGTCGAGGCCGGCCACGACGCAGTCGACGCGCTCCTCGGCGATCTCGAAGCCCGCCTCCACAACGGCCTGCTCCAGGGAGGGAGCACCGAGCACGTAAGCCCGCCCACCCTTCGGCCAGGTCCTGCGCAAAATGCCGCGGGTGCCGGTGGCAGTGGAGATCACCTGGCCCGGATCCGTCAGGACGCCCATGGCGGTCAGCTTGGCCGCCACCTCTTCGGTGGTGCGGGTGGAATTGTTGGTGACGAAACAATACGGAATGCCGGCCTCGCGCCATGCGGCGAAGCTCCGCACCGCGCTCTCGATCGGCGTGTCGCCGCGGAAAACGACACCATCGAGATCGGCGATGATGCCGCGGATGTCGGGCAGGTTCCTGCCGGAAGACTGTGTCATGCGTATCCTATTCGCTCTTGGCCGCTGCTGGGTCGAGAATATCACGCGTCCAATCGCCGATGATGCTGATCGACAGGGTGGTGAGGAAGATCACCATGCCTGCCGGAATGCCGATCCACCAGGCGGTGGCAATATAGTTGCGCCCCTCGCCCAGCGTCAAACCGAGGCTCGTCCCCGGCGGCTGAACACCAAGGCCGAGAAAGGACAACGAGGTTTCCAGCAGCACGATCTCCGGGAAGTTCAGTGTCACCTGCACCACCAGGATGCTCATGATGTTCGGAAGAACGTGGCGGATGTAAATGCGTGCCGGATGGACGCCGAGGGTGCGGATGGCCCCGGCGTAGCCTTGGGAATTGACGCCAATGACGAGGCCGCGCGTGAGGCGTGCATAGGTTTCCCAGCCGAACAGCCCAATGATGACGATGAACAGCTCGAAACTGTTGCCGAAGAAGGCGAGCACCGCAAGCGCCACGATCAGGAAGGGCACGCTCGCCTGGAAGTCTACCAGCACCATGACGACGTCGTCGATCCAGCCCCGGAAATGCGCCGCGAAGATACCCATCGTCGTGCCTACCACAGCACCTATCACTGTGCCGATGAGCGCGATGATGACGCTTGTGCGGACCGCGAAAAGCAGACGGCTAAGAACGTCACGACCAAGTGGGTCGGTCCCCAGGATATAATCGGGATTACCGCCGAGGAAGGCGGGAGGCTTGAGCCGGTTGAGCAGGCTCTGTTCGGCGTACCCGTAGGGTGCCAGCACGTCGGCAAAAATGGCGGACAGCGCCACCACAACCAGCCAGGCGATGCACAGGCCAACCAGAAGCGGGGCACGCGGCCAGCGGATCTCAAGGAAGGGGATGGAACGTGTTGGCCTGAGGCGGCGGTTCCTACCAGCGGACACCTCGCTCATGTCGTGGCCTCCCTCTCTTGCAGGGCGGCGATGCGGGGATCGAGCCAACCGTAGGCGAGATCAACGATGAGATTGACCACGACCATCGAGAAGGCAATCAGGAGAACGACAGCTTGCACCACGGCAAGGTCCCGTTGCGCCACCGAATTGACCAACAGCAGGCCGACGCCGGGATAGCCGAAGACGGTTTCGACCACGGTCGCACCGCCGACCAGAGCGCCGAGGCGCAAGCCGATCACGGTGACGATGGGTATCGCCGCATTCGGCAACGCATGGTGGAGCACCCGATTGCGGTTGCTGACGCCCTTGGCGCGGGCGGTCCGCATGAACGGCTGGTCGAGCACTTCCAGCATCGAGGAGCGGGTGAAGCGTGCCACGGTGCCGGCAAATGCTGTACCCAGCGTCAGGGCCGGCATCACCAGATGCTGCCAGGTTCCGATGCCGGAACTGGGGAGCCAGCGCAACGTCATCGAGAAGCAGAGGATCAACAGGATCCCCAGGAAGAAATTCGGCAGGCTGTGGCCAAGGATCGTCGCGCTCATCGTAGCGCGGTCGAGCCACTTGCCCTTGTTCAGGGCCGCGAATATGCCGGCCGGCACGCCGATGAAGAGGGTGATGGCAAGTGCGAGAAACCCGAGCGCCAGCGTCGCCGGGATCCGCTCCGTCACCACGTCGAGAGCCTCGCGGTTGTCTCTGAAAGAAATACCGAAATCACCGCGCAGGACGCTGACGATGTATCGGACGAACTGCTCGGGCATGGACTTGTCGAGCCCCCACATCTGCCGGTAGGCATCGATCACCGACGCATCGATATCGTCCGGCAGCATGCGCTGGGCAGGATCGCCGGACAGCCGCAGCACGATGAAGACGAACGTGACCGCCAGGAGCAGCGTCACGAGGCAGCGGATGAGCTTGGAGATAACGAATCCGGGGTTCATCGCCAGGCTCCGCTGCCGCTCGTCCAGCCGCAATCGACGATGGTCCTGTTACCGATCTGCCAATAGCTCAGATGCTGCTCATGACCGAGATGGCAGATGGAGTGCAGCTTTTTCTCAAAAGCCGGCGCGGCCGGGCCGCCGACAAGCCCCTCGCCCAGCACCCTGCCCTCCATACCCTCCGCGCCAAGTCCGAGGATAGCCATCACGGTGGGCGCGATGTCGGGAAGCCAGCACGGTACATCGGACTTGAAGCCGGCCTTGAAGGCCGGGCCGGCCCCGGCGAGGACCGTTGAAAGCTCGCCACGGTTCAGGCCGCCATGCATGCCGCCACCGGGCTGGATATGGGCGGAGAAGTAGCATTCATCTCCTGCCGCGTCGGACGGTGGCGTGGCACTCAGGGTGAAGCCGACATCGGGGCCGCGCGGATGACCGTTGCCAACCAGCGACCATGGCATTGCGCCCTCGAGTGGCTTGCCCGCGTCTGCGTCGGCGAAAATCAAGCCGACCCAGTCGAGGTCGCTCAGCACGTCGATTGCTGCCTGCTTGCCGCCGGATGACCTATCGTCAAGGTAGATTCCGTTGAACGAGCCGGTCGACATCCTGCTCGCCCACTGTGGAAGCAGGCGAGCCGGTTCCACCTGGCGAGAGCCGGTGATCTGGCCGTGGTCGGACATCACGATCAGGTTCTCGGGTCCCCGGCCCGCACGCCACAACTCCAGGATTTTGCCGAAAGCTGCGTCGGCATGCGCCTGCGCCTGTTCGGTCTCAGCACCGAATACGCCGAACCCATGCGAGGTGATGTCAGGATCGGAGAGCCACAGGATGCACACGTCTGGCGTCTCGCCGGCATAGACCAGTTCGGTCAGAACCCGCGTGGCGTAATCGATCCGGCCATTGTTGGGCGTTCCGGCCTCGGGAACCGGACCGAAGGCTGCAAGCGCTGCCTCATGCAGCGGGCTGGTGCTGACCGGCGGCCCATAGACGGAGAAAACAGGATGGCCGAGGGTGCGGGCGTTCGGGTTCATCATCCATGTGGCGCCGGGCGTCGCGGTGCTGACCACAGCCATCGTTCGCCCCGCCGCCGCCAATCGGTCTCCGAGCGAAGGCCGGTCGATCAACTGGCCCAGGGCTGCGGCCGCCATCAGGTCGCGATAGTCGGCGGTCTGGAAGGGGCGTCCCGGTGTCGCCGGATGAAGGTATTGGTTGGCGACGAGACCATGGGCAGCAGGCGGGCAGCCGGTCGCGGTACTGGTCACGGCAACACGCGTCTCGCTCGGAAAAACGCTTCGCGAATTGATGAAATCGCTCCCCTCGGTCATGAACCGGGCAAGGTTCGGCATCAGTGAAGGTGTTGCGCGGTCGCGGCGCAAGCCATCGAAGGTGACGATCAGGCAGGAGCCGGCCTTCATGAATTTGCTCCAAGAGCCGCGCGCGCGCCAAGGGGATCATTGACGAGGAACCCGGTCACACCGAGTGCGGCGATGCGACGGAGGTTCTCGGCATCGAAATCGCCGACCAGCCGCTCCGCACCGCTCTGCGTCTTCATCCCCTTGTCGCCAACCGTGCTCCACACCGGAACCGACCGCGCCAACAGCGGCGCCAGCCTCTCTGTGCTGACATCCGCCTCCCAGACCCGGACAATGTTGGCTCCAGCGTCGATAAAGGCTTGTCCCTCGTCGCGGTCGAGCGTCAGCGCGAGAATACGGCTGTGGCCACGGCTGGCCATGAACCTGACGCTGTCGATACGGTGAAGGCCGAAAATGATGTCGCGGCCGACGGCATCGGTCACAAGGCCGTGGAGACGGTAGAGGCTTCGCGGGCTCTCGTCCTTGACGTCGAGCAGCAAGGCGGTGTCGACCGGCACCGCAGCAAGAGCGTCGGCAAACAGAGGCGCGAGGGGTTCGCCGCCAGCCGTCAACCCCGAGAGTGCAGCGTAATCGACGGTGGCGATAGCTTCGTGGCGACCGGCCAGGCGATGCAGGTCCGCATCGTGGACGCAGACGGCGCACCCATCAGCAGTGAAGCGTATGTCGACCTCGACCACGTCGGCTCCAGCTTCGGCGGCCGCGCGCCATGCCGTCGGCGAGTTTTCACGGAAACGGGCGCTGTAGCCACGATGGGCGATGATCTTGATCATGCAGATACCTCAGTGAGTGCCGCCGTCGACAGCGCAGCGTCGCGGGCGCGACGCGCTGCAGGCGAACTGGCGGGAATGGCCGACAAGAGTTTGCGGGTATAGTCGTGACGCGGCGCAGAAAAGAGCGTCGCAGCATCGTTCATCTCGACGATCCTGCCCCGGTGCATCACTGCCACGTTGCGGCTGATGTGACGCGCCACGCTCAGGTCGTGAGTAATGAAGATCATCGACAGGCCAAGCTGTTCACGCAGCGACACAAGCAGGTTGATGATTTGCGCCTGGACCGAGACATCGAGTGCGCTGACCGCCTCGTCGCAAATCAACAGACTTGGACGCATGACGAGAGCCCGTGCGATCACGGCACGCTGCAACTGGCCGCCCGAAAGCTGTTGCGGCACCCGTTGCGCCAGGTTTGCGAGGCCGACGAGGTCGAGCATCTCGATGACGCGCCGGTCGCGCTCGCTCCGCGCCAGCTTCTCGTGGGCGTCGAGTGCTTCGGTCACCTGATCGTAGATAGTCAGGCGCGGATCGACCGCACCTGCCGGATTCTGAAAGACGAACTGCACACCCTGCCGCTGGCGGCGCCAAGGGGCGGACCCGATCCGGGCGTAAGCCTCGCCGCGGAAGCTGACGCTGCCCGAACTCTGGCGGTCGATGCCTGCGGCGATGCGCCCAAGAGTGGACTTGCCGCTGCCGCTCTCACCCACGATGCCGAGCGTATCGCCAGGCGCCAGCGCAAAGCTGACATCGTCTACTGCCGTGAAGAACTTCGCAGGCCGAAACAGGCGCTTTTCCGTCCTGTAGAGGCGGCTGACATTGGTGACGACAAGTCCCTCGTCGCTCATGGCTGGGCTCCGGGGAAATGGCAGGCCACGCGGTGCTCTTGCGCAGCCAGCCCGTTGAGCACCGGCTGCGTGGCACACATCTTTCCTTCCCGCGAGCAGCGCGGCGAGAAGGAGCAGCCGGCGGGCCGGGCGCTTGGTGCCGGTACCGTTCCCGGGATGGTCGCCAGAATGCGTCCCGCCTGCCGTTCCGCGTCGACACGGCAGTTCATCAGAGCCTGGGTGTAGGGGTGCTGCGGTGCCTCGAAGAGCGCGTCGACCGGCCCCTCCTCTACCACGCGACCTGCATACATGACAGCGACCCGATCGGCGACCTCGGCAACCACGCCGAGATCGTGCGTCACCAGAACCATCGCCATGCCGGTCTCGGCCTGCAGCTCTTTGAGTAGCTTCAGGATTTGCGCCTGGATCGTCACATCGAGGGCGGTGGTCGGCTCATCGGCGATCAGCAGACGTGGGCGACAGGCGATGGCCATGGCGATCATCACCCGCTGGCACATGCCGCCAGACAGTTGGCTGGGATAGGACCGGGCATGGCGTTCCGGCTCGGATATGCCGACGCGGTCGAGCAGCGACACGATCTCGGTCTGGCGCTGGCGGGCGGACATGCCGGTATGCAGTGCCAGCGTCTCGTCGATCTGTTCGCCGATCCGCCGAATCGGATTGAGCGAGACCATCGGGTTCTGGAAGATCATCGCCGCATCGCGGCCGCGCATCTGGTTGAGCGGCCGCTCCGGAGAGCCGATGACCTGATGGCCGAAAAGTTCGATGCTGCCGTCCGCAACAAGCGAATCCGAGAGCAGGCCGAGCGTTGCCATGCAGGTAAGGCTTTTGCCGCACCCGCTTTCGCCGACCAGGCACAGTGTCTCGCCGGCAGCAACGGACAGCGACACCTCCTCGACCAGCCGCACCCCATGGCGGCGGATGGCGAGCTGGCTGACCTCGAGGACACGCGACACGGGCCGTGTGTCCGTTCGGCGATGGACCGCAGGTGCGACGGGCTGCTGGGAAGCAACGACGGCGCTTCCCTTGATGTCGGACGACTGCACGATCACTGGCTGGATGCCGTGTCGACTAGGTTATAAGGGCGGAGATCCATATAGTAGAAGGTGTAAGGCTGCCACTTCAGCGACTTGCGCACGCCGTAGGTCTCAAGCGGCTGGTAGAGGATCGTACCGGGGGCGTCGTTCTCCCAGATATCGAGCATGCTCGAAGCGAGCTTCTGGCGAGTGGCAAGGTCTATCGTGGTCTCGAGCTTTTTGCCTAGATCGTTGAAGTCGGCGTTGGCCCAGCTCTTGAACGTCTTCTGCGCCGAGCCGAACGGGCCCCACGCCACCCATAGGCCGCCCAGCGGGTCTGGATAGCGTGTCGAGTTCGACCAGTTGCGGACCATCAGGTCATTGCCCTTGATGTTGTCCAGATCCTCGGTGACGTTCAGCTTGGCATTGATGCCGGCGGCCTTCCACATCTCGACGATGACCTGGGCTGCAGGCACGGCATTCAGGTAATAGGTCGGGTGGGTCGAGTAGACGATCTCCTCGCCCTTGTAGCCGGCGGCAGCAAGCAGGGCCTTCGCCTTTTCAACGTTGTATTCCATGCCGGGACGGCTGGCGTCGAACATGGCGCCGAATTCCGGATACTGGTGGCTCTTCGGCACGATCGCCTTGTTGTCCCAGAGCGCCTGGACCAGAAGGTTGCGATCGATGGCGAGATTGAGGGCCTGGCGAACCCGCGGGTCGGCCAGCACCGGATGCTTCGTGTTATAGACAAGCACGTGCGAGTTGGCGAGCACGACGCTGCGGGTCTCGATGTCGCCGTAGCCGTTGATCTGGGCGATCTGGTCCGGCGCGACATTGGTGATGATGTCGAACTCGCCGCTGACTAGACCGGCGATGCGTGCGGCAGGCTCCGGCACTTCCCGGAAGGTCACCGATGACGCGGTCGGCTTGCCGCCGAAATAATCGTCATTGGCGACAAGCCGGATCTGCTGGTCGGCCTTGTAGTCGTCGAGCTTGTAGGGGCCGGTGCCGACCGGAAAGCGTGGCAGCTTGCCGCCCTCGGCCTGAGCCTGCCAGTCGGCCTTATTGATGATCCACGACGCCCACGACGACAGGCGCTGCTCCAGCAGCGGATCCGGCGCCTTGGTGACGAAACGCACCGTCAGTGGATCGATCGCTTCGACGCGATCAAGGATCGAGAAATAAGCGCGGCCTTCCGGCAGCAACGTCTTCTCGCCGGTCATCCGCTCTGGCGAAAATGTGAAGACGACGTCGTCCGCCGTCAGCGCTGCACCGTTGTGAAACTTGACGCCCGGCCGCAGCTTCATTTCCAGAGTTAGGTTATCGACACGCCTCCAGCTTTCGGCCAGGCTTGGCACCAGCGCTGCACCGCTGCCACCTTCAGCGGACAGAAAGTCGCGACGGATCAGCGTGTCAAAGACCGAGTAGCTGACACGCGTGCCGACGTTCGAAAGTTCCTTCGCCGGCTCGAGCGTCGGCGGCGTGTCGGCAACGCCGATCACGATGTCAGGACGCTGCTGTGCGACCGCCGGCAGAGATATGGCGGAGACGGTCAGTGCAGCAAATGCTGCGAGAAGACGACGGGGAGTGGCAGCTAGCATCGGTGGACATCCCTTGCTGTAAGATGCCCGCTGATTAGCCATGGAGCATAACCGTTCCGCGACACTCCTGTGAAGGATTTGCGTCAGTGCGAGCAAGACGCGTGCCCTGCGCGACGGATGGCTGCGCTTCAAACTGCCCGCCCACCAGACGCTGTCGCCACGTTTCGTCTCGTTCTCGAAGTTGTTCGAGCAGGAGCCGCCGACCTTCGTCATTCCCATCTACTGCCGATAGGGCGTTTATCAGCGGTGGCGCGACAGCCAGTCCGACAGGGCGTCGATAGACCGGCGGCGGCGATGGGAACCGGATGCGACAGCCGCACCGGCAGCCAGGGCCGCGATGGCGGTCAGCGCCAGGACCACGTTTCTCGAGGTGTGCGAGGTCTCCGATCGGAAGCCGCCGTCGATGCCGCCGGCCCTTGCCGGCGGTCCGTAGAGGTTGCCGCTGCTGACCTCGACCCGCGGCGCACGCTCGAAATAGCCCTCCATGAAGCGGCCGAGAGTTCTGGCTGCGAAGTTCGGCGCCACGAGATGGGCAAGCCTCGTCATTGCCGTGACCGAGCCGACGGTGGTGCTTGGCCTGGGCGAGATCGCCACCTCGACGATCGCCCGTGCAACGCGACGCGCGTTGATGACCGGCGGCGGTGCGGTGATTTCCCGGCCGACATAATTCGCCCCGTGGCGAAGCCCCGGCGTGTCGACGAAGGCCGGATAGATGTCGCAGATATGGATATTCGGCTTGTCGGCAAGCTCGGCACGCAGGGCCTCGGCAAAGCCGCGAAGGCCGAACTTGCTGGCGCTGTAGGCTGCGGCAAAGGGTGCTGCGGCAAAGCCTCCGAGCGAGATCATGTTGATGAACACGCCGTGTCCCTGGCGCAGGAAGATCGGCACCACCGCATGCGCATCATTGATGTGGCCGAGCAGGTTGGCGCGAACCACCTGCTCGTGCGCCTCGATCGGCGTTTCATGAAAGCGGCCGACGGCGCCGATGCCGACATTGCTGACCCAGACGTCGATCCGGCCAAACTCTTCGGCTTTTGAGGCAAGCGCCACCACCGCCTGCGGATCCGTGACGTCGGTCTCGACGGCGACCGCCTCGGCGCCCAGCGACCGGCAGGTCTCGGCAACCTTCTCCAGTGCCTCCAGGCTCCGGGCCGCAAGCACAAGCCGGCTGCCTCGGCGGGCAAAGGCTTCCGCGGTCGCCTGGCCAATGCCACTCGACGCTCCGGTAATGACGACGACGGCATGGGCGAGATCGATGGACATGCAAACTCCTGTCGGGCTTCGGGGGTCTGCCGGCACTGAGAGCCTGGCGCGCCGCTAACCGCTCGCCACCTGGAAAGTTGCGCGAGGTCCCACCGCAAGCCGTCCGCAGTTTTCCCGGTCCGTCGCCGGCGACCGCGCGGCTCTCGCTCTTGGAGGCCCGGCTCCAAGCGCTATCTCACACCCTGTCGGTCGGTGACACGGGCGACCGACCCCTCCAGCTTGGGAAAGACTGCTACCGATGGCCGAACTTGCCGATGTCTACCGCGCCTATCTCGATTGTCTCAACCGCCAGGCCTGGGACGAGCTTGGCCGGTTCGTCGACGACGAGGCGCGTCACAATGGCCGGCCGCTGGGACTTTCCGGGTACACGGAAATGCTCGAGAAGGATTACCGCGACATCCCGGACCTGCGGTTCGAGGCAGACCTGATCGTCTGCGAGCCGCCGCGTCTCGCCGCACGCCTATCCTTCGACTGCACCCCAAAGGGAAAATTCCTCGGACTGCCCGTCAACGGACGCCGCGTACAGTTCACCGAAAACGTCTTCTACGAGTTCGCCGGGCTGAAGATCGTCGCCGTCTTGTCGGTCCTCGACAAGGCCGCGATCGAAACACAACTGGCTGGCCGGGATTGAACGCCACGTCCGCAAGCACCCAACCAGATGCGCGGCACATGAAGATCATGGCTCAGCGACGATCGTATCTTGGGGCAGGCACCCAACAACCGACCGAAAGCTGCCACAACTCTTTCAGGATGCAGTCGTGATGAAAGAACCTGCGGCCGCCGGCCCTGCCATCAGAACCGCGACGCCCTCGGATATTCCAGCGCTTGGGAGATTCGGCGCCCAGCTGATGGCGCTTCACCATCAATGGGACCGCGAACGGTTCATCCCCGCAAAGACCGGCACGGCCGATGCCTATGCCGACTGGCTGTCCGGCCAGCTTCGCCAGAGGGACGTGATCATCCTCGTGTCGGAGGTCGACGGCATTCTCACCGGCTACACCTATGCTGGTCTCGAAGGCTACGACTACATGTCGCTGCGCGGGCCGGCCGGCGTCGTCCACGACATCTTCGTTGATTCGTCCGCGAGAAACCGGGGCGTCGGCGGCATGCTGCTGGATGCCGTCGTGGCAGAACTGACGGCGCGCGGCACCGAACAGGTCGTGCTGTCGACGGCCTACCGGAACGAGGCGGCACAACGGCTGTTTGCAGCCGCCGGCTTCCGGCCGACCATGATGGAAATGACGCGCACCGGGACCTCGCGCTCAGCCAAAGGCCCGTCCTCCCCGGGAACTCGGAAAGACCGCAGCAGTTAGGATCCTCCTGATACGCGCTGCATGGGACCACAGATGACGCTGGAGGAAATCGTCTTCCGCCTTGGACTTGCAAGCCTTGCCGGGCTGCTTCTCGGGCTCGACCGGGAATTCCGCGGCATTGCGGCAGGTATCCGGACACATGCGCTCGTCGCCCTGAGTTCGGCCCTGATCACCGTCTCGGCAATGATGATCCACCACGATCTCGCCCTGCACGATGCGCCGGGCAGTGATCCGTTGCGGGTCATTCAGGGGCTGGCGCAGGCTGTCGGCTTCATCGCCGCCGGAGCAATCTTCGTGTCGCGCGGCAATGTGCACAATCTGACATCGGCAGCGAACATCTGGCTGGCTGCTGCCGTCGGCATCGCTGCCGGTGCCGGACAGACCATGCTGCTGATCGTCGGTGTCGGCTTCGGCGCCGCGATTGTCACGATCGTGCGTGTGCTGGAGCGGCTGATCCCCGGGAGCATCAAGTCGGGAGGGGATGAGAGGTGAGCGGCTGGCGCCGGTCACTTGCGTCCGTTACCGGCGGCCGAATGCTGCACCGCGCAGGGAGGCATCATGTTTGACTTCGAATATACCCGGCATCGGATGGTGGAGGTGCAGCTCGCGCGTCGCGGCATACGCGATCCGCGCG
Source organism: Rhizobium sp. 0TCS1.26 (assembly GCF_050455525.1). Taxonomy (NCBI): domain Bacteria; kingdom Pseudomonadati; phylum Pseudomonadota; class Alphaproteobacteria; order Hyphomicrobiales; family Rhizobiaceae; genus Rhizobium; species Rhizobium sp. 0TCS1.26. The sequence goes on along the minus strand of NZ_JBCIYV010000003.1, from coordinate 99,119 downwards.
TGCTGGATGCAATGCGGCAGGTGCCGCGCGAGCATTTCGTCGAGCCAGGTTCGGAGGAATTCGCTTACGAGGACACGCCGCTCGCCATCGCCGAAGGCCAGACGATCTCGCAGCCATACATGGTGGCGCGGATGATCGAGGCGGCGGAAATCGGTGCAGGCGACCACGTGCTGGAGATCGGCACCGGCTCCGGCTATGCGGCCGCGGTGCTCAGCCGCCTAGCCGCCAAGGTCAGCACCATCGAACGCCACGCACTGCTGGCGGACATTGCGCGAAGACGGCTCGACGCGCTTGGCTGCGACAACGTCACGGTGCGGCACGGCGATGGATCACGAGGCTGGCCGGAAACCGGCGCTGAATTCAACGCGATCCTGGTCGCGGCAGGGGCGCCCGTCACACCGCAGGCGCTCAAGGATCAGCTGGCGATCGGCGGACGCCTGATCATCCCGGTCGGCGAACAGGAAGACCGGCAGATGCTGAAGAAGATCACCCGGCTCGCCGATCAGGACTTCGAGGAGGAAGACCTCGAGCCGGTGATGTTCGTGCCGTTGGTCGGCGCCGAGGGATGGAGCGAAGACGGCACCCGGGCTGCAAGAAATCACCGGGCCGCACGGATCGAGCAGCGGACGCTGCCGCAGATGATCGCCGATGCCGTCGATGCGTTGCCGGATCCCGACGATGCCGGTTTCGGCAGGCACTTCGAGCGCTTCGCCCATCATCGCATCGTGCTGCTGGGGGAGTGCAGCCACGGGACCTCGGAATTCTATCGCGCCCGGGCCGCCATCACCCGGCACCTGATCGAGCATCACGGATTTACCGTGGTCGCAGTGGAAGCCGACTGGCCGGACGCCAGTGCCGTCAATCGCTACGTCCGCCATCTGCCGTCGCCGCGCGCGCAAGAGCCAGGCTTCCAGCGTTTTCCGACCTGGATGTGGCGGAACACCGATGCTGCCGCGCTGATCGACTGGATGCGCAACTTCAACGCCGGCAAGTCGGCCGAAGCGCAGGCGGGTTTCTACGGGCTCGACCTCTACAGCATGAGCGGCTCGATCGCAGCCGTGCTGGCCTATCTCGACGAGGTCGATCCGCAGGCGGCGGCCGTTGCCCGCGAACGTTATGGATGCCTGACGCCCTGGCAGCGGGAGCCTTCGACCTATGGGCGCGCCGTGCTGACAGGCGGCTATTCCAAATGCGAGACGGAGGTCGTGCGGCAGTGCCGGGAACTGCTGGAAAGGCAGATGGAGTACGCCGGCCAGGACCGGGAGGCCTATCTGGATGCCAGCCAGAACGCGCGCCTGATCGCCTCGGCGGAGCGCTATTACCGCGTCATGTATTACGGCGGCGCCGAAAGCTGGAACCTGCGCGACACGCATATGTTCGAGACACTCGACAACCTGCTCAAGGCGCAGGGCCCGAACTCCCAGGCAATCGTCTGGGCGCACAATTCGCATATCGGCGATGCCCGCCACACGGACATGGGCGCCGTGCGCGAGGAGATCAACATCGGACAGCTTTGCCGCCAGCGCTTCGATGGCGATGTCGCGCTGATCGGCTTCGGCACACACACGGGAACGGTGGCTGCAGCGACCGATTGGGACGGCGACATGCAGGTGAAGGACGTGCGGCCGTCGCGCGCCGACAGCTACGAGCGGCTCTGCCACGATAGCGGGTCGGAACGCTTCCTGCTGGACCTGCGCAGTGGCGTGCACGACGCTCTCCGTCAGCGGCTCATGGAGCCAAGGCTCGAACGCTTCATCGGGGTCATCTATCGACCGTCGACCGAACTGCAGAGCCATTATGCGCAGGCGTCGCTGCCGCAGCAGTTCGACGCCTATGTCTGGTTCGACCGGACCAGCGCGGTGACCCCGCTCGGCCCGCAACATGCCAGGCCGGGTGCTCCCGACACCTATCCCTTCGGCCTCTGACGCCGGGACCTGTCCGCCGAAAACCATTCTCGGTCTCTGCTCGACCGAGGCAGCGGAAGGCGATCAGCCCGATGCCGCGACATAGGCTGCGAGCTCCTCCGGCGTCCCATGCGGGAAGCTCTGTTTCAGATGATCCAGGAATGCCGAAACCCGTGCACTGAGCAAGCGCCGGGACGGGTAGAGGGTCCAGAGCGCAATCTCCGGCGCATCCGCATCGCCCCAGTGGACCAGCCGCCCATCGGCCAGATCGTGCGCGACGAGCGACACCGGCAACCGCGCCGCGCCGACGCCGGCGCGGACGGCATCGCGCACCATCAGCAGCGACGACAGGCAAAGGATCGGTTCGACCGCGATGCTCGATCGTCCGGCGGGCGCGATCATGTGCCATGCAGTCGCTCTGTCGCTGGTGCCACGAACGACCGCCGGAACCGCGACTTCGTCCGTTGGCCGGGCCATCTGCGGGCTTGCCACGACCACCAGCCTGTCACGCAGGAAGATGCGGCCAACAAGGCTCTCGTCCGGATCCGGGTTGACACGGATCACCAGGTCATAACCTTCCTCCACCATATCGACCGTGCGGTCTTCCGTGGTGATTTCCAGCCGGACCTCGGGGTACTGAAGCGCGAAGCCGGCAGCAAGCTTGCCCATCGCAGTCTGCGAAAACAGCATTGGCGCGCTGATCCTCAACCTGCCGCGCGGCTGATCGCCTCCGGATGTGATTGCCGCCGCAGTCTCGTCAAGCTCGGTCAGCAGAGCCGCCGTCCGTTCAAATAGTGCCCGCCCCTCCTGCGTAAGTTTCAGCGTACGGGCTCCGCGCTCGAAGAGGCGTATCCCGAGGCTGCCTTCCAGGTCCGCGACCCGGCGCGAGAGCGTCGCCTTGGGTCGTCCGGCGGCCCGAGCGGCTTTGCCAAACCCGCCATACCGCGCAACGAGGTTGAAATCCGACAGTGCGAGAAGATCCATGATCGTTCCACCAGTGAGACAATCCGTCCAGATCTAGCGCCTATCGGACCGAATGTGAACCTAGCACATTGACGGGGCGATCTGGACATCGCCCATCAGAACCCACAGCCAAGGAACACGATCATGATCTACTCAACCGCCACCGTCCCCGTAAATCCGGATGGAGAAGCGCAGCTCAGCCGGGCGCAGGCATGGGCCGGCCTGATGCTCAAGGCCCGCGACGCGCGCGAATTCCTCCCAGCCAACCTCTGCACCTATTGCGAAGTCGTCGAGGACAGCTCGACGCACATCGTCCGCGACGCAACGATTGCGGGCCAGGACCTGCGGGAGATCATCGCTTTCGAGCCGGAGAACAAGGTCACCTTCTTCCAGGTCAGCGGTCCGCGCGAAGGCGCGATCATCAACGAGCTGTTCGAGGATGATGCCGGAGCGCTGCAGCTGCGCTTCTATTGCTACATCGGCCTGCGCGGCAAACAGCCGAACGGCCCGGAAGAAGCCGCCGAACAGGCCTGGCTGGACGGTGACAAAGGCTACCGCAGCGCCCTTCTCTCGACACTCAAGCGTACCCGCGAACTGGTCGCCGAAGGCAGGCTCTGATCATCACGACGAAGATTGACGGGGCGACCTCTAGATGAGGCGTCCCGCTGCCCGAAGGAGGCAATCATGAAGAACGAGACAACTGACATCACCCATACCGAGCCTTTGAAGGTCCTCGTCCTCGGCGCGACCGGCGCCACCGGCCGGTTGATCGTATCTCAGGCGCTAGCCCGCGGCGATGACGTCACGGCGCTGGTCCGATCGAGGGACAAGGCAGGCGATATGTCCGGCGCGAAAGTGATCGTCGGAGACGCGCGCGACGGAAGTGCATTGCGCGAGGCCCTCGCAGGACGGAACGCCGTCATCAGTGCACTGGGAACGCCGGCGAGCCCGTTCCGGGAGGTGACGCTTCTGTCGTCTGCGACGCGGGCGCTGGTGAAGGCGATGAAGGCAGAGCAGGTGTCACGGCTGATCGCCGTGACGGGAATAGGCGCCGGAGACAGTGCCGGGCATGGCGGCCTGCTGTTCGACAAACTGATCTTCCCGCTTCTCCTGCGCAAGGTATATGCGGACAAGAACCGGCAGGAGGACATCGTTCGGGATAGCGGGCTCGACTGGGTTCTCGTCCGCCCGACCGTCCTCAACAACAAGCCCGGCCATGGTACCGTCCGGGCACTCACCGATCTCTCCGGCTACGACGGCGGAACGATCGCCCGCGCCGACGTCGCGCGCTTCGTTCTGGACCAGGCCCGAGCGCCCGAGTGGCTGCACGGATCACCCCTGATCACCTGGTGAGACCGGTTGGCGCGGCTCAATCCGGCGTCGCTGCGGAACCCGATGCCTTGCGATCCTCGGCCACGAGATCGACGAAGGCCCGCAGCGGCGCCGGCATGAAGCGGCTGGAGAAATACAGCCACGGACCTTCGAACTTCAGCCACCAGTCGGGCAGGACCGGCACAAGTTCGCCGCTCGTGAAACACGGATCAAGGAAGTCCTCGAACGTCGCGATGATGCCCCGCCCCTTGCCGGCAAGGTCAATCGCTGCCGGGACAGCGTCGACGCCGATCACCAGTCGGCCAACGGGATCGACGGTGACGGTCTCATCTTGTCGTTCGAACTCCCATTCGACAAGCGCGCCGCTTGAAAAGCGCAGCCGGATGCAATCGTGACCAAGAAGATCGCGGGGATGCCGAGGCATACCTTTTGCCTGCAGGTAGGCTGGCGCTGCCGCGAGTGCCAGGCGTTGCGTCCTCGGGCCGATCGGCACGGCGATCATGTCCTGCGCCAGGTGCTCGCCGTAGCGGATCCCGGCGTCGCACCCCGAAGCCGTCACATCGACGAGACGATCGTCCACCATGACCTCGACGCGAACCTTCGGATGCCTCTCGACGAAACGATCGAGGAGCGGCGGCAGGATGTCCACCATCACCGCGCCGGTGACATTTAGTTTCAGCAGTCCCCTCACCTCGCTCTGCGAGCTGGAGGCATCCTGCAAGGCTGCACGTGCTTCGACGAGCAGCGGTCCCATCCGTTCGGCCAGCGCCCTGCCAGCCTCCGTCGGGACGACGCTGCGAGTGGTCCGGATCAGCAGCGGCACCCCCAGCCGCATCTCCAGCTGGACGATCTTGTCGCTCACCGTCGAGGGCGCCAGCCCAAGCCGCTTTGCAGCCGCGCGAAAGCCGTTCAGCTCGCAGACCGCGAGGAAGATCGACAGATCGTCGAGGGGGGCCTGGTTGTCGTTGTTCGCCATGCCGATCAGACTATCCGATGCGAGCTGTATTATCAAAGCTGGACGAACATCTACATTTCTCTTGGATGCGGCATTCGGAGCCGTCCATTTAATCAGGGACCTAGAGATGACACAGAAGACGATCCTCATAACCGGCGCCAACAAGAGCATCGGCTTTGAAACCGCACGCCAGCTCGGCGCACTTGGACACCGCATCTGGCTCGGCAGCCGTGACGGGGCGCGTGGACAGGCTGCGGTGGAGCGGCTCGTCGGCGAAGGTCATGACGTGCGGCTGCTGGAGATCGACGTCGTCGATGACGGCAGCGTTCGGCAGGCAGTTGGACGCATGCAGCAGGAGGACGGAAGACTGGACGTGCTGATCAACAATGCCGGCATCCCCGGCGGGATGTCCAAGCCCAGCCAGCAGGAACTCGCCGACATCCGCACCGTCTACGAAACCAACGTCTTTGCGCCGATCCGGGTGACGCAGGCGTTTCTGCCGCTATTGCGCTCGGCAGGCGGTGGCAGCGTCATCATGGTCAGCAGCGGGCTCGGTTCGCTCGGCTGGGTCAATGATCCGTCGCACCCGTTCCATGCCGTCAACATTCTCGGCTACAACAGCTCGAAGACCGCCCTCAATGCAGTGACTGTGGCCTTCGCCAAGGAACTGGCTGCCGAGAGCATTCACGTCAACTCGGTCGATCCAGGCTATACCGCGACGGATTTCAACGGACACAGCGGCTACCGGAGCGCCGAGCAGGCGGCGGCCGGCATCGTCTGGCTGGCCTCCCAAGATGGAACGGGGCCGACGGGCGGCTTCTACTTCGATCAGGCCGTCGTGCCCTGGTAAGGGCGCACGTATTTCGCGGCTTGCTGATTGTCCGCAGACGCTGGTCGCCGCCACCGTCTGATCCTATCTTAGTTCTCTATGTCGTAGATCCGGGACGAAAGGACACCCTCATGGCCGACCGGAAACACCTCATTCCCGACGCATCGCATCCCATCACCATCGAAAGATCTTCATCGACGATTGTTCTTGGACGACGGTCGCTGCGCATCGGCGAAACAAGGGACGCTCTGACGCTTGCGGAAGCCTCCTATCCACCCGTCCACTACATACCGCGCCGCGACGTCGACATGTCGCTGCTGGAGCGCTCGGCGCACACCAGCTATTGCCCGTACAAGGGGCAAGCGAACTACTACAGCATCCCAGCACTCGGAGAAGCCGGGCTGAACAGCGTCTGGACCTACGAGACACCTTTCGACGCCGTTGGGGAAATCGCCGGCCATCTGGCTTTCTATCCTGATCGGGTGTCGATCGAGGTGACTGGCTAGACCGCCCCTGCACGGTTGACTGCACCCGCATACGAGATAGGCGGGCTCTGATCGACGTGATCAGTTCCCGTCGCTGCTCCCGCTGCTTGCCCCACGACCCAGCAGTCGGTCATTCGGTGTCGCGCTCCGCGCTTCGACGGAATTCGTCGACCGTCTGCGTACGCACCTCGAACTGCTCCTGTGTTCGGGTGTAGAGGAAGCCGCCGAGCCTGCCGACTGCATCCATCATCGTCTGGTCGACATGCAGGTTCTGTGGGTCGACGGCATCGCTGCGGACGAAGACGCCGAGAACTTCGCCGATGATGATCTCCCGGGCCGGGCCCACCTGCAGCGTCGTATGGCGGCGGCATTCGAGTGCCGCTGGCGCTGCAAGAATGCGCGGGCTGCGGACCATCTGGCCCGGCACCGTGGCGAGCCCCGCCTCCTTCAACTCATCGACATCCGGCTCGAACTTGATCGCACAGATCTCCATCTGCGCCACCAGGCTGGTATCGACGATGTGGACGGTGAATTCGCCGGTTTCGCGGATGTTGCGGGCGGTGTCCTTGAACCGCATGTCGGCATAGTTCTCGACGCCGATGGCGACCAGTGCGGGATCGTGGGTGAGCACGTTGAAGAAACTGAACGGGCCGGCATTCGGCTGCCCCGAGCGGTTCAGCGTCGTGACCAGGGCAATCGGCCGAGGAATGACGGTGCCGATCAGAAGCTTGTACCTCTGCCTCTCCGTCAACTCGGAGAAGTCGAAGTGGGTGTGCCCGACATCATCCATCATTGCGCGAACTCCTGACCGGGCTGGTGCGAACGCCGGCCGTTTCGAAATCGGAAAGTGCCTTTCTCATCTCGGAGATGAAGGCATGCTGGAGCCGCGAGCGCGGAATGCCCTTGCGGGTGATCAGCACGGCCGCCACCTCGATCGGCGGCAGAAAGGACCGCTCGACGATGCCGATCGACCGGTTGAAGGCAGCCGTGTAGGGATCGATGACGGCGTTGGCGATGCCCGCCGCGACAAGCACGGCGGCGGTCGCACAGTAGCGCACCTCGACGCGCGGATTGTAGGCCGCTCCATCGCGCTCGAAGGCGGAGCGCACCATCTGGCCGAGGCGCGATTCGATCTCGAGGCCGATGAAGTCGCTGTCCGCCAGGGTCGCGGCGCTAACCGTATTGCCGTCCGTCTCCTGCCCCTTCGGCAGAACCGCGACCATGTGGGTGCGCGCCAGCACCTCCACATTGACCGCCATGTGCCGATCAAGCCCCAGCGCGAGCCCAAGATCAGCATTGCCGCTTTGGACTGCTTCCACCACATGTTCGAGACGCCGCACGTCATAGGCGACCGATACGCCTTTACGGTCCTTCAGAAAGCGCCGCATGGCGATAGGCGCCACTGTGTGACCGAGTGGCGGCGTGGCAATGACCCGCAGCCGCCCCGAAATCCCCTGGCGCATATCCTGCGCCCGCGACGCAAAACCGCGAAGCAGGCCGAACACCGGCTTGATGTCTTCGTGGAGGGCCACCGCCTCTTCCGTCGGCTGCAGCCGCCTGTGCAGGCGCTCGAACAGGGTCACGCCCGTCTGCGCTTCCAGTTGGCGGATGCCGTTCGACACGGCGGGCTGCGAGATGCCCAGTTGCTCGGCGGCCTCGACTGTCGTGCCGCAGCGCATGATGGCGTCGAAGATTTCCAGAAGACGGATCGAAATGTCGGATTTGGCAGAGGATCCGCTCATCGCGAGCTCGTCACCAGATGTCCGAATGCCATGGCCACCGCCGCCTGCGTCGGATCGATGATGGCAAGGCCGAGTTCTTCCTCCAGCCGTTGTCGATGGCCGGACATCCCGGCGCATCCCAGAACGATCGCACCGGCGCCGAGTGCTTTCAGCTTCTGCGCTGCCCGCAGCAGCAGTCCATAGCTCTCCTCGCCGTGCCCGCTTTCGGCAACACTGACCGAGCCTTCCAGCGCAACCTCGCCGGCCAGCCGGTTATCGACGCCCAGGCGTCGGAGGTTGCGCAGATGCCGCGGTATGGAGGCCTCGGCCACGGCGATGACGCCAAACGTGTCGGCAAGCGCCAGCGCCGACAGGACGCCAGCATCCTGAATGCCATAGACGGGGCGCCGGGTGATCGAACGGGCGAGATCAAGGCCAGGCTGGGAGTAGCAGGCAAGCACGTAAGCCGATGCATCCGGCCGGGCCTCGATTACCGCCGCCGTGTGCAGCGCCGCCTCGTCCACATGCCGCTGGGTGACGACGCCCGGCGGGCCATGGCGGATCGTCACACATTCGATCTGCGGGCCGCCGGGGAAGGAGAAGCCGGACAGTGCCTGGCGCAGGCCCTCGGTGACGGTTTCCGAACTGTTGGGATTGATGACGAGGATGGGACCCAATGCGGCACTCACGGTGCGATCTCCTTGCCGTAGCTTGCAGCCACCTCGAACTCGACCGCGCGGTGGCCGGGCATGGCGCCGGTGTCGACGGGCTTGCGGGCGATGAAGCGGCCTTCGCCACGGGAGGCCTTCAGTTCGCCCCGCTCCACAACGACGCGGCCGTGGTTCATGACCAGCTCCGGCCAGCCGGTGATTTCCATGCCCTCGAACGGGCTGTAATCCATGTTGTCGTGCTGATCCTCCAGGGTCACCCTGCGGGCCTCCTCCGGGTTCCAGATGGCGATATCGGCATCGAAACCGGGGGCGATGGCGCCCTTGCGGTCAAGGCCGAAGACGCGGGCCGCGTTGAGGCTGGAGAGACGCACGAAGTTCCCCAAGGTGATCCGGCCTTTGACGACGCCCTCCGAGAACAGATAGGGGAGACGCATGGCGATCCCCGGCATGCCGTTGGCGATCTTCGGATAGGGCGCGTCCGCACCGTTCAGGAACTTGCCGGTGGCATCGGCCCGGTATGGGGCGTGGTCGGACGAGACGCTTTCGAAGGTGCCGGAGCGGATGTGCTGCCAGAGGCCTTCCTGCGTCGCTTCATCGCGCAGCGGCGGCGAGCAAATATACTTGGCGCCTTCCGTTCCCGGGCGATCCAGGTCATCGCGCGTCAGCGCGAGATACTGCGGGCAGGTCTCGGCGAACAGCTTGGTTCCGGCAAGCTTCTCCCGGCGAACGATTTCCGCGCCGCCGCGCGTCGACACATGCACGATGAACAGCGCCGCATCGACAAGCTTGGCAAGCGAAACAGCCCGGTTGATCGCTTCCTCTTCGGCAAGTTCCGGCCTGCTCAGCGCGTGATACTTGGCCGCGGTCAGGCCGGCATCGGCAAACCGACGGTTCATCCATTTGACCATCTCATTGTTTTCCGCATGCACCATGGTCAGCGCGCCGTGCGTCTTGGCGACCGTCAGGATGTCGAGCATTCCGGCATCGCCGATGTTCATGAGATCGTAGGTCATGAACACCTTGAACGAGGTGATGCCCCGCGCAAATACGCCCGGCAGTTCGTCGAGAACGGCGGGTGTCGGATCGGAAATGATCAGGTGGTAGGAATAATCCAGCACCGAGTTCGGCGCAGCGCGGCTGTCATAGGTGGCGATGACGTCGGCAATCGACTGTCCGCGATGCTGGGCGGCGAAGGGAATGAAGGTCGAATTTCCGCCGAAGGCCGCAGAGACCGAGCCGGAATAGTAATCGTCGGCCGTCATCACACCGGAAGAACTCTCCTGCGCGATATGACAATGTGCCTCGATTCCGCCGGGCATGACGAGCCTGCCGCCCGCATCGATGCGCCTCTCGCCTCCGGCGATGCGGTCGGCGATGGCGGCGATCGTGCCGCCATTGATGCCAATATCCGCCTTGAACATCTCGGAAGGCGTAACGACCGTGCCGCCGTGAATAACCGTCTCGAACTGCATCATGATAAACCGCTCCTCAGACCTCGACGATCGCTCCGGTCTGCGATGTTATCCGACCATAGTGCTCGATGCGACGGTGACGGGCGAAATCGAAGATCGTCGTCTTGCCGAACGCGCATTTGTCGAAGTCGCAGTCCGCGAGGATAAGTTCGTCATCCTCGGTCTGCGCCCGGGCCAGCACGAAACCATCCGGATCGACGATGATCGATCCGCCCATCAAGGGGTGGCCGTCCTCGATGCCGGCCTTGGCGACACCCACCACATAAGTGGCATTCTGATAGGCGCCCGACTGCAGCGAGAGGTCGGAGTGAAACAGCCGCTTCTCCACGCCTTCGGCATCCATCTGGCTGTTCACCGCCGGCGTGTTGTAGCCGATGGTCACCAGTTCCACGCCCTGCAGGCCCATGCAGCGATAGGTCTCCGGCCAGCGGCGGTCGTTGCAGATCGCCATTCCCATGATGACGCCTTCGTTGCGCCAGACGTTGAACCCGAGATCGCCCGGTTCGAAATACCGCTTTTCCAGATGCTGGAAGGCGCGCCCGGTGTCGTACTCGTCATGCCCGGGCAGGTGGACCTTGCGATACTTCCCAACGATCTCTCCCTTACGATCGGTGAGGATCGACGTGTTGAAGCGATGACCGTCCGGTGTCAGTTCCGCGTATCCGAATGTCATCGCAACGCCGAGTTCGCGGGCGCGCTCGAAGAGCGGCATCGTCGCGCCGTTCGGCATTTCGCGCTCGAACCAGGTGTCGACCTCATTCCAATCCGGCATGTACCAGCGGGGGAAAAAGGTGGTCAGCGCCAGCTCGGGATAGACGACGAGTTCGGCTCCCTTGTCGGCCGCCATGTTCATCAGGTCGATCATCCGCGCCACGACGGCTTCGCGGCTTTCCGCCCTCTGGATGGCGCCGAGCTGCGCACCGGCAATGATCATTCGGGTCATGGTGTTATCCTTCCTGAATTCTCTCGTCACGTCGCAAGCTTGCGCTGGAAGCGGCTGACGAGCCGCACCACGGGCCAGAGGATGACGAGGTAGATGAGCGCTGCCAGAACCAGCGGCGAGGCGTTGTAGGTGATCGATCGAGCCATGTTGGCGTTGTAGAGAAGCTCCGAGAGCGACACGACAGAGGCAAGCGAAGTCAGCTTGACGACCTCGATCGTGTTCGACAGGAGGTCCGGCAGCACGTTGCGGATCGCCTGCGGCAGCACCACTGAGGTCAAAGTCTGGGTCTTTGTCAGGCCGGTCGATCGCGCCGCTTCCCACTGGCCCTTGCCGACCGAGAGGATCCCGGCGCGATAGACTTCCGCATAGTAGGCGGAATTGTTGAGAAGGAAGGCAAGCGCGACCGCGGCAAACGGCGAGATCTCGACACCCGCAAATGGCAGGCCGGAATAGATGAAGATCAGCAGCACGAGCGGCGGCAGCGCCCGGAAGATATCGGTAAAGACGATGGACGGCAGCCGCAGCCAGCGGCGCGGGCTGAGATTGGCAAGTGCCACCATCAAGCCGCCGGCAAGACCGAGCAGGATGACGGCGGCGCAGAGCTTTGCCGTCATCCACAAGCCCTGCAGCATCAGCGGCAGCGTCTTGATCATGATGGGAAGGTTGAAGAACTGATCGGCAAGGCTCTGCATCGTCATCTCCCCCGTCGCTGCATCTGCCGGCCTTCATATGCGCGGGCGACGAACACCAGCGGCAGGAAGAGAAGCAGATAGGCGATGGCCGCCAGCGACAGCGGCGTGGCGCTGCCCGAAAAGCTTTGCGCCGTCGTTGCCGCCGACAGGATTTCCGAGACGCCGATCACCGAACCGAGTGCCGTCATCTTGGTGATCGCCAGGACACGGTTGACCAGCGGCGGCGTGGCGAGCCGAACCGCCTGTGGTAGCGCGACGTAGAAGAGCGTTCCGCCGAAGCCGAGACCGGTCGAGATCCCAGCCTCCCACTGACCCTTTTCGACGGACGAGAAGCCGGCCCAGAAGATCTCCTCGGCGAATGCGGCAAGCGTCAGCGCCAGAACGATGAACAGCACCATCGGGCCAGACAGCCGGATGCCGACGCCGGGAAGCCCGAAATAGAGAAGGAGGATCAGAACCAGCGGCGGCAAAGCCCGGAAGATGTCGGCAAAGCAGATGATGAAAAAGTTGCACAGGCGGATCCCGCAGGTGCGCAGGCATGCAAGGGCAAGCCCGGCCGCGACCCCTGCCACGACCACGGCCAGCCCGATCCAGACGGCAACCAGCACGCCCGCCAGGATGTCCGGCAGGTAGCGCTCCATGACGACGGGATTGAAGAAGGTCTGGAGAAAGTTCTGCATCGACGCCTACCGCCTGACCCGCGACAGGAAGGCGCGCGTGCGCTCGGCCTTCGGTGCTCCAAAAATCTCGTCCGGCGTGCCCTCTTCCAGGATGACGCCTTCGTCCATGAACACGACACGATCCGCGGTTTCGCGAGCAAACTCCATTTCGTGGCTGACCACGAGCATGGTCATGCCCTTCGACTTCAGGTCCTTCATGACGGCCAGCACCGATCCTACCAGTTCCGGATCGAGCGCCGACGTCGGCTCGTCGAACAGCATCACGAGGGGATCGAGGGCGAGCGAACGGGCAATCGCCACGCGCTGCTGCTGGCCGCCGGAAAGTTCGGCTGGCATGGCGCTCGCCTTGTGGGCAAGGCCCACCCGTTCCAGCATGTCCATGGCACGGGCATCGGATTCTTCCACCGAACGGCCGAGCGCCTTGCGCTGTGCCAGCGTGACGTTCTTCAGAACGCTCATGTGGGGATAGAGGTGGAAGCCCTGGAAGACCATTCCGACCTTCAGCCGCATCAGGTCGAGGTCTCGCCGCGTTCCGCTCATGATGTTGCGGCCATCCACGACGATGTCGCCACCGGAAGGCTCTTCCAGCCGGTTGCAGCACCGGAGCATCGTACTCTTTCCGGAGCCCGAAGGACCGATCACGAAGACGAGTTCGCCGCGCGCGGCCTTCAGGTTGATGTCCCGCAGGATGATGTTGTCGCCGAAACGCTTCTGCAGTGAAACGATCTCCAGCATGGGCCGGTTGGTCATCGGGCGCTCCCTGACGCTTTCGGCGGCAGGGATCACCCCGCCGCCGGCAGCGCTGCTCACTTCAGTTCGCAGGACGGCTGATGATCGTCTTCGACATAGCCTTCAAGGCCCGGCACGCCATAACCCTTGGTGGGCGTGACGATCGTCGTGCCGGCTGCCGGCTCGACGCCGAACCACTTCTTCGAGAGCTCGGCCATGGAGCCGTCGATCTTCAGGCATTCAATCGCCCGGTCGATCATCTTGCGCCCTTCCAGATCGTCCTTGCGGAAGGCAAGACCCCATACGAGCCCGGTCGGATATTCGTAGGAGAGCTTCACCTGCGGGTTCTGCTTGGCAGCCCACGCGGCAACCGTTGCACCAGCCAGATTGGCATCGGCGCGGCCGGCGACCACGGCAGCGACCGCATCAGTGTTGGTGCCGTAGCTCTCGATCTTCCAGCCGTACTGTGCCTGCCGCTCGCGCAGGAAGCTGTCATAGGCCGAGCCCTTATTGACTGCGATGGTCTTGCCCTTGAGGTCGTCCAGCGATGCATAGTCCGGCGCATTGGCCGGCACGACGAAAGCGAAGTTGGTGTCCATGAAGCCTTCGGTGAACAACAGGTTCGCCGCGCGTTCGGCGTTGACCGTCACCGGAGCGGCCAGAAAGTCATAGGTCTTCGCTTGAAGGGCCGGGATGAGGCCCGAGAACTGCGCCGATGTCAGTTCGATCTTCTTGCCCAGTCGTTCGCCGATCAGGTTGACGAGGTCGACGTTGAACCCTTCGACCTTGCCGTCGAGTGTCGGCATGGCGTGCGGGGCAAAGGTGCCGTCCAATGCCGTCTTCAGAGTTCCTTCGGCATGTGCAGTGCCGATGGCAATACAGAGTGATAGTCCGGCGATACCGGATTTCAACAGGTTCTTCATTCCGTTCTCCTACTGGAAGTGCCGGTTTTCCGGCTTGTTATGGAGCGGATGATTTCACGCTGCCTGCCGCACCGCAATATAATTTCATATTATAATCTGAATTGAATTATTCGGAATTCGTATAGGAAAGGCGGCATCAATCCCGGCAGTTTCCAACGCGAATTCAGACAGTTAAAAGTTATTCCGATCACTGAGAGCTTCGCAAGCCGGACGGGCTCTGAGCAGTCCCAGCAAACCCCTCCCTTGTGCACCGATTTCGGCGATGCAAAAATGGCGACAGGAATTCAACATGAGGACGATGATGAGCAGGACCGTTTACCTGAATGGCGACTGGCACGCGGAAGCGGATGCGAAGGTCTCCGTGTTCGACCGCGGCTTTCTGTTCGCCGATGCCATCTACGAAGTCACGGCCGTGATCGACGGAAAGCTCATCGACTATCCAGGACACGCCGCACGGCTGAAGCGTTCGCTCACGGCCCTCGACATCCCCATGCCCGTGGATGACGATCAGTTGCTGGCGCTCCACAAGGAGATCGCCCGCCGCAACGGGATCACCGAGGGCCTGATCTACCTGCAGGTCTCGCGCGGCTCCCAGGATCGCGACTTCGTCTTCCCGTCGGATCTGAAGCCGACGCTGGTGATGTTCACCCAGGCAAAGCGCGTCCTCGACAATCCGAAATGGAAAACCGGGCTTTCGCTTGAGACGGTCGCCGAAGGTCGCTGGTCGCAGCGCCAGATCAAGACGGTCCAGCTGCTCTACTCGTCGCTGATGAAGACGGAAGCCGCTCGCCGGGGGTTCGACGACGTTCTGTTCGTCGAGGATGGCCATATCACCGAAGCCAGTTCGGCCAACTTCCACATCATCACAAGGGACGGGACGCTGGTGACGCGCGACCTGTCGAACGTTCTCCTTCACGGCATTACCCGTGGCTCGATTCTTGACCTTGCCCAGCGCGCCGGTCTGAAGGTGGAGGAACGTGCCTTCACGGTAGACGAGGCAAGATCTGCCGCCGAAGCCTTCCTCACCTCTGCGACGAGCTTCGTGATGCCGGTCGTCAGCCTCGACGGACTGCCAATCAACGGCGGTGCCGTCGGCCCCCACAGCCAGCGGCTGCTCGAACTCTACATCAGCGAACGTCTGCAGACCGGCGATCCGATCGCGGAGACCTGATCGACGCTGGCCGGACCCGGCCGGCATCGATTCTCCGTGTCCGGTTGGACGTCCGTCATCCGGGCTTAAACGAGATGCAGCGCGCTGCTGCCATGGAAGATGCCGGTGAGTTCCTCGGCTCCGGACAGCGGTTGACCGAGAAATCCCAGGTCGGCGGGCTTTGTGGCATCGGCCATCGTATCGACGGTTGCGCCGATGTCTGAGCCGCCACCGTCATCATAGAAGACCTGGGTCAGGATGCCCTTCTCGCCGTCGGCCCCGCCGAGAACGGAAGAAGGGATCGCGGCAACATCGGACACCGCCCCGGCAAGACCTGTGGTGATCGCGGTGGCGCTCCCGGTGAGCTGCCCCACCAGTCCGTCGGCAGCAAGCGGCGGCGGATCGAAACCCGTTCGGCCGTCGAGAAGATCGATTACCGGGACGGATGAAACGACCTGCGGGATGTGTGCTGTTGCCTCCTGCACATGACCGACGAGGTCAGGTAGAGCGCCGACGGTATCCTGCACTGTTCCGGAGATCGTACCGAGGGTATTTCCAACCGCATCAGCAGCAAGATGTACCCCGTCCCCGATGTCCGACAGGTCGCCGGCGCCGGGGATCTGCGCGCGGATGCCTTCGACGATGTTTGTCGCCGTCTGCAGGATGTCGCGGGCAAGTACGTCGCCGATCCCATCGCCGTCACCGCCCTGAGCGGCGGCAACCACCGACTGGACGGTGGAGGCGATCTGTTCCGCGACCCGCGTCACGACCTCATCGGGGACCGCTGGGACGTCCGATGCGCTGTCGTACGACACGGCGTGGGTTGCCGCCAGGTCAGGCGCACCCGTCTCATGCTGGTCGGCCGCCGGTGCAACAGCAGGCGCTGCGGCAACATAGACCGGCGTGGACGCATCGGTTTGGGAGCCCGGGTGGTAGCCTGACGCAAGCTGCATGCCCGGGACCTGAAGCTGCTGATGAGTGCCGTCTGCGAGCAGTTCCAGACCACGAACGGTCGAACTGGACTGACCGCCATCGTCGGCAGGTCTTGTCCCAATGTCTGTCTTCGGTGTTGGGCTTCTGCCGTTCGCGGCATGTGTTTCGCCCGCCTGCAGCACGCCAAGCGTTGCGGCGCCTGCCGCTGCAAGGAAGGCCGTCGTATCGACCGGCTTGCCGGCATTGAAGACAGAATTGCGCGCCACTTCGTTGCGGTCGCGATACGCCTCCTTTTGCGTCTGTTTCCTGCTCATATCGATCTCCATCAATCAGCGCTCGCGAAAGGAGCCGCTTATCTCATCCATCAATGGACTGGTCAGATAGCTCACCAGCGTCCGAGGCCTGGTCTCGACGATCACCTGCACCGGCATGCCAGGCTGCAGCGAAAGCCTCGCGCGGTCGACGTCGTCGCGGTCGAGAGAGACCTGAACAGCATAGTAGCGCTCTCCCGAGCCAGTCTCGGCGAGACTGTCGGCGGAAACGGTGGTGATCTCGCCGGCAATCTTCGGCCGCATGTTGCGCGGCACGCCGATCAGCCGCACGTCCGCCGCCTGGCCCTTGCGGACGTCGCTGATGTCGGACAGCTTGAGTTTGGCGTCGACGAACAGCGGGTCGTCCTGCGGCACGATCTCCATCAACGAGGATCCTGCCTGGATGACGCCGCCGACGGTGAAGACGGTCAAGCCGACGACGTTGCCGGTGGCGGGCGCGCGGACCTGGGTTCGATCCAGCATATCTTTTGCCGTATCCAGGTTCGGCTGGAGTTCGGCAAGGCTGGCATCGACCTCCTGCAGACGCGTCGTGACTTCCGCCGTCCGCTCCCGCTCGATCTGGGTGATCTTCAGGCGCGCTTCGCCGATCTTCGCCTGCGCTGCCGCGAGATCCGAACGGCGCGCCGAGAGTTCCGCTTGCGCGGTATCGACGCGCCCCTCCAGAGCAAGCACCCGACTGCGCGAGACAGCGCCGGACTGCAGCAGGTTGCGTCCGCTTTGGGCCTCGTTCTTCGCAAGCTCCACCTGCCGCTGCAGGCCGTCTATCTCGGCCTCGAAGCCCCGCGCCTGCTCTTCCGTCTGGCGGATCTGGCTGCTGACTGAATCGACATTTGCGGCATACTGTTTCTGCCGCGCCTGCATGAGGGCAGCCTGATTGTCGATGAGCTGGCGCGCATCGCCTTCGGCCACGGATCCTTCCAGCACTTCGCGGAAGTCCGGTTGCTGGACGCCGTCCCGCTCGGCGATCAGCCGGGCCTTTTCCGCCAGCAACGTCACCCGGTTGTGCTGCAATATGCTATACTTCGCACGGTGCTCGGCATCCGAAAGCGTCATCAGCACGTCGCCGCGCTGGACCATCTGCCCCTCGCGCACCTCAATCGTCGCAACCACGCCACCATAAGGATGCTGGACCTTCTGGCGCCGTCCCTCCACCTGCAGGCTACCGCTGGCGATCACGGCTCCCGAAAGCGGCGCGGTGGCGCCCCAGGCACCGAGCAGCACGACGAAGGCCGCAATGGCAGCCAGCCCGTAACGCGCGGGCCGCCAAGGATTGGAGTAGTCCTGGCGAGACGAAGCCGGTTTGCGAGCCATCACCATCTCCTATGCCGCCGTCACGGGCGCTGCGGGTTCGACCATGGTTTCCTTGATGTGCGCATAGACCTCGTCCGGCGCGCCGTAACGCTCGACGCGGCCCGCCCGCATGAACATCAGCCGGTCCATCACATCGAGCACTGCCTGTCGGTGCGTGACGACGATCACTGTCGATCCATGCTTCTTCAGCGCCTCGATGGCTGCCCTAAGCCCCATCTCGCCCGCCGTATCGAGATTGGCGTTCGGCTCGTCGAGGACCAGCAGCGACGGCGCGCCGATCAGGGCTCGCGCCAGGCCGAGACGCTGGCGCTGACCACCCGACAGACCGACGCCCTCGGGCCCGAGTTCCGTGTCGTATTGCTGCGGCAGGGCCATGATCATGTCGTGAATACCGGCAACCTTGGCTGCACCTATGATCTTCTCGATTTCCGGCGTGCCGAAGCGCGCGATGTTTTCCCGCACCGTACCGGCAAACAGCCCGACATCCTGCGGCAGATAGCCGGCCTGCTGACCGAAGCGCGTATGATCCCATTTCGTGTATTCGATGCCGCCATAGGTCAGGGTGCCGGCGTCGGGACGCGTGGCACCGGCGAGCAGGCGCGCGAGAGTGCTCTTTCCCGAACCGCTGGGGCCGACGATGCCGACCGCACAGCCGGCCGGGATATCGAACGAAACGCCCTTGAGCACGGGCTTCCTTGCATTCGGAAACCTATAGACGATCTCCCGCGCGCTCAGCGCATTGCCGGCTTTTGGCACAATCGTGTGGACATTGCTTTCCGGCATGTCGAAGAGCAGCTTCTTGACCTCGCCATAGCCCAGCCGTGCCTCGGAAAACTGCTTCCAGGCGGCGACGCCCTGCTCCACCGGTACCAGTGCTCGTCCCATGATGATGCTGGAGGCGAAGATCGTCGCCGGTTGGATTGCGCCGTTGATCACCAGCCATGCACCAGTGCCCAGCATGCAGGCCTGCAGCATCAGTCTTGCGAAGCGGATCGCCGAGGAGATCGTCGCGTTCCGGTCGCTGGCGAAGGCTTGCGCCGTCAGCATCCGGTCGCGGTTGTCCAGCCAGTGGCGTTCGATGGACGGTTGCATTCCCATGGCCTGGATGACGTCGGCATGGCGCAGGATGTTTTCGGTAAAGCCATAGGAGCCGTTGGCCGCCTCCTCGGCCATCTTCAAGGTCGGCCGGGTCAGCTTTTCGTTGAGAAGCGCAAGGCCGAACAGACCGATGGCGCCAAGCGTCGCTATGCCACCCAGCAGCGGATGGATGAAGAACAGCAGCAGCAGATAGAGCGGTATCCAGGGCAGGTCGAAGGCGAAGTAGATGCCGGGCCCGGTGACGAAGGAGCGGAACTGGTCGAGCTGGCGCATCTGCTGCGAGCCGCGCGAAAATCCCTGATAGGCGGACTTCGCCACGAGTGCGCGAAACACGCGGCTGGCCATCTGCGTGTCGAACCTGATGCCCGAACGGATGAGCAACTGCGAGCGGGTCGCATCAAGCACCCCCATCGTCAGCAATGCCAGTGCCAATACCAGGGTCAGCAGCAGCAACGTCGTAACGTTCTCGCTCTCCAGCACCCTGTTGTAGATCTGCATGAGATAGAGCGGCGAGCTCAGATAGAGCAGGTTGATGAAGCCGCTGAACAATCCCGCCACCAGGAACTGGGGCGCCAGCTGCCGCAATGCGTCAGCCACTTCATTTCTTGTCTGCATAGTAAGGCCCACCTGAGAGAAGCGGCGGGACCGAAGTCCCGCCGTTCCATTTTAGACGAGGCCGCCGAGCAGACCACCGCCGCTTGAATCGGTGTCGGAGTAGTCGGCGCTGTCGCTCATGTCGCTCGACCAGTTTTCGGTCGGAGCCGACGCGTCGAGGCCAAGGCCGTCCACGAGAGTAAAGTGGCTGTCGTTCGCGCTTACATCCTCGCCGTTGCCGTCAGACGAGTAATCCGACGACGAGAAGCTGAGGATGTCGCCCGTCTCGACAGACAGGCTGGGATCGGTTGCGAAGGACGAAGTATTGTCAGACTCGTTGATCGAGCCGGATTCCTGGCTACCGTTGCTTCCCAGAAGTTCGTCGATAATAGACATGTTATAGTTCCTTACTGGTTCGTTACGTTCGCCACCGGGACCATTCGGTGCCGCTGACATGTATAGAACCAGAGGCCTTACATATTGTTTCCGAAATATTCGCCAAGGTTTGAGGTGATTTTGTGGAGATTACGGCCAAAACTTGATTCACCATATCGAGTATGCCGTAAGCGAGGCGTTTCCGTCCATCGATGCTTCGCGAAGTCGTTCGATACACTGCCGGCCCTGGGGGCCATTGAGGTACATCTACACCCGCAACAACATCTGCGAGTTCCTCCTGATGCGACACGAACTTCCTTGCGCCGTTCGGATATTAGCAACCCAACTGTCAGCTAGGCGTCAGGTTTCGCGCCTAGCCTGTCAAAATCGGTGCCGGAGGAGAATGGCACCGAGGAGGATATCCATGACAACAACCCTTGGCCGGCTGCTGCGTTACGCATAGCCGTATTTCCACGTCCCATGCTCGCACACCCCGTCGCAGCCGCTCGCTGCCGCGCGCGATCAGTTGCGACATGCGGCGGATTTAGTCCGAACACATCCCGGCAGCGATCCCGCAGAAAAGGAACCCCATGAAACAGACAATCGCCCTCGCCGCGCTCTCGCTGGCGTTCATGCCGATGCAAGCCGGTGCACAGGATGCAGGCCAGAAGATCGTCAACGACGGCACTCCGGCACCCGATTGCAGCGTGCATGTGAATGTCGACCGAAACGCCAGCCTGCCGGGCTACAAGGCGAAGTGGGATGACACCGAGGTGTGCCTGCCCTTCACCCCGACCAACCAGCTCGTCCCGGCCGGCACGACGGCGTCGCAGTTCTACGTCAAAGAGTTCTCGGACAGCCGCGTTCGCGAGAAGTGGGCGGCTTGCAAGGCCGATACCGCCTGCCGCGAGAAGACCATGACGGCGGCCAAGGGTTTTGCAAAATTCGAGCCGCGCGACACCGGCACGGTCGACAAAAAAGGCGTGATCGATTTCGATGGCAATGTGGACCTCGCATCCATTCGCCGCCCCGCCTATTTCGGCAAGGGCGCCTACTCCGAGGAGATCGCCAAGTCCGATCCGGCCGCCTATGTGGTGGAGTTCACGGCGCCCCGTGACAGCTACGAGATCCAGCACCTCAAGCTCTCCGGCGATATCAAGCTGCGCGGCTGGTATCTGAAGGGCGCCGGGATCACAGACGAAGCAGGCAACAAGCAGCGCGCGCTGGTGATCCTGAACAATGGTGGCGGCGGCGAAGTGACTGCCATCGACGATCCGGCAACGTCTCCCTTCAGCATTGACAAGGCGACCGGAAAATACACGCCGGCCGCCAGCGACAGCCTTTCGGAAGAACCCGGCATGCGCCACTGGCGCGGCTTCCTGCGGGATTTCAACGCTGCCGGCTTCGACGTGCTGATCACCGACCGCCGCGGCAACGGCATCTCCGGCGGCCGCAACGGCTTCAATACGGCCGAACAGGCGAACGACATGTTCCGCGAACTGGAGCAGCTGGACAGCGGGGACGGCCTTCGCGTCCTGGGTCCAGATGGAAAGCTGATGGCCGGGAAGGACGCCGCTAAAGTTCTGCTCGACGGCAAGTCGGCGCGTGATGTTCCGGTTGTCGTTGGCGGCTATTCGCGCGGATCGTATGCGACGCAGTGGTTCATGCACAAGAACTTCGTCGAGGACTGCAACTACGATCTCGCCGCCCCCGTCTGCGGGGCAAAGCGCGGCTTGGACAACGTCAAGGGCGCCATCCTTTACGGCCCGAATTCGGCAGGCCTCGGATATCGTCTGGCCGGCCACGATGCCGTCGAAGGCGCCCTGCGCGTTGAGTTCAACACGACCTACTACGTCGATTCCGGTGTCTTCGCGAATGTCGACAAGTGGCCCGCGCTGCAGATCGTCAAGGGCAGCTGGGACTATGTCGAAGGGCTCGAAGGATCGTTCGCCACCTATCAACGGGTCTCCGGATTGAAGGATATCTCCGTCTTCCTCGGTCCGCACATCCTGCAGACGCAGAACCCCGAGAACATGGCATTCGCCGGAGAGCGCATGGTCGCCTTCGCCAAGGCCGCGGCGCTTGGCCAGAAAACGATGCCCGGCAGCGTCGAGCCGAAGACGCTGAAGGACCTCGTCACCTCGGTGCCGCACCATTGGGAACTGTCGATGCAGAAGCAGCAGTAGCGCTATAGCGCCTGAACAGGCTCCGGCGGGCACTCCGCCGGAGTTTATCCACATCCAGTGGAGCATGATGCTTGGGAGGCCCGGCAAATTCCGATAGGCCGTTCAGGAGGCGAGACGCATCCGGAACGTGAAGCAGGTCTCCGCATCATCCGACCGGACATCGATCCTGCCGCCGTGGGCCTTGGCAATTTCTGAGGCAATGTAGAGACCGAGCCCCAGCCCCTGGACGCCGGACTTGGCATCGCCACGGCGGAAGGGATGAAAGAGCATCTCGATCTGGTCTGCAGGGATCGGACGTCCGCCATTGCTGACGGATACCTCTAGCTCGCCATTCACCATCAGTCCGGACACGTTGATCGGCTGACCTTGCGCGCCGTGGGTGATGGCGTTGGAGAGCAGGTTGGAGAACATCTGCGCCATTCGCATGTGGTCGAGCTCGACGTTCTGACCGAATGCGAAGGAAGCATTGACCTCCCGGTCCGGATAGGCGGCCTTCAGTTCATCCGTCGCGTGCTGGAGCGTCTCATTGAGATCACCATCCTGAACGTTGAGAACAATGCCCCCACCAAGCCGTGACCGGGCCAGATCAAGGATATTGTCGACCAGGCCGGACATGCGGGAGATGCTGGTCTTCATCAGCTTGAGGATCAGCGGGCTACGATCCGTAAATCCTTCCTTGATCAGCCGTGATGTTCCGGCATTGACGGCGGCGATCGGGTTTCGGAGGTCATGGCCGAGCACGGCGATGAACTGCTCGCGAAACAATGCCAGTTCCCGCTCCTGCGACAGCGACGCCTCGGTCGCCTTCAGCCGCTCGTCGGCATCGAGATGATGGGCAATCAGCTCGGCAAACAGCTTGAATGCGCCGAGCACCTGGGGATTGTTGACGGTCGCGGGATTGGGATCGATGGCGCATAGGGTGCCCCAGAAGCTCCCGTTGCCCAGGATGATCGGCACCGAAATATAACCACGCAGCCCGTAGATGCGCGGCGTATGGTGATCGCAGTAGACGCCATCGGCAGTCGCGTCGTCGAAGACGACTGGCTGGCGATGGTCGCGAATCTCGTTGCACAGCGTGCTTTCGATCGGCAGTTCGTCGCCCGGACCGAGCCCGAACCCGACGTGATCGAGCGCGCTGCAGGTAACCCACCGGCTGTCCGTCACCCGCGCCACGGCGGCAAATCCCATGCCCGTCATCCGCAGAACGACGTCAAGGATGGCGGGCACCGCGGCGATGCCGGAGACGGTTGCGATATCTCGTGAGAAGTCGCCCACTCTCTCTGCCGGAGCGGCAACCGTGTGGGCGTGAAAGCCGATGTTCTCGACAGCGATGGCAGCGGCCTCCGCCAGCGCCTCGAGCGTCTCGACTTCCCATCGGGACGGCTCGTAGGTCTGCGACCAATAGGCCCCGATCGCGCCGACCGGATCTTCAGCCCGGATTGGCGCCATCGCAACCGCCCGGACGAACGTCCGTTGGTAGAGTTCCGTAGGAATACGAGGGTCTTTCGCAATGTCTGCGATCACGACTGTCTGCCGGTGGATCATTGCCCAGCCAGAGACACAGGTTGAAATCGGAAACTTCTGCCCTTTCCAGAGCGGACCGATCGCATCTTCGTCCACGTAATGGCAAAGATCGCCTTCCCGGCGAATGACGGCAATCCCCTCGCAGCCGATCAACAGGCGCGCGCTCGCACGGATCGTCTCGACCATCTCCTCGATGCTGCGAGAACGGGCGATGCGCGACGCCGCCTTCGTCAGGCTGGCGAGCGGGGTCGAGCGGTCAGTGATCTGATCCAGAGCCATTGTCGTCCTTTCTACCAAGGAACGATGGGCGGTCGTGCTTCGGGCCCGGCATCTTCGCATGATACGGCCAGAACGGAAAGCGAAACCTGACAATGGCTTCGGATGGTCCGGGCCCGCCGACAGCCCGCTTATGGATCAGACAGGAGCGTCTCGACTAGCGCCATCCTCTCTGCCGGCGTCGCCGTCGCTTGCTCGAAGATCAGCCGGCCGTCGCGGAGGTCTGCCTTGTTGGATCGCGTCAGCAGCTTCAGCGTCTTTGCTGCGGGCTTCCCGGTAAATGTAAGTGCAAGCGCACGCGGGCCACCATCCACCTTGGCTATGCCAAGCCGGGTCGCCCTGATGCGCAGCCGGGCGAGGCGAAACAGCGTCGAGACTTCATCCGGCAGTTCCCCGAACCGGTCCTCGAACTCTTCAACGAAGCGGTCGATCTCCGCCTCGTCCGCGGCTCGGAACAAGCGGGCGTAGAGGTTGAGCCGCACGGCGGCGTCCGACACGTATTCCTGCGGGATGGTACCGGCAATTCCAAGGTTCAGGGCAGCAGCCTGGTCCTCCATTGACGTCGACTTGGCCGAAGCCTTGACCGCCCGTTCGAGGAGCTTCTGATAGAGACTGACGCCGATCAGCCGCATGTGGCCCGCCTGGTCTTCGCCGGCAATATCCCCGGCACCCCGCAGATCGAGATCCTGCATGCTGATCGCAAGGCCGGCGCCGAGACGGTCGTTCTCCACCATCGTTGCGAGCCGCAACCGAGTCTCCTCCGGGAGCTCGTCGCTCTCGGTGGTAAGGTAAGCCATGCCCTGAGCCTTGCCGCGTCCGACACGGCCGCGCAACTGATGCAGTTGCGCCAGGCCGAAGCGGTCGGACCGCCAGATGAAGATCGTGTTGGCGCGCGGCACGTCGAGACCGCTTTCGATGATGTTGGTTGACAGCAGCACGTCGCCGTCACCATCGGCGAAGCGGACCATGACCTCGTCCATCTCCGCAGCTTTCATCTTGCCGTGCGCGACGCGGAGCGACAGTTCCGGCACGATTTCCCCGAGCATCGTGCGCACAGGATCGAGGTCCTCGATCTGCGGCACGACGAGGAAGCTCTGGCCGCCGCGACGATATTCGCGCATCAGCGCGACCCGCATCGCCGCGCGATCAACGGGAGTGAGCGAGGTCCTCACCGGCCGCCGCTTCGACGGCGCAGTTGCCAGAATGCTGACGTCCTGCACGCCGATCATCGCCGATTGCAGCGTCCGCGGGATCGGTGTCGCCGACATGGTCAGCGTGTGCAGGAGCGGCGCCATCGCCTTCATTGCCTGCTTCTCTCGCGTCCCGAAGCGGTGCTCTTCATCGACGATCAGGAGGCCGAGATGCGCAAAACGCACGTCCTTCGCGAGGATGGCCTGGGTCGCCACCACGATGCCGACTGCTCCGCTGGCGAGACCCTCCTTGACTTCCTTGGCAAGCTTCGGCTCGACAACGCGTGATAGCATCGCGACGTGGATCCCGGTGCCCGCGAACCGCCGCTCGAAGGTGGTGAAATGCTGGCGCGCAAGGACGGTCGTCGGTGCGATGAGAACGACCTGACCACCGGCAAGAGCAACGGCGGCAGCGGCACGCAGCGCGACCTCGGTCTTGCCGAAGCCGACATCGCCACAGATCAACCGGCTCATGACGGTGCCGGAAGCGAGGTCCTGCAGCAAGGCATCGATTGCCGCGATCTGGTGGGCGGTTTCCGTGTAGGGGAACCGACGGGCAAATTTTGCATACTCGGCGCGCGGCGGCACGAAGGCTTCAGCCGTGGCATCCCGGCGCTGCTTGGCAAGCCGCATAAGATGGCGGGCAGCGGTGCGGATATCCGTGTCGATCTCAGCACGGCGCTTCGACCAGGCTTCGGTGTGCAGCCGATCGAGCGTCACGGCTTCCGGTTCCGATCCGTAGCGCCAGAGCTTGCCGAACTCGTCCATCGGCACGAGCAGCGATGCGCCATCGCGATATTCGAGGCGTGCCGCATCCCGGACGACATCTTCCACGGTGACGGTATCGAGGCTCTTCAGCACGCCGATGCCGTGGTCTTCGTGAACCACGACGTCTCCCAGCTGAAGCTCCGGCTCGGCGAGACGCGCCGCAACCTCCGTCGCTTCCGCCAGTTCGCCGAGGATGTCCCGCACGGTGACTACGCTCAATGGCCCATCTGCAAAGCCGCGATCCAGCGGGCATGCAAGCTTCAGGAGCGCACCCGGATCCTGCACCGCCCATTGCTTGAACGTCGCGAGCGGCTGGACCTTGGTATCCGAGTCGCGCTCCAGACGCCTTGTCAGACGGTCGACATTCTCGCCGCTGCCGGCCAGCACGACCGTGCGTCCCGACTGCTTCTCGTCCCGCACAAAGCTTAGGAACATACGGCGAGGGTTGGCGTCGTCGCTGAATTTCGGAAGCGCTCTGGCCGCGCTGAAGTCGAGATCAAACCGGGACCGATCGCTGACGGCGCTCGTCCACCCGGATCGGTTGAGATACAGCGAGTGCGCGATGCTCCTCTCCTCGCCATCGAAACGCCGGCGCGCCTGACGCGCCTCCTCGATGATGTCGAGATAGCTGCTGAGCCTGTCGTCGTAGCCGTCCTCGAAAGCGATGTCGGCATCACCGATCAGGTCAAAGACCGTCGAAAGCTCGCCATACACCTGGAACAGCCGACGCTCCGAGACGTCGCATTGCGGCACTGCCTCGTCGACGGCCTGTAAGTCGGCCTCCAGGGTAACGGCTTCCGAGGCCGGTCCGAACACCATCACTTCAGCGTTGTTCGTCGTTCGCTGGGTGCCGGGGTCGTAGGATCTCAGCTCCGAGATCGTCGTGTCCTCGTCGAGGATGATCCGCATCGGCACCGATGCGCCGGCTGGGAAAATGTCGATAACATCGTCGCGAAATGCCAGTTCGCCGGGCTCGTCGACAATGCCGTCTTCGATATATCCGGTGCGCCGGACAAACCGGTCGAATGCCTCACGATCGAAAAGATCTCCGACGGCAAGCTTGAACCAGCTATCCCGGACGACTGTCGCCGGCGGCACGCGTTGAAGGCCCGCATCGAGGGAGGTGATCAGCAATCGCGGTTTCGTCGACGGCTGCAACCAGACGCGCAGCGCGTCCATCCGCCGTCCCATGGACTGTCTGGACGGGGGCACCCTGTCATAGGGAAGACAGTCCCAGGGTGGCAGGACGACTATATCCAGATCCGGATCGAGGCAGCGGATCGCATCGGCGATCCTGCCGGCGGAACTCTCGCTCAGTGCCACGTAGACGCGCGACCGGTCGGATGTCTCGAATGTTTCGATGAGCTTAGCGGCAATCAGCGCAGCGGCGGGCCTGCTCGTCGGCTTTGGTCGATCGACCTCCGCCCGACCGGGATACTCTATTACGCGCAACGCAACCTCCAACCCATTTCGCCCTGTTCAGGAGGCGCCGGCACATGCCGTGCCCCTAAACCAAGCCAGGTGGATGATGGTTCCTTAGACTTTCACGCGTCCGGCACCGCTTGAACGTCGAGGCAGATGCGACCGGCCGGCAGGATGATGCCGGCCTTTCGCAATCTTGCAGCGTCAGACCTTGCGGTTCAGGTCTTCAAGATGGAGCAGCAGACCGCTATGGTCCTTCTCGCCACCACCGCCGGAGACGAAGTCGGTATATTCCGCCTGAACTGTGGTGGTCAGCGGAAGTTGTAGTGCAAGCTCTTCGGCGAGCGCGATGACGGCATTCAGATCCTTCAGCTGGTTCCTCGACGAGCCGCCAGGCTGGAAATTGCGGTCCACCATGCGCTGCCCATGCAATTCCAGGATCCGGCTTTCGGCAAACCCGCCCCGGATCGCATTGCGGAAGGCTTCACGCGAAGCGCCGCCCGCCTCGACCAGGATCATCGCCTCGGCGACTGCGCCGATCGTCACCGCGACGATCTGCTGGTTGGCGAGCTTGCACACCTGGCCGGCGCCGCTCGGCCCCACATGCGTCACGCGGCCAAGCGCGGCGAACACATCGCCTAGTTCCTCGACGACAGCGGCATCGCCGCCCGCCATGATCGCCAGCGTGCCGGCTTGCGCGCCGACGACGCCGCCGGAAACCGGGGCGTCGAGGTGGCGGATGCCACGCGCACCCAGCCGCGCCGCGTGATCGCGGGCGATTGGCGGGGCGATCGAGCTGGTGTCGACGACGATGGCGCCGTTCTTCAGGGCATCGACGACGCCCGCGTCGAACAGCACCTCGCCGACCACCCTGCCGTCGGTCAGCATGGTGAACACCACGTCCGCGTCGCGCACCGCTTCGACCGGAGATGCGGCAACGGTTGCGCCGTCGGCCGCAAGTGCCTCGGCCTTGGCCGGGTCACGGTTCCAGACGGTGAGCGGATAGCCGGCTTTGGCAAGCCGCCTCGCCATCGGCGCGCCCATCAGTCCGGTGCCGAGAAAGGCGATCCGCCTCGTCGGAGACGTATCGGAGGTCATAGCTTGCCTCCCAGCTCATCCTCGATGTGCACCTGGATGATTTCGTCGAAGTTCTTCTCCGAGGTGAAGCCGAGTTCGGTCGCGCGCTTGGCCTCGAAGCCGGGCGCCCAACCGGCGACCATTTTCATGATCGCCTCGTCCGGCTGGCGACGGATCAACTGTACGGCCTTCTCGCCGGCGACCCGCCGCAAGGCCTCGATCTGCTCGCCGACCGTTGCGCTGACACCCGGCATGGACAGGCTGCGGCGCCAACCGAGCTTCGACAGATCGAGCCCCGCGCCGTGGATCAGGAACCCGACGGCCGAGCGCGGCGACGTATGCCAGTGGCGGACGTCGTCGGACACCGGCAGGATCGCCTCTTGCCCGACGAGCGGCTCGCGCAGAATTCCGGAAAAGAAGCCGGAGGCAGCCTTGTTCGGCTTGCCGGGACGGATGCAGACCGTCGGCAGGCGGATGCCGATGCCATCGAAGAAGCCGCGGCGGCTGTAGTCGGCCAGCAGCAGCTCGCTGATCGCCTTCTGCGTGCCGTAGCTCGTCAGCGGCGTCAGGTGGTACTCGTCCGGGATCGGATAGGGCAGCGGCGCACCAACGACGGCGATCGACGAGGTAAACACGACGCGCGGGAAATAGCCGTCCGCCTGGTTTGCGATGCGGATGGCGTCGAACAGATAGCGCGTGCCGTCGAGGTTGATCCGGTAGCCCTTGTCGAAATCCTGCTCCGCCTCGCCGGATACGATGGCCGCGAGATGGAAGATAACGTCCGGACGCGAAACGATCAACGCCTCCGCTTCGCCGGGCGCGCTGAAATCGCATTCGCGTGCGGCAACGCTTCCGGCAAATCCGGCCGGCGCGTCCGGTTTGACGACGTCGACCAGCGTCAGCGCGTCGATGGGCTGACCGTTCAGGCCGCCTTCCGAAACCAGACGCTGGGTCAGCTTGCGGCCTACCATGCCGGCCGCACCGATGATCAGGATATGCATGTCTTCCTCCCATACAGCCGTGGATGCACCACGACTTTCTCCTTGTAAGGTTGTCTGATAACCCTGTATGCTTCGCTTGAAAACAGGTTTTTTGCCTCTGGCCCAACCAGGCGCAAGAAACACGCATACGGCCTCGGACTGGCATTGCAGATCGCGAGGGAGGAGAGGAACCGATGACTGAAGCACCGCGCTCGATCGCCGAGCAGCGCCTTTCGCTATGCTCCGTTCTGGGCGAAGACCTTGTCCTGACCGGATCGGAGGACATGCTCCGCTATTGCCGGGACTGGCACGGCGACGTCACAACCGGCGCGGTCGCGGTGATCCGACCGCGAACGACGCAAGACGTCCAGGCCGCTGTGAAGGCCTGCCGCGAACTTGGCCTGTTCATCGTGCCGCAGGGTGGCAATACCGGCCTTGTGCTCGGTGCAACGCCCGACGACCCGGAACGCCAGGTGGTTCTGACTCTGGAGCGAATGAACAAGATCCGCAACATCGACAGCGACGATTTCTCCGCCGTCGTCGAGGCGGGATGCATCCTGACTGAACTCAAGGATGCGGTAGCGGCGAAGGGCATGTTCTTCCCGCTGGCGCTGGGCGCCCAGGGCAGCTGCCGCATCGGCGGCAACGTCTCGACCAATGCCGGCGGAATCAACGTGCTGCGCTACGGCATGACGCGCGAGCTGGTGCTCGGCCTCGAGGTGGTTCTGCCGGACGGCAGCGTCTTCGACGGCCTCTCGACACTGCGCAAGGACAATCGCGGCCTCGACCTCAAGCAGCTGTTCATAGGCGCGGAAGGCACGCTCGGCATCATCACGGCGGTGTCGATCAAGCTGACGCCCTACCCCGACAATGTTGCCACCGCACTCGTGGCGCTGAATTCGCTCGACGACGCCATCACGCTCTACCGCCGGGCGCGGCGCGACTGCTGCGACCTGATGTCAGCCTTCGAATTCATGCCGCCGCTCGCGTTCACTCTGGCGCAGGAAGCGATGCCCGATCTGCCGATCCCGCTTTCCGGCGAGTTCCCGGCCTATGTGCTGATGGAGATCTCCGGCTCCGGTCTGGTGGATATCGACGACCTCATGCACCGCTTCCTGGAAGGCGTCATGTCCGACGGTCTCGTTGTCGACGGCACGATCGCTACATCACAAGCACAGGCGCGCAATCTGTGGCTGATCCGCGAAGGCATGAATGAGGGTCAGGCCAAGCGCGGCAGCCATATGCGCACCGACATCTCCGTGCCCCTGTCGCGGCTCGCTTCCTTCGTCGCCGATGCGGAGGCCGCCGTCAGCGCGGCACTTCCCGATTGCACCAGCGTCTCCTACGGTCATGTCGGCGACGGTAACGTCCACCTGAACGTCCTTCCGCCGAATGGCGCGACGCCAGAGGAACGCAACGAGCGGATCTACAAGGCGAAGAAGGTCGTCAATGTGGTGGTCGACCAATATGGTGGCAGCATCAGCGCCGAACACGGGATCGGCCGCCTGAAGCGCGACGACTTCGAGGAGCGTCTCTCGGACACTAAGCGAAGCCTGCTGGTTGCCATCAAGAAGGCGATCGACCCGGATCTCATTCTCAATCCGCATTGCCAGATCGATCTCGCTCCGGCTAATCACTAGGCCGGAGTGAGGGGAACGAGGATCGCAATGGCGGATTTCACGCAGATCAAGCGGAGCGAGCACCTGCCGATGCGCATTGCCGGGGAAATCGGCCGTGAGATCGCCGAGGGTCGCATCAAGCCCGGGCAGAAGCTTCCGACGGAACATCTTCTGGCGAGCACGTTCGGTGTCAGTCGCTCGGTCGTTCGCGAGGCCATCGCCCACCTTCGCAACGAAGGCCTCGTCGAGACCCGGCAAGGGGTCGGCGCCTTCGCAACCGAAATCCAGCAGCGTCAGTCGATTCGGATCGATTCCGGGCCGCCAGGCGACCGCGACGCATTTCGCGACCTGTTCCAGGTGCGGTATACCCTGGAAACCGAAGCCGCCGGGCTCGCAGCCCTTCATCATTCGGAAGACGACCTTGCCCGGCTGGATGAACTGCTGAGCCAGATGTCGGGCGCCGAGCGATGGACGGACCAGGGGATCGTTGCCGACCTGGCGTTTCACCGGGCGGTTTCGGCAGCGACCCGCAACGAATATTTCCAGCAGTTCATCGGCTTCATCGCCGAGAGGACGCATATCGCCATCAATGCAGCACGGGCTGCCGCCATCCTCGAGGAGATCGTCGAGGTGACGATCGCCGAGCATGTTGCTATCCGCGATGCCATTGCCACCGGCGATCCGCTAGCCGCGAAGGCCGCGATGAGGCATCATCTGGACGGCGCTGCCCGACGCCTTAACCTGGAGTTGGAAATGGTCTAGATGGTAGGCCGGTCGGCTTTCCTTTGGATGAGCTTCGACCTCTTCTAGACAGAATGGAAAAGTCATACTAAAACGGCGCACTACGTTGTCGGACATCTGACAACGACGAGAGGGTGGAGGCCCTCTTGATCACCAAGGGAGGATTTTCGTGGCGCATCAGAATGCCCTGTCGTCGGACACCATCTTGCCGGTCGATGCATCGAACGCATTGCTGGTCGGACGCGTATGGTCGAAATCCGCCGATGGCCCCTGCCCCGTTCTGTTGTCGGACGGGCGTCTCCTCGACCTCTCTTCCCTCGCACCGACGCTGTCGATGCTTCTGGAGATCGACGGTCTGGTCGAGACGCTTTCCGCCAAGACCTCATTTGCCGATCTCGGCAGCCTCGACGATTTCCTGAACGGCACTGCCGGCGAACTTCTGGCGCCAGCCGACCTGCAGGCGATCAAGGCCGCCGGAGTGACCTTTGCCAACAGCATGCTGGAACGGGTCATCGAGGAACAGGCCAAGGGCGACCCCCTGCATGCGCAGGAAATCCGCGGGCGTCTGGCGCCGGTGCTCGGCGACAACCTCAAGGGTCTGACCGCCGGTTCTGAGAAAGCTGCCGAAGTGAAGGCGCTGCTGCAGGAGATGGGCCTCTGGTCGCAGTATCTCGAAGTCGGCATCGGCCCGGATGCGGAAATCTTCACCAAGGCCCAGCCGATGTCCTCCGTCGGCTGCGGATCTGCGGTCGGCATCCATCCCAAATCGGACTGGAACAATCCCGAGCCCGAAGTCGTGCTCGCCATCACCTCGAAGGGTGAGATCATCGGCGCGACGCTCGGCAACGACGTCAACCTGCGCGACTTCGAAGGCCGCTCGGCACTGCTGCTGAGCAAGGCCAAGGACAATAACGCTTCCTGTTCGGTCGGACCGTTCATCCGCCTGTTCGACGGCAGGTTCACGCTGGAAGACGTCAAGGCCGCCGAGATCAGCCTTTCGGTCAAGGGCACTGACGGTTTCGAGATGACCGGCGTCAGCCCGATGCGCGCCATCAGCCGCTCGCCGGAAGACCTCACATCACAACTGCTCAATCGCAGTCACCAGTACCCGGATGGCGCGCTGCTGTTCCTCGGCACGATGTTCGCACCCGTCAAGGACCGCCGCGGCAAGGGAATGGGCTTCACGCACGAGATCGGCGACATCGTCGAGATCTCCAGCCCGACACTCGGGCGTCTGATCAACCGGGTGGAATACAGCGATAAATGCCCGGAATGGAATTTCGGAATAACGGCACTGATGAAGAACCTGGCCCGGCGCGGGCTGCTGTAGGAGGCATCGGGGGGAGACAATGCACAAGACAATCGATCTATTTTACCGGTTCCTCGAGATCCTGCTGATCCTGCTCTTGTCAGGCATGGCACTGATGGTGTTCGGCAACGTCATCCTCCGCTACGGCTTCAATTCCGGCCTGACGGTATCCGACGAACTGTCACGCTACTTCTTCGTCTGGCTCACCTTCATCGGCGCGGTCGTCGCTTTCCGTGAATACGGTCACCTGGGGGTCGAGACGCTCGTGGCGATGTTCGGCCGCAAGGGCCGGATCTTCTGCATGATCCTCAGCAACCTGACGATCATCCTGTGCTCGGGGATCTTCTTCTGGGGCACATGGGTGCAGCTGCCGATCAACTCCAGCATGGTCGCCCCGGTGACCGGCCTGTCGATGGCCTGGGTCTATGGCGTCGGCTTCTTTACCGGCGCAGGCTGCCTGCTGATATCACTGGAGCGGCTTGTGCGGCTTGTGACGGGCCGCGTGACGGACGACGAGATTGCGGCATTCGCCGGCGAAAACATGACCATCGAGCAGATGGCGGAGCGGACCTGATATGACCCTACTCGTCTTCGTCGGCTCACTGCTTGGCGCCATGGCCATCGGCGTGCCGGTCGCCTTCTCGCTGATGTTCTGCGGCGTCGTGCTCATGTGGTTCATGGGCATGTTCAATTCGCAGATCATCGCCCAGAACATGATCGCGGGTGCCGACACTTTCACCCTGCTTGCCATTCCCTTCTTCATCCTCGCCGGCGAACTGATGAATTCCGGCGGCCTGTCAAAGCGCATCATCGATTTCGCCATCGCGCTTGTCGGCCACATCCGCGGCGGCCTCGGCATCGTCGCCATCGTTGCGGCCCTGATCATGGCCAGCATCTCCGGCTCGGCTGCCGCCGATACGGCAGCGCTTGCCGCCATCCTCATCCCGATGATGGCCAAGGCCGGCTACAACATTCCCCGTTCGGGCGGCCTGATCGCCGCTGGCGGCATCATCGCGCCGGTCATTCCGCCGTCGATGGCCTTCATCGTCTTCGGTGTCGCGGCTAACGTCTCGATCACCCAGCTGT
This sequence comes from Rhizobium sp. 0TCS1.26, assembly GCF_050455525.1. NCBI lineage: Bacteria > Pseudomonadati > Pseudomonadota > Alphaproteobacteria > Hyphomicrobiales > Rhizobiaceae > Rhizobium > Rhizobium sp. 0TCS1.26. The sequence goes on along the minus strand of NZ_JBCIYV010000003.1, from coordinate 64,849 downwards.
TCATGGCCGGCATCGTGCCGGGCCTGCTGATGGGCCTTTCTCTGATCGGCACCTGGCTCTACGTCGTGCGCAAGGACAACATCCAGCCGCTGCCGAAGGCTTCCAGCAAGGAGCGGGTAACGGCGACCGGCCGTGCGCTCTGGGCGCTTGGCATGCCCGTCATCATTCTCGGCGGCATCAAGGCCGGCGTCGTGACGCCGACCGAAGCCGCCGTCGTTGCCGCCGTCTACGCGATGTTCGTCGGCATGGTGATCTACCGTGAGCTGAAGCCACGCGACCTTCCGCAGGTCATCCTGCGCGCCGCCAAGACCACATCCGTCATCATGTTCCTCGTCTGCGCCGCGCTGGTTTCGGCCTGGCTCATCACCGCGGCCAACATCCCGGCCGAAATCACCGGCTACATCGAACCGCTGATCGACCGTCCGAAGCTGCTGATGCTGGCAATCATGGTCCTCGTGCTGGTCGTCGGGACGGCGCTCGACCTGACGCCGACGATCCTGATCCTGACGCCGGTGCTGATGCCGATCATCAAGCAGGCGGGCATCGACCCCGTCTACTTCGGCGTGATGTTCATCATGAACAACTGCATCGGGCTTATCACGCCGCCGGTCGGCGTGGTGCTGAACGTCGTCAGCGGCGTCGGCCGCATTCCGCTCGGCAAGGTCACGATCGGGGTTGCGCCGTTCCTGCTCACCCAGACGGTTCTGCTGCTGCTGCTCGTGGCATTTCCGGAAATTGTTACCGTGCCGGCTCAATGGCTGCGTTGACCGGCGCCGACTTCACCGCTTCTACTTCAACTGTCCAAATGGGAGGACCAACATGAAGAAACTACTTTTTGCAACCACCGCAATCGCCATCGCGATCTCGGGTGCGGCTCCGGCCTTCGCCGAGTTCAAGAGCCGTAACATCCGCGTGTCGAACGGCATCAACGCCGATCACCCGGTCGGCAACGGCATCAAGGCCATGCAGGCCTGCCTCGACGAGAAGTCGGGCGGCAAGCTGAAGCTGACCGCCTTCTGGGGCGGCGCGCTCGGTGGCGACCTTCAGGCAACCCAGGCGCTTCGTTCGGGCGTCCAGGAAGCCGTCGTCACCTCGTCCTCGCCGCTGGTCGGGATCATCCCGGCGCTCGGCGTCTTCGACCTTCCCTTCCTGTTCTCCAGCCCCGCCGAAGCCTACAAGGTTCTCGACGGCAAGTTCGGCGACAGCATGAACGAGAAGCTCGACGCAGCAGGCCTGGTGAACCTTGCCTACTGGGAAAACGGCTTCCGCAACCTGTCGAACTCGCAGCGTCCGGTGACCAAGTGGGAAGACTTCTCGGGGATGAAGGTTCGCGTCATGCAGAACAACATCTTCCTCGACACCTTCCAGAACCTCGGCGCAAACGCGACGCCGATGGCATTTGGCGAAGTGTACTCGGCACTTGAGACCAAGGCGATCGACGCGCAGGAAAACCCCTACGTGACCATCGACACGTCGAAGTTCTTCGAAGTGCAGAAGTACGTCACCGAGACGAACCACGCCTACACGCCGTTCCTCTTCCTGTTCTCGAAGCCGATCTTCAACTCCTACGCTCCCGAAGAGCAGGCCGCCCTGCGTGACTGCGCCATGGTTGGTCGCGACGTCGAACGTCAGGTCATCGCCGACCTGAACAAGAAGTCGCTGGAAAAGATCAAGGAAGCCGGTCTGGAAGTGAACCAGCTGTCGCCGGAAGAGCAGGCCCGCATCCGCGAGAAGTCCATGGTCGTCTATGAAAAGCACAAGGCCGAGATCGGCGCCGACGTTGTCGACGGCATCCTGGCTGAGCTGAAGACGATCCGCGGCAACTGATCCGCGGACAGATCCGGACGAGACACCCGGACTCATCATCGATCGATAAGGCCCGCGCCAGCAATGGCGCGGGCCTTATGCTATTCAGGAATGGCCGGAAGCACCGCATCCCGCTTCTTCAGCATCTGCTCGCGGATGAAGATAAACAGGCCGGATGCGACGATCAGCGCAGCGCCGACGATCATTCCCAGCCGCGGCACGTCGCCGAAGAACATCCAGCCGAACACCACCGCCCACAACAGAAGCGTGTACTGGAGCGGCGCAACCGTCGCGGCATCGGATATCTTCAGGGCGCGATTGACGAGCATGTGAGCCGCCATGGCGACGATGCCGAGCAGGGCGAGCAGGCCAAGGTCGAGGCCCGACTGGATCGGCGACCAGCCGAACGGCGCGAACGCCAGCCCTGCCAGCCCCGCTCCGCTGACCTGGAAGAAGACCAGCGTCGAATCCGGCGTGCCGCGCAGGAAGCGACCCGAAATCAGCATGAAGGCAAAGGCGGCACTGCCGATGATCGAGATCACCGCAGGCATGGTGAACATCGCGCTTGACGGTTCGAGCGTGATGATGACGCCGACGAAGCCGACGGCGATCGCCGTCCATCGCCGCCAGCCCACCCGTTCGCCGAGCAGGAGCGGCGACGCCGCCGCAACGTAGATCGGCGCGGCCAGCCAGTAGGTCATCACGTCGGCGAGCGGCAGATACATGACGGCGAAATAGAAGCAGAAGACCTCCGTCGTCGAGCATGCGACGCGGGCGAACTGCATCCATGGCCGCTCGGCGGCCCTCAACGCCGGCAGGCCGGCCATCCAGACGATCGGGACGAGAATGACCAACGCCGCAAGACTGCGCAAGAGGACGACCTGGCCGAGCCCGTAGCTTGAGACGAGCCATTTACCCATCGCATCGTTCAATGCGAACATCAGCATACCGAGCAACATCAGCGCCGGGCCGGCTGCCGACAGGCTTTTCAGGCGGGACGTGTGAGACGCTTGCATCGCCACCTCACAGGATCGAAGCGTCGGAGAACCGTCGGCTGACGGTAAACGCCTTGTCCAGGTCCGGGTTCAACTCCATGCCGAGACCGGGACCGGGAGGCACCGTGATCATGCCGTTCTTCACCTCTGGCAAGGCCGTGACCAGATCGCGGTACCAGGTGTTGTAGAAAGCCCGGACGCTTTCCTGCACCAGCGCATTCGGCGCGTTGAGCGACAGATGGGTGGACGCGCACAGGACCACCGGCCCCGTGCAGTCATGCGGTGCGACAGGCAGGTGCCAGGCTTCCGCCATCGAGGCGATCTTGCGGGCCTCGGACAGGCCGCCGCACCAGGAGATGTCGAGCATGACGATGCCGGCGACCCCGGTCTCCAGATAATCGCGGAAACCCCAGCGGGTGGCGAGTGTCTCCGAAGCCGAGATCGGCGCGGGCGAGACTTCCACATAGCGCTTGAGGCTGGATAGGCTGTCCATCTTGATCGGGTCTTCGTGCCAGAACGTGCCGTAGGGGGTCAGCGCCTTGGCGATCTGCATTGCCGGCAGGAGCTGCCACATCGAGTGGAACTCGACCATGATGTCGATCTTGTCGCCGACGGCCTTGCGGATCTTCTCGAAGGGTTCGAGCGCCGTCTTCAGATCGGACGACGAGATGTACTGGCCCTTGGTCTTTTCGGCGGCGGCATCGAACGGCCAGATCTTCATGGCGGTGATCCCGTCGGCTAGCAGCGATTCCGCCAGCTCGTCTGCCCGGTGCAGGAAGCCGTTGAGATCGTCATAGGCGGTGCCGCCGGTCAGCCCGTAATTCGCAGTCGCCTGGCCGGTCGCCTTCTTGATGTATTCGGTGCCGGCGCAGGTGTTGTAGGTGCGGATCTCCTTGCGCGAGAAGCCGCCGAGCAACTGCGCGATCGGCTGGCCGGTGGCCTTGCCGAAAATGTCCCAGAGCGCGATGTCGAAAGCGGAATTGCCGCGCACTTCGGCGCCGGACGACCGGAAGCCGACATAGCCGACCAGATCCTGGGCAAGCAGATCGATCGCCAGCGGATCACGACCGATCACCCGCGGCGCCACATATTCGTGGATGTAGCTCTCGACGGTCTCGGCTCCGAAGAACGTCTCGCCGAGACCGGTAATGCCCTCGTCGGTGTGGACGAGAACCCAGAGCAGGTTGCTTCGCTCGGCGATCCGCACCGTTTCCAGCTTGGTGATCTTCATGTTTCCTCCCGGGGATTGTCAGTTGCACCCGTTCTAAGGAATTGGACCTGACACCGAAAGCCGTTTCGGCTTTAGCCGGTACACCGACCTGAAGATTTGCCCCGATTTTTAGACTGGCTCATCCGCCCTGCGAGCGAACACCAATGCACGTGCTTACACCTTACGCTTGGGCAACGAGGTGACCGGCGGAGACCTCCCGATACTGCATCGGCACGATCTTGTAGTCGACTGGCCGGATGGGGCTCTTCAGCTCCTCGACCGCCGCACCGCTTTTCACCCGGCGGCGTTCCGGATCCGGGACCGGTACGGCCGACATCAGCCGCTTCGTGTAGGCATGCTGCGGGTTGCCGAACACCGAAGCGCGCGGCCCGATCTCGACGATCTCCCCCAGGTACATGACCGCCACCCGATGGCTGACCCGTTCGACGACCGCCATATCGTGGCTGATGAACAGGAAGGCGAGCTCGAGTTCCTGCTGCAGGTCCAGCATCAGGTTGATGACCTGCGCCTTGATCGACACGTCTAGCGCCGAGACACTCTCATCGGCGACGATGACTTTCGGTCGCAGCGCCAGCGCCCGCGCAATGCAGATGCGCTGCCGCTGACCGCCGGAGAACTCGTGCGGATAGCGCTTCGCCATGTCCGGCGTCAGTCCGACCTTGACCAGCATATCGGCGACGACGTCCTTCGCCTGTTTTCCATCCCCCATCTTGTGCTCGAGGAATGGTTCGGCGATCGCTGCGCCGACAGTCATGCGCGGATTGAGCGATGCATAGGGATCCTGGAAGATCATCTGCACCGACTTGCGCATCTCGCGCATGTCCCGCTTGTCGAGCGCCAGAACCTCTCTTCCCTCGACCAGAACCGTGCCGCTGTCCGGCTCGATCAGCCGCATGATCGCGCGGCCGGTGGTGGATTTGCCGCAGCCGGATTCGCCGACCAGTGACAAGGTTTCGCCGGCCCGCAGATCAAACGAGATATTCTCGACTGCATGCACGCGGCCGGAGAGCTTTCCGAAGAGACCGGAATGGATGTCGAAACGCTTGGTGAGGTTCTTCACCTGCAGGATCGGCTGTCCATCCGCGACCGTATCGGCAACCTCGATCGGCACGTCTGACAGGCCCGTCGCCGTATCGACGACCGGAAACCGCAGCGGCCGCGCGAAGGACTGCATAGAGCCCAGCACGGGAACGGCGGACAGAAGCGCCCGGGTATATGGATGCTGGCCCCGGTGAAAGATGTCGGCGGTATCGCCGCTCTCGACCTGTTCGCCGCGGTACATCACCACCGTGCGATCGGCGATCTCGGCGACGACGCCCATATCGTGGGTGATGAAGAGAACCGACGTCCCCTCCTCTTCCTGCAGCAGTTTGATGAGGTCGAGGATCTGACCCTGGATGGTGACGTCGAGCGCCGTCGTCGGCTCGTCGGCGATCAGCAGTTTCGGCTTCGTGGCGAGCGCCATGGCGATCATCACGCGTTGGCGCATGCCGCCGGAAAAGCGATGCGGATACTCGTCGAACCGCGAGGCCGCCGAAGGAATGCGCACCTTTTCCAGGATGCGAATGGTTTCGGCCTTCGCCTCGGCCTCGCTGATCGCGTTATGCGCCAGAAGCGCCTCGGAAATCTGGTCGCCGATGGTGAAGAGCGGGTTGAGGCTCGTCATCGGCTCCTGAAAGATCATCGCCACGTCGTTGCCGCGCACCTTGCGCATCTCATGTTCCGTCAGCGCCAGAAGATCCCGGCCGCCGAGAAACACCTTGCCCTCGATGCGGCTGGAGTCAGCTTGCAGCAGCCGCATGATCGACAGCGAGGTGACCGACTTGCCCGAGCCGCTCTCGCCGACGATCGCGACCGTTTCGCCGGGAGCGACGGTGAACGAGATGTCGCGCACGACAGGCTTCCACTCGCCATCCACCATGAAGGATGTCGTCAAGTGTTCGACGGACAGGACCGGATCGGAGGCTGCAAGGGTCTTGGCGGCGGTGATCATCGGGCGTTCCTTTGGTTCTAAATTTGGCTCTCGCTCTGGCTCGGCAAGCAAGCACTTCAAAAGTGACAGTTTGCGTCCTGCGGCTGAGCAAGTCCCCTCGGGCCTGCCGGCCATCCTCCTCACAAGGGGCGAGAAGACTTGTGTCAGCCGCCCGCCTCGATCAGGATTCGGCGGATCGGCCAGGTTAAGCCCCTCCCCCTCCGTGGGGAGGGGCTGGGGCGGGCTCTATCCTGCTCAATCCGGCCAGCGCAGCGCACCATCAAATCGGTGGCGCGCCAGATCCTCGATGGGCGTGGCGATGATCTCGTTGGAGGCGCGCGCCTTGTCGAGTTCTTCCGACAGACGCTGGGCCACCACCGTCTCCTGGCCGGGATGCAGGTTGCACGGGTCGAGGTAGAAGTAGTGATGCTCAACCTCATGATCGCGCACGATGATCGGTGGGCTGCCGTTGCGCAGCGCCGCCGCCAGATCCCAGGCGGTGATATGCGCCTCCTCAGCCTTGATGATCACCCGCATGCGGTCGAGGGGGTTGTTGGTGGGGTCGGGTTCGATCAGCGCGGTGACGCCCGGGCGGCCATCCAGCGTCTGCTTCCAGAGGTTCAGGTAGCCGGTTTCCCGCTCGCGGATGCCGGCGTGATCGCGGTTTTCCCAGGCCTCCAGCGCCGCCATGACGCCAAGGATGCTTTCCTTGCCGACCTTCATGCCACGGCCGATCCCCATGTTCTGCAGGAATGCGTTGCGCACGAGGTCCTTGCGTCCGGCGACGACGCCGGAAGTCGGCCCGCCCAAAAATTTGTGGCCGGAGTAGATTACGATATCGGCGCCCTGATCGAGGAAGATCTTGAGGTCGTATTCCGATGCCGCATCAACAATCACCGGCACGCCCTTGGCATGGGCGATTTCGACGAACTCCTTGAGGTTCAGCAGGCCGTAATCGACGACATGGTGCGACACGACGTATACGGCAGCCGCGGTGCGGTCGGTGATGGCGTTCTCCATATGGTAGCGATGCGTCGATGTCGCCTGGCCGATCATCACGGTCTTGCCGCCGGCGATGCGGATCGCCTGATCGACGGGCGCGCCGTAGCTGACGACATGGCCCATCTGCAGCAGGACCTCGTTCTTCGGCGTCGAGGTCTCCGGCAGCTTCTCGATCGCCAGCAGATCCGGCCCGGTAATCGTCCCGGCAACCGCAAGGCTGATGCCCGAAGAGCAGGACGCCGTGACGAAGCCGGCTTCACCGCCGGTCAGCCTGGCGATCACCGCGCTTGCCTTGCGCTGCAGGTCGTTGACCTCGACGAACTGCGGCAGGATCGCCGTCATCGCGGCGATGGCTTCCGGCACGACGATCGAGGCGCCCAGGCCGGTCATCGTCCCCGAAACGTTGATCACCGGGCGAAGGCCGAGTTTCGTGCGAATATCGTCGGACATGTCATTCTCCAGAGTGTGACGCCGAAGCCGGCGCTGATTTCGATTGCCGGGCGAGGCCCTATGCCATAGTAATGCAATAGATAGAGTGGAGCGCAGGAGTGCGAGCTTGGATATGACGGCATCTCGGTCGGACGCACTTTCCGACGCTGCGCCTGGCGTGGCAGACGACGGCAAGCAGCGCCGTTCGCGGGTCAGTGGCATCGACCGCGCCCTGCAGGTGATCGATTACCTCTACGAGACGGGATCTCCGGCGGGAGCCTACGCGATCGCCAAGGCGGTCAAGGCGCCGCTCTCCACCGTCTACGTGATCATCGACGATCTCGTCGACAAGAACATGCTGGCCCGCAATGCCGACGGGACGCTGTGGCTTGGCGCGCGGCTCTATCATTACGGCCTCGCCTATGCCCGATCGCTGGATTTCATGAGCGTCGCCACCCACGAAATGCACGATCTTTGCCGCGAGACCGGCGAGACGGTGCAGGTCTGCGGTCGCGACGCCGAGCACATGCTGGTTCTGGCGATGGCCGATGGCCCGAGCCACTTCCAGGTCACCTCGCGCGTCGGCACGCGGGTTCCGCTGAATTGGACGGCGTCGGGTCGCCTGCTGGTCGGCCACATGGCGGAAGCCGAGCGCATCGACCTGTTCAAACGCGGTGCGCGGATCTCGCCGACCGGCCGCGCGACGATCGATCCGGCTGAGCTGTCGGAGGCCGCTGCCAAGGCATTCGAGGAGCGGCTCTCGGTCCAGGCCGGCGAATCCGACTACGCCGTCGCGTGCATCGCTTCGCCGATCGTCGACGGCAAGGGCGACTGCGTCGCGACCATCTCCATCGTCCTTCCCGAACAGAAGGCCTTCGCCGACGAAACCGGCTACGCCGAACGCGTCAAGGCCTCGGCGGCTCGGATCGAAAAGCTGATGGGCTGGCGCAACCACTGACCGTCTCTCCCCGCTGATCAATCGTGCAATGCAACGATCGCTTCGATCTCGACCGTGATGTTGCCGGGCAGCGAACCGAAACCGACGGCTGAGCGCGCATGCCGCCCGGCTTCGCCGAACACGGCATTGAACAGGTCCGAACAGCCGTTGATGACCTGCGGGTGATCACCGAAATCCGGTGCGGCATTGACCATGCCGAGGAGCTTCACCACCCGCTTGACGCGCGACAGGTCGCCAAGCGCGTCGTGCATGACGGCCAGAAGGTTGATCCCCGTCAGGCGCGCGTCGTCGTAGGCCTTCTCGGCACTCACGGCGGCGCCGACCTTGCCGGTGTGCATGAAGCCATCCGCCTCGCGTGGTCCCTGCCCCGAGAGATAGAGCATGTTGCCCTCGATCACGTGGGTGACGAAATTGGCGATCGGCGGCGGCGCGGGCGGCAGCTCGATGCCCAGCGCGGCGAGCCGTGCGATCGGCGTGGTCGCCTCGGCGCCGGTTTTGGTCGATACCTGTGTCACGCGAACTCCTGTGTCATGCGAATTGGGTCATGCGATGTGTTGGATGGCTCAGCGATAGGAATAGCCGTGGCTATGACGAACCAGCTTGCGTGCCCGCGGGATATAGCGGCTGGCGGTGATCGCTTCTGATCCGATGATCGCGTAGCGCGGCTCGAACAGCTGCTTCAGCTGCGAGACATCGCCGTTGGAATCGGTCGCCTCGAGATCGGCATTGATCAGGTCGAAAATCGTGAAATCGGCGCGCTGGCCGACCGACAGCCGGTTTTCCATGTCGAGACGGATGACTTCTGCCGGTCCGTGGGTCACGGCGTTGACGACCTTGTCGAACGGCATGCCGACCGACAGCAGTTTCGACATCGTCGTTGCCAGGTCCCAGACCGGAAAGTTCATCGAATGGCCGTGCAGGTCGGTCGAGATCGAATGCGGCAGCAGGCCCCTGGCGATCGCTGCTTCCGCCACCTTGAACGAAAACGACGCGCCGCCATGGCCGATATCGAGACGCACGCCCTCCGAGGCGCAGCGTTCGGCGAGGTTGAAAAGATCCTCGTCTTCCATGATCGACGAGCCGGACTTGCCGTTGAAGCAATGGGTGACGACGTCGCCGGGGCCGAGAATTTCCAGCACCTCGTCGTAGAGCGCCGGCGGCTCGCCGACATGCACCATCATCGGCACCTTGAGGATCTTGGCGATCTTCTTGCCGAGCTTCACCGGCGTCACGCCCCAGGAACCGGTGATGACGTGACTGGCGCGCACCTTGATGCCGACGATGTGCTCGCTGTTTTCGGCGTAGCATTCGAGGATGCGATCGAGATCGATGTCCTTGATGTCGCGCAGTTCCGGCACCCGGTTGCAGGCGACGAGACCGATCGAACCGAGGTTCAGGAACGCCTTGATGCGTTCACGCGACGGCTCAATGATGTACTCGCGAAAGCCGTGGAAGTTGGCCTCGCCTGCCGAACCGGCATCGACCAGCGTGGTGACGCCACGCTCGGCGCCGCATTCCGACGGACGGATCGAGATGTCGGTGCCGCCGTGCCAGATATGCACGTGCAGATCCACCCAGCCGGGCGAGATCCAGGCGCCCTTTCCGTCGATGCGCTCCGCGTCGGCGGGAGCGTCAATCGATTGGCCGATCGCAGCAATCTTGCCGTCGCCGCCGATCAGGATATCGGTGGTGCCGCCTTGAGCAGTGGCGCCGAAGGCCATCGGTTTGATGTTGGTGAGGAGGAGCGGCTTTCTCGTGTGGCCGTTCATATCACAAATCCCTTCGCAGTCTTGGATCGAGCATGTCCCGCAACCCGTCGCCGACCATCTGCAGCGAGAGCACGGAAAGAATGATGGCAAAGCCCGGGAAATAGGTCATCCAGTCGGCCTGCCCGATATACTGGCGGCCGCCGGCGATCATGGTTCCCCAGGTTGGAATTTCGGGACTGACGCCGAGGCCCAGGAAGGACAGGCCGGCCTCCGCCAGCATGGCGCTGGCAAACAGGAAGGTCCCCTGGACGAGGATCGGCGACAGCAGGTTGCGCAGCACGTGGCGCGTCATGATGTGGAAGGTCGAGATGCCGAGCGCCTGCGCCGCCTCCACGTAAGGCAGTTCGCGGATCACCAGGGTCGAGGCGCGCACGATGCGGGCAAGCCGCGGCGAGTAGACGATCGACAGCGCGACGATGACCGTCGTCAGCGACGGACCGAGCGCTGCCACCAGAGCGATGGCGAGCAGGATGTCCGGAAACGCCATCATCGCATCGATGAGGCGGGCAATCGGGGTGTCGAGCTTCTGGAAGAAGCCGGCAAGCAGGCCGAGCGTTACGCCAATCGCTGCCGACAGCACGACCACTGAGGCTCCGACCAGCAGCGACAGCCGGCCGGCATAGATGGTGCGCGAAAACACGTCGCGGCCGAATTCATCGGTTCCGAACCAGAACAGTTCGCTCGGCGGCTTCAGCCGGTTGACGATCGACAGCTTGGACGGCGAATAGGGTGCGATCCAAGGCGCGAGCACCGCGAGCACGACGAAGATCACCAGCACGACCAGGCCGACCGCCACCGTCTTGCGTTTGAGGAAGCGTCGCAGGAATTTCACGTTCTCGCTGACGGCAGGTGCGGCTGTGGTGGTCGCGATATCTGTCATCGGTCACGCCCCTCAGTAACGTACGCGCGGATCGATCAGCAGATAGAGCATGTCGATCGCGAAATTGATGAGAACGTAGAGCGCCGCAATGACCAGCAGCGCGCCCTGGATGACCGGATAGTCGCGCCGTAGAACGGCGGAGACGACGAGGCTGCCGACACCCGGAAGCCCGAACACCGTCTCGGTGACGACGGCACCGGAGATCAGCACGGCAGCGGTCAGGCCGATGACGGTGAGGATCGGGATCAGCGCATTCTTCAAGGCATGCTTGAGGATGACGCGGCGCTCGATCAGCCCCTTGGCTCGGGCGGTGCGGATATAGTCGTCACCCAGCACGTCGAGCATCGAGGCGCGGGTAAACCGCAGGATCAGCGCCGAGGAGACGATGCCGAGCGCAAACGCCGGCAGCGTCAGATGATACATGCGGTCGGCGAAGCTGGAGCCCGGACCACCGTAACCGGAGACGGGAAACAGGTTCAGCCGCACGGCAAAGAACTGCATCAGGATGAGGCCGAGCCAGAAACTCGGAATGCTGGCGGCCAGCATGGCGATCGTGGTCGCGGCCTGGTCGACGAAGGAGCCGCGCCGATAGGCGGCATAGATGCCGATCGGCAGCGCGATGACGGTGGCGATGGCCAGCGAGAAAAGCGTCAGGAAGAAGGTCGGCTCAGCGCGGTCCAGAAGAGCCGATGCGACCGGCATGTTGAGGAAGATCGACTGCCCCAGATCGCCTTTCAGCATCTGGCCGATGTAGTAGACATACTGCACCACCAGCGGCTGATCGAGACCCAGTCGAACGCGCAGGTCGGCGATGTCCTGCGCCGAGGCATCAGGCCCGAGCATGACGGCGGCCGGATCGCCGGGGGTAACGCGGACGATGACGAAGACGATGGTCACGACGAGGAACATCACGACGATCATGCCGGCCAGGCGCTGGAAAATGTAACGGATCATGTATCTGGCTTCCCGTGTCTTCGCGACGGCTGCCGCGAAGAGAACAGTCTTGAACCCGGCGCCGCCCGATGGCGGCCCCGGGATCGTCGATATGGATTACTTCTTGATGGAGGCGTTCCAGAAGTAGGGCCACGGAGCGGGCTCGACGCCTTCGACCTTCTTGGATTTTGCCGAGACGGCGTTGAAGTCACCGATCTTCATGTAGGGGATTTCCGCATACATGGCCTTCTGCACGTCGGCCCAGAGAGCGACCCGCTTGTCGGCGTCCGGCTCAGCGGAAAATGCCTCGACCGTCTGCTTGCGCAGCGGCGTATCCCACCAGCCCGGCGAGGTGGGCGCAAGCGAACCGATCAGCGCCGGCTCGGGCAGGAAAGGACTGTGGGTGATGTAGATATCCCAGAGGCTCTTTTCGGCGCGCCGCTGGGTAAGCGTCGCCCAATCGACGACCTGCATGTCGACGGTGAAGCCGGCAAGCTTCAGATACTCCGCCGCAACCTGCGCCATCTTGTAGTGGAATTCGTATTGGCGGCTGGTCAGGATGCGGATCGGCTTGCCGTCGTAGCCGGCAGCCTTGGCAGCCGCGGCTGCACCCTCCGGATCAGCGAGGTTATAGCTGCCCTCGACCCCGGCATCCGTGCTCCAGACGAAGTTCTTCGGATAGATATTGCCGTCGAGCGCGTAGAAGTCCGTGCTGCCAAAAGCTGCAGCCATCATGTCTTCCATGCTAAGCGCCTGGCGGATCGCCTTGCGGATGGCAACGTCCTTGGCAACGCCTTCGGCCGTGTTGAAGACGAAGACCGGATAGCCGAACGGCTTCAGGACCAGCGGCTCGACAGCCGACGACGCCTTCACCTTCTCGAAGGATTCGACCGGAATGGAGTCGATATAGTCGTATTGACCGGAGATCGCCGCCTCGACGCGGGTATTGGCGTCCGGCACCGGCACGAAGCGGATTTCGTCGAGATACTGATGGCGGGCGCCGCCGTATCCGTCGCTTTCGCCCGAACGCGGCGTGTAGCCGTCGAAGCGGGTCAGCTGGATATACTGGTCGGCCTTGCGTTCCTTCAGCATGTAGGGGCCGGTACCGATGAAATCCTTCATCGGCTCGTCCTGCTTTTCCGACGGCAGGATGATCGCCGCGGAATTGTTGAAGGCGAGCAGCGAAACGAGCGGCGCATAGGGCTGCTTCAGCGTGATCGTCACGGTAGAGGGGTCGGTCGCAGTGACCTTGTCGAGGAAGGCTGCCGCCTGCTTGCCGCGCGAGGCGACCTTCACCCAGCGGTTCAGCGAGGCGACGACGTCGTCCGACGCCATGTCCGACCCGTCATGAAATTTGATGCCGTTCCTCAGCTTGATCGTGTAGGTTTTGCCGTCGGCGCTGATCTCCGGCATGGCTTCGGCCAAAAGCGGCACCGTCTTCCAGTTCTTGTCGAACGTGTAGAGCGTTTCGAACATGTGCTGGGTAACGATGCCGACCAGATCGGCGGTCGAGGCCATCGGATCGAGCGTCGGCGGTTCACCAATCGTCGCAACGTTGATGACGCCGCCCTTCTCGGCAGCAAGTGTGAGGGACGGTGCGATGATCAGCGCCGTGGCGGCAAGGAACGCAAGTTTCATCCTCATGTCGAAGTCTCCCGGTTCGTTGTTCCATTATTATGTATTATGCTTGTTAATTGTAGAATATCGCAGTGGCGGCCGGTGTCAATCCGCCACCCGCTTTGCCGCCGTCGGCATCAGATGGCATTGGCTGTGATAGTGTCCCGGAGCCAATAGTAGGACTTCTTCGGGATGCGCTGCAGCGTCGGGTAATCGACGTAAACGAGGCCAAACCGCTTGGAGAAGCCGCGCCCCCATTCGAAATTGTCCATCAGCGACCAGGCGAAGTAGCCGCGGATGTCGTGCCCCTCGTCGATCGCGTCGAGAAGCTTGTCGAGATACTGGTGGAAGTAGGCGATGCGGTCGTTGTCGATCACCTGGCGTGCGCCGGTAAGCGCGTCCGGGTAGGAGGCGCCGTTCTCGGTGATGTAGATGGTCGGCTTTCCATAGCGGGAACTTGTATCGCGGATCTGCTCCAGGAAAGCTGCCGGATCGACGACCCAGTTGACGTCCGTCAGCGGCCCCATGCCCGTCGGCGGCGCGGTTTCGGCGACGCCGAAGGTCGTATTGGGATTAGGTCCGACGAACACCGGATTGTAGTGGTTGAGGCCAAAGAAATCCATCTTCTGGCTGATGTCCTGCATGTCGTTCTGCTGGATCAGCGGCTCCATCGCGTCGGCGAGCGGTTCCGGATATGTCCCGAGCCACAGCGGATCGACCAACATCCGGCGCCAGAGGCAATCGCCGAGAATGCGGGCCTCTTCATGCGCGGCATCGTCGTAGTGGGGGCGGACAGGCCCGAGCGAGACGATGTTACCGACCTCGGCAGTGGGAGCTTCGGCGCGCACCGCCTTTACCGTCAGTCCGTGGGCAAGATTGAGGTTATGGATCGCCTTCAGGCTCGACTGGTAGTCCTGCCTGCCCGGCGCATGACGGCCGACATTGTAGGCGACCCAGGGAATGACGTTGGGCTCGTTGATCGGCGCAAACCGCTTCACTCGGTCGCCGAAGTGACGGATGACGGTGGCGCTGTAGTCGGCGAACATTTTCGCCGTATCGCGGCTGCGCCAGCCGCCCCGTTCTTCCACCGAGACCGGCATGTCCCAGTGGTGGAGGCAGATCCACGGCTCGATACCCTCGTGCAGCAGGAGGTCGATCACCCGGTCGTAGAAATCCAGACCGCGGCTGTTCAGCTGTCCGTCGCCGTTGGGGTAGATGCGCGGCCAGGCGGTCGACAGGCGGTAGGCCTTGACCCCCAGTCCCCGCATCAGTTCGATGTCTTCCGGGTAGCGGTGGTAGTGGTCGCAGGCGATGTCGGCGGTGTCGCCGTTGGTCGTGCGCCCGGGCGTGTGGGCATAGGTGTCCCAGACGCTCTGTCCGCGGCCGTCCGCGTGGACGGCGCCCTCGGTCTGGAAGGCGGAGGCGGCCACGCCCCAGAGGAAGTCGGCAGGAAAGGCTCTCGTCATGGCTATCGCTCAAAAATCCAGAAAACAGGCATTCAAGAAAAAGCCGGCGCAAGGGGATGCGCCGGCGCAATGGTTCACTTTTTGTCGGTGGTGACGTTCCAGAAATACGGCCACGGCGAGGGCTGGACGTTGTGCAGCGTCTTCGCCTCGGCACTCAGCGCGTTGAAGTCGCCGACCTTGAACACCGGCGCCTCCTCGTAGAAGGTTTTCTGCACGGCGCCGAACAGCGCGATGCGCTTCTGCAGGTCGGGCTCGGCGAGGAACGGATCGACGGCCGCATGCTTGGCCTCATTGGCCCACCATCCCGGATAGCTGTCGGACATCCAGCCGTTGAGTGCCGGGTCGGCCGGGAACGGGCCGTGGGTGATGAAGATGTCCCACTGGGCCGGGTCCGCCCGACGCTGCGTGAGCGTTGCCCAGTCGAACACCTGCAGGTCGACGGCAAAGCCCGCCGCCTTCAGGTACTCGGCGGCGACCTGCGCCATCTTGTAGTGGAACTCGTATTGCC
Organism: Rhizobium sp. 0TCS1.26; assembly: GCF_050455525.1. Classification (NCBI taxonomy): domain Bacteria; kingdom Pseudomonadati; phylum Pseudomonadota; class Alphaproteobacteria; order Hyphomicrobiales; family Rhizobiaceae; genus Rhizobium; species Rhizobium sp. 0TCS1.26. The sequence goes on along the minus strand of NZ_JBCIYV010000003.1, from coordinate 49,283 downwards.
GGCTGGTGAGGATGCGCACCGGCTTGCCGACGTAGCCGGCTTCCTTCATCAGCTTGGCGGCGGCCTCTGGATCGCCGGACCCGTAGCGCTCGATGCCTTCCTTGGTGTGCCAGACATAGCCTTCCGGATAGAGGGCGCCGTCGACGGCGAAGAATTCCGGATTGCCGAAGGCGGCGAGAAGCATGTCTTCCGGGTTCAGTGCCACCTGGATGGCATGGCGCAGCACCTTGCTGGTCATCATGCCCTCCTTCATGTTCATCACGAAGACGGGCGCGCCGAACGGCTTCAGCACCACCGGCTGCGAGGCGGTGGAGGCCTTTAGCCGGTCGAAATTCTCCGGTGCGATCGAATCCGTGTAGTCGAACTGCCCGGAGACCGCCCCCTGAAGGCGGGTGTTGGCGTCGGGAACCGGAACGAAGCGGATCTCGTCGAGGATCGCCTTGCGCGCGCCGCCAAAGCCCGAAGCCTCCTCGCTGCGGGCCTTGTAGCCATCGAAGCGGACGAGCTGGATATACTGGTCGGCTTTGCGTTCCTTCAGCATGTAAGGGCCAGTGCCGATGATCTTGGTCAGCGGATCGGTGAGGTTGGCCTTCGGCAGGATGACGGCGGCCGAGTTGTTGAAGGCGAGCAGCGACATCAGCGGCGCGTAGGACGATTTCAGCGTGATCTTCAGCGACAGGTCGCCGGTCGCCTCCACCTTTTCGATGTAGGGTGCCGCCTGCTTGCCGCGCGAGGCGATCGACATCCATCGTTCGATGGAGGCGACGGCATCGGCCGAGGTCATCACCGTGCCGTCGTGGAACTTGACGTCCCTGCGTAGGGTGATGTCGTATGTCTTGCCGTCGGCGGAGATGACGGGCATCGTTTCGGCCAGCAATGGGATGACCTTCCACTCCGCGTCGAAGGTAAACAGCGTCTCGAAGATGTGCTGCGTCGTCATGCCGACGAGGTCGGCAGTCGAAGCCATCGGGTCGAGCGTCGGCGGTTCGCCGATCGTCGCGACATTGATGACGCCGCCGTTTTCCTGGGCCGAGAGGATCGACGGTGCGGCAACCAGGGCTGTCGCCAGTAGCAATGCAATCTTGAACTTCATCTTATGCTCCCGTTTCATTTGTTCCGCTATTATGTTATATAACTTTTTATAAGAGAATAGCGGTGAGGCTGGAACTGTCAATCCCGCCGTCTGTCAAAACGGGTTCCACCCTCCGCCCAGGAAGGATCCGGGGGAACGGCCTCAGGCGCGAACGCCTCGATCGTTACCTCTATGCCCCCCAAGCAGACCGTGCCTTCCACAGGCGCAAATAGAGTGTCGGAGCAACCCAAAATTCGATGGAAACCCTTGGGGCCTCAAGGCCTTGCATGCTATCCAAGACGCCAGGGACTCGATGGCGGAGGATAGCGTCAGATCGGATCCCGATCGCTCGGCGCGTAACGGGAGGGTTGCTTGTGGAGACGGACGACATCAGCACGGTCACGGTGGTCGGCACCGGTATCATCGGGGCAAGCTGGGCCTGCCTGTTCCTGGCGCACGGTCTGAACGTGGTTGCCACCGATATCCGCGACGGAGCCGAAACTGCGCTCACCGCAGCAGTCGATCGCTGCTGGAAATCCCTGCCGCAGTCCGTGCTCGAAACTGCCCGGCGTGGATCGCTGCGCTTCACCGCCGATCTTGAAGAGGCCTGCGCGGAGACCGGATTTGTCCAGGAAAATGCCATCGAGCGGCTGGATGCCAAGATCGAGCTGATGCGCCGCATCGATGCCGCGACACCTGCGGACGTCGTCATCGCCTCCAGCTCTTCGGCGATTTCGGTGACCGACATGCAGAGCGCCTGCGCGCATCCGCAGCGCGTCGTTCTCGGCCACCCATTCAACCCGCCGCATCTGGTGCCGTTGGTGGAAGTCGCGGGCGGCGCAAAAACGGCGGAGGCTGCACTGTCTCGCGCCGAAAGCTTCTACACACGCCTCGGCAAGGTCCCCGTGCGGCTGCAGAAGGAGATCTATGGGCATGTCGCCAATCGACTGCAGGCGGCGATCTTCCGCGAAGCCATCCACCTGCTCGACAGCGGCGTAGCATCGGCCGAGGACATTGACCGGGCGGTGACCGAGGGTCCGGGCCTGCGCTGGGCGCTGATGGGGCCGCTCCTCACCTATCGGCTAGCCGGAGGCGACAGAGGCATGCAGGGGTTCTGGGACATGTTCGCGCCGATGCAGGACAAGCTATGGGGCGAACTTGGAGCGCCGGTACCCAACAAGGCGCTGCAGGCGCGGGTCACGGACGCTGTCGAGCACTGCTACGCAGACCGCTCGGTGCAGGCACTGGCCGAAGAGCGCGATACCCGTCTGCGCCAGATCCTCGCTGTAAAGTCACCGAACACGAACGACGGATCCAGCTAGGTCAGCGGCGCTCGTCGGCCCGGCCGGCACGCAGACCGATGCTCCTGGGTCACCGCGCTCGGAATTTGCTTTGCCCGCCTCCCCTCCGTCCTGACAGCCAGCCTGCGTCCGCGCTTCAGGCGGCGGCGCCCCTCGCCCGATTGGCCGTCTGGATGAAGCCGGCCGCCTGGTCGAAGCCGGTGTCGAAATGGCGCGCCGTGGAAATATCGCTCATCGCCGCGAAGGCGGCGCGGAAGTCCTGCGGACTGCGCGCTTCCGGCGGCAGGTAGACGCCTTGCGTCTCGACAAGGTGGACGACGGTGAAGACGCCGGCGCCGGCGCCGATGATCGTCTTTTCGGGAGCCTGTTCCGAGGCCATGAAGACGACCGCCGGAGAAACAGCTTCGGGCGCGAGCCGGGCGGCATCTTCCGCCGCAAACAATCCCTCGGTCATGGTCGTCGTCGCCAAAGGCGACAGGCAGTTGACCCGGATACCGTATTTCGACCCCTCCTGCTGCAGCGTCGCCATCAGGCCGATCATTCCGGTTTTGGCGGCAGCGTAGTTCGCCTGGCCGAAATTGCCGTAGAGGCCGGAACAGGAGGTGGTGAGGACGATCCGCCCGTAGCCCTGCCGGCACATCCGCTCCCATACCGCGCGACAGCAGTTGGCGGACCCGAGCAGATGCACGGCGACGACCTTGTCGAAATCCGCCATATCCATCTTGGCGAAAGAGCGGTCGCGCAGGATGCCGGCATTGTTGACGAGGATGTCGATCCGGCCCCAGCGTGAAGCCACGCGCGCCATCATCGCCTCGACGGCGGCGAAAGACGAAACGTCGGCAGGCTCGGCCACCGCTTCTCCTCCGGATGCCTCGATCTCGAGTACCACCGATCGTGCCGCCTCTCCGACGGAACCGTCCGGCCCGGCCATGTCGTTGACGACGACTTTCGCACCGGCACGGGCAAGCGCCAGCGCGTGACATCGGCCGAGGCCGGCACCGGCGCCGGTGACGATCGCCACCCGTCCCTCGAATTCACCCTGCATGCCTTGTCTCTCCTGTTGTCGTCCGGCGCCTAGAAGTTCACCCGGTCGGCGCCCTTCAGCGCCAGCATGTCGCGCGCTTCGTCGGGCGTTGCAATCTCCAGGCCGAGACCGTCCAGAACCTGGCGGATGCGGCGGACCTGAACGGCATTGGAGGTCGCCAGCCGGCCCGGACCGTCCCACAGCGAATCCTCCAGGCCGACCCGGACGTTGCCGCCCATCGCCGCCGCCATCGCGGTGATCGGCAACTGGTGGCGCCCGGCGCCAAGGACCGACCAGATATAGCTGTCGCCGAACAACCGGTCGGCGGTGCGCTTCATATGCGACACGTCGTCCGGATGGGTGCCGATCCCGCCGAGAATTCCAAACACCGTCTGGATGAACAGCGGCCCCTCCACCAGCCCGCGGTCGCGGAAATGCGCCAAGGTGTAGAGGTGGCTGGTGTCGTAGCATTCGAATTCGAACCGCGTGCCGTTGCCGCCGCAGTGCCGAAGGATGTGCTCGATGTCCTTGAAGGTGTTCTTGAATACCGTATCGCGGGTCTTCTCCAGATACTCCGGCTCCCAGTCATGCTGGAATTTTTCGTACCGGCCGAGCATCGGATAGAGGCCGAAGTTCATCGATCCCATGTTGAGCGACGCCACCTCTGGAGCGAACTTCAGCGCTGGCTGCAAACGCTCTTCGACCGTCATCGTTGGGCTGCCGCCGGTCGTGAGGTTCAGCACCGCGCCCGTCGCCTGCTTGATGCGCGGCAGGAAGGCGGCGAAGGCGGCGGGATCCTGCGTCGGCCGGCCGTCAGCGGGATGGCGCGCATGCAGATGGAGGATCGCGGCGCCGGCCTCCGCAGCCTCTATAGCATCCGCGGCAATCTGATCGGCGCTCACCGGAAGATGCGGAGACATGCTGGGGGTATGGATGCCGCCGGTGATGGCGCAGGTGACGATGACCTTGCGGGATGATCTGGCCATGTTCTCACTCCTTGCTGTCAGATATTTTCGACATTGCCGCACACGCTGATCGCCTGGCCGGAAATGTTGGCGCCTCCCGGAGAGGCGAGGAACAGCGCGGTGGCCGCGACATCCTCCTGCTCGACCATGCGGCGGAGCGATATGTTGGAGAGATATTGCGCCTCCATCTCCGCGTAGCTGACGCCTGCGGCGATGGCCCGATCACGGATGACGCCTTCGATGCGGGCACCGCGCACCACCCCCGGCAGGATGGCGTTGACGCGGATCCCGTCCGGACCCATCTCCTTGGCGAGGCTCTGCGTCAGCCCGACAATGCCCCATTTGGCTGCCGAATACGGCGTGCGCAGCGCATAGCCCAGGCGTCCGGCAACCGACGAGATGTTGAGGATCAATCCGGCATCGCTGACGCGCAGCAACGGCGCGGCACGCCGCAGCACCAGGAACTGGCCCATCAGGTCGATATCGAGGGTACGGCGGATGTCTTCAACCGAGAGTTCGTCGATGGCACCGGTCGGCCCGGCGATCCCGGCATTGTTGACCAGTACGTCGAGCCCTCCGAGCCGAGTGGAAGCGGCGTCGAGCAGCGCGTCGACCTGCGCCTCGTTCGAAATGTCCGCGAGGAGCGTCTCCACCTTTGGATGTTGTTCGGCGAACTCGGCAAGCGCCACCCCGTCGATGTCGCAGATCAGTACCTTCGCCTCGGCTTCGAGGAAGGCGCCGGCGATCGCCGCACCGATCCCCGAGGCGCCTGCGGTGACAAGAACCCGGAGGCCGGCGCGCGGCCGCATCCTTTCAATCATGCTCATTTTCTATCCCGTCGATGCATGTCTAGAAGCAAGGCCATGTCAGGCGACCTCAAGCCAGTTGCGGCGCACCTCGGGTGCCGCGTCGAGTTCGCCGGGCGTGCCCTGAAACACCAGTTCTCCATGGCCCATGACCATGACCTGCTGGGCGACCTTGAGCGCGATGGTGAGCTTCTGTTCGACCAGCAGCACGGCGACGCCGCGCCGGCCGATGTCGAGGATCACTTCCATCACCACCTCGACGATCTTCGGCGCCAATCCCTCGGTCGGCTCGTCGATCAGCAGCACACGGGGATTGCCGAGCAGCGACCGGCAGATGGTCAGCATCTGCTGCTCGCCTCCCGACAGGTAGCCCGCCCGGATGGCACGCCGCTCCTTCAGCCGAGGGAAATAGTCGTACATTTCTCCCACCGACCAGCGATGGGCTCCGGGCGCGCCCTTCTGGACACCCATTGCCAGATTTTCCTCGACCGTCAGGTTGGGGAAAACCAGCCGTTCCTCGGGCACATAGCCGATGCCGTGGCGGCAGATGCCGTAGGGCCGCTGCCCGGCGAGCGGCAGTCCGTCCAGCGTCACCGTTCCGGCCGTCGGCGGCACGAGGCCCATGATCGCCTTCAGCAGCGTCGAGCGGCCCGACCCGTTGCGACCGAGCAGCGAAACAATGGTGGATTGGGGGATCTCCATGTCGATCCCATGCAGGATGTGGCTCTTGCCGTAGTGGGCGTGCAGCCCCTTTACTTCGAGCAGGCTCATGACGCCTCCTGGCCAAGATAGGCTTCCTGTACGTCGCGGTTTGCGCTGATCCGTTCGGGCGTATCGGTCGCCAGGATGTTCCCGTAGACCAGCACGGAAACCCGGTCGCAGAGACTGAAGACGACGCTCATGTCATGCTCGACCATCAGCAGCGTCTTGCCCTCGGTGACCGAGCGGATCAGTTGCACGGCCTGCGCGGTCTCCTCACGGGACATGCCGGCGGTCGGCTCATCGAGCAGGATCACGTCGGCCCCGGTCGTCAAGGTCATGCCGATCTCCAGTGCCCTCTGTTCGGAATAGGTGAGATCGCCTGCCAGATCGTGACCACGCGCCTCCAGGCCAACCCGCGACAGCACCTCGGCGGTTTCAAAGTTGACCTCCCGCATGAGCGACACGGGGCGGAACAGCCCATAGCGGATCCCGTGGCAGGCAAGCACGCCGATGCGCAGGTTCTCGAACACGCTGAGGCGGTGGAAGATGTTGGTGATCTGGAACGATCGCGCCAGTCCGGCACGGTTGATCCGGTGCGGCGAGAGGCCGCCGATGCTGCGTCCGTTCAGCGAGACCTCGCCTGACGATGGCTGGAACATGCCGGAAATCAGGTTGAAGAGCGTGGACTTGCCGGCCCCGTTCGGACCAATCACCGCGTGGCGTTCACCTGCCCGGATGTCGAGGTCCAGGCCCTGAATGACCCGTATCGGACCGAACGACTTGGTCACGGCGGCAAGCCGCAGTGCCGGCTGGTCTGTCATCATTTCAGTCATACCACACCTCGCACGGAAGCAGGCTCAGCCGCGTCGCCGACGTCCTCGCTCTTGTGTTCCCACAGGGCAGCGACCCGCCGCCTCGCGTAAAAAAGGATGGCACCACCGCCGGCGAGCAGCACCAGGGGCACAAGCCAGGTGAGAATGCCGGTCGGATGCCAGTCTGCCCCGAACAGCTGGTAATCGGGCAGGCCACCGCCGGCGCTCCGACGCATCCTGGCGTATTCTTCTCCGAACAGGACGGCGACGGTCTCGGTGAGGAAGACCACGCCTGCCGTCAACAGCAGCCCTGCGCCGAGCGCCAGCAGGTAAGGCCGCGAAAGGCGTGGCCAGTCGAGGCGGTGCCGATTGTGGATGTGATGCTGCACGACACCGCCGATACCGGTCGGCGCGAAGAGCATCACCAGCACGAAGATCAGGCCCTGGTAGAAGACCCAGGATCGCGTGAGGTCGGATACCAGAAACGAGAACAGCGTGAAGGCCACGGCGCCGATCACCGGACCGAGGAAGACGGTCGAGCCGCCGACGAACGTGTGCAGGACGACCTGCGCCGAGACGTCGCTGGCAAACAGCGAGTAGTTTGCGGTTTCGTTGGAGATGGCCAGCAGCGAGCCGGCGATCCCGGCCGTCATTGCCGAGATCGAGAAGACCACCACCTTGGCGGAATGCGCATTGTAGCCGAGGAAGCGCACGCGCTGCTCGTTGTCGCGCAAGGCTAGCGTCAGCCGGCCGAACGGTGTGCGCGTATAGGCCCAGAGGCCGAGGCCGCAGAGCAGAACCCATTCGAGCGTCAGGTAATAGACCTCGATCGTCGAGCCGAAGATGATACCGCTCCAAGGCATCCTCATCGACGAGACGCCGGATTCGCCGCCGAACATCCCTTTCAGCTGCGGCGCCAGCGAGTGGAAGAGCTCGGCGATCGCAAGCGTCACCAGAGCGAAGTAGACGCCGGATCGCATCGTGGCGAAATAGCCGGCGCAAAGCCCGAGAAGAAGGCCCGCGGCGGCCCCTGCCAATGGCACCAGCGGCGTCGGGAAGGCGAACCCGCCCTCGATCGCGATCATCAGATGCAGGGCGGCGAATGCCCCTATGCCGAAATAGGCTGCGTGCCCGAACGAGAGCAGCCCGGCCTGCCCCATCAGCAGGTTGAATGCCAGCGCGAAGAGGCTTGCGATCAGCAGGTTGACGAGCGCGTTCTGCCAGGCGGCGCCCAGGAACGGTGGAAGGGCGAGCATCAGCACCAGAACGACGACAATGAAAATGTTTCGCATCGAGACCATCTCAGTTGCGCTCGCCCATCAATCCCGCCGGTCGGACCAGCAGCACGAGCAGCATCAGTGCGAAGGGGATCGTGGCGCTGATCGACGACAGTTGGAGCGTCATCAAACCACCAACCGAGGTCGCCCAGTCACCGAGGCCGACGAAGCCGAAGAGGTTTGCCAACGACCAGTCCAGGCCGACCGCGAAAGACGAGAACAGGCCGATCAGCAGCGAGGCGACCAGTGACCCCTTGAGCGAGCCGAGCCCGCCGACGACGACCACGACGAAGACGATGACCCCGAGCTCGATCCCCATGTTCGGGTTGGTCGGATAGAAGGCTCCCGCCACGGCGCCGGCCAGTCCGGCAAGTGCGGCGCCGGACCCGAAGACGAACATGAAGACGAGCGGGATGTTGTGACCGAGCGCCTCTGCCATGGCCGGCAAGCGTTCGGCAGCTCGCACGACGATGCCGGTCCGGGTCCGCGTCAGCAGCAGCCACAGGAGGGTGAACATCAACACCGCCACGCCGCCGATGAACAGCCGATAGAAGGGATAGTCGGCGCCGAAGATCTGGAAGGCGGAGAACCGCATGCCGCTCGGCATCTGGTAGTTCACCGGAAAATCGCCGAAGAACAGCTTGACCAGCTCCTCGATGATCAGCGCCAGCCCGAACGTCAGGAGCAGTTCGTGGGCATGACCGTGCGCATGGACCCGCGGCAGCAGGAAGCGCTCGACCGCCATCCCGGTCAAACCGACGAAGATCGGCGCGACGAGGATGCCTGCCCAGAAGCCGAACAGCGACGAGGCGGCGTAGGCGACGTAAGCACCCAGCATGTAGAACGACGCATGCGCGAAGTTCAGGACGCCCATCATGCCGAAGATGAGCGTCAGGCCGGCCGAGACCATGAAAAGCAGCAGGCCGTAGGTTACGCCGTTCAGCGTTGAAATGATCGCAAATTCCATGGGACTTCCGAAGTGGGAAACGGCAGAAATGGTCCGGCCGGCGGCGACGCCCGCCGGACCACGAGCTGCGTGATCTACTGCTTGGGGCGTTCCATCTTGCAGCTTTCCTGGACCGGATAGATCGCCGCATCACCGGCGATCACCTTGACTGTCTGGAAGCCCATGTCGGTGTCGTCCGCCGGGTACTTCGGCTTCTCGACCACCTTCGAGACGACCACCGGACGGATGGTCTGGTGGTCTTCCTTGCGCACCGAGATGGGGCCGAGCGGGGTCTCGTAGGTGGTGTTTTCGAGCGCCAGCGCGATCTTCGTCACGTCGATCTCACCGCCGTTGAAATTGACAGTGCCCAGCGCCTGCTGCAGCGCGCCGAGCGCGAATGCCGAGTGTCCCTCGACGAAGATCGGGTAATGGCCGGTCGCCGTCTTGAAGGCTTCAGCGAACTTGCCGTCGGTCGCGGCGTTGTCGTAGTTGTTGGCGATATAGTGGCCGAGTGCGGTCTTGCCGGCATTGGCGATGTTGCCGGGCTGATCGAGAAAGGCTGTGGCAAAGGTCACGTCCAGCCCGGCATCGCCCGCAGCCTTCATCAGCAGCAGCAGGTCATTCGACCAGTTGCCGGTAAAGACGGTGTCAGCGCTTGCCGCCCGGATCCGCGCGACGAACGGCGCGAAGTCCTGGATCTTGTTGACGTCGTGCAGCACCTCGCCGACGACTTTGTACCCGCCGCCCTCAGCGGCTGCCGCGACGGCTGCCTGCATGTCCTGACCCCAGGAATAATTCTGGTTGATGGAGTAGACGTTCTTGCCGAGATCGCCGGCTTCCTTCATCGCGCTGACCAGCGCGTTCACCCGCATCGGCGCGGTCGCGGTGTAACGAAAATGGTAGAACTGGCACTTCGCGCCGGTGAGTTCCATGGCGTCGGCGCCAAGGTTGATGAAGATCACTTCCTTGCCGGGATTGCGGATATTGTGCTTGCGCACGTCCTCGGTCAGCTGCCCGGCAATTGCTGAGGACGCACCCTGGAAGATGACGTCGACGCCATCGGCAACCGCTTTGCGGAACTTGTCGGCAGCCTCCGGCGCACCGCCGGCATTGTCGTATTCGGTGACGACCACAGGCTCGCCGTTGAAGCCGCCCGCGGCGTTGATGCGGTCCACGCCGTACTTGACGGCGTTGGCGTAGAGACGGCCCGTCGATGTCTGTGCGCCCGACAGGCTTTCGATGATGCCGATCTTCAGGGGTTCGGCGAAGGCCGAAGTTGCGCTGAGCGCCGACACGGCAGTCGCCGTGGCCAATACCAGACGTTTCATGTGTTCTCTCCTCCCAGAGATGTCTATCCGCGTGCCACCTCCGCGCTGGTCGCTCGACCTTGCGGAGCCTCCTCAGGCACTGGCCAAATCTAAACACACCCACCGACAGCTGTAAAGCTATAAGATATGTGATCACACTTGTGCTCAGCGTGGGCCGCTCGCCCCCGTTGCCTGCAACGCCAATTGAACGTAGAACCCGATTGCGCGGGAGGCTGGAGGTTGTCCGCTGTCCGTTCCTTCACAGACGCGCGACCTCTTCGACGCAGCCCAGCGAGGCCTCGAGCACGTGAACAGTTTCGATATGATGACGAAAAGCCCGAGCACGCTGGTACCGGTCGACGTGACGACGGTACAAGAGCGGGTCTACCAAAGCCTCAGGCTCGGTCTTCTGAAGGGGGAATTCCTGCCGGGCGAGCAGGTGTCGATCCGGTCGCTGGCAGAAGTCTTCGGTACCAGCCCGATGCCGGTGCGCGAGGCGGTGGCCCGCCTGATCGCGGAACGGGCCATCGAGCAGACCGGACCCCGGACGCTGCGCGTTGCACCCTATCTGGCTTCGGACCACGAAAACTATATCCGGGTGCGCATGCAGCTCGAGGGATATGCCGCGGAGCGTGCGGCGAGCGGGCCGAAGAACCCGGAGCTCATCGACGTTCTGCGGCGCCACAACGACAGCATTGCCAAGGCGCTCGAACGCAACGACTTCGACGCTGCGCTCGCCGGCAATCAAGCGTTCCACTTCGAACTCTACCGGGCCGGCGGCTATCCGCAACTGCTGGACATCATCTCGACGCTGTGGCTGCGAACCGGTCCGATCGTCGCTTCGGCGCGCAAGGACGAGGACATGTTCAGGCGGATCTTCAAGATCGGCGTCCGCATCCACGATGACGCGATCGATGCGGTTGCCCAGCGCGACAGAGCGGCAGCCCGCCGCGCCATCAATCTCGACATCCGCTCCTCGCACCTGTCGATCCGCCGCTTCTACAAGCAGCTTTCAAGCCGCCCGGCCGTCACCGGCGAGTAATCTCCGGGCGTCTTATGGCGGGAGTGTCAGCCGCGCGTCCCGGCGAGCGGATCGGCGAGGTCGACCATGTGTCGCGGCAGCGTGTTCATGCAGTCAGCGCCGCTTTCGGTGACCAGGAACTGGTCCTCGATCATCAGGGCGCCGAGCCCCTGGCCGTAGAAAGGTGCCTCGAGCGCCAGCACCATGTTCGGCTCGATGATTTCCTCGTTGCCGGCGGAGAAGAACGGCCACTCCTCGATGCCGACGCTACCGCCGACCGAATGGCCGAAATGGCCGCGATGATATTCAGCAAAGCCGTCCTTGCGCATCGAGCCGAGCATGGCGGCATGAACGGCGCCAAAACTGTTGCCCGGGCGGACAAGCTCGAGTCCCGCGGCGAAGGCGGCTTCCAGCGCCTTGAAGATGTCCTGCGCAAGCGGTGCCGGCGGACCGAAGGTGAAGGTCCGCGCCCCATCCGACGAGTAGCCGTCGACCAGCGTACCGACGTCCGCCTTGATGATCGCGCCGGGCCTCACCATTGCCTTCATGTCGGAGAGGTCTGGACCAACGGAGATGAAATCCCAGTGGCCGCTCAGGACAAAGCCATTTTCCTCCCCATAGGCTTTTGCTCCCGCCTGCCACGCCAGCGACAGATCGGCCAGACGCGCGCCGGGGCTCACGGCTGCCGCCATGCGCAAGAGGCCTGCTTCGGAAGCATTCGCCGCCCGCCGCAGTCTCTCGATCTCGCCCGGCGTCTTCACCGCTCGCAGGCGGCGCAGGACCAGCGATCCGTCTGTCCATCTTATGTTCGGAAGCGCATCCTGTAGCGCCGCGAAATCGGCCGCCGGCATGAATTCGAGATCGACACCGATGGTCGCGCCATCAAGACCGTGCTCACTGAGGATGTCTCCGAGAAGGCCGAAACTGGTGGAGCGATCGAAGGTCTCGGGGCGCGGTCCCACGACGCCCTGTCGCCGATAGGCTTCATCGACCTCTGCAATATGTCCCGCGCCACTGACATCGAGCATGTCGATCCAGATGCGGTGGACGCGCAGATCCACATCCGGGGCCGCCCGCTGCACCGCACCCGCAGCGTGGTCGCTGACGACTGTCGCAAGCTTGGCCCGGCTGTCTGCCGGCACCACTGCGATCGCGGCCCCTGCCCGGCCCCACATGGTCGCGACGCCGGCCGAGGCACCGATCGCATAGCGGAAGGCCTCCGGCTGGAAGAGCACCAGCGCATCGAGATGTGCCGCCCGCAACAGGCGTTCTGCATGATGTCTGTCGATATCGCTCATTGCTTCCACCTGATCCTGTCCGCGGGAAGAATTAGCGGCTGCAAGCAGCAGACGCCAGAGCCGAAGCAGTCTCTGGAATCCGAGCTGACGCCGGACTGCGGGAAGCTCGAGGCGATTGCTAAAGCCTGGCGGGACCCTAAGTGTAGCGGAAACCTCCGGAACGCGGGCAACACATGCAGCCGAGACCACAGGCAATCGAGACAGCCGCAGCGGAAGGCGGCAGATGATCGGTATCCGCCGACGGCTCTGTGTTCGGCCGGCGATGTGCGCGCTGACCGGAATCCTCGTCCTTGGCACGTCGGGCATCCGCGTCGCAGCCACGCCGGAAGAACCACCAGAATGCCTCTATGAGCGCGGGAGTGACGACGCCCGCATCTGCATCCGCCGCGACCATTTCAACACCGACCTTTGCCGTACCATCGAGCGGTTCGCCACATCGCACGATCTGCCTCCCGCCTTCTTCGCCCGGCTGATCTGGCGCGAAAGCCTGTTCCGACCCGAGGCGGTCAGCCCGAAGGGTGCCGAAGGCATCGCCCAGTTCATGCCCGAGACCGCGCGCATGCGGGGCCTCGCCAACAGCTTCGATGTCATCGAGGCGCTCGAGGCCTCCGCCGCCTATCTGAAGACTCTGCAGCTCCGTTTTGGCAACTTCGGTTTTGCCGCCGCAGCCTATAATGCCGGAGAGAACGGCCTTGCCCGCTTCATCGCCTCAGAGCGCCTGCCGATCGAGACGAGGGATTACGTCTTCGCCATCACCGGGAACACCATCGAGACATGGCGAGACGCACCACCGGACGTCGCGGCACCGGCGCTCGACGACACATTGCCGTTCGAAGAAGCCTGCAGGGTTCTGGCCGATACGCGCCGTCTGCGCGAACCCGTGCTTGCGGGCTCTGCCGACTGGTCGCCCTGGGGCGTCCAGCTTGCAGCACATTACAGGCCGGCGGTCGTCAGTTCCCTGTTCAACCGGGCGATGGGCTCACTGCCGGAACCGCTGCGCGCCGAGCGCGCCCTGATCGTCAGACAGCGTGGCGGCAACTTTGGGTCCCGGCCGCGTTACGCAGCAAGGATCGGCCGCGAGACAAGACAGGAGGCGGCAGAGCTCTGCGCAAAAATCAAGGCGGCATCGGTCCCTTGCACCGTCTTCAGAAACCGCTAGTCGAGACCTCTTCCCTCGTCCTGGACAACTGGAAAGGACGCAAGGCTGACACCTGCGTTGCGTCCTTTCTTTCTATGTCTTGGGCAGTAACCCGATGATGCCGGACCATTCGCCCGGCGATGCGATTACTTCTGCTCGACGCGCCCGTGAGAGCTCGCATGGGTTTCGAGCGCTCGGCAGGCATCTGCCCATGCCGTGTCGTCCGCGTAGAGAGACGAACGGAGATAAGCCCATGTCAGCCGCTGCACCACGGCCAGCCGGTCGGGGTTCTCGTCATCGGTTTCCTTCGCATCATAGCCGGCGACGCCACCCAGTCCGTGCTTGCCGCCGAAAAGGGTGAGCAACGCATCGCTGCCGGGACCGGAATGGTAGGCATCGGCATGCCACTCGGCACCGCGGACGTTCAGATGGGGCGAAACATCGCTGTCGCCGACGACGACCAGCGTCTTCGTCTTCATCTGCCCGTAATCGGGATTCATCGAGGTGTAGTTTTCGGCTGCAAACGTGCTCAGGCTGTCGCCGCCATTGCCCGGAGCAGCCAGAAGCACGCCGGCCTTGATGCGCGGCTCTACCATGTTGACGTTCTGTGCGGCCTCGTCCTTCGTGTCGGTCAGGAGCGCACCGAGCAAGATGCCGGCCGTCTGCCCGCCGAGGGAATGTCCGACGACTGCGATCCGGCTCCGGTCGAGCCGGCCGGCGATCACCGGCGCCTGGGCTTCGATCTCATCAAGCTGGTCGAGGATGAGCTTCATGTCGTCGACGCGCGACCGCCAGAACAACGGGCCGCCCGGCGCATCCGGCCCGAGCCCCGCGACCTTCGAGTTGACGTGGGTGGGCTGGATGACGACGAAGCCATGCGCCGCGTAGAAATCAACGAGAGGACCGTAGCCGTCCTTCGACGGGATGTAGAGCGACGGTCCATGTCCGTGCGACAGCAGAATGATGGGCAGGTTGTTGCCGGTCATCGGCGCGGTGACCCGCATCTCTAGCGGCAAGCCGCGAGCCGGCGCCGCAAGTGTCACCGGATTGATAGAGACGGTAGGAACGGCATCAGTGACGGGGATGTGGCGGGTCTGGTCAATCAGATTGTTCATGCGACTTTCCTTTGTCGTGTAGCCAAAGCGTGGCGATTGGCGTATTCCTATCGAAACGGAACTACGATCCGGAATATGTGGACCGTTGTTCCGCTTACAGGATAGATACGGAACGTTGATCCGCTTAGCAAGGGCGTGACGGCGATTTTTGGTGATATCGATGAAGTCCGCAGACCATTTAGAGATTTCGCCGACCGAGGTGTCCGACGGCAACCAGCCGCAGAGGCGGATCCGCGCCGATGCTCTGCGTAATGAGGATGCCATTCTCGAGGCTGCCAAGGCGCTGTTTAAAACCGCAGGCGTCGACGCGCCCGTCCGCGAAATTGCCACCAAGGCAGGCGTCGGCATCGGCACACTCTACCGCCGTTATCCAAACCGTTCGGATCTGGTGGCCGCCGTCTTCCGCCGGGAGGTCGATGCCTGTGCCGCGCAAGCCGCGCAGCTGGCGGCCGCGCTGCCGCCCGAGGAGGCCCTCGTTGCCTGGCTGAAGCATTACACCGACTTCATCGGCACCAAGCGCGGTCTTGCGGCGGCGCTCCATTCCGGCGATCCGGCCTTCGATGGCCTGCCCGGCTATTTCAGGGAAAATTTCGAACCGGCACTCAAATCGCTGCTCGATGCGGCAGCGGAGGCCGGACAGGTTCGCGGCGACATTGCCGCCTACGATCTCTTGCGCGCAATCGGCAATCTCACGGTGGCATCCGGCGAAAACGCCGCAGCTCATACGGCGAGCATGGTCGGCCTGTTGATCGATGGCTTGCGGTTCGGCGCAGCAGAGCCCTCAAAGGGCGCATGACTCCTGGCTGTCTCAGCACCAAGAGCGTCGTACGACGGCCGTAACCTGACGACGGCGGGCGTGCAGGCCATCGGTCCCGCGCCGCCTCACTGCCGCCGCTCACCTCACCGGATCGAGAACGGAAAGTATTTCGCGTTGATCGTGTCGTAGGTGTCGTTTGCCTGGATGGCGTCCAGCGCGGCGTTGAATTTGGCAAGCAGCGCGTCGTCGGTCGGGCGAACCGCGATCCCCGCCCCATCGCCGAAGTACTCGGCGTTCTTGATGTCGCCGCCCTTGAACTCGCAGCAACTTCCGGCCTTCGTATTGGCGAGCCAGTCATAGACCGCGAGCTTGTCCTCCAGGATGATATCGACCGTTTCGTCGGCCAGTCCCTTGTAGAGGTCGGGGCTCGCCGGAAAGACGGTCGTGGAGACGGATCCGTAAAACTGCTTGGTATAGGCCTGCTGCGAGGTTGCCGATGTGACGCCAAGCTTTAGATCCTTCAGGTCATCCGCCGAGGTGCCGGTCACTGCTGATCCCTTGCGGACGATGAAGACCGACGGGCTATCGTAGTACTTCCGGGTGAAGGCGACCTTGGCACGTCGCTCGGCGCTCATCGACATCGAGGAGACGATCGCGTCATACTGTCCGGAGAGGAGATTGGGGATCATGCCCGTCCATTCCTGGATCACGAACTCACACGTGAGTTCGGCAGCCTGGCAGAGTGCCTTGGCAACATCCACGTCGAACCCTTGGAGCTGATTGGCTGAATCCAGATAGTTGAAGGGCGGGAAAGCACCCTCCACCGCAATCCGCACGGTGCCGGCCTTTGGCGCGGCGCTTGCGGCTTGGGCTCCACCACATGCAAGGTATGCAAGACAGCCGAACGCGGCAAGCCTGAGCAGGGTGACGGATTTCGATCGCAGCATCAGGAGCCTCGTGGTTTGTGAGAGGGTGTGCAGCGATCACTCGCCGTTTCAAGAACAAGCAGAACACGAATTGATTAAACCGCATTCTATTTCTCTGGTTGAATTCGCGATTCCTTCAAAAGACTTTCGTAAACAATAGAGGGCAGGATGGGATTGGGAGACCTCACGTGCCTGCTGCTGAACCATCGAGCCTCATCGTTCAAAAAACCGCCTGGACGTCGTCCGGCGCGCTATTGCTGCTGCTTGCGATCAGTGGACTTGCCATCCTCGGGCTGGTTTTCCTTGCAGCGATCTGGGCCGGTACGCAAAGCGACGCAGTGGCGCTCGATCGGCAGCGTCAGTTGGTCACCGGCCGCCTGCGGGACCAGGTGCAACGCGTGTCGCAGGAAGTCCAACTGATCGGCGCGGGCTACGCCTCGCTGTTGCGGACGGACACTGCGTTTTCCGACCGGGACGCAATCTCCGGCAATCGTTCCGTTGAGGCGTTCGCGCATGTTGCAACGACCGTCTTCGGCTACAATGCGGCTTTCCTGGTCGCACCCTCTGGCGAGCTTGCGCTGCCGACCGATCCGGAAAGCGTCCGGCGGTTCAAATGGGTCCGACCGCTCCTCCAACCCTTGATACGGGATCTCGAGACCAAGCGGAAAAGCGCGCCAGAGCACGCGCCCTCCACTCCTGAACCCAGCCAGGTCGAATTGCTGCGACTGGAAGGCCGTCCGTCGGTTGCGGGTATCGTTTCGCTGTCGGACGTCGCCTTGGCCGACCGCTCTCGCGGCAACCAGTACTACCTGATCGTCTTCCGCTTCCTCGACGGCGATACGCTCGATGAAATCAGCCGCGAGCAGGGCCTCGCCGCGGCGCGATACGCCCGGACTGCCGATCAGGAACACAACGAGGTTGCCTACCAGATAGAAGCGACGGCGACTGGCGAACCAATCGGCTTCATCATCTGGGAGCCGGACCTGCCGGGTTCGCGTGTCATCGGCTGGTTGGTGCCCGTGCTTTCGGCAGCCGGCCTGGTGATCGCGGTGCTGTTTCTGGCGCTGGTGGCCCGGCTGCGGCGCAGTCTTCGGGAACTGAGCGTCAGCGAGCAGCATGCGCGACATCTGTCGGTGCACGACGTTCTGACCGGGCTTCCGAACCGTGCCTTGTTCGCGGCCTCGTTCGAAAGCTGTCTGGCCGCCGTGGGTTCGGACAATGACCGTGGCGCCATTGCTCTGGTTGATCTCGATCGGTTCAAGGAGGTCAACGATACCTACGGGCATGCCGCCGGAGACGAACTGCTACAGGCTGTCGTCGTCCGGATCAGCGCCCTCATCGGCACGCGCGACGTCTTTGCCCGTTTCGGCGGCGATGAATTTGCGCTGCTCTTGCCGGCCATCGGTGCAAGCGGCGACGGTCACCTGGGGATCTGCAGGAATGTCATCGACAGCATCGGACAGCCGTTCAAGCTTCAGACCGGGGATGCCGTCGTCCAGATAGGATGCTCGATCGGCGTTGCCGTCTTCAATGAGGCCAGCCACGCTCCGAGCGAAATCATGCGGCGGGCTGATGTCGCCCTGTACGACGCCAAGCACGGGGGTCGTGGCCGGGTGATCGAATATCATCCATCGCTTGATCACCGGATCGTCGAGCGCGAGAACCTCAAGAACGAGCTTCGCTTTCTGCTGGAGGAACACGACGAAGAGCTTCCGGTCGCGGACGATCCGCCCGCCGGTCCCGTGGGCCGGCTGGAAGTCTTCTACCAGAGCATCCATCGCTGCAATGAGAGCGCCGATCTGGTCGGCGCCGAGGCGCTCGTTCGTTGGCGCCATCCGACGCTTGGGCTGCTTGCGCCGGATCGCTTCATCGAGATTGCCGAAGAGACCGGCATGATCGGGCCCTTGGGGGAATGGGTTCTTCGCAGCGCTGCTCTGGCTGCGGCGAGCTGGGCGATCGAGGTGTCGATCGCCGTCAATGTCTCGCCATCGCAGATCCGCCATCATGACTTCGAAGCCCGTGTGCTGAAGATCCTGCGCGAAACAGGCCTGTCACCGTCAAGGCTCGAACTGGAACTCACCGAGGCATCGGTGTTTGACGTCGATGAACAGGTACAGGCGACGTTGAGGCGACTGCGACTGCATGGGATCAAGATCGCCTTGGACGATTTCGGAACCGGATTTTCCTCGCTCAGCCATCTCCTCCAGCTGAATTTCGACAGGATCAAGATCGACCGCTCATTTGTCAGCCTGCTGGGCAGCAAGGCGGAAGGCACCGCCATCGTGTCTGCGGTGCTCGACCTCAGCCGCACGCTCGGCAAGGAGACGACGGCAGAAGGCGTCGAAACGGAGAGCCAGAGGGATTTCCTGGCCGCCGCCGGATGTAGCCACCTGCAGGGTTATCTGTTCTCCCGCCCGGTTCCACTTGCCGAGTTTGCCGCTCGGCTTCAGTCGATACGGTCAGACCGCCCGACCGCGATCTGACCAAGGCTTTCAGCCGCCGGATCAGCCGGTCTCATCCGATTGGCCCGGATCCGGCCGATCCAGTTCATGGTCCTCCCCGAGGAACCGCAGAAGGTGGCCGTTCACCCATTCCGGCTCTTCCAGGTGAAGCCAATGCGTGGCGCTCCTGTGCATCGACATCCGGCCGTTCGCACATTGGAGCAGGCTTGCCTTGGCGAGTTCCGGATCCAGCGCATGATCCTTGCACCCCCAGAGGATGAGCGTCGGGGGCACGATCCGGCCAAGCGCCTGACGCTGTCGCTGAACAAGCGCCCGGTAATAGTTGAGCATTGCCCGCAGGCGGCCCGGACGCGACCACTGCTCCACATAGCGAGCGAGTTCACCTTGCGTGAACGTGCCTGGCCTCGACGTAGACATCAGCGCATGGCAGAGCAGCCGATAGCTGCGCCTCGACAGCGCCACCTCCGGCAACAATGGGATCTGGAAGAACCCGACATAGGCGCTACGCATCAACTGCGAAGGTCGCCTGAAGATCACCGGAGACATCACGTCGAGATGCGGTGCGTTGAGGATGACCAGCCGCTTCACCAGAAGCGCATGGCGCGCTGCAACTGCCCAGGCGACGATGCCGCCCCAATCATGCCCGACAAGATTGAAGCGCTCGAGGTTGAGCGCTTTGGCAACAGCCACGACATCCTCGACCAGCCGATCGAGGCTGTATGCGTCGATCTCGGGCGGCGCGTCGCTCTCGCCGTAGCCACGCATGTCGATGGCCACAACCCGGAAGCCGGCGCCGGCAAGCTCCGCCATCTGCTTGCGCCAGCCCCACCAGAATTCCGGGAAGCCGTGCAGGAGCAGCACCGGGTCGCCGTTCGCTGGGCCGTCGCAGACGCAGTGGATCCGCATTCCGCCGATGTCGATGAGCTTCTCGTCTGCCATGTGGATGACTTGACTTTCCGGATTGATCGACGCGGTGACCAACCCGCAAATGCCTCCGGCGTTCCTCGGGTCAGCTGTTTTTCGTCGACGCCACTGGCTATCGGGCATTCCAACATGCCGACGCGAGGCGAGATCGGGCCTCCCGGCCGGACGATAGCCACTCTCGCAGAAGCATCCCGCCAGTGGGGATGATCGATCCGGCTGAGACGCCAACGTGTGTCTGCGGAACCCGTTGACCAACAAGAGGGCTGCGTCTTCGGCCGCTCTTGACCTGCCGCTTGTGACGGCCATCTTGCGTTGATCGAACAGGAGATGCGTGTGACCCAACCCAATGGCCTTATGCAGGAGCTCGTCCGGGCAGCGACCGAGACCGGCAATGTCCGCGATCAAGAGAAGCGGCGGCTTCTTGAGCGCGCAGTTGTCGCTATTCGCGATCTGCGGGATGAGATACAGCGCTGGCCCGGGCCGCATGTGGTCGACGCTGTCGATGGGCTCGAGCGGACGGCGGCACTGTTGCGCGAGGATGACGCGACGGAAGAGCAAGTCCAGGCGGCCCTGCTCGACGCTGCCGACATGATCCGCGACCTGCTTGTCGTGCGCGAGGTGGGGACGGAGCCGAAGATCGAAGAGTAGGGCAGCGTATCGCTGCCCTGATCCTTCGACGTCTGCAACAGGGCGGGCGCCAGCGGGGAACCGTCAGCAACTGAGATCGATCTGCACGTCGGTCATCCCTGTCGCGCCGGGGCGCGTCACGCGCGTATCACTCATCGATGAGGCTTGCTGAACCGCCCTAAAGCGACGAATAGCGCCAAGGCCATCAATCCGAGCCCGACGATGCCGACCAGCGATATCCAAATCCCCAGCCATTCCATTCCGAGCGCCATCACGAGCGGCGCCGAGGCCGAGACGATGAGCCGTGCCGCCATCATCTTGCCTTGCAGCTTTCCGTAACCTGCGCTGCCGAACAATGTCAGTGGCAGTGTCCCGGTCACGATGCTCAGCAGACCATTGCCCATCCCGAAGACGATGGCGAAGATCATGGCGCCGGGTATCGCCGGGGCGGTGGCGAGCAACAGAAGAGCGCCGGCCGGAATGAGCGTGGCCGAGATGATGGCAAGGTGCAGCGCGTCGAGGCGTCTGCCGAACAGCATGTTGATCAGCCGGCTGGCAACCTGGGACGGACCAAACAAGGCACCGACCATCGCGGCCGCTGAGCCTAATCCGAGCCCCGCAAGCAGCGGAACCATGTGCACCAGCACCGAGGCGCTGGCGAGGTACTGGATGGCGAACGCCGTGGTCATCAGGGCGAAGCCAATCGGGCGGCGTGCCGCTGGCAAGGAACCCGGAACTGCCGTCAAGGGATTGGCGGCCGCCTGTCTGCGACTGTGCATCAGCCCGAGAGACAGCCAGGCATGGATTGGCAGGCAGACCAGCAGGTTCAGTGCGGCAAACACCAGATAGACGTCCTGCCAGGACAGGTGGGCGTGCAGAGCCGCCGTGATCGGCCAGAAGATCGTCGAGGCGAAGCCGGCGATCAGGGTCAGATAGGTGATGCTCCGCTGCGCCACAGCCGGCCGGAGCTGAACCAACAGCGCGAACGCTGCGCCGTATTGAACGAGATTGGCCGAGACCTCGACGGCGATCAGAGCCGCCGCGTATGTCGACCTCCCGGGAGCGCAGGCGCAGGCGACCAGCGCCAGTGCGGCGACCGCGGAACCCATCGTCATCACCCGCCCTGCCCCGATCCGGTCGATCAGCACACCGAGCCAGGGCGCCGTCAAGCCGCCGATCATGAGGGCGATCGACAGCGTGCCGAAGATCCATTCCGGCGACCAGGAAAAGCTTGCCGCCATATCCGGTGCCAGGATGCTGAAGCTGTAATAAAGGGTGCCATAGCCGATGTTCTGCGTGACACCAAGGGCCAGGATGGCGGCGACCGGCAGCCGCTCGGTCATATCGAGTTGAGGCTCACGCGTTGCTCAAGCTTATCGGCATTCTCCTTCCGCTCGCTGTAGCGGTCGGTCAGATAGGCCGAAGCATCACGCGTCAGCCATGTGAACTTCACCAGCTCTTCGCAGACGTCGACGACCCTCTCATAGTAGGCAGAGGGCTTCATCCGGCCCTCGGTGTCGAATTCCTGAAAGGCTTTCGCCACCGACGACTGATTGGGAATGGTGATCATCCGCATCCAGCGGCCGAGGACGCGCAGCTGGTTGACGGCGTTGAACGATTGCGACCCGCCCGACACCTGCATGACAGCCAGCGTCTTGCCCTGGGTCGGCCGGACCGAACCGACCGAAAGCGGGATCCAGTCGATCTGCGCCTTCATGAGGCCGGTCATGGCACCGTGCCGTTCCGGGCTTATCCAGACCTGGCCTTCCGACCAGGCTGACAGCTCGCGCAGCTCCTGTACCTTGGGATGGCTGACCGGCTCGGCATCCGGAAGCGGCAGACCCGCGGGATCGAAGATCGTCACCTCGCAGCCCAGGAACTCCAGCAGCCGGGCGGCTTCCTGCGCCAGGAGGCGGCTGTACGACACGGTGCGGAGCGACCCGTAGAGGATCAGGATGCGCGGCTTGTGAGTGGAGAACGCCGGGCGCAGGGCATCGAGATCCGGTCGGCGCAGATGCGCCGGATCAGCCGCCGGAAAGTCAGTCAATGCGTTTGCCCTCCGCGTCGAGAACCTGTTCGCCGTCTTCCTTGGTGAACGGCCCCTTGTGGGTGTCCGGCAGAATGTCGAGAACCATTTCCGAGGGCCGTGTCAGGCGCGTCCCCAGAGGCGTGACCACAAACGGCCGGTTGATCAGGATCGGGTGCGCCAGCATGGCGTCGAGCAGCCGATCGTCGGTGAGCTCTTGGTTATCGAGGCCGAGTTCCGCGTAGGGCGTGCCCTTCTCGCGGATCGCCTGGCGCACCGTCAAGCCGGACGCAGTGATCATCCTGAGCAGCTGGTCGCGGGACGGCGGTGCCTGAAGATATTCGATGATGGTCGGTTCGATGCCTGCGTTGCGGATCAGCGCCAGCGTATTGCGCGACGTGCCGCAAGCCGGGTTGTGGTAGATGGTGACATCCATGATCATACCTTCGTGGTGGTGGCGGGGGCGGTTCGAACGGCGGCGCCGCGCTCATACCAGCCCTTGCTGCAGTTGACGATCCAGACAACCGACAGCATGACGGGCACCTCGATCAGCACACCGACGACGGTGGCCAGCGCCGCCCCGGATTTGAAGCCGAACAGGCTGATGGCAGCCGCCACCGCCAGCTCGAAGAAGTTCGAGGCGCCGATCAGCGCCGAAGGACCCGCCACGCAATGGGCTTCGCCGCTCGCCCGATTGAGCAGGTAGGCAAGGCCCGAGTTGAGGTAGACCTGGATCAGGATGGGAACGGCCAGCAGGCCGATCACAGCCGGCTGGGCAATGATCTGCTCACCCTGGAAGCCGAACAGCAAGACGAGCGTCAAGAGAAGCGCCACCAGTGACACCGGCTGCAGGGTCCCGGCCAGGCGGTTGACATCGGTGATCCGCCGCAGGACCTGCGCGGCGATGACCGGCAGGATGATATAGAGCACGACCGAGAGGATCAGTGTGTCCCAGGGTACGGTGATCGCCGAAAGTCCGAGCAGGAAACCCACGATCGGTGCGAAGGCAACGACCATGATGGCGTCGTTCAGCGCGACCTGCGACAGGGTGAAATTCGGCTCGCCTTTGGTGAGGTTCGACCAGACAAACACCATGGCGGTGCACGGTGCCGCGGCCAGGATGATCAGGCCGGCAATGTAGCTGTCAATCTGGTCGGCCGGCAGATATGCGCGGAACAGCCAGCCGATGAACAGCCATCCAAGCAGCGCCATCGAGAACGGCTTGATCGCCCAGTTGATGAACAGCGTGACACCGATCCCGCGCCAGTACCGGCCGACCTGACCGAGCGCGCCAAAATCCACCTTCAGCAGCATGGGAATGATCATCAGCCAGATCAGCACTGCCATCGGCAGGTTGACATTGGCGATCTCAGCGCCGCCGATCACCTGGAAGACGCCCGGCATCGCATGCCCGAGCGCGATCCCGGCAAGGATGCAGAGGAACACCCAGACGGTCAGATAGCGTTCGAAGGTCGACATCAGGCGACCTCTCCGTTCGGCGACGTCGACCCTTCCATCGCACCGATCCCGCGCAGTTGGGTTGCCAGTGCAAGCCTGTCGATGGAGGCAAGCGGCAGGCTGATAAACGCAATAATCCTGTTCTTCAGGAAGCGGGCGGCCTGCGAGAACGCCTGGCCCCTCTCGATCAGGCTGCCTTCGACGGCCGCCGGATCCTCAACGCCCCAGTGGGCTGTCATCGGATGGCCGATCCAGACCGGGCAGGCCTCTCCGGCCGCCTTGTCGCAGACCGTGAAGATGAAATCCAGCTGCGGCTCACCCGGTTCGGCAAACACATCCCAGCTCTTGGAGTTCAGACCGGCAGTGTCATAGCCGAGGCCGCGCAAGGTATCGAGCGCCAGCGGGTGCACCTCGCCCTTCGGATGGCTGCCGGCAGAATACGCGTGGAAGCGGCCCTTGCCTTCGGCGTTGAGGATCGATTCCGCCAAGATCGAACGGGCGGAATTGCCGGTACACAGAAACAGGACGTTGTAAACGCGATCGGCCGTCATTGCAGGTTCTCCTTCGGGGCTGGCGCGCAGCAGGCGGCCAGATCACTGACCGGTGCACAGATGTCCGGATGGCCGGCGCAGCAGTCCTCCAGAAGGAAGCGCACCAGTGCGCCGAGGCCGTCGTAGTTGGCGGTGTAGATGATGGAGCGGGATTCACGCTGCTGGTTGATGAGCCCGGCCCGCTCCAGCTCCTTCAGGTGGAAGGAAACGTTCGATGGCGAGACCTTGGCCCTCTCGGCGATGAGGCCGGCGGCTAGTCCGTCCGGCCCTGCCACTACAAGCATCCGCACGATGTGCAGACGGGTTTCCTGCGACAGTGCCGCGAACGACAGCAGGGCTTGGCGCTCTTCCATTATTCTACAATCCTTGAAATATTGAAATAGTGCTTACCGCAGATGAGCGCGGCCGGCAAGAGTGTGCCGGCCATCAGGCGGTCTGCACCGGACGAACCCTGCGACCGGTCTTTGTGTGCGAACTGGCGCAGCGACTGCGGTGACCGACGCCCGCAGGCAGGAGGTGGCTGGCATCGATCGAAATCGCTCGGACACGCAACCGGCGCCGGGCTGCGGTCTCAAGCCGCCGCTATGGTTCACTCCGCACCCGCCGCTACCAAACAGAGACAGCAGCCAAAACCCGCGGGAGCGAGCGCGAGACCGGCTCAAATGTGGGAGAAGGTCAGTTCAGGTCAACAAGGCCGGACCATACGGCGATGGCAAGTTTGCCGAGAACTCGACCGTCGGCAGCCTCTCCGTAATCCTCCCGTTGATGCAGACGTTGCAGGACTACAGCGCCGGCGTGCGAGAACCGCCCGCAAACGGGTGCGCCCGCTGGGCAAGGGCGGGTATGTCGAATGTTGGGGCTGCTGGGGAGGCGAAGCTGGATGCCGGAAGGGCTGCGCGCTGTCGTGGAGGAGACGGCGGGCTGACGAGCACAAATATAGTTGTGTGGTCGTGTATCACACGGGCCGTCGCGGGTCGGTGCGGCTATCGGCACGCGGTTTAGCCTCTGGGCCTTTCTGCTGAGTTGAGCGCAATGAGAGCTTCAGGCCTGGCGATCGGGGAAATGCCGGCACTTGTCCGGCGATGTTTGCGGTTTGGCTTTTGGTTTGGTGTTTTTTGGGGGATTTGGTTGGGGGGCTTGAGACAACGGAGACTTAAAAAATCGTCCGCGCTGATAGGATCTGCACCAGAAACCCTCAAGATGAGCATGCTGATCCGTTGAATGTTTATGAGCGCAAAATTGGCATGTCGAAGATGAAATGTCCTGCCTTGATGCGATCTAAGTTCAGACTGGAAGAGCGAAGGACGATTACGCGGCCATCCAACCGCCATCGACAAAAAGATTGTGCCCCGTGATGTAGGTGGCTTCATCACTTGCAAGGAACAGTGCGGCATTCGCGACATCCTCCGGCGTGCCGAGGCGAGGCCACGGCGTTCGGGAATGGGAATAATCCAGCCAGCGCGGTTCAACCGCGCGGCCGCCCTTGCCGGTGAGGATCTTGCCAGGCGCAACGGCATTCGAGATGATGAAGTCTTTGGCATAGTCGGCCGCAATCTGTCGCGTCATATAGGCGATACCAGCCTTGCTGACCCCATAGGCGAAGTCCTCCGGAGCGCTGATATGACCATGCTGCGAGGAGATGTGCACAAGGCGGCCTCGAACGTCTGCGACAAGATCCTGCTTCAGCATCTGACGGACGGCTGCGCGTGCGCAAAGATAGGCTCCCTTGAGGCTGACGTCCATGACGCGATCCCACTCGTCTTCTTCTGTCTCCACAAGCGGCTTGCCAGCGCGAAGCACGGCATTGTTCACCAATATGTCGAGCCGGCCGAAGCGCTCCACCGCACTGTCCACGAGTGCATCGACCTCTTGCGCCTTTGAAACATCGGTCTTGATGAAGACGGCATCGCCGCCCTCCTCTGTCACGAGATCGCAAACCGGACGGCCCCCTTCAATGGCATCCGTGGTGATGTCGGCAACAAGGACACTGGCACCGTGACTTGCGAACTTTCGCACGATAGCGCGGCCGATACCGGACGAGCCGCCGGTGACAATTGCCACTCTGCCTTTGAGACGTTGTGTCATGAGGTTTTTCTCCCGGAATTGGCTGGGCTGAAACGATCGAGCCAGGCAAGATAATTTTCCGCCGCTTCTGCGAGCGAAACCGTTACGGACGGCGAGATCGCGTCGATCCGGCGGTTATCGAGCGCCGGACGATCGGTGAGATAACTGTAGCGGACGTTTGCGGTCGCGCTGTCGACGCGCCACTGAAATCCGGGAATGTGGAGGGTCAGCGCCCTGCACCAGTCAACAAGTGTCGTGATCCGGCCACCGCCCAGATTGAACAGGTCGGCGTCAATCTGTTCGGCAAACAGCACATCGACGATCCGCCGTGCGGCATCGCGAGCATAGATCCAGTCTGCCGGAACGGCGCGAGGCAGAATGCAGTGCATGCCGCTCCGCGCCATTGCCGTGATCTGGTGATGGGGGCTCAACACGGCACGAGAGTCCGACGCATGCTCCCAAGGCCCGAACACAGGACCGAGCCGAATGACACGCAGATCAAGACCCTGTAGATGCGCGAGGCGATGCATCGCCTGTTCCGCCGCCCGTTTGCTGATACCGTACAATGTCTCGGGCAATGGCGGGCTCAGCGCGTCATCGAAGCGTCCCTCTCCGTTCACGGTCGCGCCTCCATAGGCGGAGATGGACGAGAGGCTCACGATGCGGCGCAGTTGAACATTCTTGGCCGCCGCCATCAGTCGGCAACCACCGGATACATTAACATCGATTACGATCTCGGGCGCCGTCCGCTCCATCGCCTCATCCGGCGTCACCGCCGCCGCATGCACGATATGGGTGACCGGGTATTCCGCGAACAATTGCGCCAGAGCTGCAGCATCATGAAGTTCACCCGCCACGAAACGCATACCCTGTGCCCGAGCCGCACTGGCGAAGAACGGCGGCGCGCGATCGAAACCGACCACCGCCACACCCCTTGCAGCCAGCGCCTCACAGATCGCAGAACCAATGAAACCCGACGAGCCCGTCACCAGCGTACAGGTCATGCGCTTGCACCACGATAATGGCTCCGCAAGGCTTCCGCGAACTCCTCGCTGGCATGTCGAGCCGTGTCTCCAATGGAACGGGCCGACATGACCGTTGCCGCTGCCATGTTGGCAGCATCGCGCCGCCGCTCGTTTGCGCCTCGGCTATAGCGTTCGACGCCGGCGACGAGGGTCAGCAGGACATCCGCGCCTTTACCGCGAGCCAGCACCGCTTCGAGGATATCTGCGTCGGCATCCAGGTAGCTGCCCGAAATTCGCGACAGATCGAGAGCAATGAGATCAGCTCTCATTCCCACGTCCAGACAGCCTACCTGAGGATTGAAGGTGGCCAAGGCACCCGCGGACGTGCCCATTTTCAGCGCTGAAGAAACGCCGTCATAGGGCCTGCCCCCCTCGTCGAAGCGCCCGAGAAGACCTGCAAGCCGCAGTTCAGAGAGATAGTCCTCGTTATCATCCAGCGCACAATTATCGGTGCCGACAGCCACGGACAGGCCTGCCCTGCGCCAGCTTGCGATGGGCGGCGGCCCATTATGAAGGCGCATGTTCGAGCCGGGATTGGCGACGATGACAAGTCCCAACCGCACCGCGTCCTCGACGTCTCTCCGCGCTGCCTGAATAAAATGCGCGGCGCTGGCACGGGTCTCAAAGACGCCCAGTGATTCCAGGCGACGCAGGACGCCTTCCGGATAGAGCGTCCTTGCGCAACGCTCCTGGGCTGGCGATTCCAGCAGGTGAAAATGGATGCCGATACCACGCTTTGCTGCGTCCCCGGCAAGCCTGCGCCATGCCTCGTCGCTAACCCATTGCGGGCCGGCAGGGCCGTAGGCCAATGTAATGGTGGGATGGCCGGAGAATTCATCGGCAAGCCGTGCCATCAGTCGGAGTGTATCGTCGAGCGGCAGATAAGCGGGCCGCGCTGCAGCGAGCAACATTTGCGCCTCGGGCGACAAAGCAGCGCAAAATTCCGCCTCGTCTTTCGAAGGGTAGATCACCCCCCCACTGTCGGCATAACCGATGCAGACTGTCGCACGCAGGCCTGAGTCCTGATAGGCACGAAGGACGCCCCGCAACTCGGCCTCGTAGTCGCCGGTCGCATAGCTGTAATTGGCGTGCAGCGTAGAGGTCACGCCATTGGCCAGCATCTCCTCTGCGGCCAGCCGCGTCAGTGCGTAGCTGTCGGGCCAGCCACGACCCCGGCGTCGGGCAATCCAAGGCTCGAGCGCATCGTCAGGATAGCCGAGTTGGATCTGGCTCAATCCCCGCCCATGCTGATGGGCATTGACGAAGCCCGGCAGCAGCAAGGCATTGTTAAGCCGCTGACGGCGCGCATCGGGAAAGCGCTGTACGATATCGCAGGTTGAACCCAGAGCCCTGATCGTTCCTTCGCTGACGACGACGGCGCCGTCAGCGATGATTTTGGCGCCGGCCTCGGCAAGCAGGAAGTCGGCCTCCAGGATGCGCATGGTCAAAACAGCTGCCGCGGCAACCAAAGCGCCATGTCCGGCCATGCAATGAGCAGTCCGGTAAAAGCGAGCATGAGCAGAACGAAGGGGGTCGCACCGCGAATGACATCCATGATCGAACCATGCCCGCGCACGCCTTGAACCACATAGAGGTTCATACCGATAGGCGGCGTGATGAGACCAATCTCCATCATGAGCACTAGGAAGATGCCGAACCAGACCGGATCGATGCCCAGATGCACGATGAGCGGGAAGACAACCGGCAGCGTTGCGATCATCATGGACAAAGTTTCCATGAAGCAGCCGAGGATCAGGTAGAACACGATGAGGAGCAGCAGGATCTCGACGGGACCGGCGCCGAACTGCGACACGAATGTCGTCAAGGCCTGCGGGATGCCGAGCACGCCGATGACGAAGTTCAGGAATTGCGCTCCAACCATGATCAGCAGGATCATTGCCGAAATCCGGACGGTCGAGATCATCGACTCGTGCAGAAGGGTTATCGAGAAGCGTCGCTTTGCAATGGCGACCATAATCGAGCACA
Source organism: Rhizobium sp. 0TCS1.26 (assembly GCF_050455525.1). Taxonomy (NCBI): domain Bacteria; kingdom Pseudomonadati; phylum Pseudomonadota; class Alphaproteobacteria; order Hyphomicrobiales; family Rhizobiaceae; genus Rhizobium; species Rhizobium sp. 0TCS1.26. The sequence goes on along the minus strand of NZ_JBCIYV010000003.1, from coordinate 19,693 downwards.
CGACGCCGATCGCCGCCGATTCCGTCGGTGTCGCCCAGCCCAGATAGATCGTCCCCATGACCACGACGAAGATGAGGAAAGGCGGGAACATATCGATCAGGCTCGCCATCTTTTCCGGCCAGCTGCGATCCGGCAGCGCTGGCCCTGCCAGATGCGGCTTGACGATGCAGATCGCGATGATCAAGGCCATGAAAAAGGCAGTCAGCAAAATGCCCGGAATGACGCCGGCGGCAAACAGCTGACCGATGGAGGTATTGGTCATGGAGCCGTAGATGATCATGTTGATCGACGGCGGGATCAGAATGCCGAGCGTGGCGCCCGCCGCAATTGAGCCCGTTGTCAGGCGCTCGTCATACTGGCGCTCCTTCAGGATCGGCAGTGCAACAGTCCCGATGGTGGCAGCCGTCGCAACCGACGAGCCGGACACCGCTGCAAACACCGCGCTGGCGCCGATATTGGAATGAAGCAACCCGCCGGGCAGCTTCCGCATCCAGTCAGACAGGCAACGGTAGAGACCGTCTGCAACACCCGAACGGACCAGTATCTCGCCGAGAAAGACGAACAGCGGGATGGCCGTCAGGATGAAGTCGTTCTGGCCGCTCCACATCTGGTTGCCGAACCCGAGCAGTGTCGGCCAACCAAGGAAAGCCCAGGCGCCGATAAAGGCGGTGAGAAAAAGGGAGACGGCAACCGGAAGCCCGACCAGCATCAGCCCCAGCATCATCAGAAAGCCGATAGCGGCTCCAGAAACCCCGATCATCAGCGGAAGGCCTCCGGGCTGCCCTGCAATTCCACCCGCTCTTCCTCGATGATTTCCTCGAGGGTCTTGATACCATAATGGCGGTTCAGCCGGCGACGGTTGCGCACGATGAGCAGAGTGGCATGCACGGCGATGCTGGACGAGACAATAGCAAAGAACGACAGGCCAACGACCCACACGAGCTGTGGCATCCAGAGCGGCGTCATCAACGGCGTGCCGGACAACGAGCCGAATTCAAGGCTTTCCACGAGGGCAGCGTTTCCCCGCCACGCGATGAACACCGCCAGTAGAGCGACGCACCAGCAGGAAAACAAGTTCAGGGCCGCTTGCATGCCGGTGCCGACGCGCTCCACGACGATCTCGACGCGCGTGTGCGCCCGCTCCAGAAGCGCATAGGAAAAGCCGAAGCTGGCCAGGATCGCCAACGCATAGCCGCCATATTCATCAGAGCCCTGGAGGGAGAAGTTGAAGAACGTCCGCAGGACCACTTCGAGCGTGATCAGAAGTGAAAGGCCAAGCACCAGATATCCTGCAATCAGCGCCATCAGGCGAGCCACAGGCATAAGGGACCTTGCCAACGGATTGTCATTCGTCGTCATGGAAATATCCCGCGTGAAAAAGGGCCGCTCCGACAAGGAACGGCCCGAGGCAGATCTACTTGATGGTCAGGCCGGCTGCGGCGCCGGCCGTCTTGTTCCATGTTGCAGAGCAGGCCGGGTCAATCGCGTCACAGGTCTTCTTCCAGATCGGCAGCACGGTATTTTCCGCGACGGCCTTGATCTTCTGCCGATCCTCGTCGCTGATCGTCACAAGCTTCATGGCGAACTTCTTGTGGTTTGCGCAGCTCGCGTCGCCGGTATTGCACGCGACCGCATCTTCGTTCGCTGAGGTCGCCAGATCCCATAGCTTGTCCTCGAGCGCCTTGAACTGCGTCATCAGCGCATCCTGCTGAGCCTTCGGCAGCTTGTTCCAGGTGTCGAGGTTCATGAAATGCCCCTGCACTGAGCCGGACACCGAAAGCGGCAGCAGATAGGAGGTCACTTCCGGCCAGTTGCCGGTATTGCCGGATGTCGGCGAGGTCACGCCGCACGACGCAACGCCCCGCTGAAGCGCGGGATAGACTTCCGAAAACTGCAGAGTGACCGGCGTGGCGCCGAAGCTTTCCAGCATTGCCGACATGGACGGCGTAAACGAGCGCACCTTGAGGCCCTTGAGATCGGCAAGAGATGAGATCTCCTGGTTGCAGTAGAAGACCTGCGGGCCGAACGGCCATAGCGTCAGCACCTTCGCATTGAATTTCTGCTGCAGGCGCTGATCGAAGGCATCACGATAAGCATCGACGACCTTGCGCAGAGATGGCATGTCAGTAGCAACGCCGATGAGATCCACACCTTCAAAGAAGGGGTCGTCACGCGATGCCATGCCGATCTGAACAGACATCACGTCGAACGATCCGCCGCGCAGCATGCGCAGCGCATCCGGCGCCTTCACGCCGACAACATCCATCGGATTGTAGTTGACTGCGAGATCAACACCGGACGTCTTTGGAAGACCTTCGAAGAAACTGCGCTCGATATCCACCTGCTTGTTGTTCTGCGAAAAGTTGCCCGCCACCCGCAGAGGGGTTTGCGCCATTGCAGAGCTTGCGACTGCGAACAGCCCGGCAGCAAGCAGCAAAACTGACAAAGTACTACGCATCGAGTTCCCCATTTTTGAATTCATTTTCCCGCAAACCTTTACAGATTATTCTCATCGCGCCAATGCCAATCTGCAGCCTGGTGCGAAAAAAATGGCCTACCCTCGAAAGAGCCTATTATTTAATCGTCATCGATCATAAAAGCGCCAGAAATCAGGCTCTATACGCAGCGTGTGCATTTTCACAAACCGCAGAATTCGGCTTGCCAGGCGCGATAGTTTCCGACCATAAAGACCTAAACGTCATCGTCGGCATCGCCAGCCAGCCTGCACCCATCAGACGTAGCCAGCGGAATTTTGAATGCAAAAAAGCCCCCACCGAACGGTCGTAGCCATGTTGACGCCTTCGTCAAACACGGTCGTCGAACCCTATACCAGCGCCCTGGCGTGGCCGCTCTTTCCGGCGGTGAGCATTCACTTCGGCCGCTTTCGCGTCACGCGTATCGCCATCGACGGTAATTCGGACCAGCAATTCGCACTTCAGCCAATCCTGCATGCGACGGAATTGCTGATGGATGCCAAGCCGGACATCGTCGCCTGGAACGGCACATCGGCGAGTTGGCTGGGCTTTGAAACCGACGATCGGCTGTGTGCAACCATACGCGAACGCTTCAACGTCAAGGCCACGAGTGCAATCCTGAGCCTGAACAGGCTTATTCAGCAGTTGGGGGTGCGCCGACTAGGCCTCGTCACGCCCTATACCGAAGACGTCCAGCAGCAGATTATCGCCAATTATCATGCAATCGGCGTCGAGACTGTTGGCGAAAGCCATAGTGGCCGCTCGGACAATTTCTCCTTTTCCGAAGTGACGGAAGACGAGATCGCCGCAATGTGCCGACAGGTGGCGCAGTCCCGACCCGATGCCATTGTCATTCTCTGCACCAATATGCGCGGCCCGCTCGTCGCTGCAGAACTCGAGCGCGAACTTGGTATTCCCGTCCTGGATTCCGTGTCCTTCACACTTTGGGGATGCCTGAAAGAGACCGGAGTTTCCATGACGCCGCTCCGGCAGTATGGCAGCATGTTCGACAACTAATGCGTTGCGATAACATCAGGAAAGAACATGCCTGGAGGCGAAGCAGAAATGGCGGGGAACAACGTCCTCGAAATGCTCGCACCGGAAGGCTCTTCAGGTGACGTGCAAGATAGCGAAGCAACTTTACACGGCAATCTCGTTGCGCAGTTGCGAGCGATCCTCATGGAAGGTGAGCTACCGGGCGGCACCCGCATCTCAGAAGCTGAGCTCTGTGGACGATTCGGCGTCTCGCGAACCCCTCTGCGCGAAGCATTGAAGGTTTTGGCAGCGGAAGGGTTTGTCATCCTTCGTCCCAACCGTGGCGCGATCGTTGCGCCACTTGACCCGGATGAGATCGGTCCTCTTTTCGAGTTCAAAGGCGCATTGGAGCGCCTGATAGGCTTGACGGCTGCAGAACGCGCCAGCAGCGATGAAATCAAGGTGCTTGAAGCTATCCATGTCGAACTGAACGCGGTCCTGCAGCGTGGCGACCACGATAGATATACGCGCCTGAACTACGAATTTCACCGAGCCCTCGCGCAGGCAACCCGCAATCCGGTGCTGATCCAGAACTATGAGACGGTTCAAAAGCGCATCTGGCGTTACCGCTTCCTCGTGAATGAGCATGAGAGCCGCCTGCAGCAATCCTTCGCCGAACATGAACGCATCGTCATTGCGCTCAAGGCACGCACGCCACTTGATCTGGCCGAACGGCTGGAGACCCATAATCGCGTGACTGCTCAGGCGATGATGGAAATGCTCCGGAACAGGGCCGGGTCTGAACGCTCGACGAACGCCGAAACCATCCGGAGGCGCGGTTAAGCGATGTTGGACACGTTCATCCACACACGAGGACGAGAGGCCTGGATCCGGATGGCGGTCACGAATCAATGCCGGACGCCAATTGCGCTGCATCAGTTGCAACAAAACGATGTCCAAACAGATCGGCCGACCAAGGTCGGCCGATCTGGGATATTCAACTGCGAGGTTCGCGCCTGAACAACCCTCAGTTTCAAGGCGCGCGCCACGTGTTCTGTCGCTGTGGAGCAACTGTACGCCGCGTCAAACCAGCTCGAAGCGGATCTGCTGCGCGCCTTCCCAGAGCGTCTTGTTGCCAAGCACCGCCAGCTTGTCGAGGTTGGAGGTGATGGTGATGAAATGGTTGCCGGCAAGCTGGCCCATTTTGGACGAGAAATCGACGCCACCATAGGCCAGCAGGATTTCCGTTTCACTGATGCCGCCCGGATAGAGGATGATGTGGCCGGGGGCCGGATGGCTGGTGTGGTTTTCGTATCCGACGCCGAAGTTATAGTCGCCGAGCGGTATCCATACGCCCTCCCCTGACCAGCGCACATGGACGATCTGGCCTTCGAAAGGCAGGCGCTCTACGAAAGCCTTGCAGGTCTGGGGTGCTTTTTCCGTTTCAAGCACGGCATCGAAAACGAACGGGCCGGCGGTGACTTTCAGTTGCATGGTTTCTGATCTCCTGATCGGTTCAAACGGATTTCGCGCCGCGCGCACGGGCTGAACGATAGGCCCCATCGCCCTTCTTCCCGACGAGTTTGCCGTCGCTGATCATCACGCGGCCACCAAGAATGACCGTAGTCGGCCAGCCGGTGATCTCGATACCCTCATAAGGCGAATAGTCGGCGCCGTCGTGCAGGTCGGCGTGGCGGATCGTGCGGGTGACGGACGGATCCCATATGGCAATGTCAGCATCGGCTCCGATGGCGATCGTGCCCTTCTCGGGATAGAGGCCATAGGTCTTGGCATGATTGGTCGCCGACAGTGCCACGAAACGCGGCAGGTCTATGCGGCCCTTCATGACGCCCTCCGAAAACAGGATTGGCAGGCGTGTCTCGACCCCGGGAATGCCATTCGGGATGTGGCGGAAGCTTTCCAGCCCCTTGGGCGTGCGCTTGCCGCGTTCATCATCGTAGCGGAACGGGCAGTGATCGGAGGAGAACAGATCGAACAGGCCGGTCTCGATGCCTCTCCAGCATTCCTCCTGGGCCGCCTTGTCGCGCGGCGGCGGCGAGCAGACGAATTTTGCCCCTTCCCAGTCCATGCCATCCAGATCATCGGCAGTCAGCATCAGATATTGCGGGCAAGTCTCACCGACAACCTTGATCCCGCGGGCACGGGCACGGGCAATCTCGTCCATCGCCTCGCCGTTCGAGACATGCACGATCACGATGGGCACATCGACAATTTCGGCAAGTGTCAGCGCACGATGCGTGGCTTCGCGCTCAACCGCAACCGGCCGCGTCGAGGCATGGGCACGCGGTGCAACGTCGCCGGCGACTTCGTGCCGGGCAATCAGAAACCGTATCGCTTCCTCGTTCTCGCAATGAACCATGACGGTTGCGCCGGTGGAGCGGGCAACGTCCAGCGTCTTCAGGATCTCGGCATCGTTGAGCCGCAGACCCTCATAGGTCATGAACACCTTGAACGAGGCATAGCCGTCAGCGGCAAGCGCCGGCAGTTCCTGGCTCAAGAGCGTATCCGTCGGATCCGAAACGATCAGGTGGAAGCTGACATCCGTATAGCAATTGCCCTCGGCAAGCTCGTGATAGGCATTCAGCGCCGCACGCATCGGCCCGTTCTTTTCCTGAAGGCAGAAGGGCATGATCATGGTGTTGCCACCGAAGAGTGCCGAGCGGGTGCCGCTTTCAAAATCGTCGGCCATCACGATGCCTTCGCCGGACGGCTGGGAAATGTGGACATGGCTATCGATGCCGCCTGGCAGGACATATCTTCCGCTGGCATCGATGATCTGGACGTCGCCGGCCTGCGCATTTTCGACAAGGTTCTCACCGATCTGGACAATCCTGCCGCCGACGATGCCGACGTCCGCCTTGAAGATGTCAGAGGCGGTTGCAATCGTCCCGCCCTGGATGATGAGGTCGAATTGGGTCATCTGAAATTCTCAATGATGGAGGATTTTGCTGAGGAAAGCCTCTGTGCGGGGATTATGGCAGTTGTCGAAGAATTCTTCTGTCGGCCGATCTTCCACGATCTCGCCCTGGTCGATAAAGATCATCCGGGTCGCGACACGGCGGGCAAAGCCCATTTCGTGGGTGACGACCATCATTGTCATGCCGTCGCTGGCAAGACTTGTCATGACGTCCAGCACTTCGGAAATCATTTCAGGGTCAAGCGCCGAGGTCGGCTCGTCGAACAGCATGGCTTTTGGATTCATGGCCAAGGCCCGGGCGATCGCGACGCGCTGCTGCTGGCCGCCGGACAGCTGGCCCGGATATTTGTGGGCGTGCCCGGGCATGCCCACCCGCTCGAGCAGATCCATCGTCCGCCGTTTGGCAATGCTTTCGCTGCGGTTGAGGACAATGCGCTGCGCCAGCATGATATTGGCCTCGATTGTCAGATGCGGGAAAAGTTCGAAATTCTGGAACACCATCCCAACGCGCGAGCGCAGGTCCGGCAGGTCCGTTGCCGAGTCGTTGACCTCGATGCCATCGACACGGATCGAACCCTCCTGGATTGGCTCCAGCGCATTGACGCATTTGATCAGTGTCGACTTGCCAGAGCCGGACGGGCCGCAGACCACGACAACTTCACCCTTAGAGACACGCGTCGAGCAATTCTTGAGAACGGCGAAATTGCCGTAATATTTGGTGACGCCGGTGATCTCGATCATGATCGCCCTCCTTGGAAACGGGTGATGGAAAAAGCCGAAAGGTCGCGGCCGGGGTCGCGGCTCAGCACCAGGTCGGCCGTGAGCTGGCCAACGATCGGCCCGAGCGTATAACCGTTGGACGTGACAGCATTGAAGAAGCCGGGCATGCCGGGATGCTCGCCCAGGATCGGCGCGCCGTCGATATTGATGTTCATGGCGGCCCAGCTGCGGATGACATGCAGCTTGCGCAGGCCCGGCACGACATGCTGCGCCACCCAGAGATTGCCCTCAAGGCTGGACAACATGGGGCGCGGGTGACGGTGAACAGGATCAAGCCCTGCCGTCCAACCGCCACCAATCAAAAAATTGCCATTGGCCGCCTGTTTCAGGGTCAGGTGCCGATCAGCATGGGCAACCAGATGCGAGATTGCCGGTGCGGCCGCTTCGGTCACCACCATTTGCAGAGGCGCACCGAATACCGGAACATCGAGACCCAGCATGGCGCCAACGCGGGCAGCAAAAGCACCCGCTGCGTTGACCACCCGCCCTGCCCGCAAAATTCCTCTTGAGGTTATGATTTCGAATACGCCTTGGTCCTGACGGATCGACAGCACTTCTGTCCGGTCGCAGATCCGGGTACCGGCGGCCACAGCCCCGTCAAGCACATGACGGGTCGCAACCAGCGGATTGATCTTGCCTTCGAGCGGGCAGTAGGACGCGCCGATCATCAGGGGCGAGAGCTGCGGTTCGAGGTTGCGCAAGTCGTCACGGCCGATGACGTGGCATTCGATACCGCTTTGCCGTTCGAGCTGTGTCTTTTCCTCCAGAAACCGCATATGCGCGTCGGTTTCGGCCACCATGAGGCCGCCGGTGATCTTCATCTCGAAATCCCGACCGAGCTTCTTTTCCAGCGCCTGCCATAGGAAAATGGAATCCCGTTGAAGGCCCAGCGTTCGCGCCGCCGCGCCGCCGCCACCTTCAGCGCGGGCACCGTGATCGAACGACAGCAGCTGGGCATGCAGACTTCCGGCATTGCCACCCGAGGCCAGCCCGCCTGGAAAGCCGCGTTCAAGCAGGACGACATCCTCGCCAGCTTCGGCTAGAAACAGCGCGGTGGAGAGCCCCGCAATGCCTGCACCAATGACGACGGTCGATGCTTCACCCAGTGGCAAGGGATCCGGATGCGGCAGGGGCGGACGCTCCGGCAAAAGCGCGCGTTTGTGGCCTCCCCATTCGGGTTTCTCGACCGCGAGCGCGGCAATGGGCACAGGGCGTAGCGGTATCTGTGGTGCAAGCAGACCATTGGTCTCGCTTGTTGGCCGGCCGGCCAGCGCCGTCAGCGTGTGGCCACAGTAGCGGCTCTGGCAACGGCCCATGCCGGCACGCGTCAGGCGCTTCAGCGTGGCGATATCCGGCAAGCTCTGACGGGCGACCTCCTTCAGCGTGCCGATCGCTACGCTTTCGCAGCGACAGGCGAGAACGGCATCCGACGGCGCCAAGGGCGCTGCCGCAGGTTCGAACAACTGCCACAGCGCGGCTTGAAAGCTTTTGGCACGTGCCAGCTTTTGACGAGCCGCACTGTCTGGGGAGATCTTGAGCCCGAGCTTGGCAGCAATGGACTGACCAGCCAGCCTGCCTTCGGCCATCGCAACATGGGCACCGCCGAAACGCGCGGCTTCGCCGACAATGTGAATATGAGGCAGCGAACTTTCACCATCTTCGCTGCAATCGGCCTTGAGGCTTCCGTTTTGCAAGACGGAGTGGGTGCAACCCAGCAGACGCGACAACTCGTTGGACGCCGTAAACCCGCCACCCAGCAGGACGGTATCGATATCGACCGTGGTCTCGCCAGCCGGACCCGAAAGCGTCACGGCCTCCACGCGCCCGTCTCCGTGGATACGGGACACCTGCGTCTGCCATGCGAGCCTGACGCCTGCCCGCTCGAGCCTGGCGATGTCCTTCAGGCCTTTCAGCGCAAGCGCCGGGTCATGCCGCAGGAGAGCGAGTGCTTCGACGGGACGGCTCCATGGTGCCTTTGCGCGTTCCGCCAGACGGACAACGTCGCCACCGGCCTTCACGATCTCGCTTGCAACCTGAATGTTCAGCGGACCATTGCCGGCGATCAGGATATGTTTGCCGGGAAGCGTGCCATAGCTGCGCAGCAAGGTCTGCGCCGCACCCGCCGTCATGACGCCGGGCAGCGTCCACCCGGCAACGGCAGTTGGTCGTTCGAAGGCACCTGTGCCGATGACGAGCATTGTTGGGCGACAGTAGAATGCGCCATCGGGGCCAAGGCAGGAAATGACCGGTCGGCCATCCTCGCCGTGCGCTGCACCCCAGACGGTGACCCCTGAACGGAAGGACACCCCGAGGGAACGGGCTTTTGCGATCAGCTCGGCACCCTCGCCGGCCTGACGGTCTCCGCTCAGGGCCAGGCGTGCAGCAGCGGTATTGGGCTGCTTGTAGAACTGGCCACCGGAGGTGTGCCGCTCATCAACCACTGTGACGGAGGCGCCTGCCTCTGCTGCAGCCACGGCCGCAGCCAGACCACCTGGACCGGCGCCGATGACCAGCAGATCCATGCGAAGTTCATCAAGGCTTGCCGGCACCGGCCTGAGGTCAGCGAGGTCGCTCGACGCAATGTCAGGGCGCGCCTGCTGGCGCGCGATGCGCATGCCGTCCTCCACCGGCGTCATGCAAGATCGCTGGCTGGTGCGGCCATCCACCGTGACCAGGCAGTCCTGGCAGACGCCCATGCCGCAGAACACACCGCGCCTGGCGCCGGCAGCATCTGTGGAAAAATCGACACGACCGAGCCCTGTGAGGACTGCGGCGACCGATAGGCCCGCATCGACACGATGCGCGACGCCATCGATATGGACGGTCGGTCTGGCATCCTTCAAGGTCGCTGCGGGCATGCGTTCGTCTCCGGCTCAGTGTTGCTGGAAACGCAGGTCGAAACGCTCGACCAGTGCCTTCATGGCGGCATCCTGCTCCGCCGGCAGAGGCAGACGTGGTGGTAACGGCGATCCGGCGTCAAAACCCATATGGTTCAGCAGCGCCTTGGAACCGGCAACATAAGCCTGTCCGCCCACCGCCTGGATGATCGGCAACCAATCCAGATAGAGCGCACGTGCCTCGTCATATTTCTTCTCGTCCGCTGCCAACGTGAAGATGCGCGCCATGGCTGCCGGTGCGACATTCGATGCGACGGCCACCCAGCCCTGCGCCCCCATAACGAAGGATTCAAAACCGAGGATCCCACCAAACGGAGTCATGGTGTCGCCGGCGAGACGCACGATATCGCGGATGCGGGTTACTTCGAGCGTCGATTCCTTGACATAGTCGCAGCCGTCGATCTCCGCGATACGGGCCAGAAGCTCCGGCTTCATATCGACATTGGTGGTGGCCGGATTGTTGTAAACCATGATTGGAATGGAGATAGAGCTGGCGATGGTGCGGTAATGGGCGACCAGTTCGTCATCGGTCGGCGTCGAATAAAACGGCGGGATGATCATCACGCCGTCAGCGCCCATCGCTTCGGCCTTGCGGCTCAAGCGGACAGCTTCGCGGGTGTCTTCAGCGCCGGTCCCAATCAATACGGGAACGTGACCGGCGGCGGTTTCGATCACAGTGCGTGCAACTGCATCCCATTCCTCTTCGGATAGAGAGAGAAACTCACCCGTCGAACCAAGCGGGATGAGCCCGTGTACACCTTCACGTATCTGCCAGTCGGTAAACGCGGCAAGCGCCTCCAGGTTGACCTTGCCGTCTGCATTAATGGGCGTGATCATCACGGTGAAGACACCGCGAAACGTCTTAGACATGCACTTTATCCTTTATTGAATTCAACGCTTGTCGGTAAGCTGGACCTGTGCGGTCGACTGGCCGAAGCGCTTTTCGATGCGCCGCTGAACGAAATCCCAAAGTGTCGTCAGCAGGAGGTAGTAGATGGCTGCAACCGCGAAGAGTTCGAGCACCATGAACTTTTCCTGGATCAGCACCTGGGTCCGACGCAGCAACTCTTCCATGGAAATAACGGAGGTGACCGACGTCGTCTTGAGCAGGCCGTTGACCGAGTTGCCGAGCGGCGGGATGATGACCTTGAAGGCCTGCGGCATGACGATATAGCGCATGATCTGGCGCTCCGTCATTCCCAGTGCCCTTGCCGCACGCGACTGGCCTTCGGACACGGCTTCGATTCCCGAGCGGATGATTTCCGCAAGATAGGCCGCCTCATTCAGCGCAAGCCCGATCAACGCCGCCTCGACAACCGAAAAACGAATGCCGAGCTGTGGCAGTGCCGTATAGATTACGATCAACTGCACCAGCAACGGGGTGCCTCTGAACAGCCAGATATAGAACCAGCCGACGCTCCGGATAACCCTGAGCTTTGAGCGGCGCATCAGCGCCACGATGAAGCCGAGGAGCAGACCGAACACCAAGGAGATGCAGGTCAGCCAGACCGTGGTGACAACGCCGCCCAAGACGAACGGATTGACAAGGTAATCGAAGAAGCCGGACCAGCTCCAGAATGACATGGCAGGGACCTTCTAGCTGTTGCGGTGCCGGCTGGAGCCGGCACCCATCAGAATGGTGAACCGTTCAAATCAGCGGCCAGGGCCCTTAACCGAATAGTCGCTCGTGACCATGGGCATGCCGTAGCTGTCAAACAGCTTGCCAAGAGAACCATCGGCCTTCATCTCCTTCAGGACCCCCGACACGGCGTCCGCGAGCGTCGTGCTCTTGAACGCCACGGCAACCGGTGCAGGATACAGGCCGCTGACTGCACGGCGGAAGTCGCCACGGGTGTCGTATTCCTTTGCGACGCCGTCGATCGAGACCACGCCCTCGACCTGGCCGGCACGCAGTGCCTGATAGGCCAGTGCGAAGTTGTCGAAGGTCTGGATTGTGAGACCCTTCTTGCCGGCGGCCTTCAGTTCGGCATCAAGCGCCCGGGTCTTGGTTTCTTCGAACCCCCCGATTTCAACGCCCACACGCAGTCCGTCGAGGCCGTCCTTGTCTTTGACGGCGGTATTGCTGGTGGCGACGGACACGCTGATTGCCTGGTCTTCGTAAGGGATCATCTGCATCATCGCAGCGCGTTCAGCGGTGAAAAAGATGCCGGTGTTGATCATGTCCCAGCGACCAGCCTGAAGGCCGGGGATCATCGCCGAAAATTCGATGCGGATATAGTCCGGGGTGAGGCAAAGGCGCTTGGCGATTTCTCTGCCAAGCTCGACGCGCATGCCCTTCAGCTCGCCCGTGGAATCGACGAACTGCAACGGCGGCAGGGTAGGGTTGGTCGACATGGTGAGCGTACCGGGCTTGACCAGCTCGGAATCGGCAATCTTCGGCGTGCAGGTCTGCGCAAAGGCGGACGCTGCCGTGGAAACCAACAGAACGGATGCGAGTGAAATGGTGCGGAATGACATAAAAACCCTCTGGCTTTCTGTGATCTTCTAGCGGACCAACCGGTGAATGCTTGCAAGCTTGGCATTCATTTGGTATACCAATTTCATACACAAGGGTCGGTTTCTCTGCAACATGTTTCCGTCAGGCGCGCGAAATTTGAAATGTCTGTACAAAGAGACCGGCGTTCGCCGCTCAATAGGTTGCGAGGATGTTCTGGCGTACCCGTTCAAGGTGGAGCGCCATCGCGGTGCGGGCCGCGTCGGCGTTTCGATCGATCAGCGCCTGGATGATGCCCTGATGATCGGAGAGACCGGGCTTGCGCTGGGCAAGCTTGCGCTGCCGCTCGAAGATGGTGGTGTAGCGGCGCATCTGGAGGATCGTGTCAGCCATGAACGGATTGCCGCTCGCTTCGGCAATTGCCTGATGCAGCGCGTCGTCGAAAGTCCAGACGACGTTGGGATCCGGATCCGGATCCGCCTCGATGGCATTCAGCATGGCGGACAGTTGCGCAATGGTCTCCGTAGCAATCGACGGGCAGGCCTGCGCTGCAGCGCTTGGCTCGACGAGCATGCGCATGGCGACGCTGTTGAGGTAATCGGCAAGCGTAATCACCCGCACGGTGAGAACACCTTTGGCATTGCGGACCAGGAGCCCCTGTCCCTCAAGACGTCCCAGCGCATCGCGCATGGGCGAGCGGGAAACGCCAAGGCGTGCTGCAAGCCGCCGTTCTTGAACGACTGCACCGCCAGCCAGTTGCGCCGAAAGGATTTCCTCAAGCAGTGCCCGATAGGTTTCATCGGCAAGGCTTCTGTCTGCCGTGATGCTCGCATCCATGGGCTCGAATCCACTATATTTGACAACCTTGCTCGGTATGAACCATGCGTTGGGGCAAGAAAAGGCTTTCGGGCGATATCCACCCGGAATAGAAATGGCAGCTTGGGGGGCGATGCATCGTGACGCAGCCTGATATCAATCTTTGGATCGCAAAGGCGCCAAAGGAGGTCGGCCACAAGCTTGCCGCCCTCGCCTATAGCGCCGTATCCGACATGATCCGCCATCGCCGCCTTGGCGGCGGTCACGTGATCGTCGAGGCAAGACTTGCCGAATTGCTCGGTGTGTCGCGGACACCCTTGCGCGAAGCCCTGCAGCGGCTGGAAGGCGAAGGCATGGTTCATAAGGGCGACGGTCGCAATTATGTGGTGCGGCAGGTCGATATTGGCGAATATATTCAGAGCCTGAAGCTGCGTCTTCTCATTGAACCGCACGCGGCGGTTCAGGCCATGCCGAACATTCCGGGTCGCAAGCTCATCGAGGTGCGCCGCGAAATCGACGAGCTCATGGGCGCAACCGCCTACCACACAGATGCACACTGGTTTTCCGATGATCACCTGCACAACCTGATCATCGACTATTGTGGCAATGAGGTCATGGCCGTGGTGCTGCGCAACCTGCGCGCCTCCACGCGCCTGTTCGAGATCGGCCAGTTGAAAGATCGTCTGAAACCGGATTCAACCGAGCATCTGTTGATCATCGACGCCCTGCAGCGCAAGGATCCTGAGGCAGCCCTGAAGGCAACTGCGGCGCATATCGAGAGCCTCCTGGCTTTCGCGCGCATGCACCTCATCGTCAATGAGTGAGGGCCACAGAAGGGGTGTGACGGGGATGAGGGCGATATCAGATGCGACGTGCACAGGGGAAAAGCCGAGGCTTTCCCTCAAGGCGCACACGGTGATTGCCGACATGATCCGCAAGCGCGAGCTTCGCGGTGGCGCGCTGATCTACGAAGCACGGCTTGCCGAGCACTTGAATATTTCGCGGACGCCCCTTCGCGAAGCCCTGCAGCGCCTGGAGGGAGAGGGTCTGATCGTCAAGGCATCCGGACAGTCTTACAGCGTCCGGCATGTGGATCTGGGTGAATATCTGCAGAGTCTGAATGTGCGTGAACTCCTTGAGGGTGAGGCCGCAATGCTTGCGGCTGGACGCATCCCGGACCGGGAACTAGCTTCCGTGCGCGCGGAAATCGATCTGCTCGAGACAACGAGTTGGTACGACATCGAAAGCCACTGGGTCTCCGACAACCGGTTCCATCAATTGTTTAGCAAGCATTGTGGCAACGAGGTCCTGGCAAGGCTCATCCGCGAACTTAGGGTTACAACGCAGATGTTTGAGATTGCCAGGCTGGCCGAGAGGTCGAAACCCGACCTCAGTGAGCATCTGGCGATTCTTGACGCACTTGCAGCTGGAGACGGAAGCGCCGCCCGCGCGGCCGTTCAAATCCACATGCGAAGTCTCTGGCGCTTTGCGGTTGATAGCGCGAGCTGACGTCCGTCAGGCAAAGGTCAAAAGCCGTGCGGGCGTATCGATTAGCATCTTGTCGATATCGCTCTGAGCGAACCCTCGATCGCGCATCAGCGGGACGACGTTGCGCAACATGTGCCCATAGCCATGGCCGCCATAGGACTGAAGGCGGGAGCGGGTGCAAATATCGTGGGCAGCAACGACATTGTCGGCCAGCCCCTCGTCGAAGAGGCGGCGGATCGCATGGATCCGCATCCAGTCGGTTGGAAGGTCCGCGGTACCGAGCCAATATTGCGATTGCTCAATGCCGAAGAAATCATACTCGACCACGCAGCCGCGCCGCGCCAGCGCCACGACCTGATCGACACTGGTGAATGTCCTGTCCATGTGATCGATAATGACCCGGGCGGGATCGGCGCCAGCCCGCTCGAGAATGTCGAGGATTTGCGCCGGGGCGTCCGGATGCCGGCCGGGATGCACGGTGATGGCGGCTCCTGTTTGAACCTGCGCACGGGCACCCGCCTGCAACGACCACCGCTCGAATGGGGTCAACGGCCAGGAACAGCCGATTTCCCCGATAATGCCACAGCAGACATCGGTGCCCCACGCGCCCTCGACAAGCTGCGAGACAATGATCTCGGTCAGCGCCTCCACGGACAGGCTCAAGGTCTGCGCGTCCTGATAAGCCTCCGTGTAAAACCCGGCGCCAGCCACAATGTGGACGCCCGTCTGCTCGCTGATATGTCGGAGATTGTCGACATCAGGCGAGAGACCGCCCGTCGTCATCTCGACGATCGTGCTGCCACCCACGGCACGGTAACGCGCGACCTCGCTGGCTGCGATCCCCAGATCCTGCAGCCGATGGTTTCCAGGGTAATCATTGGGCCGATAGGTCACGTCAAAGACGTTGTCCAGCGTGATCACCACCTCTTTCGCAGGCGCGACGCGGCGTGCCGCAGGCGTCAGATCGCACAGTATGTGCTCGTGCATGAGGACCATTCCAAGCTCTTGCGCGTGAAGCGGTCCCCGCACCGTCTGTACCCTGTCCGGCATGTCGTTGCTCCGAATGTCCCACACCTGATCTCGGGTGCTGATGTGATGTGCCGCAAACGGGCGCTACAGCAAACTGGCCGCTTGACTCCGCATATAACTGGTATACCGTCATAATACAACAGGCATCAGCATCGTGGCCAGAACCAGAGTGGGACAAAACAATGAGCACTGATCGCAGACATTCGACCCATCATGCCAAACTGTCTCGTCGCCACCTTTTGATCGGTGCTGGGGCCACCGGCGCAGGTCTTGCATTGGGTGGGCGCGCTGCCTTTGCCCAGGGAAAGCTTGCCCCGCCCCACATCATCAAAGCCGGCACGCTCGTAATGAGCACCAACCCGACGCTGCCGCCGCTGCAGTTTGTCGATCAGACCGGCGAAGTGAAAGGCATGCGCATCGAGCTCGGCAAGGAGTTGGCCGCCAGGCTTGGCCTGACGCCCGAATACGTCAAAGTGGAATTTGCAACCATGGTCCCCGGACTTGCAAGCGGCCGCTGGGACATGATCAATACCGGCATCTACTGGACCGAAGAACGCTCCAAGCTGATGTACATGATCCCCTATGAGCGCGCCGCGATCAGCTTCCTCGTGCCGAAGGGAAATCCGAAGAACGTCACCAAGTGGGAAGAGATGGCGGGCCTTGCCGTTGGCGTCGAACTTGGCGGCGTGGAAGAGCGGCGTACCCGTGAAGTCGATACCATGCTGAAAAATGCTGGCCTTCCAGGCATCACCGTGCGCGTCTTCAACAACTTCTCGGAAGCCTTTCAGGCTCTTCGCGCTGGCCAGGTCGATGCGGCGACCTCCATCGATGCGACGGCAAAATACCTTGAAGACCGAGACGATTTTACCCGCGCGGTCTCAGGACTTTTCCCTCAGACAGCAAGCCTCGCTTTTGCCGACAAAACTCTGGCCGAAGCAGCAGCCGATGCCCTGAACGGGCTGCGGAAATCCGGCTACTATGATGAACTGTTCCAGCGCTATGGTGTCTTGACCATCGAAGAGCAACAGTTTGCGATCAAGGGCTCGGGCCCAGCCTGACCGAGCATCAGATGAATGACATGCTGAACGGCATGCCTCAGAGCCGGGAGCGTCTGGGCATCATCGGATTTGGGCCAATCGGCATGCGGTTGGCCGAGCGCTTCTCCGGGTCTGCAGACGGGCCGCATCTTGCGGCTCTTCTCGTCCGTCAACGCGATATCGAGATGGCAACGAAAATCGCACCGGATGCGATCATCTGCACCGATATCCAGCCCTTTCTCGAGGCAAGGCTGGATGTCGCGGTCGAATGTGCATCGGCGGAAACTCTCAAACATGACGGGCCACAGCTTCTGGCTGCCGGCTGCGACATCATTCCGCTGTCGCTCGGCGCCTTTGCAGACGTGCAAACGGAGGCCCTGCTTTTCGCTGCGGCCTCAAGAGGGGCAGGCAGGATCGAGATCCCTGCCGGTGCGCTGGGATCGATCGGCTTTCTGGCTGCCGCCCGTGAAAACGGACTGACGGGGGTCACGGTGACGGTCGGCTATCCGACCGAACGGTGGCGGGCCATGAAGGCCGGACATCTTGTAGACCTGAATGACCTCCAAAGCACCTTCACCTTTCTGGAAGCCAGCGCCCGCGAAGTTGCGAGGCTCTTTCCCGGCCATCTGAACGTCGTGACCGGGGCCGCACTCGCCGGCCTTGGCCTTGACCGCACAACGGTCGCACTTGTCGCGGATCCCACCGCGACACAGGCATGGTTTCACATAGAAGCCTTGTCCGACTCCGGGCCGGTGTCTTTGCACGTTGGCGGCCGGAACGCGCCGGTCGACCACGACCCGATCGACTACACGACATTTAGCGTCATTCGCCTTCTTCGAAGACGCTCCGCTCCCCTTGCAATCTAGGATGCCTGCATGACACCGATGATCGATCGAATCCGAGATGAGGCGCAGCGCCGCAGCAGCTCGATCGTCTCGTCACTGCAGGAATACATCGCGACCGGCGGCCAAGGTGAAGACGCTGTCCAAAATCTGTTCAGCCGAAACGCCAACGCGCTTGGATGCGCGGTTGCCGCCCATGAGTACAATCCCGCCGATGTCAAGATGATCGAAGAGTTTGCGGGCGAGGCGGCGATTGATCCGCAACCCCGGTCCAGCGTTGTCGCCCACTACAAGGGAAATGGCAGCGGCCGCAGCCTGATCTTGTTTGCGCATCCCGACGGCGAGCCCGTGGCCGGCATTGACCGCTGGAAGTATGATCCGTTCAAAGGCGCAATCGAAGGCGACCGACTGTATGGGTGGGGCGTCGCCGACGATCTTTCCGGCATTGCCGCCGGCCTGCAGGCGCTCGACCTGCTCCTATCGCTTGGCCTGCAGCCGGCAGGTGACGTGTTCATCGCCAGCACTCCCAGCAAACGCCATGCACGCGGCGTTTCCCACCTTCTGCAGAACGGGCTGCTTGCGGATGCAGCCGTCTATCTTCATCCGGCAGAATCTGGCGTCGGCATGAAAGAGATAAAAGCCTTCACATCGGGCCAGGTCGAGTTCCGCATCGTCGTCGACGGGAGGCAGCCGCCAACAACGGAGCCGCTGCAGACTGCGTTCGCGCATCTCGGAATCAATGCAATCGACAAAGCCTTCATCATCTGGAGAGCGTTGACCGAGTTGAATGCCAGACGCATGCAAACCGTCAGCCATCCCCGGCTCGAGGCTCAGGTCAACCGGTCGACGAACCTGATGATGTCTTCCATCTCAGCCGGAGATCCGAAACGGCTGTCGCGGCTCGCCCAGCAATGCACGCTCGGCGCAGCGCTGGCCTTTCCGCCACCCGAGACACTCAGCCAAGTCTGCTTGGCCATTGAACAGACCGTTGCGGACGCCGCCAATGCTGACGAGTGGCTGCGCGCAAATCCCCCGAAGATCATTTGGGATTCAGGCGTGACCGGCGCTGAAGTCGATGCCGACCATCCTCTGGTGGCGGCCGCGCGATCGTCGGTGCTGGCTGTCTCCGGACAAGAACCCTGGATCAACCCGATGCACACCGGGAGCGACATCCGAAACCCGATTGTCCAGAAAGGCGTTCCCACAATCGGTCTTGGTCCGCTCTGCGGAGACCTCAGCCAGAATGGCGGGACAGACGAATGGGTCAGCGCCGATGATCACGTGCGCTTCGTGGCAGCCACGGCCGCCATTATCGCCCAGTGGTGCGGCTGTTCCCCCAGCTCTTAACCGGCGACAGCTGTCTGGTCTCTTGAGAGACGGTCCACATTGAACTTGAATGATATGAATAGGTTGTGATTCCTTGCAGTTCACTTGTCTTGGCGGAGCATGGAAGCAACGTGGACGAAGGCAAACCGTGGACAGGGACATACAACCGCGATGGTCTGTGCTATCCCAGGAGTTTGACGCAGGCGGATTGGGCGCTGGGCGGGCCTTGGATCCCGCCTGCCAAACGCGGAGGCCACGAGCGTGAGGTCGATGTGCGTGAGGTCGTCAGCGGCCTGCTTTATGTTCTCGGTACGGGCTGCCACGGCGCGCCGCCGTCCCGAACCCGGCAACCAGCCGGCATCCCTGCAGGTGCATGGCGACATCGCCAACATCATGGCATCAATGGATGTGATCGATGTGGTGCAGCAGCAGTCCGTGGCCGCTGCCCGGAACGATCTGCTGGCGCGGATTGCGTCCGGCGAGATCGACACGGAGCACAAACGCAAAAAGCTCCTCGACCGTTATGGCGAGGAGCTTGAACATTGATATTCAGAGTGGGGAATTTACAAGTGTCGTTGGTTGCGGGGGCAGGATTTGAACCTGCGGCCTTCAGGTTATGAGCCTGACGAGCTACCG